>NZ_BDLN01000002.1:56557-394350 GCF_001950375.1 Rhizobium sp. TBD182 | reverse complement strand
CTCCGGTCCGAGCACAGCCTATCCGGCCGTGGTCGTGATCCCGGTCGGCGCACCATTGACGGTACATGGCTGCCTGTCCGATACGCCGTGGTGCGACGTCTCTTTCGTCAGCGGTCGTGGTTGGGTCGCCGGTCGTTACATCCAGACGACGTTCAGGCAGAACCGGGTCTACGTTGAGCCGCGTTATTACCGCGATCTCGGCGTTCCCGTGATCACCTTCGAAGCCGGTCGTTATTGGGACCGTTATTATCGTGACCGTGACTTCTACCGCGAGCGTGACCGCTGGCGTCGTCCGCCGCCATCAGGCGGTTACTGGAATGCTGCGCCTCCGCCGCCGCGCGGTGACTGGGAACGCCCGCGTCCGCGCGACGAATGGCGTGATGGCCGCCGGGATGAATGGCGCGATCCGCGTCAGGGCGGTGGACCGAATGACGGCCGCTGGGAGCGCCGTTACGGCGACTGGAACCAGGGTGACAGAAACCGGGGCGACGGAAACCAGGACAGGCCGCGTCGAGATGGTGACCGTCCTCGGTTCGAGGAAGAAAATCGCGACCGCAATCGCGATCGCCAGCCAAATCAGGACGAAGGCCAGCGTCGTCCGGAGCGCCGCCAGTGGGATGATCCACGCCGCGCGCCCGCCTCGGAAAACTTTCAGGGCGGTTGCCGGGTCGGTGATCCCGGTTGCGATCCGCGATAAACAGACAAAGCCCGGCGAGATTTCGTCGGGCTTTTCATTTGCCGGTTCAGATTATCACGAGAGTACTTTTATTTCGCGGTTGCGGCCTTGCGTGCGCGGGCCTTGGGTTTTGCGGGGGCTTCTGCCTCCGGCTCCGCAGCAGCGGTCTTCGGCGCTGCTTTCTTGCGCTGGGCAGGCTTTGTCGCCTCCGATGTCTTCAGCAGCGAAAATTCATGCTTTGCCTGTTCCCAATGGTCCGCGTCACGGCCATGTGGATGGCCTTCCTTTTCCCAAAGTGTATAGGCCCGTTTGCTGATCCACTCTTGTTCCGAAACCTGCATGCTCGTCTCCCGTTGCTGTTGACAACGCCTTTGACAAGGCGACATTCCGCTTGGTCCGGCACACGCTCGACAGGAATCAATGCCGGCATTTCAAACTCCATTACATGCCATGATTTTCCGGGCGTCAAGCAAACATGCTGCATTGCGAAAGCGGATTTCAGGCATTTTACGCGGGTGAAAGCGGTTTGAGCGAAAGACGTTCCTGAAGGACAAGATCAACGTTGCGTGATCGCGCCCGGACCTCCAAGATGGGCTGGTGAACGGTAGCGGAGGAGGCGACCTTGGAAGTTGCAACGGAAGCGGAGACGCAGGTCGTCATCGGAAGACGGGGAGGGGCCGGCATCATCCACCTGAACCGTCCGAAAGCCATCAACAGCCTGACGCTGCCGATGGTTCGTGCCATGCTCCAGGCGCTTCACCGTTTCGAGGATGACCCTGACGTTTCCTGCGTGGTGCTGACAGGGGAAGGCGACAGGGGGCTCTGTGCGGGGGGTGACGTTCGCATCATTCACGATCTCGGCAAAGCGGGCGATCCGCAGGTGCTGGATTTCTGGCGCGAAGAGTTTCCGCTGAATTATCGTATTGCCCGCTTTGGTAAACCTTATGTCACGTTGATGGACGGCATCGTCATGGGTGGCGGCGTCGGCATTTCCGCCCATGCCAGCCACCGCATAGTCACCGAGCGGACGAAGCTTGCCATGCCGGAAACCGGTATCGGCTATTTCCCTGACGTCGGCGGTTCCTGGCTTTTGCCCAGAGCGCCGGGCGAATGCGGCACCTGGCTGGGGCTGACAGGCAATGCGGTCACTGCTGCCGATGCGATCTACGCCGGTTTTGCCGATTATTTCGTCCCTTCTGCGCGCCTTACAGATTTGGTGGAGAATCTATCACAAGCGCTCGATCCTGATGGTGTCGAGGCTGTAATCGGAACTTATGCCGTCGAAGCTGGTGAGGGCGTCCTGTCGGCACACCGTGAGATCATTGACGCGGCATTCCGTTTCGACACGGTCGAGGAGATTTTCGCAGCACTTTCGGAGCGTGACGATACGTTTTCGCGCGAGACTCTGGAAATTCTCAAAAAACGCTCCCCTACCAGTCTCAAACTAACCCTGAAGCTGCTGCGCCTGGGGCGGGAAAGCGCCAGCCTCATCGAATGCCTCGAACGGGAATTTGCCGCCGGCACGGAGATATTGCGGGGTCATGATTTTTATGAGGGCGTGCGTGCGGCCCTGGTCGACAAGGACCGCAATCCGCGCTGGCGACCGGCACAGCTGGAAGAGGTGCGTGAAGAAGACCTTCTGCCATATTTTACCAAACATTCCGGTAATCTCTTTCCCGAGCACCGCCTTTAGATTGCGCAACGCAAAAGAAATCCGGCTTGCGGACATATATGAAATCATCGCCTTTCGAATTGATGTTGCTTGGGTGAAATTTCTAATACGCTTCTGCTTAACGCACGGCTGTTGCTCGCAGGCGTTGTCGCCCCCCGTTATGTTGACGACCATTCGATTTTCCGGGGGTATTCATGAAACGTCTTCTCATCATCGGCACTGCCATTGCCGCTCTTTTTGCAGGTGCGGCGCAGGCGCAGTCTCCGACCACCATTCTCAACGCCTCCTACGATGTTGCCCGTGAGGTTTTCGCAGCCGAGAACGAGGCTTTCATCAAGCTGCATCCGGGTATCACGGTTGATCAGTCGCACGCCGGCACCTCCAAGCAGGCGCGTGCCATCGTTGAGGGTCTGGAAGCCGATGTCGTCACCTTCAACCAGGTAACGGATGTCGATTTTCTGGTGAAGCAGGGTTTCGTTTCCGCCGACTGGCAGAAGAATTTCGCGAACGACGCCTCGCCGTTCTATTCCTTCCCTTCCTTCCTCGTGCGTGCCGGTAATCCCAAGCACATCAAGGACTGGGACGATCTTGCACGTGACGACGTGAAGGTGGTTTTCCCCAATCCGAAGACCTCGGGTAACGCCCGTTACACCTATCTCGCCGCCACGGCCTATGCCAAGGAGAAGTTCAACGGCGACGAGAAGAAGGTTCAGGAATTCGTCAAGAAAATCTTCGACAACACCCCTGTTTTCGACACCGGAGGCCGCGCCGCCACCACCACCTTCGTGGAACGTGAAATCGGCGACGTGCTGATCACCTTCGAAGCCGAGACCCGCGGCATTGCCAAGCAATATGGCGCCGACAAGGTTGAGGGCGTGGTGCCTTCCGTCAGCCTGCTCGCCGAATTCCCGGTCGCCGTGGTGGACAAGGTGGTCGACAAGCGCGGCTCGCGCGATCTGGCGAAGAGCTACCTCGATTTCCTCTACACCGAAGAGGGCCAGCGCATTGCTGCCGAATTCGGCCATCGCGTTCACAACGAAAAGGTTGTCGGCGAGTTCAAGGACAAGTTCCCGGCCATTCGCCTCGTCAACGTCAATGACGTCTTCGGCGGCTGGAATAAAATCCAGAAAGAGCATTTTGCGTCCGGCGCGACGCTTGATACGCTCTACGGCAGCCGTTAATCACGACGATATGCAACAGGTAAAAGACCCGGCGGGAAACTGCCGGGTCGCTTTATGATGAAATGGGGGCGGGGTTTGAAGCGGAATGTTCTGCCGGGGCTTAAATTGTCCCTCGGCGTTACCCTCACTTACGTCGCCATCATAGTGCTTCTGCCGCTCTCGGCGCTGGTGTTCAAGGCGGCGAGCCTTGGCCCTGCCGAATACTGGGCCATTATCTCTTCGCCGCGCGCCGTCGCAAGTTACCGGGTTACCGTGCTCTGCGCGCTGGCCGCGACCTTGTTCAACGTCGTTTTCGGACTGGCACTTGCCTGGGTGCTGACGCGTTACCGCTTTCCCGGCTGGCGCCTTGTCGATGCCATTGTCGATCTGCCTTTTGCGCTTCCCACCGCTGTTGCCGGCATTGCGCTGACGACGCTGTTTGCGGGTAACGGCTGGTTCGGCTCGGTGCTTGCGCAATTCGGCATCAAGGTTGCCTATACGCCGCTCGGCATCATGGTGGCGATGGCCTTTACCAGTCTACCCTTCATCGTGCGCACCGTGCAGCCGGTGCTCGAAGACCTCGATCCGGCATTGGAGGAGGCGGCGCAATCGCTTGGCGGTTCCGATCTCGAAATCTTCCGCAAGGTCATCCTGCCGCTTCTGACGCCAGCTCTGCTGGCCGGTCTCTCGCTCTCTTTCGCGCGCAGCCTCGGTGAGTTCGGCGCCATCATCTTCATCGCCGGCAACCAGCCGTTTTCAACGGAAATTACGGCGCTGCTGATCTTCATCCGGCTGGAGGAATATGATTATCAGGCCGCCGCCGCCATCGCCTCCGTGCTGCTCATCGCGGCCTTCGTGATGCTGGCGGTGACCAACGCCCTGCAGGCGCGTGCGCTTCGTTATACGGTGAGGAGCTGAGACATGAGCGCCATTTCCTCGCATCGCAAGCCACCGCGCGTCGGTGACGCGCCCTGGGTTCGCCGTAGCCTGATCGCTTTTGTGCTCGTCATCGGCGCGTTCCTGGTTGTCGCTCCTCTGACCATCATCGGGGTCGAGGCTTTTTCGCAGGGCTGGAAGGTTTACTCAGCCACCATCACCCACCCCGATACCCGCCACGCCATCATGCTGACGGTGCTGACGGCGCTGATTGCGGTGCCGATCAACACGGCCTTCGGCGTCGCGGCCGCATGGGCGATCACCAAATTCGATTTTCCCGGCCGGCGCTTCCTGCTGGTGCTGATCGAGATACCCTTCTCCATCTCGCCGATCGTTGCCGGTGTCGCCTATCTCTTCGTTTATGGGCTGCAGGGGCTGTTTGGGCCGTTCCTCGATGCGCACAATATCAAGATACTCTTTGCACTACCCGGCATCGTCATCGCGTCGATGTTCGTCACGGCACCCTTTGTGGCGCGCGAGCTGATCCCATTGATGCAGGCGCAGGGCCGCGATCTGGAGGAGGCGGCCACCTCGCTTGGCGCATCCGGCTGGCGCACCTTCTTTTCGGTGACGCTACCGAATATCAAATGGGCACTGCTCTACGGCGTCGTTCTGTGCAACGCCCGCGTCATGGGTGAATTTGGCGCGGTGTCGGTCGTGTCAGGCAATATTCGCGGCCAGACCAACACGCTGCCGCTGCATATCGAGCTGCTCTACCATGATTACCAGACGGCCGGCGCCTTTGCGTCGGCCTCCATCCTCGCTCTGCTCGCCGTCGTCACCATCATCGCCAAGGTGGCGCTGGAAGGGCGTGGTGCGGGGCGCGGGGCCAAGAAGACCAGCGGCGGTGCCGCCATCGCCACGGAGACCTGATTCCCATGAAAATCCGCCTCGAAAATGTGGTGAAGACCTTCGATACATTCCGCGCGGTGCGCGATGTCTCGCTCGATATTGAAAGTGGCGAGCTTCTGGCGCTGCTCGGCCCTTCCGGCTCTGGCAAAACCACGATTTTGCGCATGGTCGCGGGTCTCGAATATAGCGATGGCGGCCGCATCTTTTTTGGAGACGAGGACGCCACCAATATTCCGGTGCGCGATCGCGGCGTCGGTTTCGTGTTCCAGCACTACGCACTTTTTCCGCATATGACGCTGCATGAAAACATCGCGTTCGGTATGAAGGTGTCGAAGGTGAAGCGCGACAAAGCCGCGATCGATGCGCGGGTCAGGGAACTGTTGAACCTGGTCAAGCTTGACGGTCTGGGCGACCGGTTCCCGGCGCAGATTTCCGGTGGGCAGCGGCAGCGTGTGGCGCTGGCCCGTGCGCTTTCGGTCGATCCCAAAGTGCTTCTACTGGATGAGCCCTTCGGCGCGCTGGATGCCAATGTGCGCCGCGACCTGCGCCGCTGGCTGCGTGAAATTCACGGCGCGCTGGGCATTACCACGATTTTCGTGACGCATGATCAGGAAGAGGCACTGGATCTCGCTGACCGCGTCGTCATCCTCAATCAGGGCGAGATCGTGCAACAGGGCACGCCGAAGGAAGTCTGCCGCCAGCCGAACAGCGCCTTCGTCATGCGCTTTCTCGGCGATGCCAACCGTGTGTCCGGCGTGGCGCGCGGCGGCAAGGTCTATGTCGGTGACAACGAACTGCCTTTCTCCTACGGTCAGGCGGATGGCGCCGTCGAGATCTATGCCCGTCCCTCCGACCTGGAATGGGAAGATCTGCACGAGGGCATTCCAGCCTCGGTTTCGCGGGTTCTCGACCGGGCAGGCGAGCGGCGGGTGATTGCCAGCACAGATGGCGGCGATCTCCTCGAATTCGACGTGCCGCCGGAAAATGATGTCGCGGCAGGCGATCGCGGTTCCGTCATCATCCGCCGTGCGAAGATTTTCCCGGCGGCTTGAGGGACGCTCTCGCCAGCCTCATATCAGCAGTTCGAAAGAGGCCTCGGCCGCCAGCCTGCCATTGACCATCAGGTCAACCTTGTGAACACCCGCATAGTGCTTGCGGGTGGTGAAATCACGCATGGCGCGGCTTATCGAGAGCGCGCATGTTTCGCCCGGCTGCAACTCGATTTCTTTCCACTTGAAGACTTTCGCGGAGGCGTCACCGCTCTTTTTCACGTAATGCACGGCATAATCGATCACCAGCTTCTGCGGGCTTTCTGCCGTCGAGGTGAAAGAAGCTGAAATCCGCACCGGATTACCAAGAGCGACCTTTTCAGGAGAAACCTGAAACGCCGAAAGTGCGATCTGAGCCTCCTTATGGGCACCGAAATGGGCGAGCGCGGCAGCGTCACCTTTCTTGACCAGAGTACGCAAGGCCTGCCGCACGATCCAGCGTGTATGCGGGTTTTCCTTCGGCCATGTGCCGATGAGCGCCAGCACGAAAGCGGGATTGTCCTTGGTGATGTCGTTCAGATGATTGGCGACGGATTTGCGCACGTAAAGCGCCTCGTCAGCTTTCATGGCATCAAGGATCGCGGTTACCGGTGAGGGATCATCGATCAGGGCTTTGAGCTGGAACGACCAAGGCAGGCGCGGCCGGCAGCCTTCGCTCGCCAGCCTTCGCACATGCTCGTTGTCATGTCGTGACCATGTTTCCATCACGGCAAGTGTTCGGGCCAGATCCCTTTGCAGGAAATGGCGGATCGCAAATTCCGAGGAGCCGAAACGGGTGAAATATTGCAGCGCCTGCATGGAAAGATCGAAATCGTCGAGACCGTAAAGCGCCACATATTCTGGCAGCGAAATGGACGCGAAACCGTTGCCTATCCCGGGTGCTGCGGCTGTCAAAATTTCGATGTTGCGGGCATAGTCGCCGGGAAGCGTGGCGTGCAGGCTGGTCGCCACTTGCCGCATGCGCTGCATGATGCCCAGCGCTTCGAGATTTGTCGTGGCAAGCGCCATGAAGGCGGGAACATCGAAAGGCGCATGAACGGCTTTGGTCTGATCGGCGATGTGTCGCAGTTTTTCGTGGTTGAAGATTTCCTTCAACGCGGGTGCCGCTGTCTCGCTCATAGTGCCTCTCTAAGTTCACTTTTTGTTCTTGTAGGGCATGATGAGGACGGAGGCAAGGGAGGCGGTACTACCGAAGAAAAGACATAGCAGATCTTGCTTCTTCACAGATTGACGAAGGTCTTTCACTCCGTCATTCCGGGCTTGATCCGGCATCCTGCATCCGGCCACTGGGCGCCTGCGCGGTGAGTAGTCTTTTTTGGTCAATGACTTGATCGCGCTGGACCCCGGATCTAGTCCGGGGTGACGACGCGTGGAGATTCCGGGTTCGCCAAATTCAGGTTCAGGGCGGATATTGTCATCCGCCCTGAGCTTGCATCCAAAGCTTCAGCTCATCTGGCTGACGAATTTCGTCTCCAGATAGGCCTGAACCGCCTCCGAACCGCCCTCCGTGCCATAACCGGAATCCTTGACGCCGCCGAAGGGGACTTCGGGAAGCGCAAGGCCGTTGTGGTTGATGGTCAGCATGCCCGCCTCGACCTGGTGGCCGAGCGCATGCGCTGTCTTGACCGAGCTGGTAAAGGCGTAGGATGCAAGGCCGAAAGGCAGGCGGTTCGCTTCGTTGATGGCATCATCGAATGTCGAGAAGCGGTTGATGATGGCGACGGGACCGAAGGGCTCGTCGTTCATGATCTTGGCTGTCACGGGCACGTTGGCGAGCACCGTGGGCTCGAAGAAATTGCCCTTGTTGCCGATTCGGCGGCCACCGGTCTTCAGTTCCGCGCCATGAGAAACGGCGTCGTTGATCAGGCCTTCCAGCGCTGGGATGCGGCGCTCATTGGCGAGCGGCCCCATGACGACACCTTCTTCCAGGCCGTTGCCGACCTTGATCGCCTTCGTGGCTTCCACGAAACCTTCAAGGAAGCGATCCGCCACACCGTCCTGCACGAGGAAGCGGGTGGGAGCGACGCAGACCTGACCGGCATTGCGGAACTTGGCAAGCGAGGTCACCTCGATCGCTTTTTCGATATCGGCATCGTCAAAGATCATCACTGGCGCATGACCGCCGAGTTCCATCGTGGCGCGCTTCATGTGCTTGCCGGCAAGCGCTGCCAGATGTTTGCCGATCGGCGTGGAGCCCGTGAAGGAAATCTTGCGGATGACCGGATGCGGGATCAGATATTCCGAAATCTCGGATGGCACGCCGTAAACGAGACCGATGACACCCGCCGGCACGCCCGCATCCACAAACGCTCGGATCAGTTCCGCCGGCGATGCCGGTGTTTCCTCCGGGGCCTTGACGATGATGGAGCAGCCAGTGGCAAGGGCAGCCGAAAGCTTGCGGACGATCTGGTTGATCGGGAAGTTCCATGGCGTAAACGCCGCGACGGGACCAACCGGCAGCTTGATGGCAAGCTGGGAAACGCCGGTTGCGCGCGCCGGGATGACCTGGCCGTAGGTGCGACGTGCTTCTTCGGCGAACCAGTCGATGGTATCGGCGGCGCCCATGATTTCGGTTGCCGATTGCGACAGCGGCTTGCCCTGCTCGCGGGTCATTATATAGGCGATCTTGTCCTTGCGCTCGCGCAGGATGTCGGCTGCCCTGCGCATGATCTTGGAACGCTCGAAGGGCGAGGTGTCGCGCCAGACCTTGAAGCCACGTTCGGCGGCGGCAAGCGCCAGATCGAGGTCCGCCTTTTCGGCATGGGCGATCGCGCCGATGATTTCGTCGGTCGCAGGGTCGGATACGGCGATCGTCTTGCCGGAAACGGCGTCTCGCCATTCGCCATCAATGAGAAGTTTGATGTCGGGATAGGTGTGCATAGGGACTACCTTCATGATGCGGCCGATACGGCAGGGTGCCGTCCAGCCCGGAGACGTGAACAGAATTTTCCTGACCGGAATATATCCGGTATCGCCGCTTGCGCTGCGCGGAACGGGCGTCTGGGCATTTCCGGCAAGAGGAAGCTGAAAATGCCGGAAACGGAAATGACAGCTCTTATATTAAGTTGCGTACGGTATGTTTCAACCGTTCGCTCTGGCAATCGCCATGATTTTTCTGTGATGCGAAACTTGTCTCTCGGCTTTCCTGCCTGACAGGCAGGCGGATGCCGAACGCGCATTGGTCTTGTCCGATACGCGCGAATCATGTGTTGCTGTTGTTAAGCAATCACGCATATGCCGCAATTTGGCCTTTGTCGCACCAGACGGATTGATACGAAGACGTAACTTGTAGTGTTGCTTGCGTCATAACAGGGCGTGAAGTGTAAAAAAGTACAATAAGACGGAAAAATTATCCAAACGGTTTACTCAAAACCTAGAGAAAATACGGATAAAATCTCACTAAGGATATAACATTCATTCCTGATATATATTGCGAGCGTCGGTTCCCTTGACCCTCAGAGGTTGGCGAAAACCCCTCGACCTGAACGCTAGATGGAGAAAGAGTATGAGTTTCGCCCGGGTACTTCTCAGTGCGTTTCTGTCGCTCATGTGGCTTTCCTGTGCCGAGGCCGGGACGATCGCCAAGCCGCAAGGCAAGCCGATATTGACCATCTCCGGAAACATCACCAACACCAATGCCGATGGCGCTGCGGTATTCGATCGCGACATGCTGGAGGGATTGGGCATGGTGACGGTGGAGACCACGACGCCCTGGCACGATGGCCGCGTTCGTTTTGACGGCGTGTCACTGGCAAAGTTGATGGATCTCGTCGGCGCAAAAGGCACCAGCGTAACGGCAGTTGCACTCAACGATTATGTGAGCACCATACCGGTTGAGGATTTTAAGAAATTTAACGTTATCCTCGCGATCAAGCTGGATGGCAACTACATGACAGTTCGCGAAAAGGGTCCGCTGTTTGTCATCTATCCCTATGATAGCGACCCGGAATTGCAGAAGCAGACCTATTATTCGCGGTCCGCATGGCAAGTTGCCAAATTGATAGTGGAATAAAGGTGCCGTTTGCGAAAACTTGTGGCGGTGATCATCTGTTGCTTCGTCCTGGCAACGGGCTATATCGCTTTCGTCATTGCCGAGCGTCAGACCGCTCTGCAGAAATTTGCCCGCTATAACGATTCGTGGGCGGTCAGTCAGACCGTGGCGGAGTATCTCCGCCTTCAGAACAAATTGGCCGTTTTTGCGCTCAGTCCCGGTGTCATAGACCGGGACGAATTGCAGCTGCGCATGGACATCATGCTAAGCCGCCTGGAGCTCTTGAAGCAGGGTAACCTCGGCGCTTTCATCAATGAAAAGCAGCAATGGCGGGATCTCGTAACCCGCCTTGACGCGGTTCTGGCCCGCCTGGAACAGCAGATGAACACCCTGGAGCCAAGGGATGTTCCGGATCTGCTCTCCGAGATGAGCTCGCTCGATGCGCCGATGACGACACTGGCTTCGTCGTCGGTCGCCTATGACGTCAATCTGATCGATACGGCCCATGAGGACGTGCGCAAGCTGCATATCGTCTACACCGCGCTTGCGGGCGGATTGATCCTGTGCGGCATCGCGCTGGTGATATTGCTGCTTCGCCAGAACGATCTGTTGAACCGTGCGCAGAAAAGCATGCGCGGGCTGACCGATGATCTGCGCGCCGCCACGCTTGAATTGCAGGCCAAGAATGTCCGGCTGGAGCATGATGCCTATCATGATGCGCTGACGGGCCTTCCGAACCGCTCGCTGTTCCGGCAGGAACTGATCGAGCGGTTGCGCCGCTCCTTCGGCGGCAATGGAACGACGGCCATTCTTCTGCTTGATCTTGATGGGTTCAAGGACGTCAACGACACGCTTGGCCACGATTCGGGCGACGCCTTGCTTCAGGCCGTGGCACAGCGCCTTTCGGGGATCGGCGGTGATTACGACATGGTTTGCCGCCTTGGCGGCGATGAATTCGCTGTCGTATCCGATGATCTTAATGAGGACACGGCGCGCCGTCTCGCCTCCAAGCTTATCGAGCAGATCAGCCGGGCCTACCAGCTCGGCGAGCAGGAGGTGAAAATCGGCACCTGCATCGGCATCGCCATATCGCATGGTACCGTCGATGCGGATGAATTGTTCAAGCGCGCGGATCTGGCGCTTTATGAAGCCAAGGCCATCGGCCCTGGCCGGGCGAGTGTTTTCAAAGTCCGCATGCAAAAGCAGCTGACCGAAAAGAAATCCTTCGAGGCTGATCTGCAGACTGCGCTGCAGAACGACGAGATGGAGGTCTATTACCAGCCGCAGGTGGCGACGCAAACCCGCAAGCTTTGTGGCTTCGAGGCACTTTTGCGCTGGAAACATCCAGTGCGCGGCGATGTTCCGCCCAGCGTGTTCATTCCCGTTGCGGAACGAACCGGCCTTATCCATTCGCTCGGAAAATGGGTGATGGAGACTGCCTGCCGCGAGGCGATGCGATGGGATGAGGACATGAAGGTGGCGGTCAATCTCTCGCCGGTTCAGTTCCACAGTACCAACCTCATTCAGAACGTGATGGGTGCCCTTGATAAAAGCGGGCTGGAGCCGAGCCGGCTCGAGCTTGAGATCACCGAATCGATCCTGCTGAACAAGAGCGACCAGACGATCAACACGCTGACGCGGCTGAAGGCCGTCGGCATCCAGATCGCCATGGACGATTTCGGCACCGGTTACTCCTCGCTTGCGAATTTGCGCGGCGTGCCGTTCGACAAGATCAAGATCGACCGGTCATTCCTGCGCGATATCACCAGCGACCGCGACGCGCTGGCGATCGTCGAATTCGTGGTCGGCGTCGGGCGCAGCCTTCGAATGACCACCATCGCCGAAGGCATCGAGACGGAGGAGCAATATGAGCTGGTCAAACGTCTGGGATGCGATCTGGTACAGGGCTATCTGATCAGCCGGCCGTTGCCGGCCAAGGAGCTGGTGGCCTGGAGTTCCGTTTGAACGGGTTTGCTTTCGAACAGGGCAAGCCATGTTAAATTCAGTGGGATACATCGTCGACGGCGAAAACCAATACCGGTTGTCGCACCGATACTGTAGAGCATTCGCGGTCTATGCGGGATCGTTCTGTTGACGAGACCGGGTTTTGAGAAAGGGCTAGGGAAATATGGAAATTCTGGATGTGCATGGAGTAGCCCTGCCTCTTTCTTCCGATGAGGTATCGCCCGTCATATGGCAGGCGCTGACCGACGGCAGCTATGAGGCGAAAGAGGCCCGCAGCGTCCTGAAAGCCATCAAGCCCGGCGACCGCGTATTGGAACTGGGGTCCGGCATCGGCATCATAACCTCGATCATTGCCGGTATTCAGGATGTTTCCGTTTGGGCATTCGAGGCCAATCCGTCCACAGCGGCACTGGCGGAACGGGTGATCAAGGCAAATTGCCGTGGCAATGTCGTGTTTTCCCAAGGACTTCTCACGGCCGACGAGCCGCGTACCTATCCCTTCTATGTCCGCAAGGATCTCTGGATGTCGTCCATGGACGAAAATCAGGGTCCTTATGAAAGGCGCATCGAAATCTCGTCCGAGAATATCGATGCGTTTGTCGCCAGCCGGGGCATCACGGCGCTCGTGATGGATATCGAGGGCGCGGAACGCGATCTGCTCGGCAATGCCGAGCTTGCTGGCGTGGAGCGGATATTCGTCGAGCTGCACGATCACCTTTATGGCCTCGAAGGTGTTCGCGACATCATGCAGGCACTGACCGCCAAGGGATACGCCTATGATCCACGCGGTTCACGCGGCCCTTGCGTGTTGTTTTCCAAGGACGACAGCCCGAGGGAATACGATCCCGACGTGGATTGAGAGTTCGAACAACTTAGCGAGTTTCGTTTCCGGCGGTGTGCAGTCGCGACCGCGCCCGTGCGCCGTTGATCACAATTTAAAACGCAACTTACCCGGTTGGTTATTTCAATCCGTTTGCGTCTTCTGTCGCAACTTTTCGGTCGCGGTGCCGTTAGCGCCGGTACCGGGGCGTAAGACAGCGGGCGGCACGGCTATTATTGCCAGATCAGCAATTCATTCGGAATTATTGTTGCAATTGTTGCGGATGTTTTCCTGCGTCATCATCCCTCCATCAAACCGGCGCACAACATAGATCGCACCGGAAGATGCCAACGCAACCGAAGGAGAAACGATCATGGGCTTTGTTAAGACGACAGATGGAACAGACATCTTCTACAAGGACTGGGGCCCGAAGGATGCTCAGCCCATCGTGTTTCACCACGGCTGGCCACTCAGCTCCGACGACTGGGATGGACAGATGCTGTTTTTCCTCTCGAAAGGATATCGTGTCGTCGCCCATGATCGCCGTGGTCACGGCCGCTCCGCGCAGGTTTCCGAAGGTCACGATATGGACCATTATGCCGCAGACGCCTTTGCGGTTGCAGAAGCGCTGGACCTGAAAAATGCCGTGCATATCGGCCATTCTACCGGCGGTGGCGAAGTGGCGCGTTATGTTGCCAGACACGGTGAACCCGCAGGCCGCGTCGCGAAGGCCGTTCTGGTTTCCGCCGTGCCGCCGCTGATGCTCAAGACCGAGGCCAACCCCGAGGGCCTGCCGATGGAGGTTTTTGACGGCTTCCGTTCAGCACTTGCCGCAAACCGCGCGCAGTTCTTCCGCGATGTGCCCTCCGGCCCGTTCTACGGCTTCAACCGCGATGGAGCGACCGTTCAGGAAGGCGTGATCCAGAACTGGTGGCGGCAGGGTATGATGGGCAGTGCCAAGGCGCATTACGATGGCATCAAGGCATTCTCGGAAACCGACCAGACCGAAGACCTGAAGGCCATCAGCGTGCTTACACTCGTGCTGCACGGTGAAGATGACCAGATCGTGCCGATTGCGGACTCTGCGCTGAAATCGGTGAAGCTCCTGAAAAACGGTACGCTGAAGACCTATCCCGGCTTCTCGCACGGCATGCTGACCATCAATGCAGACGTGCTCAACGCCGATCTCTTGGCCTTCATCAAGGCTTGATCCTTTTGCAAAACGGAATGCGGCTGGATACCCGGCCGCATTTTGTCGTCCTGCGTCAAGCCAGACGGGCCTGCCATTCGCTGCGATAGGCGGGAAGCCCTGCAATGGCATCGGGAGC
This sequence comes from Rhizobium sp. TBD182, assembly GCF_001950375.1. Taxonomy (NCBI): domain Bacteria; kingdom Pseudomonadati; phylum Pseudomonadota; class Alphaproteobacteria; order Hyphomicrobiales; family Rhizobiaceae; genus Rhizobium; species Rhizobium sp. TBD182. Next base: position 379,901 of record NZ_BDLN01000002.1, on the reverse strand, counting down.
GAAATGGCGCTCGCGACCGGCAAGTGGTTTGATACCGGTGAGGAGTGCTGCCCCGGCACTGGTGCCTGTGGAGCCGCTGACGGCGATGACCTCAGTTTCGGCAAAACCTGCCAGCGCCTTGAGATAAAGCGCATTGCTGGCGAATGGCCCTTCGACCAGTATCGGGCCTTTCCGCCCGATGAGCGATAGACTGAACTCCGTCATCAGGGCGAGATAAACCGCCGCTGCCGCGTGCCGTTCCGCAACCGTGGCATTGTCGTCGGCAATCCAGCGCGCTGTTTTGCCGGGGAAGGGGCCGGAACCGCTGACGACGCTGGGCAACAGCATCATGCCTCTTGTGAGCACGCCGCCGAGAGCGGCTTCGGTTTCTTCGTCCGGAGCAGGCCCGAATTGTTGCGTCAGCGTTTCATATTCCCTGCCGCCCATGAAGCGGGAGGAGGGAACGGGACGCCCGAGGGCATCGACATTCAAAAGCGTATCACGGGCGGGATCCAGCGTCTCCGCCGTACCGCCGATGGCGAAATTCACCACCCAGGTGCCGGTGGAGACGACCGAAAAATCACCCTGCCGCCGCAGCAGATGCGGCAGCAGCGAGGCGTTGGAATCATGGATGCCGCAATAGACCGATATATCCGCCGAAAGCCCGGTTTCCAGCGCCACCGATTCGCGGACTGGCCCGAGTACATCGAAGGCGGAGCGCACCGGCGCCATCAAGTGCGCAATGCCCAAGCGCTCGACCAGCGATGAAAACGCCTTCAGCCGCGGATTCCACAAATCCGTATGGCAACCGAGCGAGGTCGTCTCGGTGGCCTGAACGCCGGTCAGCCGCCCCGCCCAATATTGCGCGTAGGTGACGATGCTGCGCACCTCAGCGAATTCCTGCGGAAAGGCAGTTTTCTGAAAATGAATTTGCGCGCCAAGGTTCAATCCGGCTGGAAGCGAGGGCGAGCCGGTTTCAGCAAAATCCGGCCGGATGCGGAGATAGGCTTCCGCAACGCTTGCGGGGTAGCTGTGCTCGTAATCCAGCACAGGCATGGCAAGATCGCCGTTTTCGTCAAGAAGTGCGGCAGACGCGCCATGGGTCGTGATGGAAATCGCATCGAAACCCGGCTCTTCCGCGAACCGCCGCAGAGAGGTGAGAATGAAGCTCCAGAGCATCTCCACATCGTAATGCGGATAGATGCCGTCACGAAGGACAGGGTTGGAACGCCTGTCACCGGTTATCTCTTCGCCGCTTCGGGTGTCAATGACAACGACCTTGGCATTGGTCTTGCCTATATCGATGACCGCGACGCGGCGTGGCTTTGTCATGTCATTCATGGCAGGTGGAACACTGTCACAAGGTCAGTCGCGACAGGCGAATTATCGGGGTTGCTTTCCATGATGTCAGCCATATGCGCCCACCATTTCTTCATCACGGGATGCTCGGGCAATGCTGCCATGCCGTGGTTCTTCGGGCGGGTCAGCACGCCGAACAGGATGTCGGTTTCCGGGTCGAGGTGGATTGAATAGTCGCTCACACCCGCTTCGTGCAGTAGAGCAACCAGTTCCGGCCATATCTCGTCATGGCGCCGTCTATATTCGGCTTGCTTGCCGGCGAAGAGTTTCATCTTGAAAGCGTGTTTTTCTAATTCCGGCATGGCTTAGCCTCTGATGGCGCGAAGGCGGCGCACAACGATGGGTATGGCGATGGTGATGATCAAAAGCAGGCCGACGAAGATCGACATGACGATGCCAGGCACGTTCAGAAGACCGAGGCCGAAGGTGACGAGGCCCATGACGAAGGCAGCGATGACGACACCTGCAATGGTGCCGGAGCCGCCGAGAATGGACACGCCGCCGAGCACCACCATGGTCACGACTTCAAGCTCCCAGCCTTGAGCAATCGAGGGGCGGGTGGAACCGAGCCGCGAGGTGAGGCAGACGGCGGCGATGCCGCTCATCAGGCCGGTCAAAAGGAAGAGGATGAATTTCACCCGCTCGACGGGAATACCGGAAAAACGGGCGGCAAACGGATTGTTGCCGATCACGTAGACCTGCCGGCCGAAATTGGTGGCGTGCAGCAGAATGGCGAAGATGACGGCCATGGCGAGGAACAGCACGAATTCGAAGGAGATGACCGAGTACACGTAACCCTGACCGAAATAGGCGAAATCCGCCGGATATTTGCCATAGGCCTGATCACCCAGCACCATATAGGAAATACCGCGAAACAGGCTCATCGTACCGATGGTGACGACGATGGATGGCAGTTTGAGGCCAGCAACGAGAAAGCCGTTGAACGCCCCGCAGAGTAGCCCGGTTCCGATGCCGATGGCGACGAGCCCCGGCGTGCCGACACCCATCTGCACCGCCGCACCCATTGCGGTGGAGGCGAGAGCGATGATGGCGGCGACTGAGAGATCAATCTCGCCAGCGATGATCAGAAGCGCCATCGCAAAGGCGATGATCGCCTTTTCGGTGAAGTTAAAGGTCGCGTCTGACAGGTTCCAGGCATTGAGGAAATAGGGCGAGGCAAACGAATTGGCGATGAAGATGAGGATCGCGACGCCGAGTAGCAGCACTTCCCAGCTTGCCAGGAGACGGCGCAACGGCGTGCCGAGCTTGTCTGGAATGATACGTGGCTTCTGCGCCGGTTGAGAATTCGTACTCATGCTGCGGCCTCCTTGGCCTGATCGCTTGCCGCCCGGTCGCGCAGGATGATGCGCCCTTTTCGAGCTTCGGCGCGGGCGTTGAAGACGACGGCGAGCACGATAACCACGCCGGAAATCGCCATTTGCGCGAAGGGAGAAATGCCGATGACGGGCAGGGCGTTCTTAATGACGCCGAGAAACAGTGCGCCGAGCACAGCGCCTGCCACCGAGCCAATGCCGCCGGCAATGGAGATGCCGCCAATCACATTTGCCGCCACGCTATCGAGTTCGAAACCGGCGGCGATATCCACATAGGCAACGGCATAACGCGACACCCAGAGATAGCTTGCAAGTCCTGCCAGTGCACCCGACAGAACGAAAGCCAGAAAGCGCGTGCGGCCGACATCGATGCCGGCATAGACCGCAGCGCCCGGATTACCGCCGGAAGCGTAGGCGGAGCGGCCAAAAGAGGTCCGGCTGAGCACCAGCCAGGCACCGGCGATGATGAGGATGGCGACCCAGGATAAAACCGGCATGCCGAGGATCATGGTGCGCGGCACGTTGAGGAAGGTCGGCGAAAGCTGGTGCGCATTCACCCAGCCGCCGCCCGACAGCACGAAGGCCAAGCCGCGATAGATGGTGAGCGTGCCGAGCGTGACGACGATGGGCGGAATGCCGAGCCACCAGACGAGAATGCCGTTGATCGATCCCAGAAACGCGCCGATGCCGACCGCCATGGCGATGAGAAGCGGCAGTGGAATTCCCGGGAAGGCGGCATTGGTCATCGCCACTGCCATGCCGGTGAAGGCGAGGTTGGCGGCAACCGAAAGATCGATGGATTTGGTGAGAATGACCGCCATCTGGCCAAGCGCCAGGATGATGAGGATGGAGGTGTCGTTGAAGATATTGACGAGATTGGCCGGCTTACCGAAACCGGGCGCGCGCAGCGCAAAGCCTGCGATCATGATGACGATGATGCCCGCCAGCAGCCATTCGCGATTTTTGAGAAAACGTTGCATGGTTTTGCCCCTCTCAGGCGTTGCCGGTGGCAGCGCGCACCAGCTTTTCCGGAGAAAAATCGGCGCGTTCGAACAGACCTGCCATCAGGCCTTCGCGCATGACGATGGCGCGGTCGGACATGCCGAGAATTTCGGGAAGTTCAGATGAAATCATGATGATGGAGAGACCTTCGGCTGCAAGCTCGCTAATAAAGCCGTGCACGGCGGCCTTGGAGCCGATATCGATGCCCTTGGTGGGTTCATCGAGAATAATGACTTTCGGCTGCGTGGCGAGCCATTTGCCAATCACCACCTTCTGCTGGTTGCCGCCGGAAAGCGTGCCGACGGGCACGGACAGGGCGGCGGCGCGCAGGTCGAGGCGTGAGGCATATTTGCGCGCCAGAGCAAATTCGTTTGCGGCGGCGAGAAAGCCCTTGCGAGAGGTGCGGGCAAGAGAGGGCAGCGACATGTTCTGGTAGATCGGCATGTCCAGCGCCAGCCCATGCCGTCCACGCTCTTCCGGCACATAAACGATACCGGCGCGGATCGCATCCTCCGGCGAACGGATGACGAGCGGTTCGCCGTTGAGGGTAATCTGTCCTGAGGCTGGGCGCGTGATGCCGAAAAGCGACTGGCACAGTTCCGACCGCCCGGCGCCGATCAGCCCATAAAGGCCAAGAATTTCGCCTTTGCGCAGATCGAGAGAAATATCGCGAAATTCCGTCTGGTGTGAATAATTTTGGACCGAAAGAACCGTCGGGCCGAGTGTGACCGCCTGCTTGGGAAAGGCGTTGGTCACGTCGCGGCCAACCATCAGGCGCACGATCTCGTCCTGCGGGGTGGCGGCGAGATTACCCGCGCCGACCATCTTTCCGTCCCGGAATACGGCGTAATTTTCAGCGATTTCATATACTTCATCGAACTTGTGGCTGATGAACAGGATGGCCTTGCCCTGCCGCTTCAGGTTTTCAACGATGCGGAAGAGATCATCGATTTCCTTGCGGGAAAGGGCGGCTGTCGGTTCGTCCATGATGACGATACGTGCCTCGACGGAAAGCGCTCTGGCGATTGCCACGAGGTGGCGCTGCGCGATGGAAAGGTCCTTCAGCCGAATGGACGGATCGATGGTGCTTTCGAGCTGTTCAAGCAGGACCCCGGCGCGCGCATCGATGGTCTTCCAGTCAATGAGGCCGAAACGGCCTTTGGGCGCATGACCGAGGAAGATGTTTTCGCCCACGGAAAGCTCGTCGAACAGCACGGTTTCCTGATGAATGGCGGTCACGCCGGCATCGATGGCATCCTGTGCGCCGTGAAAGGTGACAGGCCGGCCATCGAGAAGGATTTCCCCTTCATTCGGGCGGTAGATTCCAGTGAGAATTTTGACGAGCGTGGATTTTCCAGCACCGTTCTCGCCGATCAGCGCCGTGACCTTGCCGGGATAAAGCGCGATATCGACGCCATCCAGCGCCTTCACGCCGGGGAATATCTGGCTGATGCCGCACATTTCCAGAATGGGCGTCGCGCTGGAAGTCTCGGTAACGTCTAAGATTTTGGTTTCAGCACGCATCATTCCGTCTTACCGGTTGGTTTTGAGTGAAGCGGCGAGAGGCACCCCCCTCTGCCCTGCCGGGCATCTCCCCCCACAAGGGGGGAGATCGGCAAGCGGATACACCCTGCCTATGGAACGAGCGGGTGCGGCATATCGATCTCCCCCTTCAGGGGGAGATGTCCGGCAGGACAAAGGGGGTTAGCCTTCGCACTGCCGGAAATTATTCAGATCAGAAAATCTTCGAGAACTGATCGATGTTCTTGGCGTCATAAATGAAGGGATCGGCCATGGCCGCTTCGCTATTTTCGCCAACCTTGATCTTGCCCATGCGGCCGGCTTCGATTTCCGAGCCCGGCTTGCCGTCTGCTTCACCCTTCACAAGGCGGTAGGCAATCTGGGTGGCGGAATAACCGAGGTCGATCGGGTTCCAGATGGCGAATTCCTTGGTTGCGCCTGATTTGATGGCGCCAGCCATCTCCGAGGGCAGGCCAAGGCCCGTCACAAAGACCTTGCCGATCTTGCCCGCATCCTTCACGGCCTGAGAGGCCGCAAGAACGCCAACCGTCGTCGGTGCGACGATGACCTTTACATCAGGATGGGAGGAAAGCAGGCCCTGTGCTTCGCGGTAGCTCTTGTCGGCAAGGTCGTCACCATACACGGTGGTAACGAGGTTGAGGCCGGGGAAGTCCTTCAACTGCTTCTTCATCTCATCGATCCAGATATTCTGGTTCGTGGAGGTGGTGGTGGCAGAAAGGATGGCGAAATCGCCCTTGCCGCCTTCCAGGTGCGATGCGGCAAGCTGCAGGCACATCTTGCCGATCAGCGCGTTGGACGAGGGGTTGAGCTGCAGAATGCGGCCTTCAGGTGCCACGCCGGAATCCCAGGAGATGACCTTGATGCCGCGCTGCGCCGCCTTTTTCAGCGCCGGAACTACGGCGTCCGGGTCATTGGCGGAAATGGCGATGGCATCCACGCCCTGCGCGATCAGCGAATTGATGACCTCGATCTGGCCTTCCGCGGTGGTGCTGGTCGGGCCCGTATAGATGATCTCGACGCCACCGAGGTCTTTTGCTGCCTCCTGCGCGCCCTTGTTGGCGGCTTCGAAAAAGCCGTTGCCAAGTGATTTGACCACCAGCGCGATCTTCACATCGGCTGCCTGGGCAACGCCGCCAAGACCCGCGACGGAGAGCGCCGCGCTAAGTGCCAGGACGCTCGTCAATGTTCTGCGTGTAAGTTTCATGTTCCTTTTCCTCCCGTTTTTGAACCTGTTCCTCTCTTCGGTGCTTCCTCAAGCGACCGAAGAGGAATCCTCCTCATCAGGCGGGTTGGCTATCTTGCCATCCCCCGCTGCGCCGGCGATCAGCAATTCGACGCCGGCATTTTCAACCATCCGCGCCGCCTCATCCGAAATCCCGTCATCGGTGATGATGGTCGAGACGTTTTCGAGTGGGCATAAAATCAGGCTGGATCGTTTTTTGAATTTCGAGGAATCGACCATCACGATCAGCTCTTCCGCCTGCCGCATCAGCTTCTGCTCGCTCTGGATCACCAACGCGTCCGATTCCATGATGCCGAGTGCGCCGATGCCCTGCGCGCCGAGAAAAATTCGTCTTGCGTAAAAATTGCGGATGGCATCGTTTTCGAAGGGCGACAGGATGAGGCTTTGATCGCGATAGATCGCGCCACCAGGCACGCTGACATTGCATTTGGAATGTTTGACCAGATGCTCCGCAATCGCGAAGGAATTGGTCATTACCTGCAACCGTCGCGCCGCCATGTAGTGCACCATCTGGAATGTGGTCGTCCCACCATTCAGGATGATCGCATCACCGTCATTACAGAGATCAACCGCCTTGCGCGCAATTGCGCGTTTCTTGTCGATGTTGACCGATTCGGACACGCGGAACGGTCGCGCGGCCAGATTGCCCAACTGCGGTGGATGCACCGCTTCGGCACCGCCACGCACGCGTCGTAACTTTCCCTGAACATGCAGGGACGCGATATCCCGGCGGATCGTTGCTTCCGACGCATCCGTCAGTTCGGCAATATCCTGCACCGTCACGACAGCTTTTTCCTGTGTGGCGCTCAAGATGATGCGATGGCGTTCGCGTTCGTGCATGTGATCCTCCTGATTGTGATTATTCGCAATCTCTTTACGTTGTCAATCAAGAACGATCAAATTAATCAATATCGCGCTGCAACATGAAAATTTATGATCGTTTTTGATTGACATTATGCTTTTGTATGCGCGATATCTGCCGTCAACGGAGGCGGGCCGATATCGGCACCGCGAATGCAGACTTGACTTGGGAGGAAGACATGACGGGAAAATCCCGCCTTCTCGAAAGCCGTTGGGACGATGCCTATGCCAAAACGCTCGATGAGCCTGGCAAGCTGCTTTATCGCTCCAATCTGCTTGGCGCCGACAAGCGCATCACCAATTACGGCGGCGGAAACACATCCGCGAAGGTGCTCGAAACCGATCCGCTGACGGGCGAGAAAGTCCGCGTTATGTGGGTTAAAGGGTCAGGCGGCGATGTCGGTACCATCAAGCTCGATGGCTTTGCGACGCTTTATCTCGACAAGCTGGAAGCGCTAAAGGGCATTTACAAGGGTGTCGAGGATGAGGACCGCATGGTCGGCTTCCTGCCGCATTGCACCTTCAACCTCAACCCACGCGCCGCCTCCATCGATACGCCGCTGCACGGTTTCGTGCCTTTTGATCATGTCGATCACATGCATCCGGATGCGATCATCGCGATTGCCGCCTCCAAAAATTCGAAAGAACTGACGCAGCAGATCTTTGGCGATGACATCGGCTGGCTTCCCTGGCGCCGTCCCGGTTTCCAACTGGGTCTCGATCTCGAGGCTTTTGTAAAAGCTAACCCCGAGGCCAAGGGCGTTGTGCTGGAAAGCCACGGTCTGTTCACCTGGGATAACGACGCCAAGACATGTTACGAACTGACGCTCGCCATCATCAACAAGGCGATCGAATGGTTTGCGGCCAAGACCGAAGGCAGGACGATTTTCGGCGGTGCCGTTGCCAGGAGCCTGCCACTTGCCGAACGCCGCGCGATTGCAGCACGGTTGATGCCGGAAATCCGTGGTCGGATCGGCCGCGAGGAGCGCAAGCTCGGCCATTTCGATGATCAGGACGCGGTTCTGGAGTTCGTCAATTCGAAGGATCTGAAGCCGCTCGGAAATCTCGGCACCTCCTGCCCGGATCATTTCCTGCGCACGAAAATCCGCCCGCTGATCCTCGATCTCGATACGGCAAATCCCGATGTGGATGCGCTGACAGCCGGTCTCGACAAGGCGCTAGAGGCATACCGCGCCGACTACGTCAGATATTATGAGGCGTGCCGCCATGATAATTCGCCTGATATACGCGACCCGAACCCCGTGATTTTCCTGATCCCCGGTGTCGGCATGCTGTCCTTCGCCAAGGACAAGGCAACCGCCCGTATCGCCGGTGAATTTTACGTCAACGCCATCAACGTCATGCGCGGCGCTTCCACCGTGTCCGAATATCAGGGCCTACCCGAACAGGAAGCCTTCGATATCGAATATTGGCTGCTGGAAGAGGCAAAGCTCCAGCGCATGCCGAAGCCGAAAAGCCTTGCCGGACGCGTGGCCTTTGTCACCGGTGGCGCTGGCGGCATCGGCCGGGCGACGGCGGAAAGGCTGGCAGCGGAGGGCGCCTGCGTTGTTCTCGCCGATATTGACGAGGCGGCGCTGGAAGCGGCCAAGGGCGATTTCGCGAAGCGCTACAGTGCTGATGCGGTGCGCAGCGTCAGGCTGGATGTAACGCAGGAAGACGCGGTCATTTCCGCCTTTGCGGAAGCGAGCGTGGAATTTGGCGGCTTGGATATTCTCGTCTCCAATGCCGGCATCGCCTCGTCTGCACCGGTGGAAGACACGACGCTTGCCATGTGGAACAAGAATATCGATATTCTCGCGACGGGTTATTTCCTTGTGTCGCGAGAAGCATTCCGGCTACTCAGGCGTCAAAATCTCGGCGGCAACGTGGTGTTCGTCGCCTCGAAGAACGGTCTTGCCTCTTCGCCCAATGCTTCTGCCTATTGCACGGCCAAGGCGGCTGAAATCCATCTTGCCCGTTGCCTTGCTCTGGAAGGGGCGGAAGCCGGCATTCGCGTCAACACCGTCAATCCCGATGCCGTTCTGCGCGGTTCGAAGATCTGGAACGGCGAGTGGCGCGAGCAGCGCGCGGCCTCGTCCAAGATCGAGGTGACCGATCTGGAGGAACATTACCGCAAGCGCTCGATGCTGAAGCTCAATGTATTCCCGGAAGACATCGCCGAAGCGATCTACTTCCTGGCGTCCGACGCGTCGGCCAAATCAACCGGCAATATCATCAATGTCGATGCCGGCAATGCGCAGAGCTTTACGCGGTAGGAATTTCGGCACGTCTCACATCCGTCATCCCGGCTGAATGCCGGAATGACGGAGGGGGCAATGATCGAGCATGCACTGGACCGATTCCGGGGAGGAAGAGATGACCGACACCAAAATCGCCGCCGATGTGATCGCGGCCGAAAACGACAAGCGCGCCGCCGCGCTGAAGGACGACTACGATGCGCTGGGCAACCAGCTTGCGCGCCGCAACATCGATATCGATGCTGTCACCGCCAAGGTCGCGGAATTCTTCGTCGCTGTTCCATCCTGGGGCGTGGGCACCGGCGGCACCCGTTTCGCCCGCTTTCCGGGCGAAGGTGAGCCCCGCGGCATTTTTGACAAGCTGGATGATTGCGCCGTCATCAACCAGCTGACACGGGCGACCCCGAATGTCTCCCTGCATATTCCGTGGGACAAGCAGGACCCGAAGCGTTTGAAGGACCATGCCGACACGCTGGGTCTCGGCTTCGACGCCATGAATTCCAATACCTTCTCGGATGCACCGGATCAGAGCCATTCCTACAAATACGGTTCGCTCAGCCACACCGATGCCGCAACGCGGGGCCAAGCCGTGGAGCACAACATCGAATGTATCGAGATCGGTAAAGCCATCGGTTCCAAGGCGCTGACGGTGTGGGTGGGCGATGGTTCCAACTTCCCCGGCCAGAGCAATTTCACCAGAAGTTTCGAGCGCTATCTCGCGGCCATGGCCGATATCTACAAGGCGCTGCCGGATGACTGGCGCATCTTTTCCGAACACAAGATGTTCGAGCCGGCCTTCTATTCCACCGTCGTGCAGGATTGGGGCACCAATTACCTCATCGCCAATACGCTCGGTGAAAAGGCGTTCTGCCTCGTTGATCTCGGTCACCATGCGCCGAACACCAATATCGAGATGATCGTCTCCCGGCTCATCCAGTTCGGCAAGCTCGGTGGTTTCCACTTCAACGATTCGAAATATGGCGATGACGATCTGGATGCCGGCTCCATCGAGCCTTACCGCCTGTTCCTCGTCTTCAACGAGCTGGTAGATGCCGAACATCGTGGCGTGAAGGGCTTCCATCCCGCCCATATGATCGACCAGTCGCACAATGTGACCGACCCAATCGAAAGCCTGATTTCCAGTGCCAACGAAATCCGCCGCGCCTATGCGCAGGCGCTGCTGGTGGATCGCGCGGCTTTGGATGGCTACCAGCAAGACAACGATGCGTTGATGGCCTCCGATACGCTGAAACGGGCCTATCGCACCGATGTCGAGCCGGTTCTCGCTAAAGCAAGGCAGTTGGCGGGCGGCGCGATCGATCCTGTTGCCACCTACCGAGCGAGTGGTTATCGCAAACGGGTTGCGGCGGAACGCCCGGCTTCGGTCGGTGGCAGCGGCGGGATTGTTTAGGGGTTGGGGTTTGAGGCGACAGGCGGAGAATCCGAGCCTGCTTACAAACCTTGCCTCAAACGCGACGTCATCCTCGGCCTTGTGCCGAGGATCTGCCGACATTTCACAAAATAGATAGGTAGCAGATGCTCGGGACAAGCCCGAGCATGACGAAGGTGAAGGTGTCCGTCACCACCTCACCAACTCCTCTGCGCCGTTCCCTCACTCCGCCGAAGGCGATTGCCTGCGGACCTGAAACGTGTGCTCCGGCCCCGGAAACGCACCGGAGCGCACCTCTTCGGCATAACCTGCCGCTGCCTGTGAAACGGTCGCACCCAGATCGGCGAAACGTTTGACGAATTTCGGTTTGAAATCGGTGAAGAGACCGAGCATGTCGTCGGAAACCAGCACCTGCCCATCGCAGGCCGGTGATGCGCCGATGCCGACAGTCGGGACGGAGAGTTTTTCGGTCAATTCGCGCGCAAGCGGCTCGACGGTACCTTCCACGACAATGGCGAAAGCACCGGCCTGATCGACCGCAATCGCATCGCGCCAGATTTTCTGCGTTTCCGCATCTGAATGTCCAAGAGAGCGGAAACCTCCGGCGGTGTGGACCAGCTGCGGCATCAGCCCGACATGGCCGAACACCGGAATGCCGCGCGCCACGAGAAAGGCGATGGTTTCGGCCATTTCCTCACCACCTTCCAGCTTCACGCCATCACAGCCGGTTTCCTGCATCAGCCGCACGGCGTTGCGGAACGCCTGTTCCTTTGATTCCTGATAGGTCCCGAAGGGGAGATCGACGATGACGCAGGCGTGTTCCACACCACGCATCACGGCGCGGCCGTGGGCGATCATCATATCCAGGGTGACGCCGACCGTCGTGTCCATGCCATAAAGTACCATGCCGACTGAATCGCCAACCAGCAGCAGGTCGCAATGCGGATCGAGCAGGCGGGCAATCGGCGTCGTATAGGCGGTGAGGCAGACGATGCGCGCACCGCCTTTCATTTGCTTGATGGAGGCTGTCGTCAGCCGCTTCTGTTTCGCGTGCGTGCTCATCGTGCAGCCTCCTGTTTGCCGGTTTTATCACGTCCGATGACGCGGTTGTCGAGAAGGCGGGTGCTGCCGACCCGCACGAACAGTGCCACCAGCACAGGCCGCGCCTGCAGCGAAGCCACGGGGGCCAGCGTGTCGGGATCACGCACCGCCACGACTTCGGGCAACGCCAGCTTCTCCTTGGCGATGAATTTTTCTATCGCCGCTTCTAAAGTGGCCGGGTCGTCGCAGCCCTCATCGTACAGCCGCTCGGCCTCATCAAGCGCGCGCGGCACAATTACGGCGGCGGCACGCTCTTCAAGGCTCAGGTAGACATTGCGTGAGGAGCAGGCGAGCCCATCCTCCTCACGTACGGTGGCGACGGGAACGATGCGGACTGGCTGGGCGAGATCGTCCACCATGCGCCGGATCAGCGTTACCTGCTGGTAGTCCTTTTCACCGAAATAGGCGGCATCCGGCTGCACGAGATTAAAAAGCTTGGTGACAACAGTCGTAACCCCGGCAAAATGCCCCGGCCGTACCGCACCTTCCAACTGGCTTCCCAGTTCCGGCACATCCACCACGGTCTGCATCGGGCGCGGATACATCTCCGTAACCTCGGGTGCGAAAAGAATGTCGACACCTGCCTCTTCCAGCAGCGCGCTATCGCGGGCGAGATCGCGGGGGTAACGGGCAAGATCCTCATTGGCTCCAAATTGCAGCGGATTGACGAAGATCGAGACCACCGTCACGTCGTTCTCCGCTTTCGCCCTGGCAACCAGCGTCAGATGGCCGATATGCAAAAAACCCATGGTCGGCACGAAGCCGACGGTCTTGCCATCGCGACGAAACGTGGCGGTCAGACCGCGCAACTCGGCGACGGTTTTTACAAGGCGCATAGGTTCTCCTCCGGCTCCCCGATCGCCCTCCGGCGAAAGGTGGTGGATAGAACTCGATTTGCCGAACGGGGTCAACGCGGCTGTGGGCATTATATCGATTAAGACCTTGAGCGGTGGTTCAGGACCCGCCAGTCCAGAGCGGCGGGCGTTTTCCAGCGAAGGCGTCTCTGCCTTCGCGCGCCTCCTCGCTGCTGCTGATCTTCGCGATGACGCTTTCGGCAAAGGCGAGCCGTTCACTGGCCGGCATGTCGCGCATCGTCAGCAGCGCTGCCTTTCCGGCGGCGACTGCGCCCGGCGCGTTCTGCCGCAAGCGGGCGAGTACTCCCTCGATCACGCCATCGAGTTCGGCACGTGGCGCCGTGCGGTTGATGAGGCCGAAGCCTTCGGCCTCTGCGGCGGTGACCGGTTGCCCCAGATAGGCCATTTCGTGGAGGCGGCTCAGCGGTATTTTGGCCAGAAGTTTCGCCGCCACCATGGCCGGGAAAAGCCCGACGCGAACTTCCGGCAGGCCGAACTCAGCATGATCGGCGGCATAAGCGAGATCGCAGGCCGCGATAAGGCCTAGCCCACCCGCCAGCACCCGGCCATTGACGCGGGCGATGACGATTTTGTTGCAGGTCTCGATAGCGCGCATCACATTGGCGATGGGGTTCGTTCCGTCTCGCGAGAGGAACATGCCACCAGCGCTTTCCTTCAGATCGGCCCCTGAGCAGAAGCTACGGTCGCCCGCCGCCGTTATCACAACCGCACGCAGGTCGCCGTCGCTGGAGGCCGTCCGGATCGCATGCATCAAGGCGTCCGTCATCGCGGCGTTCATGGCGTTGTGGACGTCCGGCCGGTTAAGCGTCAGCCACAGAACGTCCTTGCGCTTCTCGCTCAACAGCTCACCCACCATGTGCATTATCCTCCATCTTTACGGCAAGCAGTGCTTTACCTGCGCGTGCCGCATTCACCCTGCCGAGATGGCGACTTATCCAGTCTCCCGTTCTCGCCACCGCCATCAGGTCTATGCCGGTTTTGATGCCAAGCCCGTGCAGGAGATAAACAACGTCTTCGGTGGCGACATTGCCGCTTGCGCCCGGCGCAAAGGGGCAACCGCCGAGCCCGGCCACGGAACTGTCGAACACACAAATACCTTCCTCAAGCGAAGCCAGCACATTGGCGACGCCCTGCCCATAGGTGTCGTGGAAATGCATGGCGAGTTTTTCGCACGGGATGCGGGTCGATACATGTTGGATGAGCTTGCGGATTTGCCCGGCCGTGCCGACACCAATCGTATCGCCGAGCGAGATTTCGTAGCATCCCATGGCGACAAGCGCTTCGGCCATCGCCGCCACATCTTCGGGTGCGACCGCGCCGTCATAGGGGCAACCCGCGATGCAGGAGACATAGCCGCGCATGCGGATGTTACGGCTGGCCGCTGCCTCCGAAACATCGCGCAGGCGCTCGAGGCTTTCGGCGCGCGAACAGGCGATATTGTGCTGGCTGAAGCCTTCGGATGCGGACACGAAAACGGCTATCTCCGTCACACCGGCTTCAACGGCGGCCTCGAAACCCTTGATATTCGGAACGAGCGCCGGATAGCCGGTATTGGGATGTCGTTTGAGGCCTAGAAGCACCTCCTTCGACCCTGCCATTTGCGGAACTTTTTTTGGCGAAACGAAGGCTCCTGCCTCCACCGCCGCCAATCCGGCCGCAGCCAGCCGCTCGATCAACCTGATCTTGATGGCGGTGGGAACCTCAGCAGTTTCGTTTTGCAGGCCATCACGTGCACCGACCTCGACGATCTTGACGGTTTTGGGCAAGGCCATCTCATGCGCCCTCCGGTTCGAAATCCACCAGCATGGCGCCGGCTTCGACCATATTACCTTCGGCGCAGTTGATGGCGGTGACGGTGCCTTTTGCTGGCGCACGGATAGTGTGCTCCATTTTCATCGCTTCCATAACCACAAGCGCGTCACCGGCCTCAACCGCTGCGCCCTGCTTGCTTAGAATGGCGCGGATGACGCCGGGCATCGGGGCTTCCAGACCGCCGGTATGGGTGGAGGTATCCGCTACATCGACGGGGTCGGGCTGGCTGATGCGATAGTGCTCGCCATCCAGAAAAAGCGCGTGGCCGTTATCGCTGGCAAAGAAACGGCATTGCCTTTGCCTGCCATCGACGGTCGCCCGCAGTGTGCCGTCTTGTGAAATGCTGCCATGAGCGCGGATAGCCCGCGTGCCGATCTCCAGTGAAAAACCATCTGGCTCATGTGTAACGGCGACATCGACCGGCTGTTGATCCAGGACGAAACGCAGGGTTTCCCTCGCTGGCGCATTGAGGCGGAAAGAGTTCGTATTGTTCCAAGGGCTATAAGGATCGGCCTGCGGCTTGGCCCCGTTCCGGCGTGAGAGAAGCAGGCCGAGCGTGGCCAAAGCTATTTCGTTCTCGCTCGTGGCTCCGGGGGCAAAAAGCACCGCTTCGTTGCGGGCTATGAAGCCGGTATCGAGTTCGGCGGCGGCGAAAGCATCCAGCCCCGCAAGCCGTGTCAGAAAGGCGGCATTGCTGGTGACGCCGCAAATCGCCAGTTTTTCGAGTGCAAGACGCAGACGCCGCACGGCAGACGGACGGTCGTAGTCCCAGACGATCAGCTTGGCGATCATCGGATCATAGTGCACGCTGATGGCGTCGCCGGTGCGTATGCCGCTATCTATCCTAAGGTGAGGTCCTTCTTCCGGAAAGGCGAGGTGGCTGACCGTGCCGATTGACGGCAGAAAATCATGCGCCGGGTCTTCGGCGTAAATCCGTGCCTCGATGGCATGGCCGTTGATGCGCAGATTGCCCCAGTCGTCCGGCAGCGCCTCTCCATTCGCAACACGGATCTGCCATTCTACCAGATCGAGCCCGGTAATATATTCCGTGACCGGATGCTCGACCTGAAGCCTCGTGTTCATTTCCATGAAATAGAACGCGCCGGACGGGTCGAGCAGGAACTCCACCGTTCCAGCCCCGCGATAGTCGATGGCGCGGGCGGCGGCGACCGCCGCGTCGTACATGCGTTGCCTGAGCGTATCGGGCAGGCCGGGGGCAGGGGCCTCCTCTATGACTTTCTGGTGCCGGCGCTGGATCGAGCAATCGCGCTCGAAAAGCGAAAGACAATTGCCATGGCCATCGGCAAAGACCTGCACCTCCACATGTCGCGGCCGTTCCAGATATTTCTCGATCAGCATACGGTCATTGCCGAAGGCGGCGAGCGCTTCGCGTTTTGCGCCGGCGAGTTCTGCCGCAAATTCACGCTTTTCACGGACAACGCGCATGCCCTTGCCACCGCCGCCAGCTGAAGCCTTGAGTAAAACCGGATAGCCGATGGCTTCTGCCTCGCCGGCAAGCTTTTCGTCGGCCTGATCCTCGCCGTGATAGCCGGGCACCACGGGAACGCCCGCCTTCGCCATAAGCGCCTTCGCCTCGCTTTTTCCGCCCATGGCGCGGATGGCATCGGGTGTCGGGCCGATGAAAATGATGCCGGCAGAGGCGCAGGCTTCGGCGAAACCGGCATTCTCCGAGAGAAAACCGTAACCGGGATGAATGGCTTGCGCGCCGCTTGCCTGTGCGGCGGCGATGATCTTTTCAGCATCGAGATACGACGAGCGGGCAGGTGCAGGACCGATCGCAATGGCCTCGTCGGCCAGCGCCACATGCATGGCGTCGCGGTCGGCATCCGAATAGACCGCGACGGTGCGGATGCCCATCTTGCGGGCGGTGCGGATGATCCGGCAGGCGATTTCGCCGCGGTTGGCGATCAGTATTTTTGAGAACATTGTCGCCTCACATCCTGAATATGCCGAAACGGGTGGGTTCAATCGGCGCGTTCAGCGCGGCCGACAGGCCAAGGCCGAGCACGAGGCGGGTGTCCTTCGGGTCGATGATGCCATCGTCCCACAGCCTTGCACTGGCATAATAGGGGTGACCTTCCCGCTCGTATTTTTCCCGGATCGGCTGTTTGAACGCCTCCTCGCCCTCCTTGGACCAGTGGCGGCCATCCGCCTCGATGCCGTCGCGCCGGATTTGCGCCATAACGGATGCTGCCTGCTCGCCGCCCATGACGGAAATGCGGGCATTAGGCCACATCCACAAAAAGCGCGGCGAATAGGCGCGCCCGCACATGCCGTAATTGCCCGCACCGAAGGAGCCGCCGATAATGACGGTGAATTTCGGCACTTTAGCCGATGCAACGGCCGTAACGAGCTTGGCGCCATCCTTCGCGATACCATCAGCCTCATAGGCCTTGCCGACCATGAAGCCGGTGATGTTCTGCAGGAAAACCAGGGGAATGCCACGCTGGCAGCAGAGTTCGATGAAATGCGCGCCCTTCAGCGCCGATTCCGAAAACAGAATGCCGTTATTGGCGACGATGCCGACGGGATAACCGTGGATATGGGCGAAACCGCACACAAGCGTCGTGCCATAAAGCGCCTTGAACTCGTCGAATTCGGAACCATCCACCAGACGCGCGATGATCTCGCGCACCTCGAAAGGCTTGCGCGTATCGGTGGGCACGATGCCGTAAAGCTCCTCCGATGGATAAAGCGGTTCTGCGGGTTCGCGAATATCCGGCTCCACCCGTTTGCGGCGGTTGAGGGTGGAGACGATCCTTCGTGTCAGCGAAAGCGCGTGGCGGTCATCGTGGGCATAGTGATCGGTCACGCCGGATTGCCGCGAATGCACATCCGCGCCACCCAGTTCTTCCGCACTCACCACTTCGCCCGTTGCGGCCTTCACCAGCGGCGGGCCGCCGAGGAAGATCGTGCCCTGATTTTTGACGATCACGGACTGGTCGCTCATAGCAGGCACATAGGCCCCGCCAGCCGTACAGCTTCCCATCACCACGGCGATCTGGGCGATGCCTGCCGCCGACATATTGGCCTGATTGTAGAATATGCGGCCGAAATGATCGCGGTCCGGAAAAACCTCGTCCTGATTGGGAAGGTTCGCACCGCCGGAATCGACCAGATAAATGCAGGGCAGGTGGTTGTCGGCAGCGATCTCTTGCGCGCGCAGATGTTTCTTGACCGTCAGCGGATAATAGGTGCCGCCTTTCACCGTCGCGTCATTGGCCACGATGACGCATTCACGGCCTGCGACCCGACCGATGCCGGTGACGATGCCGGCGGCCGGAACGGGTTCGTCGTAGACCTCGTATGCTGCGAATTGCGAGAATTCGAGAAACGGACTGCCGGGATCGAGCAGTGCCTCTATCCGGTCGCGCGCAAGCAATTTGCCGCGTGACAGATGCCGTTCGCGCGCCTTGTCGCCGCCGCCCTTGGAGATTTTTTCGACATGCTGCCGCAGGTCATCCACCAGGCCCGACATGAAGGTGACGTTGGCGGAAAAGGTGGGATCGCGGTTCAGACTGGATGTAAGCTTCATCGCATTCCTCACCCGTTGCCTTTGACCAGTTCGCGGCCGATCAGCATCCGGCGGATTTCGCTGGTGCCCGCGCCGATTTCATAAAGCTTGGCGTCCCGAAGCAGCCGCCCGGCCGGACTTTCATTGACATAGCCGGAACCGCCGAGAAGCTGGATCGCATCCAGTGCAACTCGCGTCGCCCGCTCGGCGGCAAACAGGATCGCACCTGCCGCATCCTGCCTTGTGATGCGGCCATTGTCGCAGGCGCGCGCCACGGCATAGACATAAGCGCGGGAGGCGTTCATGGCCGAATAGATATCGGCAAGCTTTCCCTGCACCAGCTGGAATTCGCCGATCGGCTTGCCGAATTGCTTGCGCTCGCGCGCATAGGGCAGCACCAGATCGATAGCCGCCTGCATGATACCAACAGGGCCGGCAGCCAGAACGGCGCGTTCGTAATCAAGCCCGCTCATCAATACCGTCACGCCGTCGTTCAAACGCCCGAGGATGTTTTCCTCCGGTACCTCGCAATCCGTAAACACCAGTTCGGAGGTGGGTGAGCCGCGCATGCCAAGCTTGTCGAGTTTTTGTGCGGGGCGAAAACCCTTGAAGCTTTTCTCGATCAGAAAGGCCGTGATGCCACGCGCACCGGCGGACATGTCCGTCTTGGCATAGACAACCAGCGTGTCTGCCTCGTGACCGTTGGTGATCCACATCTTTGTGCCGTTCAGCACATAGACATCGCCCTTACGTTCCGCCTTCAGCCGCATCGAGACGACATCCGAGCCGGCCTCCGTCTCGCTCATTGCAAGCGAACCGACATGCTCGCCCGACACCAGCTTCGGCAGATATCGCCGCTTCTGCTCTTCCGTTCCCCAGCGATGAATCTGGTTGATGCAGAGGTTGGAATGGGCGCCAAAGGACAGGCCGATGGACGCGGAAGCGCGGCTTATCTCCTCCATCGCCACGCAATGAGCGAGATAGCCCATGTCAGCACCGCCGAATTCCTCCGAAACGGTAATGCCGTGCAGACCGAGTTCACCCATCCGCGGCCAGAGCTGGCGCGGAAACTGATCGTTGCGATCGATTTCTGCGGCGAGCGGCGCTATTTCATCGTCGGCGAATGCTCTTGCGCTGTCGCGCAATGCTGCGATTTCCGGGCCGAGATCGGCATCGAAAATGGCGGCGAGGTTCAAACTCATCGCGTCTCCTCCTCCGGACGGCCTTTTATCTCCGTCCCTCTCGTCAGCGGCCAGCACCTCCTCCGTGCTGGCAACTCTCATTTATGGCGCGTCACCTCCGGTGAAGGCGGCGGAACGGCGCACGAATGTCTTGATGGCGAAATTGGACTGGATGCGCGACACACCGGGAACCGTGGTCAGGAAATCCAGAAGCTGCTGATAATGCGGTAGATCCCGCACCATGGCATGAATGAGATAGTCGGAACTGCCGCTCGTCTGGTAGCCGCCCACCACTTCCGGAATGGAGGCGACATGGTGCTCGAACGTCGTCAGCGCTTCCTTGATCTGCCGTTCCAGCGTGACGGAAATGAAGACGCCCATATTGCCGAGCAACCGGTTCTCATCGAACACGGCGGTATAACCGCGAATGATGCCTTCTTCTTCCAGCTTGCGCACGCGGCGCAGTGTCGGCGTGAAGGAAAGCCCGATCCGGGCCGCCAGATCGCGCCAGCTCACACGCCCGTCATCGCCAAGCACATGGAGAATCTTCTGGTCGAAACTGTCGAGCTCAATCATGGATCATTTGCTCTATGATATGACTAATTGTTGGATCAAAGATATCGCCAATCAAAAAACTGTCAATCAAAATAGCTTTGAAATGAATTCGAGATAGTGATAGCGTTCACGTCAGTCGCGGTCTGGAGGAGATTGCGATGACGGTCGTTCTCTCGGTGGGAGGATGACCAAGGGAGGTGAATTTGGCTGTGCATGACCCTGTCGTTATCGTCGGGGCCGCCCGTACTGCTATGGGTGGGTTCCAGGGCGAATTCAAATCGGTGGCGGCGTCCGATCTCGGGGCGGCGGCGATCCGCGCGGCCGTCGAACGGGCTGCAATTTCTTCCGCTGACATTGACGATGTGCTGATGGGCTGCGTGCTCTCAGCCGGGCAGGGACAGGCTCCTGCCAGACAGGCAGCGATAGCCGCCGCCATTCCCAACTCGGTTGGCGCAACAACGATCAACAAGATGTGTGGCTCGGGCATGAAAGCGATCATGCTGGCACATGACCAGCTTGCGGCGGGAAGCTCTTCCATCGTGCTTGCAGGTGGCATGGAAAGCATGAGCAACGCCCCCTATCTGCTGGACCGCGCCCGCAACGGCTATCGTCTTGGCCACGGAAAGCTCACCGACCACATGTTTCTCGACGGTCTCGAAGACGCCTATGATAAGGGCAGATTGATGGGGGCTTTCGCTGAAGATTGCGCTGAAGCCTACCAATTCACTCGCGCGATGCAGGATGATTTTGCGCTCGCCTCACTGGAACGGGCACGACGCGCCATAGAGGAAGGTGCGTTCGAAGCGGAAATCGCGCCTGTTGGCGATGATGGCGTGGACGAGTTGCCGGGGAAGGCAAAGCCGGAAAAGATACCGCAGCTGAAGCCCGCCTTTCGCGACGGCGGAACGGTGACGGCGGCGAATTCCAGTTCTATCTCGGATGGTGCAGCCGCTCTCGTTCTCACGCGCCGTTCCGAAGCGGAAAGACGAGGCCTTTCACCGCTGGCGACCATTATCGGTCAGGCATCCCATGCGGATGCACCCGCCAGATATCCGACGGCTCCCATCGGCGCGATGACAAAGTTGTTCGAAAAAACCGGCTGGTCGGCGAAGGATGTCGATCTGTTCGAAATCAACGAGAGTTTCGCGGTTGTGGTGATGGCGGCCATGCGTGATCTCGATCTGCCACATGAGAAGGTGAATGTGCATGGCGGCGCCTGCGCGCTCGGCCATCCCATCGGGGCTTCCGGTGCACGCATCGTCGTCACGTTGCTGGCCGCTTTGCAGCGTCACGGACTGAAACGCGGCGTTGCCGCCGTCTGCATCGGCGGCGGCGAGGCGACTGCGCTTGCGGTCGAGCGGCACTGAAGGGAGGCGGAGATGATCCTGAACGAAGCTCAGCAACAGATCAGGGACATGGCCCGCGATTTCGCCCGCGAGCGGCTCGCCCCCGGCGCTTCCGCGCGCGACCGGGAAAGCCGGTTCCCGAAAGACGAGCTGAAAGAAATGGGTGAACTCGGCTTTCTCGGCATGCTGGTCTCGGAGGACTATGGCGGGTCGGAAACCGGTGCTGTCGCCTACGCCCTGGCGCTGGAGGAAATCGCTGCCGGTGACGGCGCCTGTTCCACCATCATGAGCGTCCACAATTCGGTTGGCTGCGTGCCGATCCTGAAATTCGGCACGGAAGAGCAGAAGCAGCGTTTCCTCCCCAAACTCGCCTCCGGCGAATGGATCGGCGGTTTTGCGCTGACCGAACCGCAGGCCGGCTCCGACGCCTCCAATCTGAAGACAAAAGCGCGGCGCGATGGCGACCGCTATATCATCGACGGCGCAAAACAGTTCATCACGTCGGGCAAGAATGGCGATGTCGTCATCGTCTTCGCCGTCACCGATCCTGCTGCTGGCAAAAAAGGTATCACGGCCTTCATCGTGCCGACAGATACGCCCGGTTACGAGGTAATCAGGGTCGAGGAAAAACTCGGTCTGCATTCTTCGGATACCTGCCAGATTGCCTTTACCGACATGGCGGTCCCAGCCGAATTGCGGCTCGGTGAAGAGGGGCAGGGGTATCGCATCGCGCTCGCCAATCTGGAAGGCGGTCGTATCGGCATTGCCGCACAGGCGGTTGGCATGGCGCAGGCGGCTTTCGAGGCGGCGCGGGATTATGCCCGCGAGCGCAAGGCCTTCGGGCAAGCCATCATCGAGCATCAGGCCGTGGCGTTCAGGCTTGCGGATATGGCAACGCGCATAACGGCGGCGCGGCAACTGGTGCTGCATGCGGCGGCGCTGAAGGAAGCGGGCGAGCCCTGCCTTTCGGAGGCCTCGATGGCAAAGCTCTTTGCCTCGGAAATGGCGGAGCGTGTCTGCTCGGACGCCATCCAGATTCACGGCGGTTACGGCTACATGGCGGATTATCCGGTGGAGCGGATCTATCGCGATGTACGCATCTGCCAGATTTACGAGGGAACCAGCGATGTCCAGCGCATGGTCATCGCGCGAAACCTCTGAAAATTGTTTCGTCGTCTGGAGGAGATGGCGATGGGAGGAGTAGAATGGATATTACCGAAACCACGCATCTCAGCCTGCATGTTCCCGAACCAGCGGTGCGGCCAGGCGACCAGCCGGATTTCTCCAATGTGAAGATACCCAAGGCCGGCTCCGTGCCACGCCCGGAGGTGGACGCAGCACCTGAAGACATGCGCGATCTGGCCTATTCCATCATCCGCGTCCTCAATCATCAGGGTGAGGCTGTCGGCCCGTGGGCCGGGCTGCTTTCGGATGAGGATTTGCTCGTCGGCCTGAAGAACATGATGCGGCTGCGGGCTTTCGATGCCCGCATGCTGATGGCACAGCGGCAGGGCAAGACCTCCTTTTACATGCAGCATCTGGGTGAGGAAGCGGTCAGTTGCGCCTTCCGCAAGGCGCTCTCCAAAGGCGACATGAATTTCCCGACCTACCGGCAGGCGGGTCTGCTGATCGCCGACGATTACCCGCTCGTCACCATGATGAACCAGATCTATTCCAACGAACTGGACCCGCTGCATGGGCGGCAATTGCCGGTTCTTTACTCCTCGAAGGAGCATGGCTTCTTCACCGTGTCGGGCAATCTTGCCACGCAATATGTGCAGGCGGTCGGCTGGGCGATGGCATCTGCCATCAAGGGCGATACGAAGATCGCGGCAGCATGGATCGGTGACGGCTCAACGGCGGAATCGGATTTCCACTCGGCGCTCGTCTTCGCCTCCACCTACAAGGCGCCGGTCATCCTCAACATCGTCAACAACCAATGGGCCATTTCCACCTTTCAGGGCATCGCGCGTGGTGGCTCCGGCACTTTTGCCGCGCGGGGTTTGGGCTTCGGCATTCCGGCGCTCCGGGTCGACGGCAACGATTATCTCGCCGTTTATGCCGTGGCACGCTGGGCGGTGGAGCGGGCGCGGCGCAATCTCGGACCGACGCTGATCGAATATGTGACCTACCGTGTCGGCGCGCATTCCACTTCCGACGATCCGAGCGCCTATCGCCCCAAGACCGAGTCCGAGGCATGGCCACTGGGTGACCCGGTTCTGCGGTTGAAGAAACATCTCATCCTGCGCGGCGTCTGGTCGGAGGAGCGGCACCGGCAGGCGGAAGCGGAAATTGCCGACGAGGTGCTTGAGGCGCAGCGTGAGGCGGAAAGCCACGGTACGCTGCATGAGGGCCGCAAGCCGCCAAAGAAGGATATTTTCGAGGGCGTTTACGCCGAGATGCCGCCGCATCTCGCCCGCCAGCGCCAGAAGGCAGGGTGGTGAGACATGACAAGAATGACGATGATCGAAGCCGTCCGCAGCGCCATGGATGTGTCCATGGAGCGCAGTGACGATGTGGTGGTATTCGGCGAGGATGTGGGCTATTTCGGCGGCGTGTTTCGTGCGACGCAGGGCTTGCAGAGCAAATATGGCAAGACCCGCTGTTTCGACGCGCCGATCAGCGAATCCGGCATTGTCGGCACGGCCATCGGCATGGCCGCTTATGGCCTGCGCCCCTGTGTCGAAATCCAGTTCGCGGATTACATGTACCCGGCTTATGACCAGATCACCCAGGAAGCGGCGCGCATTCGTTATCGCTCCAATGGCGATTTCACCTGCCCCATAGTCTTGCGCATGCCGACCGGCGGCGGCATTTTTGGCGGGCAGACGCATAGTCAGAGCCCGGAGGCGCTTTTTACCCATGTCTGCGGGCTAAAGGTGGTGGTTCCCTCCAATCCTTACGACGCCAAGGGGTTGCTTATCGCCTCGATCGAAGACCCGGATCCGGTGATGTTTCTGGAGCCGAAGCGGCTCTATAACGGTCCCTTCGACGGCCATCACGACCGGCCGGTAACGCCATGGTCGAAGCACGAAATGGGCGAGGTGCCGGAAGGGCATTACACCATTCCGATCGGCAAGGCCGAAATCCGCCGCGCCGGGCAGGATGTCACTGTCATCGCTTACGGCACCATGGTGCATGTTGCGCTCGCCGCAGCGGAAGAAACGGGCGTGGATGCCGAGATCATCGATCTGCGCAGCCTTTTGCCACTCGACCTGGACACCATCGTGAAGTCCGTTGCCAAGACCGGTCGCTGCGTCATGGTGCATGAGGCGACGCTCACGTCAGGCTTCGGTGCGGAGGTCGTTTCGCTGGTACAGGAACACTGCTTCTATCATCTGGAAGCACCGGTCGTCCGTGTGGCTGGTTGGGATACGCCTTATCCCCACGCGCAGGAGTGGGATTATTTTCCGGGGCCGGCCCGCGTCGGGCGCGCCCTCGTCGAAGTCATGGAGGCCTGAAGATGGCGGAATTTGTTATCACTATGCCCGATGTCGGCGAAGGTGTGGCGGAAGCCGAACTGGTGGAATGGAACGTCAAACCCGGCGATTCCGTGCACGAGGATATGGTGCTGGCCGCTGTGATGACCGACAAGGCGACGGTTGAAATCCCCTCGCCGGTTGCGGGCATCGTCACATGGTTGGCAGCGGAGGTGGGTGATACGGTGGCGGTTAAGGCACCGCTGGTGCGCATCGAAACCAATGCCTCCGCTGTTGCTGCTGCCCCCGCGGATGTGACCGAGCCGGAAGCGCCATCCGACATGACGGAAGAGCCGCCAGCGGCTGAAATCCAGCCCGCCCGCGAAATACAGGATGCGCCGCCTTCCCCTGAGGTGGAACACCATAAACCTCTGGCGTCGCCAGCCGTTCGCCAGCGCGCCGACGATCTCGATATCGATCTCGGACAAGTGAGGGGAACAGGGCCGGACGGGCATATCACCCACGCCGATCTCGATACATTTCTGACCGCACGGTCGCAATCTGAGCGGCCCGCTGCGCCGATAGCTTCCCGCGATAGCGCTGTCGAAGAGGTGAAGGTGACAGGGCTTAGGCGCAAGATCGCCGAGAAGATGACGCTTTCCGTCTCCCGCATTCCCCACATCACCTACGTCGAGGAAATCGACGTGACCGATCTGGAGGATTTGCGCACGACCATGAATGGCAACCGCCGGTCAGGACAGCCGAAACTGACGATCCTGCCGTTCCTGATGCGCGCACTTGTGAAAACGGTCGCCGATCATTCCGGCATGAATGCCACCTTCGATGACGAAAAAGGGGTCGTCAGTCACTACGAAGCGGTGCATATCGGCATAGCCACGCAGACATCTACGGGGCTGATGGTCCCGGTCGTTCGCCACACGGAAGCGCTCGGCCTTTGGGAGTGTGCTGCTGAAGTTGTGCGCGTGGCCGAGGCGGCGCGCACCGGCGCCGCGCAACGGGACGAGTTGACGGGGTCCACCATCACCATCAGCTCGCTTGGCCCCCTTGGCGGTATCGTTTCGACGCCCATCATCAATCACCCGGAGGTGGCGATCATCGGCGTGAACAAGATCGTGACGCGACCGGTCTGGGATGGCAGCGGTTTCGTGCCGCGCAAGATGATGAACCTCTCCTCCAGTTTCGATCACCGGGTCGTCGACGGCTGGGATGCCGCCGTCTTCATTCAGGCTATCAAGGCGCTGCTGGAAAAGCCGGCGCTGATCTTCATCGACGGCTGAGCTTCGTTCGAAAAGGATTTTCTTCCGTGAAGCACTTCAGCTTCACGGAACTGTTTCGGTGTCGGTATAGGCTTGCGTTCGCCATCTTCGAGTATAGAAGAGAAAGAACGAGAAGCGTGTTTTCTCATCATGATCATAGTGGCGGACGGGGGCGCTCCGGTGCCCAGCGCTTCGCTGTTCGTCGGCAACCGAATGAAGAAGAAGGTCCTTTCATGAGCACTCCCAAACCCGTTGTCCTGACTATTCTCGATGGCTGGGGACTGAGCGAGGACACGTCCAGCAATGCGCCAGTACTGGCAAACACGCCCACCATGGATCGGCTTTTCGCCACCTGCCCGAATGCGCGGCTGACCACCTTCGGCCCGAATGTCGGCCTGCCCACCGGGCAAATGGGCAATTCGGAAGTTGGACACACCAATATCGGCGCCGGTCGCATCGTCGCCATGGATCTTGGCCAGATCGATCTGGCTATCGAAGACGGCAGCTTTTTCAGGAATGCTGCGATGCTCGATTTCGCCGCCAAGGTGAAGGCTGCGGGCGGCGTGGCGCATGTGATGTGCGTCGTTTCCGATGGCGGCGTTCACGGCCACATCGTCCACGGTCGGGCGGCGGTGAAGCTGCTGACCGATCTGGGTTTGAAGGTCGTCGTGCACGCCATCACCGATGGTCGCGATGTCGCGCCGCAGTCCGCAGAGGGCTTCGTCGCCGCATTTGCGGCAAGCCTGCCGCAAGGCGCCAGCATCGGCACGGTGATCGGCCGTTATTATGCGATGGACCGCGATAATCGCTGGGAGCGTGTTGAAAAGGCCTATGACGCCATGGTTCTCGGCCGGGGCGAACATGCGCCGGACGCGGTGAGCGCCGTTGCCGCAAGCTACAAAAATGATGTTACGGACGAATTCATCCTGCCAACGGTCATCGGTGGTTACGAAGGCTTCAAATCCGGCGACGGTCTCTTCTGCCTGAATTTCCGTGCCGACCGCGCTCGTGAAATCCTGCTTGCCATCGGTGCGGACGATTTCGACGGGTTCGTGCGTGAAAAGCCAGTGCTTTCGGCGCTGCTTGGAATGGTGGAATATTCCACCAAACTTGCGACCTTCATGACGACGGCTTACCCTAAGCGCGATATCGAAAATACGTTGGGTGCCTGGGTTGCCAAGCAGGGTCTGCGGCAGTTTCGTCTGGCCGAGACGGAAAAATATCCGCATGTCACTTTCTTCCTGAATGGTGGCAAGGAAGAACCTGAAGTGGGCGAAGACCGCTTCATGCCGAAGTCTCCCAAGGTTGCGACCTACGATCTGCAGCCGGAAATGAGCGCGCCTGAGGTGACGGAGAAATTCGTCGAGGCGATCGGCAAGGGTTACAATCTCATCGTCACCAATTACGCCAATCCCGACATGGTGGGCCATACCGGCGATCTGCAAGCCGCGATCAAGGCTTGCGAAGCCGTGGACCGGGGGCTCGCCTCAGTCGTTGCCGCTCTGGAAAAGGTTGGCGGCGCCATGCTGGTGATTGCCGACCACGGTAATTGTGAAACCATGGTCGACCCGGTAACCGGTGGCCCGCACACCGCGCACACCACCAATCCGGTGCCGGTGATCCTGTTCGGCGGACCTGAAGGCGCGAAGCTGCATGACGGTATCCTTGCCGATGTCGCTCCCACGCTGCTGCAATTGATGAATGTGCCGCTGCCTGCGGAAATGACGGGCAAAAGCCTGATCGACCTGTAATCCGGCGACGATGCGCGAGAGCATGCTGCTCTCGCGCATGTCCAGGCCAGGCGGAAATGCCTACCGTTTGGCGTAGATTCGGTCGTGAACGAGCATGCCGGCGATCATGGCGCAAACGAAGAGAATGACCGGTATTAGGCCGAGAGCAAGCGCCGATATTGCCGGGCCGGGGCAGAAACCGGCAAACCCCCAGCCTGCGCCGAAAATAGCCGAGCCCACAACCAACGGCGCGTCGACCCGAGTTTTGGCGGCAAGGTGAAATTCCGCACTGAGAACTGGTTTGGCAAGGAAACGGCACAACAGAACGCCCGGCACGGCGACCAAAACCGCACCGCCGAGAACGAACATCAGGCTCGGATCCCAATGGCCGCTTGCCACGTCGAGAAAGCCTGAAACGCGGGCAGGATCGATCATGCCGGACAGGGAGAGGCCAAATCCGAACAGTGCCCCGGCCGCAAGTGCCACCACGAAACGCGCCATGACCTGATTTTTCATGACAGCGCTCCGGTTATCGTCGCGGCAAGGATACCGGTGATCAGGAAGATGGCAGTGGCGGTGATGGAGCGCCGGGAAAATCGCGCAAGACCCATGATGCCATGGCCGGATGTGCAGCCGGATCCCATGCGCGTACCGAACCCCACCAGCAGCCCAGCAATGACGATCAGCGGCCAGGGTGCAGATATGGTGAGCGCGGGAAAGCGGCCGAATGCGGCGGCGTAAAGATAGGGGCCTGTCAGCAAACCTGCGACGAAGGCCACATCCGTCAAGCGCCGTTCCTTGCCGAGCACATTGCCCAGGATGCCGCTGATACCGGCGATGCGGCCGTTAAAGAGAAACAGAAGAATACTCGCGAGGCCGAGCAGCATACCGCCGAACAGAGAGGGCCAATAGGCTGTCACGGGTTTTCCTCCGGCGCACAGAAGATGGTATAGAGAGCCTCGATCAGCTGCGCCGCTTTTTCCTCAGTTAACCGGTAGAAGATCTGTTTGGCCTCGCGCCGCGTTTCAACAACGCCCGCCTCACGCAAAACCCCAAGTTGCTGGGAAAGTGTGGGCTGGCGGATATCCAGCTTGGCTTCCAGCTCGCCAACGGAAAACTCCCCCTGCGCCAGCGTGCAGGCGAGCATCAGCCGCGCGGGATGGGCAAGTGTCTTCAAGAGTATGGCGACCTCGACTGCGCGTTCCTCCATCTCGGCAAGCGGGATTTCGGTGATATCAGGTATCTGTTTCCGCATGTTTTCCTTTACCATGTGCTGCTCCCCAGCACGTCAAGCGGGAACTTCAGATAACGTTTGCCATTGGCCCCCGGCTCCGGCAGGCGGCCGCCACGGATATTCACCTGCAAGGCGTGCAGAATGAGCTTCGGCATCGGCAAGGTGCGATCCCGCGCCTCGCGCAGCTGGATGAAGCCTTCCTCTGTCATGCCAGCCAGATGCGGATTGCCGCTTTTCTGTTCTCCAACAGTGCTTTCCCATTTGGGCGCGCGGCCACCGGGTTGATAGTCGTGTCCGGTGAAAAGCCGCGTTTCGTCGGGAAGGGCGAGGATGTCCTGAATGGATGCCCAGAGTTCTCTGGCGCTGCCGCCTGGAAAATCGGCGCGCGCCGTGCCGGAATCAGGCATGAAAAGAGTGTCATGCACGAATGCGGCGTCGCCCACCACGTAGGTTACGGAGGCGAGCGTATGTCCGGGTGAAAACAGCACGCGAACTTCCAGCGAGCCGATGTTGAACCGGTCTCCCGCTTCAAACAGCCTGTCCCATTGCGAGCCGTCTGTTTCAAGATCGGGCCAGTTATATTTCTCCTGCCACAGCCGCTGCACACCGGTGACCTTGGCGCCGATTGCCGTTTTCGCGCCGGTTCTTTGGCTGAGATAGTGGGCGGCGGAAAAATGGTCGGCATGCGGATGCGTGTCTAGAACCCATTCCACCGCCAGGCGTTGCTCCTTGACATGGGCCAGAATGGCATCGGCATTCACCGTGCCGGTCGCCCCCGATTTCTCGTCGAAATCGTAGACCGGATCGATGATGGCGCAGCGCCGGGTTGCGGGGTCGGAAACGACATATTGCACGCTCGATGTGCTCGGATCGAAGAAAGCCTTGACGTGCGGCTTTGCCGCAGCCTGCCGCTCCAGCCAGCGGACGGCGCCGGAAAGATCGAAACCATGCTGTTGGCCGAAAGTCGCGATCTCGCTTTGTTTCATGCGCCCGTCCAGCGCTTCGCCAAGCACATAGAGGGTCAGTGCTCGCGCTCCACCCTTGCAATGGGCAAATACGGGGCCTTTTGCCTCGGTCATCGTCTGCTGAAAGGCACGAATATCGGCTTCGGTAATAGTCGGGCCATTGACCGGAATGAAACTGTAGGCAAGACCCGCAGCATTGGCGGCGCTTTTTTCATGTTCATTGCCCGGCTGGCCGGGCTCTTCGCCATCCGGCCGGGCATTGATGATGCTTTTGTAGCCCTGATCGGAAAGCGATGAAAAGTCGGAGATATCCGGCTGGCCTGCGACCGTCAGACGTTCGTTGATCCTCACGGCACTCATCGGTTTCTCCTGTTGTTCTAAATTAATATACGTTATCATATAATGTATATTGTTCGGCGGCAACAGACGGAAGAGAAAATTTCAGAGGTGGCGATTTCCTGTGTTCGCGACGAAATCACAAGCTTGCCCGAAGGGGATCGAGCAAGTGTGCTTTTCCGGGAAGCCCGCAGGTGAGTGTGGGCGGGGGCTGGCTTCAGGCTAAAAGCTTGCGGCGCGTCGCTTTCCAGCCAAGACAGATTGCCGCAACAAGCAGGGCGAGTTGGGCGACAAGGAATGGTGGTTCGTTGCCGTTCGGAGCCAGTGCGTTCAGTGCCTCGACCTTGAGAAAGGACTGAACGATCAGCACGAACATATTCAGATAAAGGCCCATCGTGGCGGTGATCGAATAAACAGTTCGCGCCCTGCCATTGAGACCGTATCCGTAAAGCGCGACCAGCGCGACCGCCAGAATGATGGTCGAGATGATGCCGACGCCGAGTGCCGGTGTGAAGTTGCCGATTGGAAACAGGAAGCCGGTGAGCGTTGTGGCGAGCGTGGTGACGAGAAACAGCGCCATCATGCGCGGCATCCATCGCCCTGCCGCATAAGCGGGCAGGGCGATCAATCCGGTTACGATGCCTATGAGGCTCAAGGCAACGTGCAATGTCGTGAATTGGGGAATGGTCAGTCCGAGGATCATGATGCGTCTCCCTCTATTCAGTTTGGGTTGCACCATACCGACTGGCGGCATGTGCATGCGATAGATTGGGCCTCAATGCAGCGCGGGCCGCAAGGAAATTTTCAAGGTCTGCCGTATCCGGCAGGGAAGGAATGGTCAGCGTCTCGCCCAGATCAAGACCGGCCAGGGCTGCATCCACCATCTCGTGAGCATCCATGACCATGGCGGCGGGAATGGCGTCGAGACGTTCCTCTTCCCAGATGGCCGTGCGGGTGATGCCCGGCAGGACACCTTGAACCCGAACGCCGGAAGGGGAAAGCTGCGCGTGCAGCGCCTCGGTGAAGGCAAGCACAAAGGCTTTGGTCGCCGGATAAACGGCGGTAAATGCCGCCGGCATCAAGGCAGTGACCGAGGTGATATTGATGATCGTGCCCTTTCCATCTGCTGCAAGACGCGGTGCGATCGCCGCTGCAAGCCGGGTGACGGCAAGGATATTGAGATTGATCATCGTCGTGACATGGGCCGGGTCCAGTTCCGTGATAGCGCCGTCTCCGGCAATACCGGCATTGTTGACGAGACCGGTGATCCGTCGGTCCTCGCGCAGCCGTGCCTCTACCCTTTCGAGGTCTTCCGCCCGTGAAAGGTCTGCTGCCAGAACCTCGACAGCGATCTGGTGATCCTTTTCCAGCCGCTCGGCCAGCGCCTTCAGCTTTTCGGCGCGTCGCGCCACGAGGATAAGATCGTGGCCGCGTTTTGCGAGGCGCTCGGCATAAACAGCGCCAATGCCATCGGACGCGCCGGTGATGAGAAACGTATTCTGTGTCATGTCCCGTGTTTCCTTTGTCTGGTGGTTTCAGGCGTTGATGAAAGCAAGAAGGTCGGCGTTGAACCGGTCCTGATGGGTCTGTGTCAGTCCATGGTCGGCGCCCTCATACACCTTGAGGGTCGCATGTTTGACGATCTTGACCGTGGAGAGCGCCGAAGCGCCGATCGGCACGATCTGGTCGTCGTCGCCGTGCAGTACGAGCGTTGGCTTGTCGAAAGCCTTCAGGTCCTGATGGAAATCGCTTTCCGAAAAGGCGCGGATGCTGTCTAGCTGGCCCTTGAGGCCGCCCATCATGCCCTGCCGCCAGAACTCGTCGCGAATACCTTCAGAAATCACAGCACCTTCACGGTTGTAGCCGTAGAAAGGCATGGTCAGATCCCTGAAGAACTGGCTGCGATTGTCGTAGGTACCCTTGCGGATGCCGTCGAAAACATCGATCGGCAGGCCGATGGCATTGCTTTCCGTCTTCAGCATCAGTGGCGGTACTGCGCCGATGAGGGCGATCCTGGCGACGCGGGCCGTACCATGGCGGCCAATATAGCGCGTTACCTCGCCGCCGCCGGTGGAATGGCCGACGAG
This sequence comes from Rhizobium sp. TBD182, assembly GCF_001950375.1. Taxonomy (NCBI): domain Bacteria; kingdom Pseudomonadati; phylum Pseudomonadota; class Alphaproteobacteria; order Hyphomicrobiales; family Rhizobiaceae; genus Rhizobium; species Rhizobium sp. TBD182. The sequence continues at coordinate 347,480 of NZ_BDLN01000002.1, read as the reverse complement.
AATGATGTCGTGAAGATCGAGCTGTTCGATCAGCTCGGCCAGATCGTCAGCATATTGATCCATGGTGTTGTTGTGCCAGACCTGGTCGGAGCGGCCGTGGCTGCGGCGATCATGGGCGATGGTGCGGAAACCGTTATTGGCAAAGAATACCATCTGCGCGTCCCATGCATCGGCACTGAGCGGCCAGCCGTGGGAAAAGATGATGGGCTGGCCGTCTTTCGAACCCCAGTCCTTGTAGAAGATGTGTGTTCCGTCTCTGGTGACTATCGTTGTCATGGCTCTCTCTCCTGTTGCGGGTGGTTTGCTTGCGTCCTGTGGGAATAGAGATACTCTGGAGACAGCCGGGGCTGGATTGGCGCTTCTGACAGAAAACGAGCCGAAACTGACAAAACGGGGATGTGGGGCATGGCGGGTGTTGCGGGAAGTGCGCTGGAAGTCGGTCTGGTTCTCTACCGGGACTGTCAGGTCGCCATGGTGCACGGCATCACGGATCTTTTTGCCATCGCGTCGGTCTTCTCAGAGGATCGTGGTGGGCCGAAACTGCGCGTCAGCCACTGGAGCATGGGTGAGGGCGGTGAGTTTTCCCGTTGTCATGACACTGAGCCGGGCAGGCCGGGGCATCCCGATATCTTCGTCGTACCCGGCCGGCTGACCGGGCCAGCCGAAATCGATGAGGCTGCGCCCTATGCCCGCTGGCTGCTGGACCGGCATGCGCAGGGCGCGACGCTGGCCGCCAGTTGCGGCGGTTCCTTCATCATCGCTGCGACAGGTCTTCTGGCCGGCCGGCCGGCCACTACCCACTGGCTGTTTGCGGAACGGTTTCGCGAGCGCTTTCCCGATATCCGCCTGGAGATAGACAAGATCGTCATCGAAGACGGCGATATCATCACGGCGGGTGGGCTGATGGCATGGACCGATCTTGGTCTGCGCATTGTTGACCGGCTGCTTGGGCCTTCGGTGATGATCGAGACCGGTAAGTTCCTGCTGATCGACCCCTCCGGTCGGGAGCAGCGACATTACAGCAGTTTTGCGCCGCGGCTGACGCATGGCGACGAGCCGATCCTGAAGGTTCAGCACTGGCTGCAGGCGCGCGCGGGGAGGGCGACCAGTGTCTCCGATATGGCCGCACATGCCGGGCTTGAGGAGCGAACCTTCCTTCGCCGCTTCAAGGCCGCCACCGGTATGAAGCCTATCGAATATGTCCAGCATCTTCGTGTCGGCAAGGCGCGGGAACTGCTGGAATTCACCCGTCGTTCGGTAGACCAGATCGCCTGGTCGGTGGGATACGAGGATGCCGCTGCCTTCCGTCGTGTATTTCACCGTATTCTCGGCCTCTCGCCGGGCGAGTACAGAAACCGCTTTTCCAGCGGTTCGGCCATGGTGGCCGCCTGAGGGCAAATCCCGCTGTTGCGACATTGCCGCTTCGCAACGAGGTTGGTGCGAGAAGCGCGGCCCTTGCAATGTGGCGGGTGTTTGCTAACATGCCAGACAAGTTTAAAACAGGTGGCCCGGAATGGACGTTGAGAGCAGCACGAAGCCGGGAATATCGCTCGCGGCGAAAATCAGCTCCGCATTGCGGCGGGATTTGTCTGAAGGCGTGTTCCGTCCCGGCGACCGTCTCCCGAGTGAGAGCGCGCTGACACGCGAATATTCCGTCAGCCGCACCGTGGTGCGGGAGGCCATCGCCATTCTGCGCGCGGATGGTCTCGTTGAGGCCCGCAAGGGAGCGGGCGTTTTTGCCATTGAGGTGAAGCCGGCCAAGGAAGTGCCTTTCAATGATCTCGCAGTGGGGCGGATCTCCTCGGTAATCGAACTGCTGGAATTGCGCACCGTCTTCGAAGTTGAGTCCGCCGGGCTTGCGGCATCGCGCCGTTCCGCCGTGCAGGTGGAGTCGATTGTCGATGCGCATCGGCGCGTTGGCGACTGTCTCGCCGCCGGGTTGCCGACGCGGGATGCCGATTTCGAGTTCCATCTGGCCATTGCACAGGCGACGCAGAACAGGCGATTCCCCGAGTTTCTTCAACTCATCCGCTCCGGCATCATCCCGCGTGGCGAATTACAGGGGGCGGCGCCCGGTTCCCGTCCGAAGGACTACAATCTTCATCTCCAGGAGGAGCATGCGAAGATCGTTGACGCCATCATCGAAGGCGATGCCGATGCTGCCCGCCAATATATGGCGGCGCATCTGCGCGGTAGTCTTGAGCGCTACAAGGTGCTTTTGCGCTCCCGTACAGCCGCTGAATAACTCGGAAATTTCAGCTTTCTCAGCAGGTTAAGCGCTCGCCCGTCGGTAGAAAGCCAGAGAGGCGGCAAGCGTCAAAAGTGCGCCGCCGCAAATGCGGTCGAGCCATAACGCCCCTGACTTCCGCAACAGTCTGACGGCCTGCGAGCCCAGCAGGGCATATCCGAACATGACGATGAAATCGATGCCGGCAAAAACCAGCGCAAGCACCGCATATTGCTGGATCTGCGGTGCTGCCGGATCGATGAATTGCGGCAGGAAAGCCGAAAAGAACAGATATCCCTTGGGGTTGGTCACGGCCACAAGGAAGCTTTTGAGGAAAATCGAGCGGGCGGAAGTGGCCCCGGAAGTGTCTGCCGATTGAAGAGCGCCATCGAGCGAGCCTCTGGAGCGCAAAAGCATGACGCCCAGGAAGGCAAGATAACAAACGCCGACCCATTTGACGACGCCGAACCAGAACTCCGAGGCGGCGAGCAATGCTCCCAATCCCAGTGCAACCGCGCCGATCAGGACGAAATCTGACAGCACCGCACCAGCCATACCTGTCAAGGCGCGGCGAACCCCGAAACGCGAGCCATTCGCAAGCGCCAGCAAAACCGTCGGGCCAGGTGTGGCAATACCGATAAAGGCAACTATCGCAAATGCCAGAAGTGTCATTTCCGCCATCTCTTCCTCCCCCTTGAAGCAGGAGATATGCCGGTGCCGGACCGGCATCTCCACAGGCAGTTCGAAGCGAAGAATACAGGCTTTTGTCATTGCGGCAATATGTGTGATTCCTTTCTCCGGCAAAGCAAAGAACCGCTGGTTTTCGGATGAAATCTCGGTCTTGAAAGGCAGCGTTTTTGCCTGCTTCAGTCATCTTCCAAGCCTGGCGCAGGACCAATTTTATCGGCATATGCTTGACAGCTCTCCACACCTGTGACAACTTGCGAATAGTTGTCAGACAGGATTGCGCCTTTGTTATTTTGTGCAATCGACTTCTGGCAAGGGAGGAACCATGCCAAAAAGACGCCTTTCGCTGTATGGCCTGTCCGGCCAGATCGGAAGTATTGCGGTCACGCTGCTCGGATTGCTGCTGCTGACCTTTTTCATCGGCCGCCTGATGCCCGCTGATCCCGTGCGGGCCATCGTCGGCGAGGACGCGACCCGCGAAACCTATGAGCAGGTTTACCATGCGCTCGGTTTCGACCGTCCGCTCTGGCAACAATTCATCTATTATCTCGGCGATGTGTTCACCGGCGATTTCGGAACCTCGATCCGCACGGGCCAGCCCGTCATCCAGGATATCATACGCGTCATGCCGGCGACGATGGAGCTTGCGACCTTCGCGATCCTGATCGGTGCCGGCCTCGGGATTCCCATGGGGGTTTATGCCGCCGTCAAGAAAGACCGCTGGCAGGACCATTTGGTGCGGGTGCTCAGCCTGTTCGGCCATTCCATGCCGATTTTCTGGACCGGTATGATTGCGCTGATCGTTTTTTACGCTCATCTCGGGCTTGTCGGCGGCGGTGGCCGCATGGACCAGTTCTATATCGGTCTCGTGGAGGAACGAACGGGCTTCCTGCTCATCGACAGCCTGCTGGCGGGCGATATGGAAGTCTTCTGGTCGGCCATCAATCACCTCATCCTGCCCGCCGCTCTGCTTGGTTATTCATCGTCGGCCTATATCACCCGTATGACGCGCAGCTTCATGCTCGACCAGTTGGGCCAGGAATATGTGACGACTGCGCGCGTCAAAGGCCTGTCGCAACGCCAGACGGTGTGGCTGCATGCTTTCGGCAATATCCGCGTGCAGCTCGTCACCATCATTGCCCTTGCTTACGGCTCACTGCTGGAAGGCGCTGTCCTTATCGAGACCGTCTTCGCCTGGCCGGGCTTCGGCCAATATCTCACCAGCAATCTTATCATCGGCGACATGAATGCCGTGATGACCTGCGTACTTATCGTCGGCGTCATCTTCATCGGGCTCAATCTCCTGTCCGACATTCTGTACCGCTTTTTCGATCCGAGGACCCGCTGATGACGGCTCGTGCAGAAACTTCCTTGCGTCTTCCCGTGCCTTTGAACGCGCTGAAGAACATCATTGTCTTCCTGCTGAAAAGCCCGACATCGGCCTTCGGCCTGGTGATATTGCTGCTTCTCGTCATCGCGGCGATTTTCGCGCCCTGGCTTGCGACGCATGATCCTTACGTGCAGGATCTCGCCAAGACGCTGCAGCCGCCCGGTAACGGCCATTTCTTCGGCACGGACGAGCTTGGACGCGATATTTACAGTCGCCTTCTGTGGGGCGCGCGCATCACTCTCACCATCATCTCGCTGGTGTCGATCATCGTCGGTCCGGTCGGTCTGCTGGTCGGCACGGCCTCCGGTTATCTCGGCGGCAAGTTCGATACGGTGATGATGCGCATCACGGATATTTTCCTGTCGTTCCCGAGCCTCATCCTGTCGCTCGCCTTCGTGGCCGCGCTCGGACCCAGCCTCAACAATGCGATCATCGCGATCGCGCTCACCTCATGGCCGCCGATCGCGCGGCTCGCACGCGCCGAAGCGATGACATTCCGCAAGGCGGACTACATTGCCGCCGCAAGGCTTCAGGGTGCTTCGCCGCTGCGTATCATCATAAAATCGATCATGCCCATGTGCCTGCCTTCGGTCCTGATCCGTCTGACGCTGAATATGGCGACCGTCATTCTGACCGCCGCAGGCCTCGGCTTCCTAGGCCTTGGCGCGCAGCCGCCCCTGCCGGAATGGGGCGCGATGATCGCGACCGGACGCCGTTACATGCTCGACAGCTGGTGGCTCGTCACTTTCCCCGGCGTTGCGATCCTTTCCGTCAGCCTCGCCTTCAACCTTCTGGGTGACGGCCTGCGGGATGCGCTCGATCCGAAGCAGATGAACCGGAAATAGGGCCATGGAAAAACCAATCCTCGACGTCGAAAATCTTCGCATCCGTTATGGCGGTTCGCCCACCGAGGCCGTGCGCGGCATCTCCTTCACCCTTGGCCGGGAGCGTCTCGGCATTGTCGGCGAAAGCGGCTCGGGCAAGTCCACCGTCGGCCGGGCTTTGCTGCGCCTCCTGCCATCGGCGACGATAACGGCCGACAAGCTTGATTTTGATGGCGTCGATCTTCTGTCGCTCAGTGAGAAGGAGATGCTGAAGGTTCGCGGACGGCGCATGTCGATGATCCTTCAGGATCCAAAATTCTCTCTCAATCCCATCCGCCGTGTCGGCGATCAGGTGACGGAGACCTATCTGCGCCATTTCAAGGCGTCGAAATCGGAAGCCCGGGAAAAGGCGCTCGCCATGCTCGATGCGGTGAAAATCCGCGACGCCGTGCGCGTCTACGAGCAATATCCGCACGAAATTTCCGGTGGCATGGGCCAGCGCGTCATGATTGCGATGATGCTGCTTGCCGATCCTGATCTGGTCATTGCCGACGAGCCGACCTCTGCGCTGGATGTGACGGTGCGGCTGCAGGTTCTGAATATTCTCGATGGCCTCGTTCGGGATAGAGGCATCGGTCTCATCATGATTAGCCACGACCTCAATCTCGTGCGCAATTTCTGCGACCGGGTACTCATCATGTATGCCGGCCGGGTGGTGGAAACGCTTGCCGCGCGCGACCTCGATCAAGCGCAGCACCCCTACACGCGCGGCCTGCTCGCGGCGCAGCCGCGGATTGGCGGTACGCGTGCGCCACTTGCGGTGCTGGATCGCCGCCCCGAATGGCTGGAGGAGAAAGTATAATGGCCGTTTCCGTTGAAACCCGCGATCTCTCCATCACCTTCGGCAGCGGCCACACGGCGCTGAAAGTGCTGCCTTCGGTGTCCTTTCGCGTCGAGCCGGGCGAGTGTTTCGGTCTGGTCGGTGAAAGCGGTTCGGGCAAATCAACAGTGTTGCGCTGCGTGTCGATGCTGAATGATTTCTGGAGCGGCGAAATCCTCATCAATGGAAAGTCGGTTCGCGACATGCCGCTGATCGAGCGATGCCGCACGTTGCAGATGGTGTTTCAGGATCCCTATGGTTCGCTGCATCCGCGCCAGTCGGTGCGCACCGTTCTCGGAGAATCGCTTGCCATCCATAAACTGGGCGATCGTGAAGAGCGCATGCGCAAGGTAATTACGGATGTCGGTCTGCCCGTGTCGTTCCTGGACCGCTTCCCGCATCAGCTTTCCGGCGGCCAGCGGCAGCGCGTGGCGATTGCGCGTGCGCTGATACTTGAACCGTCGCTGCTTCTGCTCGACGAGCCGACCTCGGCGCTCGATGTTTCGGTGCAGGCCGAAATCCTGAACCTGTTGCAGCGCCTGCGCGAAGAGCGCGGCTTCACCTATATCATGGTGACGCACGATCTCGCCGTGGTCGACCACATGTGCGACCGCTTCGCCGTGATGCTGCGCGGCGAAATCACCGAAATCCTGCCGCGTGAGGCCATCGCCGGCAATGGTGCGACACATCCCTATGCGCGCGAACTGATCGGCGCCTCGCTGGAATATGAAGGCGCATGACACTTCCCAAAGCGTGATCGTCCTCCTCCGGGGCATCACGAATAATAAAATCCTCCTTCCTTGCCCGGCCTTCAGTGCCGGGCAATTTTTTGGATGGCTACGGCGGGATGGCGGGCCGCCAACTGCGCTTAGGCTGCTCACACAAGACCCCGGATCTCGTCCGGCGTTACGGAGTGCGGAGGCTTCGCTTGCGCCTAACACATTGGGTGCATGGAGCTTTATTACAGCAAAAAGGCGCGGGGTTAGCCGCGCCTTCTCCTACTCGCAGATATGGCAGCCGATTACCGCTCCTTGCTCACCTCTTCAAAGCGCGAGAGCCAGGGGCTGACGATCATACCCTTGATGTCGCTGCGGAAAGCGGCGGTGTCGACGACTTCGGAGAATGGCTGAATGGACATGACGATCTCGTCCATATAGGCCTGAAGGTCCTCGTAGAGCTTCGTCTGTTTCGCCACGTCGCGCTCGACAAGGGCTTCCTCGATCATCTTGTTCAGCTTTTCATCGAAGAAGCTCGTGCGCCAGCTCTGATAGTTGGTGAGCTTGGCGTCGTCCGCATTGTTCGGATTATAGGCGATGGAGCGCAGGTTGTTGTCCGGATGCGGCTGCTGGCCACCGCCGCCGCGGCCAAGAAGCAGTTCGAAGTTGCGCTCGCGCATGGCGCCGTAAATCTGGTCGCCGGAACCGCTGATCAACTCTGCCTGGATGCCGGCCTGGGCCAGTGTGTTCTGGATGGCCGTTGCCGCTTTCATGAAGGGGTCTTCCGAGAGCACGCGCAACGTGGTCTTGAAACCGTTTGGATAACCGGCTTCAGCCAGAAGCGCCTTGGCTTTTGCGATATCGAGCTTGTAGCCCTGATCCGGCAGCGCGCCCATCACACCGGTGCTGAGAGAGCGCTGATGCAGCTTGCCGTAATAGGGCATGACCGCCTTGTCGAGGCCGTCGTAGTCGATCAGGTAACGCAGGGCTTCGCGCACTTTCTTGTTCGCGAAGCGCTCGTCCTTCATCGAAACGCTGAGGTAATAAAAACCGGAGCCGGGCGTGGATTCGATGGCGATGGTCTTGTCGGCTTCGAGCGACTTCAGGTCCGGCGCCTGCAGGGAATAGGCGACATCGATATCGCCCTTTTCCAGCATCAGCCGCTGCGATTGCGATTCCGGCAGATGGCGCATCAGGACGCGCTTCATCTTGGCTTTTTCACCCCAGTAATCGTCGTTGCGGGTGAGAATGATATATTCGTTGGATTTCCACTGGGTCAGCTTGAACGGGCCGGAGCCCGCCGAATTGAGCGTCAGCCACGCGCCACCGAGATCGCCGTCCTTTTCGTTGGCAAGCGCCGTCTGGCTGTCGATGATCGAGCCGGGCCCATTCTGTGCAAGGATCATCAGCAGCAGATTGGGATCATCAGGCTTTGGAATATTAAGCACGAAGGTCTGGTCGTTTTCGGCGACGAAAAGCTTGTCGGCATCCTCCAGCTTGAAACCGCGCGTTTTGAGGAAAGACGATTGCGCCAGATTGCGGGCGAGCAGACGTTTCAGGCTCCAAGCCACGTCCTTTGCGGTCACGGCGTTGCCGGACGCGAACTTGGCGTCGGCCCGCAGGTGGAAGCGGATCGATTTCCGGTCCTCGCCGATTTCCCAACGTTCGGCAAGGCGGGGCTGGACGCTGCGATCTTTGGGCGAAAGCACGACCAGCGTGTCGTAGATATTATTCAGAACCTGCACCGTCTCGCGGCCGGTAATGGCGGCTGGATCAAGGGTCAGGATATTGCTCATGGTCGTGGCGACGATGAGCTGGTCCTTCGGCGTTTCGGCAAAGACGCTGAGCGGCACGGCGCCGATCAGCAGTGCACCGAGGGCTGCGGTTGCAAGAAAATGTCTCATTTTTCCTCCCATACGGCCGGTTCATACGGCCTTCCACGTTTCGATCCGCGCGCCTGTTCCTCCACAGGCTTCGTGTGATCAGCCAAGAATGTCTCTGACCGGAGCGGCGAGCGCCCGGCCGATTGCGGCCGTTGCCAGCGCTTCCAGATGCACGCCATCCACTGGCGAGGCGCTGGCGACCGATCCGGCATCAAAGAAGTGATGCCCAAGTTCGGCGGCGAGTTTGTGATAGAGCGGCGCAAGCCGTAGTGATTGTCCGATATCGCGACCGCCTGCGGGCTCTCCACCCGGGCCGGCGACGCAGGGCGGCGGCGCGACGATCAGAAGCTTAGGCACTGCATCTCGCGGCTTGTAGATGAAAGTCTCGACGATTTGCGCCAGCCGCCGCATGCCCGAAACGGCGGCTTCCGCGCGACCGCCATGCACCGGCTTGATGTCGTTGGTGCCGAGCATGACGATGACGAGATCAAGCGGCATGTGGCACGAAAGCGCGACTTCAAGCGCTCGCGCGCCATTGCGGCAGGCCGGGCCGGCATGGTCGTCATAACAGGTGGTGCGTCCGCCTAGCCCTTCGGCATGAACCTTCGCCATTCCGGAAAGCTCTGCCTCCAGCACCTCCGGCCAGCGATGCTCAGGTCGGTGGCGGAGACCCGTTGCCGGGTCTGCGCCCCAGGTGAGGCTGTCTCCAAAGGCGAGCACGGTTTTCATAGCCTTATCTCACCCGGTTGTTGTCGATGAAATCGAAATCGATATCCTCGCCAAGGCCCGGCCGGTCGGGAACGTGAACGAACCCATCGCGGTCCATCGGGTCGGACAAAGACTTCAGATAGTCGTGGCCGTCATCATATTCGAGGAAGGGATGCAGGAGGCCGCGCTCGTACCAGCGGCAATTCTTGGTGGCGGCGACCACATGCAGGTTCATGGCCGTATTGCCATGCACCTCGCATTCCATACCGAAGGCTTCGGCCAGGTGCATGGTCTTGAGCGCCGGCGTGATGCCGCCGACATCGTTGACGCCGGTGCGAAGAATATCGCAGGCGCCGGCCTTGATCCATTCTGCGCGGTGCCAGTGCTTGCCAGCAGCACTTTCCGGGCCGACGACGGGAATATCGAGATTGTCGGCGAGCCACTTGTAGGAGGAGAGCGACTGCTCATCCATCGGCTCTTCGATCCAGTCGAAGCCGAGCTTTTCAAGGCCACGTCCCAATGCCAGCGCATCGGTGCGGGAATACCAGTGAAAGGCGTCGATCATCAGGCGGATATCGGGCCCGACCGCTTCGCGCACAGCCGCGCAGGCCTTGAGGTCCATCTTCACATCCGGCGCCCAGCTGACGGGCGGCATCCAGGTGTGAAGCTTGATGCCCTTGTACCCGCGCTTCACCAGCGTTTCGGCAAACCGGCCGTAGTCTTCAGGTGTTGCAAGGCCTCCTTCCAGCTCGTCCCCACACATGATCGAGCCATAGGCGAGCACCTTGTCGCGATAACCACCAATCAACTTGTATACAGGTTGTCCGAGGCTGCGACCGGCAAGGTCCCAGAGCGCGCAGTCCACCACCGCCAGCGTGCGGTCCGTCAGCTGCGCCGCCGAGCCGCGTTGCCAGTGAGCAAGGTCCTGCCAAAGGCGTTCCCGGTCGCGATAATCCTCGCCGATCAGCACCTTCTTGACGAATTTTTCGATGACATGCGGGCGAACGATTTCCGGCGCTGTGAAGGAATGGCCTTCTTGCCCGTCTTCCGTGCGGATGGTCAGCATGGCCTGTTCAACCTGATGCGCCGGACCCGGATGTGCGTGACCGGCACTGTCCGAGTGCCGACGGGTCGTCGTGCGGAAAACACGGACCTCGACGTCGGTGATGATCATAATTCCTCCCTCATGCAGGTATCGCAGCGTTCGTGGTGGCTGCAATGTCATACATGTATGCATTATTTGTCAACATGTATGATAATCTGTATTACATGTTGGGGAGGAAAATCAAGGGCATTCGCGCGGCGCTCGATACGCCGGCGTATTTAAAAGGATGGAGGGGGGACAAAGCGACCGCTCCTTGAGGATTAATCTATAATTTTAGTAGACTATTGAATCGCGCAACGATCTTTCAAAAATCGCCGGGACTATAAAAGACCATGCCGCGCCAGCAATGCCGGTCATCGTGCATTCTGCTTGGGTATGCGCGGTACAGGATGATGGCCGCACCTGCGCTGTCTGAGCTTCATCATGCCTCAACAAACATTCCCGGATGCACACCATGCCTATTTCCCATATCTCGCATTTTGCTTTTCTGGTTCCCGGCAACTATCACGATGATGATCCTGCGCAGGGGCTGGAGGAAACTCTGCAGCTTTTCGAAGCCGGCGAGGCGCTGGGTTATGATAGCGCCTGGGTCCGCCAGCGCCATCTGGAACGCGGCGTTTCCTCGGCCACCACCTTTCTCGCGGCGGCGTCGCAGCGCACCAAGCGGATTGGCCTCGGCACCGCCGTCATTCAACTGGGTTATGAAAACCCCTTCAGGCTGGCGGAAGATCTCGCCACCGTGGATGTGCTGTCACACGGACGGTTGAATGTCGGCGTCTCTGTCGGCGTGCCGCCCTTCGCCCATCTGATTTCGGATTATGTCGATACGGCGCCCGATGCGGATTACAGCCATGCCCGCGCCGAGAAGCTCGCCAGGGCCTTGAGATCAGAACCGCTGTCCAGCGAAACGGAGGCGGGCAATGCAGCGGGCGCGCAGGTGCCGCGCCTTCGGCCCTTCGCCAAGGGGTTGACCGACCGGCTGTGGTATGGCGGCGGATCGCAGAATTCCGCTCGCTGGGCGGGGAAGGCGGGATTCAATCTGCTGACCGGCAATATCGTCAGCGGTGAAAATACCGATGATTTTCTGACGGCGCAGGCCGCCCTCGTTGCCCGGTTCCGGCAGGAATGGGCGCATGAGCGCCAGCCGCGCGTCGCCCTTGGCCGCGTGATTTTACCGACGGACAGTGCCAGCCCGGCGACACGCCGCCGTTATGCGGAGTTTGCGGCCGAGCGCGACAAGCGCACGCATACGCCGCATGGTGCGCGCCGCACGCTTTTTCTGCCTGATATTGTCGGGACGACGGATGAAATTCTGGAGAAGCTGTCGCGCGACCCCGTTCTGCCGTTTGTCTCGGAATTCCGCCTCGAACTTCCCTATGAATTCCAGCCGGAAGATTATCGCCAGATCGTGACGGATTTCGCCTCTGTGCTGCTGCAGCTTTCCGGCGAAAGGCCGGTTTTGAAAGTGGCAACAGCTCAATAGTGCGTTCACAACGCCGCCATTCCTGCGCCGAGCGTGTGAATGGCGAACGAGGCGAACAGCGTCAGTCCGGTTGAGGCAGGCCGTATCTCTCGCGTATGGTCGTGCCTTCGTATTCGCGCGGATAAACGCCGCGGTCTTGCAGCACCGGCACGACTTGTTCGACGAATTCGGCGATATCGTCAGGGGCACGAGGCGGCTGCAATGTGTAGCCGTCAACCGTTCCGTCCTGCCAGAGATCGATGATACCGTCCGCCACCTCTTCCGCTGTGCCGAGCAGTAGTCGGTGATGCCCCTCCGAGCGCCGCACGGCCTCGCGGGCGGTGAGCTTTTCATGGGTCAGCAGTTCGGAAAGGCCAAGCCCCATGCCGACAGCCCATTGTCGGTTCTGGTCGGGAATGAAGCGCTCGCCATCCAGTTTCGCATCGGGATCGAAATCGCGGGGATCGATACCGTTTTCCTTGGCGAAGCGTGCCAGAAGACCGTCTTCCGAGCCGGTTCCGCTGTAGAGTTCGTGTTTGCGCAGCGCTTCCTCGCGCGTCTCGCCGAGAATGACGACGAGGCCGGGAACGATGCGGATGCCGGAGGGATCGCGGCCGAAAGACACTGCGCGGTCACGGACCTTTTTGCCAAAGGCCTGGCCGGCGGGACGGGACAATATGTTGCAATAGATGATCTCGCCATGACGTGCCGCCAGATCGATGCCGCCCTCGGAAGCGCCCGCCTGGGCGATGACGGGGTGCCCCTGCGGTCCACGAGGGACGTTGAGCGGGCCTTTGACATGGAAATATTGCCCCTCGTGATTGATCGTCTCAGCCGTCGCCGCATCCCAGAAGCGGTCTTCCGGTATCTCGCCTTCGCGGCGCGGATCCCAGCTCGACCAGAGCTTTTTCGCGACATCGAGAAATTCCGTGGCCTTGGCATATCGCTCATTGCGCGGCGGCAGCGGGTCGTTGCCGAAATTGGCGGCGACGTTCGGATTGAAGGAGGAGACGATGTTGACGATCAGCCGGCCGCCCGTGACGATATCGATGGATTGCGTTCGTCTCGCAAAATTATAGGGCGAGTTATAGGTGGAGGACACGGTCGCCACGAACCCGATGTCCGGCACCTGTGCGGCAAGCGATGTGGAAAGGATGAGCGGATCGATGGTGTGAAATGGCCGGCTTGTCGGGTCGGTCAGCAATGCCGGGTGATCCGAAAGGAAAACGGCGTCGAACCGGCCTTTGTGAGCCAGTTCCGTCAGTCGCCGGTAATAGCCGATATCGTTGATATCGTGCCGGTCTCCGCTCCTGTATTTCCAGGCATTGGCGAGGTATCCGGTGGTATTGATGCCGACATTGAGATTGAGCCGGCGTTTGTTCGTGCTCATGCTGCCACTTTTTCTTTCAGGTCTGTTGGATTGCCGGCGTGCGGGTCCGGCGCAATTGCGGGGAAGCGTAACAGCCGGGGTTCCGGTCGCGAGTTAAAAATCCTTGCTGTCAGGAGAAGAAAAACTTCTGAGACGTGGCCGGCGCTCCCAAGGAGAGGCTCACATCAAGTGCCGCTCTCCGCCGAAGTATCGAGCGAGAATGACGCCGTTTCCGAAAGGATATTTTACCGGAAGCACGAAGCCATGCTGATATGGAAACGAATTTCCTCAATGGCCTCTCAAATAGTACACTTTATCTATAGAAAATATTTTATGGCGTGTAGCGTATCGTAGAGATCGCAATTGAGAGGACGAACGCCATGGCTGATGCGGCCCTTCGCCAGATAACCCACCCTGAAACCGTCTGGTACACGCGCTGCCCGGCGCCGACGCCGCTTTCCATCGCGGTGCAGCTTGGCTGGATCGAGGAGAGTTTCGCCGGCCACGGCATTACTGTTTCCTCCATTCGCGATGCGGCGGATCCGGCCATTCGCCAGAGCCATTTCGATCACCGTCTGGACTGGTCATTCCGTCAGGGCGGTAATATTCCGCCTATCTGGGCAAAATCCGGCGGACGCCAGACGCGTCTGGTGGGGTTGACCAGGACCGACGAGTTTCAGGCGGTCATAGCGCTGCCAGCCAGTGGTATAACAAAGGGCGGCGAGCTGAAGGGCCGGCGCATCGGGCTGCCGAAACGACCGAACGAAACCATCGACTTCCAGCGCGCCACATCGCTCAAGGGCATCGTGTCGGCACTGACCGTCTCCGGCCTTTCCGTGGCGGAGGTCGAGCTGGTCGATCTCACCGCAACCGAGCCGGTGCTGCTCGGACCGGCTGACGACAGATTCCATGGCCTGCGCCGACGGCTGCCCTATGGGGAGGAGATTGCGGCATTGCATCGCGGAAAGATCGATGCGTTTTTTGTCAAAGGAGCGGAGGGCGTCACCGTCGCCAATCTCATTGGCGCGCACGTCGTCGTGTCGACCGGGTTTCACCCCGATCCGAAAATCCGCATCAATAACGGCACGCCACGTCCTTTGACCGTGGATGCCACCTTTGCCGATGAAAGGCCCGATCTCGTCGCCGACCTCGTGGCCACGGTACAGCGGGTTGCCGGCTGGGCGAATGACAATCCGGCGGAAGCGGTGCGTTTCATCGCCCGCGAGATCGGTGTCAGCGAGGAAGCGGTTATCGCCGCCAACGGGGCGGATGTGTACCGTAACCTGAGGCTCGACCTCGATCCGGCGGAGCTGGATGCGCTCAGCCACTTCAAGGATTTCCTGCTGGAATGGAAATTCATCCCTGACGATTTCGATGTGAACGACTGGGCCGATCCGCGCGCCCTTTCTTTACTGCAACAGGCTGCGGCGAAGTGAGGGCGTCATGACAGTAACCATTCTTGTAACGGGTGCGACCGGCAAGCTCGGCCAACGCGTCGTCAGCCGCCTTTTGCAGAAAGAGGCGAAGGTTAGGGTGCTGACCCGCCGGGGTGAGGACGCGCTCAAGCTTTGGGGCGACAGGGTGGATATTTCGGAGGGTAATTTCTCCGATCCCGCCAGCCTGAAAGAGGTCTCACGCGCAACAGACACGGTGTTCCTCCTTTCCCCAATCGGTGAAACGCTGGCGGCGGACCAGAAAGCGGTCATCGATGCCGCTCTCTCCGCCAGCGTATCGCGGATCGTGAAAATATCCGGTTCCGACTGGACCATCGCCAATGCCGCACGCTCCATTTCGGGTGCCGCTCATGCCGAGGTCGAAAGATATCTAGCCGGGAGCGGCATTGCGCATACGGTGCTGCGGCCGAATGCCTGGATGCAGGTGGCGCTGGAACCCGTCGTCGCAGCACTACGCCAGGGGGAGGATGTGCCCACCCGTTTCGGCGATGCGGCCGTTTCCTTCATTGATGCCGACGATATAGCCGATGTGGCGGTTCACGCCTTGACTGCGAGCACGTCTGTTTCCGGCACCTTGGTGCTAACCGGCGGTGAAGCCTTGACGGCACTGGAAATCGCCCGCATCGCGGCCCGTATCCTGCATCGCCCCGTGGGGATATCGTATCATTCCGCTTCCGTTTTTCCGCCGCATATCGGAGCTTTCGAACAGAAGGCGATTGGTGAATTCGGCCAACTTATCCGCGAGGGCCTCGCGGCCCCCGTCAACGACAACATCGAGCGGATTACCGGTCGTCAGCCCCGCAGCGTGGAGGCCTATTTGCGCGCCCGGCTGGCAGCGACCACCCCGCAGGGTAATCATTCCGAGGGAGAAAAGACATGGCGCTGACTGTTTCACTGCCTGAAGGTCCCGAACTGAAAAGCCCCACTGATTTCGAAGACAGCCCGCTCAGC
The DNA here is from genome assembly GCF_001950375.1 of Rhizobium sp. TBD182. Classification (NCBI taxonomy): domain Bacteria; kingdom Pseudomonadati; phylum Pseudomonadota; class Alphaproteobacteria; order Hyphomicrobiales; family Rhizobiaceae; genus Rhizobium; species Rhizobium sp. TBD182. Next base: position 331,824 of record NZ_BDLN01000002.1, on the reverse strand, counting down.
CGCGCGGTGAAGCAGCCACTGATGCTGGGGCTGTTCCTCAATCTGCAGGACATCAACTTCTCCAGCCTGCCAACCAGTAATAGCTGGACCTTCGACTACAATGCGGAGCTGGTGAAGCGCGCGGAGGAGCTTGGTTTCGAAATCGCCTTCAGCCGCACGCAATGGCTGCCCAAAGGCGGTTATGACGGCGAATCCTCGCTCGACAGTTTCATTGCGCTGGGCGCCATGGCGGCGGTCACCAAGAGCATTCTTCTGATCTCCACTATTCATGTGCTTTACGGTCCCCTGCATCCACTTCATCTCGCCAAATATGGCGCAACGCTGGATCATATCGCCAGGGGACGATGGGGCATCAACATCGTCACCGGCCATCGCGCCATAGAGCATGAAATGTTCGGCTGGCAGCGGATCGACCATGACAAGCGCTACGACATGGCGGGGGAGTTGTTCGATGTGCTTCATCGCCTGTGGGGAGAAACCGAAAACTTCTCCTATGAGGGTAAGCTTAACCCCTGGGCCATCAACAACGGCTGGATAACGCCGAAGCCCGCCTTTGGCCGCCCGCCGCTGGTGACGGCGACCGGCTCGCCGGCCGGTATCGATTTCGCCGCCCGCCATTCCGATCTGGTTTTCGTTACCTCGCCCGGCGGCGCGCATATCGACAGCGCGCTGGAAACGCTTCCCGATCATATCGCCACCATCAAGAACCGCGCCAAGGCCTATGGCCGTCAGGTGAAGACGCTCATCAATCCGATCATCGTCAGCCGCGATACGGAGAGGCAAGCGATCGCCTATGCCGACGCCATCGAGGCGGGAAAACCGCAGCCCGGCACCCGTGCCTTTGCGACCAACAATTACGACAGCGACGCCCATGCCTGGCGGGGTCGCGGCGATGCACGCCACAAGCAGGGGCGCAATCTCGGCGGCAATATCGAAATCATCGGCTCGCCGGAGCAGGTGGTCGAGCAGCTTGTCGGCTTGAAAAAGGCTGGCATCGATGGCGTGCAGCTAAATTTCTACGATTTCCGCGAAGATCTCGAATATTTCGCTGAGCGCATTCTGCCCTTGATGAAGGAGGCTGGCCTGAGGCTCTGACGCCTCTCCCGCCTCAGATTTCCAGTTCTGAAGCTTAGCACTTCGCAATCACAGAGATTGCGAGAACGATCTTTTTTGCCCTGAGGAGATACCGTGAATATTGCCGTCGATCCCGTCAAAACGCCCGCGCCGAAAGTCATAGACCGGATCGGGACCTATGTTCCCGAACTCGTCTCCATCCGCCACGATCTGCACCAGCATCCGGAAATCGGTTTCGAAGAGGTGCGCACCTCCGGCATCGTCGCCGAGAAGCTCACCTCCTGGGGCATCGAGGTGCATCGCGGTTATGGCAAGACCGGCGTGGTCGGCGTGCTGCGTGGCCGTCATGCTGGCAACAGTTCAATCGGGTTGAGGGCGGATATGGATGCCCTGCCGATGCCGGAAGAAACAGGGCTGCCTTATGCATCGGTCTATCCCGGTAAGTTCCACGGCTGCGGGCATGATGTGCACACCACCATATTGCTTGGCACCGCCCGTTATCTGGCGGAAACCCGTGATTTTGCCGGCACGGTGATTTTCATTTTTCAGCCCGCCGAGGAAGGACTGGGTGGCGCACGCGCCATGATCGCCGATGGGTTGTTCAAGGATTTCCCCGTTGATGAAATTTACGGGTTGCACAATTCCTCCCATGCAGCACCCAACCATCTGAAGGTTTCGCCCGGCACCATTCTGGCAGGCGCCGATTTCTTCGATATCCGACTGAAGGGCAGGGGCGCGCATGCGGCTCACCCGGATGTCTCGCGTGATCCGGTGCCGGCGACGGGTGAACTCATCCAGGCCTTGCAGACCATCGTCAGCCGCAATGTGCCGCCGACCGATCCGGCCGTCTTGTCGATCACCCGTATCGAGGCGGGATCTGCCTATAACGTCATCCCCGAAACGGCCTCGATTGCAGGCACGGTGCGGGCCTTCTCCGACAGCGTGCGCGAGACCATAAGGGGCCGAATCCGCACGATTTCCGATCACATTGCCGCCGCTTATGGGCTCACCGCCGAGGTGGATATTCGCGACATATTCTCGGTTCTGACCAATGACGACGCGTCGGTGGAGATTGTGGCCGGGGTGGCGCGCGAAGTTCTCGGAGACGAGCGCGTTTCCACCGAGCCCAGCCGCTTCATGGGCAGCGAGGATTTCGCTGATCTCCTGAAACATGCGCCCGGTGCGTTTTTCACCCTCGGTCATTCCGGCACCGTGCCAGCCCATAATCCCGGTTTCATTGTCGACGATGCAATCCTGCCGGTCGGCGCCACCTTGTTTGCCAGACTGGTCGAAACCCGGCTGAAGCCTGCCTGAAATTTGAAAACAAGCCTGCAAGAGGAAACATCCATGGATATTACAAGACGTAAGACATTGCTTTTGAGTGCTGCGCTAGGTGCGGCCATGCTGCTGCCATCCGTGCCGGTGCTGGCGGCGGAGACGCCGAAAAAGGGCGGTATTGTTACCCTTGCGGGTCTCGGTGAGCCGACGACGCTTGTGCCGCTTTCCGATTCCAATACGCGCACGCGCGCGATTTCCACCAAGATCCTGGAAGGGTTGGTGCGCTTCGACAGCGAGTTCAAGCCGCATCCGGTTCTCGCCGAAAGCTGGGAAACCTCCGCCGACGGGCTGCGCTACACCTTCAAGCTGCGCAAGGGCGTCAAATGGCATGATGGCAAGGATTTCACTGCACAGGATGTGAAATTTTCCCTGCTTGCCTTCAAGAAGGTGGGCCCACGCGGCCGTATCACTTTCGCCAATGTTGCCGATATCGAAACGCCCGATCCGCTGACGGCGGTAGTGGTGCTTTCCAAACCTGCGCCTTATCTTCTGCGGGCGCTGACCGGTGGCGAAACGCCCATTTTGCCGGCCCATGCCTATGCTTCGGAAAACTACAATGAGAGTCCGAACGGCAACGCGCCCGTTGGCACTGGCCCCTTTGTGTTTGAGGAATGGAAACGCGGCAGCTATGTGAAGCTCAGGAAGAACCCGAACTACTGGCAGGCCGATCTTCCCTATCTCGATGGCTTCGTGGCGCGGTTCGTCGCTGACGCGGCCTCCACCACCATCTCGGTGGAAACGGGCGAGGCGGATTATACCGCCGATGTCTCCTACAGCGATCTGGAGCGTTTGCGGCAAAATCCCAAGCTTTCGGTGGAGGTCTATACCGACTCCTATCTCAATAACGCCGCCATATTCGAGTTCAATCTGGAGAATCCGATCCTCGCGAAAAAGGAGGTGCGGCACGCGCTGGCACATGCCATCGACCGCAATTTCATCAACGACGCGATCTTTTTCGGCACGGCGAAACCCGCCGGTTCGAACATTCCGGCGGTATTCACCGCCTATAATGACGAGAAGCCCTTTACCTATCCCTTCGATCTGGCCAAAGCGAATGAACTGCTGGACAAGGCGGGGTATCCGAGGGGTGCGGATGGTACGCGTTTTTCGCTGCGGCTGGCCTTCCTGCCCTCCGACGTTTTCCGCAAAACCTCCGAATATCTACGCTCGTCCTTCGGCAAGCTCGGCGTGAAGGTAGATATCGTCGAAGGCGATCTCGCCACCTTCATCAAGCGCGTCTATACCGAGCGCGGTTTTGACCTGACGGTGAACGGCATCAGCCGGTTGTTTGATCCGACAGCGGGCGTGCAGCGGCTCTACTGGTCCGATGGCATCAAGAAACCCGCGCCATACGTCAATGCCGCCCACTACAACAATCCGAGGGTGGATGATCTTTTCCGCGCCGCTGCGATTGAAGTGGATGAAACGAAACGGGCGGGGCAGTTCCACGATATCCAGAAAATCACCGGTGACGAATTGCCGAATTTCTCTATCGTCGCCCTGCCGACCGTCATTCTGCGCAACACCAGCCTGCAGTCTCTCGTGACGACCATCGACATTGCCTATGGCGATCTGTCGACGGCCTGGAAGAACGAGTGAGCGTTTTGCATATGGCAATAAAAAACCCAGCAATTTTGCCGGGTTTTTTATTGCTGAAAACGGCCCTCCGGCCTTTTTTCACTATCGCGGGATAACGGCGTTTTCGGGAAAAACGTTGCCTTTGGAACAGGCCGGCAGGAACGGTGATGCCAATTATCGGAACTCTAAAAAAATCAATTTCTTCAATAATTTAGGGCGAAGGAATTCTTCGTTTTGCGGGAAGAATAGCTTTCTGGACCTCTGATTTCTCTGCCTGCACTGTGTCCATGAAATCTCACCCGCACACGATGGATGCCATGGCCAAGGATACGCTTTTTTTGATCGCCCCCGGTTTTGAAGACCCCAAGCACCCCGGTGTCCGGTTCGTCTGCCCGCATTGTAACCAGATCGAAGGCCTGCTTGCCGCCTTTCCGGACCTTGCCGCCGGGATCGATATCCACCGGGTCGGTTTTCAACGTCCGCGCGAAGCGGTCATCGCCGTCGTGGGTGAGGAAAACCAGTCGTTGCCGCTTTTCGTCTTTACCGGCGATGCACCAGCCGATGCGACGACTAAAGGCGATACGCACTTCATTCAGGACACGAAACGCATTTTGCAAATCCTCGCCGAGCGTCACGGGTTCCCGCAACTGCACTGAGATGCCGCACCCCGCACATCGGATTTTTATCGGAGACAGACATGACCTTTTCCAGACGCCAGTTTCATAAAATTGCACTCGCCGCCGGCGCTTTCGTGGCGCTTCCAGGTGGTTCTTTCGCTGCTGCTGAAGAGCCGGTTTCGGGCGGTACGCTCAAGATCGTCTATTTTCCCGAGCCTACGCAGCTCGTGGCAATCAATACCAGTGCGGGCGGTCCGCAGTTCATCGGATCGAAGATTTATGACGGGCTTTTGACGTACGATTACGAACTTTCGCCCAAGCCGAGCCTTGCCAAAGAATGGAGCGTTTCCGCCGACGGGCTGGAATATGTCTTTCATCTGCAGCCGAATGCGAAGTTCCATGACGGCAAGCCGGTGACATCGGCAGATGTGGAGTTCTCGATCCTGCGGCTTAAGGAAGCCCACCCGCGCGGCCGGGCGACTTTCTCGCATGTTGAAAGCGTCGATACTTCCGATCCGCTGGTCGCGAAGGTGAAGCTTTCCAAGCCGGCGCCGGGATTGATAACCGCGCTCGCCTCGTCGGAATCGCCTGTTGTGCCAAAGCACATCTTCGAGACCTTCAAGCCGACTGACAATCCAAAACCCGCCCAGATCATCGGCAGCGGTCCCTTCGTCCTGAAGGAATGGGTGCCCGGCAGCCATATCCTGCTGGAGAAAAATGCCGACTACTGGGATGCGCCGCGCCCCTATCTGGAGCGTGTCATCATCCGCCTCATCAACGATGCGGGCGCTCGCGCGGCGGCGCTGGAAACCGGAGAGGGCGACATTGGCCCGAACCCGGTGGCGCTTGCCGATCTGGAACGACTGAAATCCATCCCGACGCTGAAGGTGGATGACCGCATCTACGCCTATGCCGGCCAGCAGAACCAGCTCGTCATTAATCTTGAGAACGAATATCTCAAGGAATTGAAGGTGAGGCAGGCTATTGCCCACGCGATCGACGTTCCGGCGCTGATCGATACCGTGCTTTACGGTTACGCCGTGCCATCGCCCACGCCGATCAGCCCCGGCCTTGCGAAGTTCCACAATCCGGATATCGGTTTTGCCAAATTCGACGTCGCGCTGGCGGAAAAGCTGCTGGATGAGGCGGGCTTTCCGCGCAAGGATGGCGGCAAGCGCTTCAAGCTCAGGGTCACCACCAACCCGTTCAACCCGCAGACCTATTCGGATTTCATAGCGCAGGCGCTTTCCAAGATCGGCATTGAGGCGGATATCCAGAAATTCGATTTCGGCACCTATGTGAAGGTCGTTTATACCGATCGCGCCTGGGACCTTTCAGTCGAATCCCTCTCCAATACCTTCGATCCGACGGCCGGCGTGCAGCGTGTCTACTGGAGCAAGAACTTCAAGATCGGCCTGCCGTTCTCAAACGCCAGCCACTACGCCAATCCGGAAGTGGACCGGCTGCTGGAAGCGGCCGCGGTGGAGCCGGATATCGAAAAGCGCGCAGCCTTCTTCAAGGAGTTTCAGGCCGTCGTCGCCAAGGATCTTCCCGTCATCAATCTCGTTTCGCCAATCCAGCCGGTCGTCGGCAGCGTCCGCATCAAGGATTACGCGACAGGGGCGGAGGGGCTCAGCGGCAATCTCGCCAAAGCGTGGGTGACGAAGGAGGCGTAAGCGCATCCTCACCTCTCGTTTAAAGCCGCGTCAAAGTTGAAAAGGGTTCATCGCCATGAGCAGAAAATCCGAGAAGCTGGTCCTCAATGCGTTCATCTATCCGGGTGGGCACCATGAAGCAGCCTGGCGCCACCCCGAGTCGGAGCCACTGCGCGTCACGGATATAAGGCTCTACCAGGATATCGCCCGCAAGGCCGAGGCGGCAAAGCTGGATGCCATTTTCTTTGCCGATGCGCCGGTGCTGGACGCCAATATCCGCTATGCCGCCCGGCACCGGCTGGAACCGATCACCATGCTGGCGGCCTTGGCGGCCGTCACCGAAAAGATCGGCTTCATTGCGACGGCCTCCACCACCTATTACGAGCCTTACAATCTAGCGCGGCTGTTCGCCTCGGTCGATCATATCAGCGGCGGCCGGGTCGGCTGGAACATCGTGACGACCTCGGCCGATGCGGCGGCCGGAAACTTCAATCTCCAGCAGCATCCGCCGCATGCCGACCGTTACCGGCAGGCGACTGAGTTCGTCGATGTGGTGACGAAGCTCTGGGACAGCTGGGAAGACGATGCCATCGTCGCCGACAAGGAGAGCGGTCTTTTCGCCGATACCGACCGCATCCATCCTGCCAATCACGAGGGCGAGTTCTACCGGGTGCGGGGCGCGCTTAACCTGCCACGCTCGCCGCAGGGCAGGCCGGTCTATGTGCAGGCCGGCTCTTCGGAGGACGGTCGTGGCTTTGCTGCCCGTTATGCCGAGGCAATCTTTACCGCGCATCAAACTCTGGAGAGTGCGCGGTCTTTTTATTCCGACATAAAGAGGCGCGTGGCGGCCACGGGGCGCAATCCCGCCCATGTGAAAATCCTGCCGGGGATCAGCCCCTTCATCGCCTCCACCGAAGAGGAGGCGCGAAAGCTAGAGGCGAGTTTCAACGATCTCATCCAGCCGGCCTTTTCGCTTGGGCAGTTGCAGCGCATTACAGGCATTGATCTCTCATCGGCCGATCTCGATCAGCCGTTGCCGAAGGAGGCGGTGGAAGCGACGCGCGCGCAGGCGGATAGCAGCCGGCATCAATTGGTTCTCGATGTCATCGACCGGGAAAATCCGACGATCCGGCAATTGTTGCACCGGCTTGCCGGCGGGCGCGGCCACAAGGTGATTTCGGGAACGCCGGAACAGGTGGCAGACTGGATAGAGACCTGGTTCCGTGAAGGTGCTGCCGACGGCTTCAACATCATGCCGCCATGGCTGAATGGCGGGTTCGATATTTTCGTCGACGAGGTCGTGCCTATCCTCAAACAGCGCGGGCTGTTCCGCGAGGACTACGAGGGCGACACGCTGCGTGATCATTACGGCCTGCCCCGGCCGGAAAACATCCATACGACCAGGGAGTTGCAAAGGGAACGCGCCTGATGTGGGACGGGCGTGTTCAGGCGGCGGCTTCGAGTGAGCGTGTATCCTCGCGCAACAAGGCGAGTAGAGATGCGATTTCCGGCAGCCGCCGCCTGTCAGGACTGGTCAGAAGATGATACCGGCTGGCGGTCGGCTGAGGTGCGCCGAAAGGTGCGATCAGACGGCCGGTTCGAAGCTCTTCGGAAATGAGCGAGTGGCGCGCAAGGCCGATGCCGTGGCTGGACAAGAGTGCCTCTATCAGCGCGGTCTGACGCGAAAAGCGCGGTCCGGTTGCTGAAAGCCGAGGCGTAATGCGGCAGGCGCGCAGCCAATTTGCCCATTCGAAGGCAGCATCGGCGCCGTTGCCGCGTAACATCGCAAAAGAGATATCCCGAAGCCGCTCGGGTTCACCACCAAGCTGGTGGCGGGTGGCAAAATCCGGGGTGCAGACGGCACTGACGGCGTCGGCAAAAAGCGGTTCGTGGATGAAACCGGGGATTTGTCCGTGGGTGGCGACAATCGCGCAATCGGCATCGAAATGCGTGAGGTCGATGGTATCGCCCTCGAGAGATTCAATCGAGATTTCTACGTCTCCAAGGGCTGGAACGATGGTTCCCAACCGTGGTGCCAGCCATCGGGCCGCAAAACAGCCTTCCGCCAGAACCTTCATCTGCCGCCGGCCGCCGGAGGCCATGAGATCGGAAAGACTGCCGATCATAGTCTCGAAAGCGTCCGCAAGGCCGGGGTAAAGCGTGCTGCCGGCCTCGGTCAGCACCAGTTCGCCGCGCTGGCGGCTGAAGAGTGTTTGCCCGAGATGGGTTTCCAGAATGCGCACCTGCTGGCCGATTGCGGCAGTCGAGACATGCAGTTCTTCCGCCGCCCGCGAGAAGCTGGCGTGACGCGCGGCCACGACAAATGCGCGCAGGGCCGTCAGCGGCGGCAGCCGGGAAAGCGTCGGCAACCGGAAAGCCGCTCTTGCGACCGAAGGAGGGATGAATTCCGTTCTCATGGCCGTTTTCCCTTCATCGCTAGAACACCCGGCCTTCCCTGAGGTGCGTCGTGGTGCCGTTGAGATAGTAGTCGCCGATGACACGCGCCTTGTGGGCAAGCGGATTGTGGTTGTAGACCGTGCGGATGTTGCGCCAGTGGCGGTCGAAATTCCGCTCGCTGGACGTCGCCGATCCGCCGCCGAGTTCGTAAAGGTTGGTGGCGACCGTCAGCGAAAGCTGCGATGCGATGATCTGGGTACGGGCGGTGGCGAGAGAACCTTCCAGCAAAGCCGCTTCTATCGCCTCTTCGTCGCCGCTGGAAAAGGCGGCGGCGGTCCTGTCGAGCGTTCTTGCCGCCTCGCGGATCAGCGTCTTGACGGCGAAGGCACCGGCGCTGATCTCGCCGAGCATCTTTTGCACAAAGGGGTCCTGATTGGCGGTTTCGGCGCTGCTGTGGAGCGTCGTGCGCGCCTGGCGCAGAACATAGGCGATGCCATCGTTGAGTGCACCCTGAACGGCACCGGCGGCAGAGGCAGCGAGGTGCAATTGTCGCATGGCCGAGCTGTGGCGCCCGATCTGGCTGCCGAGCTTGCGGGTCGTCAGTTCATGCGGGAGCACCTCGACATTTTCAAGCAAAACGCCGCCGCTTGCCGTCATGCGCTGGCCCATGCTGTCCCAGTCGTCGAGAATGGTGATCCCGGGCCGATCAAGCGGAATGAGGACGCCGATCGGCTGTTCGTCGTCGCCGACAGCGCTAAAGGTGCCGAAATCTGCGAAGGCGGTGCCGGTCGCATACCATTTGCGGCCGTTCAGACGATAACGGTCGCCATCGGCGCTGAGGCGCGTGGTGATTTCACCGGGGCGTTTGGTCCCCTGTTCCGTGCTGGCGCCCGCAAAGAGCTTGCCGGTGAGGACATTTTCGAGGTGCCGCCGATCCTCAAGCTCGATCGGTGTGAGAGCGAGGTTTTCGGTGAAATTGAAATGGCTGCGGAGTGCGTGCGGAATATTGCTGTCGGCTTCCCCGAGGATCATCAGCACTTCTATATAGTCCGCAATCGAGCCTCCCGGCCCGCCTTTGGCCTCGGGGATGCGCAGCGTGCCGATCCTGGCTTCTTTGATCAGGCCGAAGATTTCGAAGGGAAGTTCCCGCTGACGCTCACGGCGAGCGGCATCCTTGGCGGCAACAGCCGCAATGTCCCTGGCGCGGGCCAGAATGTCGTCTCGGCTCGGCACGCCGGAATTATCGGTGGTTGCGGTCTGTATTTTAGGATTGGACATTGCGGATTTTCCCTGAGCGGATGTGATGACCTGCGGCACGGTCGCGCCGCAGGCATTTTCTTCTGGACGATCAGGCGACCGCGCGCGGCTTGACGACCGGGCGGGGAGCCGGTTCGATATTGCGCGGCACGCGGCCTTCGACGGGATGGCTCGGATCGTTGAAGCCGGGTGTCGAGGGATGGCCTGTCGTCACAAGGCTGTCGACCAGCGCCTCGTCTTCCGCATCGATCTTCACATCGAGGGCGCGGACGTAACCGTCCCAATGGTCTTCAGTGCGCGGGCCGGTGATCGCGGCGGTGACGAACTTGTTGTTCAGCACCCAGGCGAGCGCAAAATCCGCTGCCGAAACACCCTTTGATGCGGCGTGCGCCGCAACCTTCTGGGCGATTTCGACCGACTCGGGGCGCCATTCGGTTTCCAGAACCCGCTTGTCGCCACGGCCGACACGGGTATCTGCGCCCGGCTGCTCACCCGGCTGATATTTGCCGGTCAGCACGCCACGTGCCAGCGGCGAATAGGAAACGACGCCCAGCCCGTAATTATGTGCCGCGGGCAGCTGCTCGGCTTCGGCTGTGCGGTTGACGATGTTGTAAAGCGGCTGGCTGGCGATAGGCCGGTCGATGCCGAGCTGATCGGCCAAATGCGAAATTTCCGCAATGCGCCAGCCCCGGAAGTTGGAAACGCCGAAATAGCGCAGCTTGCCGGCACGGATCAGATCGGCAATGGCGCGTACCGGTTCTTCCAGCGGCGCGTCGAAGACGGCGCGGTGGAAATAGAGGATATCGATGTAGTCGGTGTTGAGACGGCGAAGCGAATTCTCGACGGTCTCGATCACCCATTTGCGCGAATGGCCGCCAAGGTTCGGACCCTTGGTGTGGGAATTGACGAATTTCGTTGCCAGAACCCAGTGATCGCGACTGGCCTTGATACCGCGACCAACGACTTCTTCCGACTTGCCGTCGTGATAGACATCGGCAGTGTCGATGAAGTTGATGCCCTGCTCGCGTGCCTTGTCGATGATGCGGAAGGCCACGTCATCCGGCGTCGGGCCTCCGAACATCATCGTGCCGAGGCTCAGCGGTGAAACTTTCAGCGCGCTGCGTCCGAGATAGCGATAGTCGACCATTATGGTTGCTCCTTCAGTTTATTGGGCATGGTGGCAAGCCACGGCGTGGTTCTTGCCGAAAAGGGTGTAATCCGGCGCTTTTTCGCGACAGAGATCGGTGGCGAGCGGGCAGCGGGTGTGAAACCGGCAGCCGGATGGCGGGTTGTGGGGGCTCGGCAGGTCGCCGGAAATGGGCGCTGCCTGCTTGCGGCGCGCGGGATCGGGAACGGCTGCGAGAAGCGCACGGGTATAGGGGTGTTTCGGCGAGGCCCAAAGCTCCGCGGTCGGCGCGCTTTCCACGATCTTGCCGAGATACATGACGAGAACGCGATCGGAAAAATAGCGTACGACCGAAAGGTCGTGGGATACGAAGAGATAGGACAACGAAAGCCGTTTCTTCATCTCCACCAGAAGGTTGAGGATCTGCGCCTGGATGGAAAGATCGAGCGCCGAGACAGGCTCGTCGCAGACGACCAGTTCCGGCTCGAGAACGAGCGCCCGGGCAATGCCGATGCGCTGGCGCTGGCCGCCGGAAAACTCGTGCGGATAGCGGTCGAGTGCATCAGGCGGCAGACCCACCTGCGCGACGATCGCCTCGACGATCTCCCGCTGTTGCGCCCTGTCGCCAATGCCGTGCACCTTCAACGGCCCGGTAAGGATGGTTCGCACCGTCTGGCGCGGATTGAGCGACGCGAATGGGTCCTGAAAGATCATCTGGATGCGGCGGCGGATGCCGCGCAGCTGCGACGACGACATCGCCGTGACATCGGCGCCCTTGAAGGTGATCCTGCCGGAAGTGGGCTCCACCAGCCGCATCAGCGACTTGCCGAGCGAGGATTTGCCGCAGCCTGATTCACCCACCAGCGCCACGGTCTCGCCCGCCTCGATGTCGAGCGACACATCGTCGACGGCGCGGACTGTTCCGCGTCCTCCCGAATAGTGGGTGGAAAGACTATGCACTGACAAGAGCGTCATCGGATACCTCTTGGGATGTGGGGGATACGAAGGGGCAGGCGGCGTAGCGGCCTTCCGAGACGAGCCTCAGCGGCGGTACGAACTGCCCGCAGAAACCGCGGGCGCTCGGACAGCGTGGCCGGAAGGCGCAGCCGCGCTCCCCCGTGGCGGAAACGATTGAACCCGGAATTTCGATGAGTGGCCCGTCGCGATAATGCTGGCCGTCTTCGGCGCGCGGAGAGGCAGCCAGCAGGCCGCGCGTATAGGGGTGGTAAGGATTGGAGAAAACCGGTTCAGGTAATCCTTCTTCCACCTTGCGGCCGGCATACATGACCATGACCCGATCGGCCCATTGCGCCACGATGCCAAGATCGTGGGTGATGAGGATGACGGCCATGTTGAGATCGCGGCGCAGATTGTCGAGCAGCTGCAGGATCTGCGCCTGTATCGTCACGTCGAGCGCGGTCGTCGCCTCGTCGGCGATCAGTAGTTTGGGATTGCAGGCAACGCCGATGGCGATCATGACGCGCTGGCGCATGCCGCCGGAAAGCTGGTGCGGATAATCGTCCACGCGGCGCTGGGCGTCGGGAATATTGACGAGGTCCAGAAGCTCGATGGCGCGTTTGCGCGCCTGGTGCCTGTCGATCCTTTCATGGATGCGCAGCACCTCGACGATCTGTTCGCCCACCGTCAGGACCGGGTTCAGCGATGTCATCGGTTCCTGAAAGATCATGCCGATATCGCGGCCGCGAATGCCGCGCCACTGCCGCTCGGAAAGCGGCAGCAGATCGCGGCCTTCGAGCAGAACACGCCCGCCGGTTTTTGCATGCGACGGCAACAGGCCGATCAGGCCGAGCGCAGTCAGCGATTTTCCCGAGCCGCTTTCGCCGACGATTGCAAGCATTTCGCCGGACTCCACATCGAAGCTGACGCCCTTGACCGGTTGGGCTGAGCCGAAGCTGACGGAAAGATCGTGGACTTCGATAAGTTTGCTCATCGGCGTTCCTCCGAAAAACGGGGGTTGAGCGCATCGTTGAGACCGTCGCTGATGAGGTTCAGCGAAATGACGGTGAAGACGATGGCGAGGCCGGGAAGGGCGGTCAGATACCAGGCGGTGCGAATGACGTCGCGTCCCGACCCGATCATCGAACCCCAGGAAACACGGTTGGGGTCGCCAAGTCCCATGAAGGAAAGGGCTGCTTCCATGAGGATCGCACCCGCCACCATGACGGAGGAGGTGACGATGATCGGCGGCAGGGCGTTGGGCAGAATTTCCTGAAACACGATACGCGCATGGCCATAACCGAGGCTTCGTGCGGCAAGCACATAGTCCTTCTCGCGGATGGCGCGGAATTCGGCGCGGGTCAGGCGCGCAACAAGTGGCCAGGTAATGATGCCGATTGCCGAGGTTACCGTGGTGACCGAAGGCTGGGCAATGGCGACGAGCACCACCAGCAGCACGAAGTTCGGCAATGTCTGGAAGATTTCGATGATCTTCACGAGAATATCGTCGATGACGCCACCGAAATAACCGGCGAAAGCACCTATTGTTATGCCGATCGTCAGCCCGATCAGGGTGGCGACGACACCGACGGTGAGCGAGATGCGTGCGCCATGCACGATGCCTGCCAGCACATCACGACCCATGGAATCGGTGCCGAGCGGATAGGCTGGATTCTGGCCGGGCCAGAGGAAGGGGCGGGCAACCATTTCCAGCGGATCGCCCGGATAGATCAGCGGGGCCGTGACAGCGGCGATGAGGACGGTGGCAAGAAACAGCAGCCCAACGATGGCGTTGGGATTGGTCAGGAAAATCTTCAGTTCCCGCCGCAAGCCGCGCCGCGGCACGGAGACGGAGCGGGCTGAAAGCGCGTCCGGCGCATGGATATAGGGCCAGACTTTTTCTTCAGGTTTTTTAGGTTTGGGATTGCTCTCTTCGGCACTGAGTTCGGCCGCGTCGAGAACTGCTGATGTCTGGGAGGAATTCATCGGCTTTCTCCGATGCGGGGGTCGAGCCATGCCTGCAACAGGTCCACGGCGGCATTGACAATGATGACGACAAGGGAAGAGAGAAGCAGAATGCCGAGCAGCACGCTGAAATCGCGGGCCATGACGGCCTCGAAAGCAAGACGGCCAAGGCCTGGCCAGCTGAAGACGGTCTCGACCACGACCGCACCGCCCAGCAGGCCACCAATATGCATGCCGGCCATGGTGGTGATCGGGATGAGCGCGTTGCGCAGAATATGGCGTGTGGTGAGCCGGAAAGGCGAAACGCCTTTTGCCCGTGCCGTGCGCACATAGTCCTGGGATTTGACTTCCAGCATCGCCGCGCGGGTGAGGCGGGCATAAATCGCCAGAAAATAAAGCGCCAGCGAAAGGGCGGGGAGAACGATGTAGCGCAGCCTGTCCAGAAGGGCGTCGAGGCCGGTGAGGCTGCTGCCGATGGTGCTGTCGCCGCCAGACGGAAGCCAGCCGAGCTTGACCGAGAAGGTGAGGATAAGCATCAGGCCGATCCAGAATCCCGGCACGGAATAAAAGATTAGCGAGCCAATCGAAATGATCCGGTCCGGCAGCTTGCCGGAAAAGAGCGCCATGATGGAGCCGAGGAAAACGCCGACGAAAATCGCAATGCCAAGTGCTGCTCCCATCAGCGCCAGCGTGCCGGGCAATCGCTGGCCGATAAGATCGGCGACCGGCATGCCGTAGCGGGGTGAAAAGCCAAGGCTGAACTGGGCCAGATTGCCGAGATAGTTCACGAGCTGATGGACGACCGGCAGGTCGAGCCCGAAGCGTGAGCGAATTTCGGCCATGGTCTCGACGGTCGCCGAACCCGCTTCCGCGGCCAGCACGTCAGCCGCATCACCAGGCGCCAGCTGCAGCAGGAAGAAGTTCAGGATGACGATACCGAGAACCGTCGGGACGGCCTGAATGGCCACCCGCCTTGCCTGCGATAAAATCCGTTTCGAATTCGACATCGGCTCCAGTCCATTCGCTTGAAAACATGAAATCGGCCCGTAAAGGCGTTGGTATTAGTTGACTAATTTTATGGAATTTGTCAAAGAGTAATAGAATTATTTTCTGAAATTTACGGAAAAATGCGCCATAAAGAAAAGATAATTCCTATTTATGAGAATGGTTGGTGCTTCATGCCAATCTCACTCTCGTCTGCGGAACAAACTTCTTCCCAAGCGCGGCCGTTCAGTTTTGCCGGTTTTTCGCCGGTTCAATTAAGGAGAGGTATCGCATGACTGTTTTCAACCAGACGACGCGCCGCGGACTTCTGCTGGCGTCGGTGGCTCTTGGCGTGGTGTCGTTGCCGGGGCTGAAGCTCAACGCGGCGGAGCCGGCAAGCGGTGGCACAGCCACCCTACTCATCTCATCGGAGCCGCCGGTGCTGACGACGATCGCACACACAGCCTATAATTCCGTCTATATATCGCCCAAGGTCACAGAAGGGCTGCTGACCTATGATTTCGACCTCAATCCCAAGCCGCTCCTGGCCAAATCATGGGATGTCAGCGGCGATGGCCTGCGTTACACCTTCAATCTGAGACCCGGTGTAAAATGGCATGACGGCAAGCCTTTCACATCTGCCGATGTGGCGTTCTCCATCAACACCATCAAGGAAGTGCATCCGCGCGGGCGCAATACCTTCCTGAACCTCACTGCTGTCGAGACGCCGGACGAGCTGACGGCGGTTCTGGTTCTTTCCAAACCTGCGCCCTATCTGATTACGGCGCTTGCCGCCGCCGAAACGCCCATCGTGCCGAAACATCTTTATGAGGGTACGAAAGTGACCGAAAATCCGGTCAATCTCGCACCCATCGGCACCGGTCCGTTCAAGTTCAAGGAGTGGGTGCGGGGCAGTCATATCGTTTTCGAGCGTAATGCCGATTATTGGGATGCGCCGCGCCCCTATCTCGACAAGCTGATTGTTCGCTTCATTCCAGATGCGTCGGCCCGTGCCATCGCAATCGAAACCGGTGAGATCGATCTCGCACCGAGCACCCCTGTCGCCTATAGCGATCTCGACCGCCTGAAGGAGCTACCGAGCCTCGGCTTCGAGACGAATGGATATCAATATTCGAATTCTATCAGCCGCGTGGAGTTCAACCTCGAGAAGGACGTGTTCAAGGACGTCCGCGTCCGCCGTGCCTTCGCGCATGTGATCGACCGCAAAGTCATTTTCAACACGGTCAATTATGGCTATGGCGCGACAATCACCGGCCCGATCAATCCGAAGCTGACGAAATGGTTTGTCGAGGATCTGAAGACCTATCCGATCGATCTGAAGGCGGCCGAAGCGCTGCTGGACGAGGCGGGATACAAGCGCGGCGCGGATGGCATCCGTTTCAAGCTCAATCTGGACTATGTGCCGAGCACCGAAGCCTATCCGCGCGGCGCAGATTACATTCGCCAGGCACTGGCAAAGGTCGGCGTGGATGTGACGGTGCGGACGCAGGATTTCGCCACCTACACGAAGCGCATCTACACGGATCGTGATTTCGACTTTGCCTACGAGGGCATGAGCAATCTCTTCGACCCGACAGTCGGTGTGCAGCGGCTCTACTGGTCCAAGAACTTCAAGAGGGGTGTGCCCTTCTCCAATGGCGCCGCCTACAGCAACCCCAAGGTGGATGCGCTGCTCGAAGCTGCCGCTGTCGAGATCGATCCGGACAAGCGCGTCGCGCAATGGAAGGAAATACAGCAGATCCTCGTCGATGACGTTCCTGCCATCGACATCGTTGCGGCACCTGAAATCACCATCTTCAACAAGCGCATTGCCGATCACACGATCGGTGCAGAAGGCGTCGCGGGCAGCCTGGCCTTCGCGCATATCGCGGCATCCTGATCGTCTCGCCAGACCCTGCCCGCCGTTTGCGGCGGGCAGGGACATCTCCCTTTCGTCGACGGGCACCGCAGCATCGCTTTCTGGTGTCATCGTTTTCATCGAGGCCAAAGCCATGAGCACGACACTTTCTGAAATCTGGTACACACGTTGCCCGGTGCCCACGCCCGTGGGGCTTGCGGCGCAGCTCGGTTATCTCGCGCAGACCTTTGAGGATGTGGGGATATCGCTGAAATCCATCATCGATTCACCGGATCGTTCTGTGCGGCAGAGCCACTTCAACCACACGCTGGAATGGTCCTTCCGCCACGGCGGTAATGTGCCCCCTATCCGCGCCCGCTCGGAAGGGCGCAATACGCGTCTTATCGGCATTACCTGGACCGATGAGTTCCAGGCGATCATCACCCTTCCGGAAACCGGTATCCGCTCGCTTGCCGATCTCGTCGGCCGCCGTTTCGGTGTGCCGCGCAGACCTGATGGGATTGTCGATTTCATGCGAGCGACAGCATTGAAGGGCATCGTTTCGGCGCTTTCGCTGGAGGGCCTTAAGGTCGAGGATATCGAGCTGAAGGATATCGTGATCGAGGATTCCGTGCTGGCGACACAGGAGGGACCATCCCTTTTCGGCCTGAAGCGGCGACAATCCTTCGGTGAGGAGATCATCGCGCTGTTGCGGGGTGAGGTCGATGCGATTTTCGTCAAGGGTACTGCCGGTATCGCCGCCGCGAACCTGATCGGCGCCGTGCAGGTGGCGGAATTCGGTTTTCACCCCGACCCGAAGATACGTATCAACTCCGGCTCTCCCCGCGTGCTGACCGTCGACGGTCGGCTTGCCGATGAGCGCCCCGATCTGGTGGAGCGGCTGGTTGCCGCCATTGCCAAAGCCTCGCTCTGGGCAGAGCAGCATCCGGAAGAGACCCGCCGTTTTATCGCGCGCGAGGCGGGTGCGACCGAAGAGCAGGTTCTGGCCGCCAACGGCCCGGATGTCCACCGCCATCTAGGTCTTGGCCTCGATGCAGACCTCGTCGCCGCCGTCGGCCATTACAAGGATTTCCTGCATCAATGGGGTTTCCTTGAAAACGACTTCGATCTCGCTGCGTGGATCGATGACCGTTTTGTCACGGCCAGTGAAAGGGCGGTGGCATGAGCGGCGCTTTATCCGCCGTTCCAAGCCCGGAGCAGCACTTGAATCCCGTCGCCATCGCAACCGCGCTCGCCGAAGATTTCAGCCTGACCGCGGCGGAGTATGACAAAAGCGGCGAATTCGCCGCCGGTAATTTCGAGGCGCTTTTCAAGTCTGGCCTGCTTGGTCTCGTGACGGCTGAAAAGGACGGTGGCTGGGGGGAGGGCATGGAAACCGCGCATGCCGTCATCGCCGCCATTGCCAAGGGTGATCCGTCAACCGCCCTCATCCTTGCCATGCATTACAGCGTTCATGCTGCCATCCGGCGCGGCAGGTGGCCGGCAGATCTCGCGGCAAAAGTGCTGGCAGCCAATAACAGGGAGCGGGCGCTTCTGAACAATGCGCAGGCAGAGCCGGGGATCGGTTCCCCGGCCCATGGCGGACTGCCGGAAACGACGGCGCGGATCGAGGGCGATTTCTGGGTGGTCAATGGCCGCAAGAGCTTCGTCACCGGCTTGCCGGGTCTGAAATGGGCGATTGTACTTGCCGTCACGACGGAAGAGGTGCCGCGCCTGATCCAGCTTCTGGTCCCGCTCGATGCGCCGGGCATCGGCCGGGAAAAGGCATGGGAAGCGACCGGAATGTATGCCACCGCCAGCGATGATCTCCTGCTTGAGAATGTGAGGGTGCCGCTCGCCGATATCGTTGCCGAACAGCCGGCGGACGAGCCGTTGCGGCGGGATGAGGCGGACGGTTACAATTTCTTCGTGCTGCTGGCCTCCGTCTATCATGGTGTCGCGCTTTCGGCGCGTGACGCCCTCTTGCGCCATCTGACAGGCCATGTTCCGGCAAGCCTCGGCGCGCCGCTGTCATCCATTCCCCGTATTCAGGAAGGTCTGGGCGAGATCGAGGTACTTCTTGCGGCCAACAGGCGTCTGCTCCGCTCCGTCGCGCGTGATATCGATGCGGGTGAGAGGGTAGGCACGGATGCGCTCGCCGTTCGTCATGTGGTGATCGACAATGCGGTAGCAGTGACGGATCTGGCGCTGGAGCTCGGCGGCAATCGCGGCCTTCGCCGGGACTATAATCTCGAGCGGCATCACCGCGACGCCATAACGGCAAGGGCGCATGCGCCGCAAAGCCACATGATCCGAACTATCCTCGGCCGTCAGAGCATCAAGGCTGTTGGCGGCTGACCGTAGAAGACATGGGCGGCTTTGTTCGGCAGGCCGCCCATGTTAACGCCGCCCGCATCAGTCCCGCAGTAGCGGTAACAGCTTGTCGCCCTGCCGTTCAATTTCCTGAAGATAGGGCGTGTCGGAAAGCACGAAATGGGTGATGCCAAGCGCGCGGTATTTGCGCAGCGACGCGGCGACGTCTTCCGCCGAACCGACGAGCCATGTCGTTGCGGCACCGCCTCCGCCAAATTTGCCGGGTGCGGTATAAAGATTGTCGTCCAGCACATCGCTCTGCGTGTGCAGATCCAGCAGGCGGCGCTGGCCGACTGCGACACCTTGCAGATGATCGTTCCAGCGCACGCCATTGTTCGCAGCCATCTCCGCCACCTTTGCTTCCGCATCGCGCCAAGCCTCAGCCGTGGTTTCGCGCACCAGCGTGGTGATCCGCAGACCGAATTGCAGCGGCGGCAGGTCACGGCCGAGGGTCTCACTGAAATGTCTGAGACGTTCGATCCTTTCGCGCACGCCGGCGAGCGGTTCGCCCCAGAAGAGCTGGACATCGGCTTCAGTTGCGGCAACCTGTTCGGCGGCCTCGGACGCGCCGCCGAAATAAAGTTTGGGATGTGGCCGGCCGGCACTCTCGCTGATACGCGGCGAGACGGTGGAGTTCTTGACCCGGAAATGGTCGCCATTGAAAGTGACGTTTTCCTCAGTCCAGAGCCGCCGCACCAGCCGCATGAACTCCTTCGTGCGCGCATAACGCTGCGCCTGATCGCCTTCTTCGTCGCCATAGGCCGCAAGCTCGTCCCGGCCGGAAACGACATTGATTCGTACCCGGCCACCAGAAAGCTGATCGAGCGTGGCGGCGGCCGATGCGAGATTGGCCGGCTTCCAGTAGCCGGGGCGGATAGCGATCAGTGGCTCGAAAGTGGTGGTACGCGCGGTAAGCGACGCCGCAACCGTAAAGGTATCCGGACGCCCCCAGCCGGTGCCGATCAACGCGCCCTTCCAGCCATGGTTTTCCAGCGCCTTGGCATGGGTAGTTAAAGTATCGAGGCTGTTGTGGTTTTCGCTGACGGCGTCGCCCCGATGTCCGGGTTTGACGTCATTGGGGATGTACCAGAGAAATTCGCTCGTGCTGCTCACATTATCCGCCTGAATTTTCACTTTATGTCGCGGTGGAATGGCCCTGCCGAGGCTCGGCATTTGCCATTTTGAGGTTCGGGAGGTTTAGGTCTCCGATAGTGCGAGAATGACAAACCGGCGGCGGCACGGCCAAGCAGCGGCGTTTCTTTTGGAATGCGGCAGAGGAAAAGCTTTCCGCGCGGTTTGCTCGATTAGAACATATTTTCTATGGAAAATATTTTAGGCAATGATTCCACATGCGCAGTTTTGAGGCCCGCTGCCGAGGACGTATTTTTTGCCAGAACGGAATTGCATGGATCGATTTTTCTCGAGTTCGGAAAAGCTGAGCAAGGCAATAGTCGACTAAAATTGCGAAATTCACCATTCTTGGCACACCCCGCCCGCAAACCACGGAGTAGGCATGTGTACCACCTTGATTGTCCCCGGCCTCAACGGTTCGGATGAGGGGCATTGGCAGCGGCACTGGCTGCTGGAAGATTCGGAGGCGCAGCTGGTCGATCAGCAGAATTGGGAATGCCCGGTTCTTGAAGACTGGCTTGAGCGTCTGGAAGCGGCGCTCGCCGCAACCGAAAGCGCCTATATTGTCGCCCACAGCCTGGGTTGCCTGCTTGTCGCCAATATGGCGACACGACCCGTGGCCAGCAAAATCAGGGGTGCGCTTCTGGTGGCGCCCGCCCATCTCGACAGAGTGGAGGCAATGCATCCATGCATCGTCCGCTTTGGCGCATTTCCTCGGTCGCCGCTCACCTTCCCCAGTCTCGTCGTAGGTAGCATGAACGACCCCTATATGAATCCGGACGAGTTAGCCCGCACCGCTGCTGACTGGGGAAGCGATATCGTCAATCTCGGCTCCGTTGGACACATCAATATTGCCGCCGGTTTCGGCCGGTGGTCCGAGGGCTATGCTCTTTTCGCACGCCTGAAAGCGGCGTCCGAAATCAAGGCCAGCAGATCGAGGAAGCGCGGATCACCCGTTCTGCACGGTGCGCTGCTGCAGGGTGATGCCGGCGCTCTATAGTCTTTTCGTCCCAAGTCCGTGCTTTGAGCGGCCGTCGTGTCGGTGCCATTGCGATGCCCCCTTTATTGGCGGTTCGAAACGGAATTTTTCCCGCTGCCGCAACCTTAGTCCACGTTTGCCGGCAATCCGCCAATTATAGAATAGTAATTTTATGGAAAATATTGACCAATCTGGGCGCTCGCCGGAGGATAGAGCGAATTGACCAAAGGAGGCGCACATGCCGCAGGGACTTCATGCGTTTACTGTCGATCTGTTCGGTCTGGCCAGGCGTAGGCCGCGAGGGGATGATCAGGGCAGGCTCCAGCCGCTGGATCATTCCGGTCGTATCAAGCGGGAAAAGAGCGATCTCGACCTTGAGCGGGAAGAGATTTACGAAATGAATTTCGCGATGCTCGGACTTTATCCGGTCCTCTGACACAGGGAGGCGAAAGGTTTGTTTTCGCTTCCCAGACCCATTTCCCAGCGGAGATAAACTCTCCTTGCGGCACGGAAATTGGAACAAAATTTCTTAAACGCTGCGGGGAATTGGCTACCCTTTTAGTACCCAGCCGAATTGCCCGATGGGCGGATTGCAAAGGACCTGTCGATGAGCACAGCTGACAAACCACTCGATTTTCTGTGGTTCATACCCACCTCAGGCGACGGCAGCTATCTTGGCTCCGACGATCTGTCGCGTCCCGCCGATCCCGGCTATTTCCGGGAAATAGCGCAGGCTGCGGATCGGCTCGGTTATTCCGGGGTGCTTATTCCCACCGGCGTCGCCTGCGAGGAATCCTTCATCCTCGCGGCCAATCTCGCCGCCTATACCGAGAAACTGAAATTCCTCGTCGCCATCCGTCCGGGCGTTGCCTCGCCGGCCTATTATGCGCGGCTGGCCTCCACGCTGGACCGTGTTTCCCATGGTCGGCTGCTTCTCAACATCGTCGTTGGCGGCAGCGCGCAGGAGCTGGCTGGTGATGGCATCTTCCTGCCGCACGACGAGCGTTACGACCACGCTGACGAGTTCTTCCAGGTGTTCAATTCGTTGATCGAAACTGGCAAAGGAGATCTCGACGGCAAATATATCAAGGCGCAGGGTGCCAGGCTCGGCCTGCCACCGGTGCAGGAACCGCGTCCGCCGCTTTATTTCGGCGGCTCCTCCGATGCCGGGATCGAGTTCTCGGCCGGTATCACCGACAAATATCTGACCTGGGGTGAGCCGCCGGCACAGGTGGCGGAAAAAATCGCCAAGGTTCGCGCCGCCGCAGCGAAAAAGGGGCGAGAAGTGACATTCGGCATTCGCCTGCATTTCATCGTGCGCGAAACCGATGAGGAGGCCTGGGCCGATGCGGACAAACTGATTTCCAAGCTTTCCGACGAAACCATCGCTTCCGCTCAGGAGGCCTTCTTAAAGGCGTCGGATTCGGTCGGTCAGGCAAGGATGCGGGCGCTGCATAATGGCCGGCGTGACCAGCTTGAAGTCTCTCCGAACTTGTGGGCGGGAATTGGTCTTGTCCGCTCCGGCGCCGGCACCGCGCTGGTGGGTTCGCCGAAGACAGTTGCGGCGCGGCTGCGGGAGTATCAGGCGCTGGGCATCGATACCGTCATCGCATCGGGCTATCCGCATCTGGAGGAAGCCTACCGTCTATCCGAATTGCTGTTTCCGGAAATCGGGCTTGATGGGCCACGTAATCAGATCCGTTCGTCTTTCGGCACGAAACAGGTTTTCGGCGGCGGCGGCCACGGCGGTAACGTCAAGCTGGTATCCGGCTCGTGATCAATCGCCGGAAGGCAGGCGGCCCTGTCTTCCGGTTAGCCTTTCCGATGGGCGTCATTCGGCGGAGCGTTCACGGGAGAGCGGCATATAAAACATTATTTCCATAGAATATAAGTATTATGGAAAACGATGTCTATTTCACGCCCCGCCGCCGCTGCTAACTATTGAGCAACAAGCTGTTTTCAGGAGCGATCGATGACATTGCAATATGCGGCCAAGGATCAACAATTCATCAATCTCCGCGATCCCGTCTCTGGCAAGGCGCCGGATGCCGATAGCCTTAAGGCGGCGCTCAGGACGCTGGGCGGCGGTGTCAGCGTCATTACGGCGGGCGAGGGTGATGCGCGCACGGGTGCTACGGTAACATCCGCCACAGCCCTGTCGGTCGATCCGCCAAGAATTCTGGTTGCGCTCAACCGCTCCTCCTCCACATGGCCTGTGGTGCAGCGCTTCGGCCATCTGGCGGTGAATATTATCGGCCCGAACCATCAGTTCATCGCCAACCAGTTTGCCGGTGTTGGCGGTCTGAAAGGTGTGGACCGTTATCGCGGCGCGGAATGGACCCGTCTGGCGAGCGGCGCGCCCATCCTCGAGGACGCCGTCGCCGCGATCGATTGCACCATCGAGGAGGCGATCGAGCGCCACAGCCACGTCATCATCATCGGCAAGGTGGAGGCGATCCGCATCGGGTCGGGTCACTCGCTGGTCTATCAAAACGGCCGTTATCATTCGCTGGACTGAGCTCCGGCCTTTCCGGCGCTTTCACTGGGTCATTCTTTGAGGGAGTTGAGCATGGGATCTGTCACGCCGCTCGGCGAAAGAATTCGTTTCGTGTCCCCGCGTCTCGGCGCGGATGGGGATGTACTGACCGTTGCCCGGACGATTGCCGAAAAATGCGCGGTGGAAAGTGCCGCACAAATCCACGCGCGGATTGCCCGTTCCGGCCTTCTCGCCCTCTCCGTTCCAAACGATCTGGGCGGGGCGGACATCACAAACGACGTTCTCTCGCAAGCTCTCTCGATTATTTCCGCGGCGGATGCGGAGGCGGCGCATGCGCTTGCCGAACACTTCACGGCGCTTGAATTCATCAGGAACGCCGGTAGCGAAGAGCAGCGCAAGACCCTCTTCGCCCGCCTCGATCTTGGCGAGACTTTTGCGCTTGCCTCATCTGACGCCGGCGTGGATCAGGCGGTTCTGTTGACTGGCGACGACTATGGCTTGCGGCTGCCCGATGACATTGCCCGATCTGTTACCTCAGATGCAGACTGGATCGTTGTCCCGGCAGTCAACACGGCAGGGCAGGCCGTGCTCGTTGTTCTTCGCAATCGCCCGGATACATCATGGGACGGCCTGCTGCGCGCCGATCAGGTCGCGTTTCTTGCCCAGGGCGCTGGAAATCTGGCAGCCTCCGTTTTCACCCTTCTGAAGGCCGCCGTGGCTCTGGGTGAGAAACAGCGTGAGCTTTCAGCGTTGCTGATTGACAGATTGGCCGAGGAAGGTGATGCGCGCCCCCTTATCGGCGAAATATTTCTCGCAATCGAATTGCTGAAGGCACAGATTTCCCGCCTCGCGGCCAATATCGATGCGGCGCAGGTGGGGGCGGAAAGCGTGACCTTTCGCTCTGTCCGCAACAATGCCATCACGCTGGAAATTCTAATGGCCCGTCTCGGCCTTATCGATGGTGCAAGCGAATCCGGGCTGATTGCGACCCTGGGAGACGATCTGCGCCGGCAGTAAACGGCGCTTATTCGCCTGCCGGAATAAATTGCGCGTCTTGTCCGCCTTTTGCCACGAATTGTGCGAGCGTCATATTGTCCAGGATTGTTGCAATGGCGTCCCGCACGTCCGTCATCGAAACCCTGACCTGACAGGTCTCGGGATCGTCGCAGTCGTCGCAGGCTTCAAAAGCGGTGCGGCTGGCACAGCGGATGGGGGCCAAGGGCCCGTCCAGCGTGCGGATGACCTGCCCGATCATGATTTCCGATGGCATTTTCGACAACGAATAACCGCCATTCGGTCCCTTCTTGGAACGCAGAATGCCGCTGTTGCGCAGTTCCAGAAGAATAGTATCCAGAAATTTTTTCGGAATATTGTTGCGGGTTGCAATCTCGGTCACAAAGGCGGTCTCGCCCTGGGGCAACCGCGCCAGATCGACAAGAGCCTTCAGTCCGTATTTGCCTTTTTTGGTCAACATCGCATGATCCGCAAAGAGGGCCAGCACCTTCTGAGTGCCGGGTTATGGTGTTCTCAACTTACTAAGTAGTTTTTACCGAATTCCCGCGCAAGTCCGTTTCGTCCCGGCTCGATGCACAAAGCGGCTTTACACCATCGTTTTTCGCCCTGTTTCCTCATCGTTTCGGATTGCTTTGCCAAAGACGCCTGCCGAAACCATAGCGGGAAACAATATTTTCTCTGATCGCGTCGCAACGTGGAACGAACGTCCTTTATTACTATATAAAATCAGTAGACAAAGTATGCATCAAAAGACGTGCGAGGTGATGATGTATACTCTCAGTTTGCTGGACAAGAGCCCTGTTCCAACGGGTGAGAACGCGGCAAGCGCGTTCCGCGACACGATCAATCTCGCCAAACGCGCCGAAGAACTGGGCTATCGCCGATTCTGGGTGGCAGAACATCACAATTCGCCGGAGCTTGCCGGTTCCGCGCCGGAAGCGCTGGTTGCATGGATTCTGGCGAAGACCTCTCGTATCCGCGTCGGCTCGGGCGGCGTGATGCTGCAGCATTACAGCCCCTACAAGGTCGCCGAGGTTTTCAACGTGTTGTCGTCGCTCGCCCCCGGTCGGGTCGATCTCGGCGTCGGCAAGACACCGGGCGGGCTGCCGCTTGCGACGTCTGCCCTACAGCAGGCCTATGATCCCGCCCGCAAGCCGGATTTCGAAACGGCTTTTGGTGAACTTACCACGTTTCTCTCCGGTGCCGCGCCGCAGGGGCATGCGCAGGCCGGGTTGCAGGCAACACCGGTGCCGCCGGTTGCGGTGGAACGGTTTCTGCTCGGTGCCAGCCCGGAAAGCGCAAGGCTTGCAGCTTCCAGAGGATGGAATTTCGTCTTTGCCGGCCACCTCAATGGTGATCCGGAGGTTCTTCGCAGCAGCCTGTCGGCTTTCCGTGAGGAGAGCGGCGGCAGGGCGCCGATCCTTGCCCTCTCCGTCTTTGCCGCCAGTGATCCCGACCATGCGGCGCGGCAGGTGGAAGGTCAGCGCATCTACCGGGTGTTCCTCAGCGACGGCAAGGCGTTCAACCTTGGCCGCCGTGAACAGGCGGAAGAATTCGCCCGCCAGTCCGGCGATACCGATTATCGCATCGAGGAGCGTAAGCCCAACGTCCTGCATGGCGGGCCGGACGATATTCACAAGGCGCTGCGCGCGCTTTCCGATGAGCACGGTATCGAGGAATTCATCGTGGAGCCGCCGCATGTGGGGGCCGATCAGAGGCTCGCCTCGATCGAATTGCTGGCCACACACCGCCTTTCCAGGGCCGCGTGAACTTGTCCTCAGGAGGAAATGACATGACGAAAAAGACAATCCGTTTCGGCATCATGCTCCAGGGCCCCGGCGGGCACATGAACGCCTGGCGGCACCCGAAAAGCCCTGTTGATGCCAGCGTCAACTTCGATTTCTTCAGGAAGAACGCGCTGAAGGCAGAAGCCGCCGGCATCGCCTTCG
Organism: Rhizobium sp. TBD182; assembly: GCF_001950375.1. NCBI lineage: Bacteria > Pseudomonadati > Pseudomonadota > Alphaproteobacteria > Hyphomicrobiales > Rhizobiaceae > Rhizobium > Rhizobium sp. TBD182. The sequence goes on along the minus strand of NZ_BDLN01000002.1, from coordinate 305,075 downwards.
CCTTCGTTGCCGACGGGCTTTACATCAACGACAAGTCCATTCCGCATTTCCTCAACCGGTTCGAGCCTTTGACCATCCTTTCGGCGCTGGCCTCCGTCACCTCGAAGATCGGTCTTGCCGGCACGGTTTCGACCTCCTACAGCGACCCCTTCACCATCGCGCGCCAGTTCGCCTCGCTCGATCTTCTGAGCGGTGGCAGGGCCGGCTGGAATGCAGTGACGACGCCACTCGAAGGTACGGCGAAAAACTACAGCCGCAACCATCCCGAACATGCGCTGCGCTACGAGATCGCCGATGAATATCTGGAGGTGATCAAGGGCCTGTGGGACAGCTGGGACGACGATGCCTTCGTGCGTAACCGCGAGACGGGACAGTTCTTCGACAGGCAAAAACTCCACACGCTCGGCCACAAGGGTCGCTTCTTCCAGGTGGAAGGTCCGCTGAACATCCAGCGTTCGCCGCAGGGACAGCCGGTGATTTTCCAGGCGGGTTCTTCGGATGCCGGTATCGGGCTTGCGGGCAAACATGCCGACGCCGTTTTTACTAATTCTGCATCGCTCGAGGAAAACCAGACATTCCTCAAGCGCGTGAAGCAGAGTGCTGTCGCGCAGGGCAGGTCCGCTGCCGACGTGAAGATTTTCCCTGGCATCGGGCCGATTGTGGGCGAGACGCAGGAGGAGGCGGAAGCGAAATACAACATCATCCGCAACCTCATCACCATCGAGGATGCGCTCGCCTATCTCGGCCGTTTCTTCGACCACCACGACTTCAGTGTCTATCCGCTGGATGAGCCTTTCCCCGAACTTGGCGAGATCGGCAAGAATAGCTTCCGTTCGACGACCGACCGCATCAAGCGCCGTGCGAAGGAAAAGAGCCAGACGTTGCGCGAAGCGGCGCTGGAGGCGGCGACCCCGCGCGAAGGTTTCATCGGAACTCCGGACAAGGTGGCGGACGAGATCATCCGCTGGGTTGAGCACGATGCGGCCGACGGTTTCATTCTGGGCTTCCCGGTGATTGCCGAAGGGCTGGATGATTTCATCCGCCTCGTCATACCGGTGCTGCAACGGCGCGGATATTTCGAACCGCATCTGGAAGGCAGAACGCTGCGTGAGCATCTCGGCCTGCCTTTCAAGGAGAGCATCTATTCCCACGCTGAAAGCGGTTCCAGCAAGGCGATCGCATAAAAGCGGGGTCGGGCGGCAGCCATTGCCGCCCGGAGAGAATTTCAAGGTGCTGTGCGGGTAAAGCGCAGCGCAGGAGACCAGAACCATGAATATCCGCATTGACGGCGCGCGTCCGCAGGACGACGCCGAACGGGGAATCCTTGCCTTCATCGAGGAAAGCATCGCCATCCGGCACGATCTTCACCGACATCCGGAGCTTTCGCTTGGGGAAAAGCGCACGGCGGCGCTCGTTGCCCGTTATCTCCTCTCCTTCGGATATGAGGTGACCGAGGGTGTCGGGGGCCATGGCGTCGTCGCCACCTTGAAACGTGGTCATGGTGACAAGCGTCTGGGTATCCGCGCCGATATCGACGCCCTGCCCATCGTCGAGGAAACCGGTCTTGCCTATGCCAGCCAGACACAGGGTGTGATGCATGCCTGCGGTCATGACGGTCACACGACTATCCTGCTCGCCGCTGCCCGTTATCTAGCTGAAACATCGAGTTTTTCCGGCACGCTGACGCTGATTTTCCAACCCGCCGAGGAAATCGGTGCGGGTGCTAGAGCGATGATAAAGGACAGGCTTTTCGAGCGGTTTCCCGTCGATGCCGTGTTCGGGCTGCACAACTGGCCGGGTGTCGAAACCGGACAATTCGGCTTTGTCGAAGGGCCTGCCATGGCCTCCGTCGACAAGGCGAAGGTTCGGATCATCGGCAAGGGCGGGCACGGGGCGGCGCCGCATGAAACGGTTGATCCGGTTCTTGCCTCGGCAAGCTTCGTCACCGCCTTGCAGAGCATCGTCTCGCGCAATGTCGACCCGCGAGACATGGCGGTGCTGACGGTAGGCTCCATCCATGGCGGAACTGCTTCCAACGTCATTCCCGAGAGTGTCGAACTGCAGATTACCGCGCGGGCCTTTTCGCCCGCCGTGCGCGACAGACTGGAGGAGCGGCTTCCCGCCCTTGCCAAAGCACAGGCGGAAAGCTTCGGCGCAAGCGCCGATGTCACCTACTCGAGTGGCTTCCCCCCCGTCATCAATCACATCAGGCAGACAGCTTTTGCCCGCGACGTCGCCAAACGGCATTTTCCAGCCGAACAGGTTGCAGAAGGCTTTCAGCCGCGTACGGCGAGCGAGGATTTCGCCTTCATGCTTCTGGAGCGGCCGGGCTCCTATCTCTTCGTCGGCAATGGCGACAGCGCGCCGCTGCACAGCCCTCACTACGATTTCAACGATGCGATCATTGCGCCTGCGGCACGCTTCTGGGTGCGCCTGGCCGAAGCATACCTCTCCTGATGCAACGAGTTTAGGACAATGAGATGAGCGACAGTTTTCTCTACACATCGGTCAAGGATCCGCTCGCAACTCCGCTTCTGGAGGAGTTGCTGTTCGAATATGACAGCCGCTACGGCACATATTTCAACGCAGAAGGCGCCAAGGCGGAACTTAACAAATATCCGCCGGAGGCTTTCAGCCCGCCGTCGGGCAATTTCCTGCTGCTCTTGCGTGGCGGCAAGGCGATCGCCGGCGGTGCCTTCATGCGCTACGACGAGGAAACCGCCGAGTTCAAGCGGGTCTGGACCCATTCGGCCCACCGTCGGCAGGGGCTTGCCAAAATAGTGCTTCAGGAGCTGGAGCGGCAGGCGATCCGGCAGGGTTACGCCCGTGTCTATCTGACCACGGGCTTCCGCCAGCCGGAAGCGGTCGGCCTATATCTCACCAACGGTTATCGCGCGTTGTTCGATACGTCGGCCGATCCTGAAACGATCAGGTCGCTGCCTTTCGAAAAATGGCTTGCCGATAGCGCCTCCGCCTCCGTTGCGGAAGGCGCGTCGATACCGGCGGCCCGGCCGCATTCTTCCCCGGCCCACCCGTGAAAGGCTTTTTCAGATGACGATAGCCTCTGATTTTCCGCATGTTGCATTGAGCGAGCAGAAGGGTGAACCGATCAAGGGTGGGTATTCCCATTTCCGCATCGTGCCGGCCCGCTACCCCTTGCGGACCGTGGGAACAGTCTTCTCCGTACTCATCATTGCGGCCGTTCTGCATTCCGTTTTCGGCAATCCGCGCTGGGGCTGGGATGTCTTTGCGGAATGGTTTTTCGCTGAACCGGTGTTGATCGGCTTAGGACGGACGCTGCTGCTGACCGCGCTCGGTGCGGTGCTCGGCTTCGCGCTGGGAACGCTGCTGGCGCTTGCCCGCGTTTCACGCTCGCCGCTGCTGGTTGCCGTATCCTGGACCTATATCTGGATTTTTCGATCCATTCCGCTGATCGTGCTTTTGCTGATCCTCAACAACCTCGGTTATCTCTATGAGACCGTGACGATCGGTGTGCCCTATACCGGCATCAACTTCTTCAGCTGGAATACCACGCAGCTGATGACGCCGTTTGCGGCCGCCGTTCTGGGGCTGACGCTCAATCAGGCCGCCTTCGCATCCGAAATCGTCCGTGGCGGCATTCTCTCGGTTGATCAGGGGCAGCTTGAGGCTGCCGCAGCACTCGGCCTTCCCCGGCGGCGGCAGGCGTCCCGCATCGTTCTGCCGCAGGCGATGCGCTCCATCTTGCCCACCGCCTTCAACGACATCATCGGCCTCGCCAAGGGGACTTCGCAGGTCTATATCCTTGCCCTGCCGGAGCTGTTCTACACGATCCAGATCATCTATCGCCGCAATCTGGAAGTGATCCCGCTGCTGATGGTCGCGACCGTCTGGTATCTAGTGATACTGACGGCGCTTTCGATCGTGCAGCACCATATCGAGCGGCATTTTTCACGCGGTGCACTGCGCAATCCGCCGCCGTCACTGTTCGCCACGATTTACCGCACCTTCCTGCCGCGCAAACCCTTGCCTGAAGCCGTGGAAACGGTGGCCACGACAGCCGCAAGTCCCGAGCGTTCGGTGCCTGCCCGTGCCGTGAGCTTTCAGCTCGGAAATCGTGGCGGGTCGGTCAATATTCATGGCGTTTCGAAATCCTTCGGGTCGCTGAAGGTGCTTGATGATATCAGCCTTTCCATTCCGGCGGGCAGTGTCACCACCATTCTCGGCCAATCCGGCTCCGGCAAGTCCACATTGCTGCGCTCCATCAACCATCTCGAGCGTGTCGATGACGGTTTTATCGCCATAGACGGTGAATTGGTCGGTTATCGTCAAAAGGGCGATACGCTTTATGAGCTGAAGGAACGGGAAATCCTCAAGCGCCGCGCCGAAGTGGGCATGGTGTTTCAGAGCTTCAACCTGTTCCCGCATCTGACCGCGCTTGAAAACATCATCGAAGCACCCATCGCCGTTCGTGGCATATCGAAAGAGCAGGCGCAGACCGAGGCGCGCGATCTTCTGGCTCGCGTCGGCCTTGCCGAAAAAGCTGGCGCTTATCCCCGTCAGCTCTCCGGCGGTCAGCAGCAACGCGTGGCGATCGCCCGGGCGCTGGCGTTGCGGCCGAAGGTGTTGCTGTTCGATGAGCCGACATCCGCGCTCGATCCTGAACTCGTCAACGAAGTGCTTGATGTCATCAAGGAGCTTTCCCGCTCCGGCGTCACGCTCATCATCGTTACCCATGAAATCGGTTTTGCCCGTGAAGTCTCCGACAGGGTCGTCTTCATGGAACAGGGCCGCATTATCGAAACAGGCACGCCGGACCAGGTGTTCAACAGCCCTGAACATCCCCGCACCGCCGAATTCCTCGCAAAAGTTCTCTAATCAAAACAACAAAGGAAACACTCGCATGGCTTTTTCATCGAAATTATTGTCGTTCCTTGCAGGCGGTCTTTTCACCGCTACCACCGCGCTGATACCGGCTGCGCATGCGCAGGAAATCGACCTGTCGCCGGAGCAGAAGGGGCGAGTGCGCGCCGAGAAGGTGGAAGAAGCGATCAAGCTTCTGCCCGCTGGCCACAAGTTCGTCGCGGATGGAAAGTTGACGGTCGCGACCGTGCCTTTCCGGCTGCCGCTGGTCGATTATGCCAGCGATACGAAAACGCCTATTGGCGTGGAGCCGGATATCGCGCAGCTGGTTGCTGACAGTCTTGGCCTTGAACTTCAGCTAGTTCCCATCGCCTGGGCCGATTGGCCGCTGGGTCTCACCTCCGGCAAATATGATGCCGTCACCTCCAACATCACGGTCACTGAAGCCCGCAAGGAAAAGTTCGACTTCTCCAGCTACCGCAACGACCTGCTCGGCTTTTACGTCGGCAGCAACAGCAAGGTGACGAGCATCAGCAAGCCCGAGGATGTTGCCGGGTTGAAGGTCATCGTCGGCGCTGCCACCAATCAGGAGCAGATCCTGCTGAAATGGATCAAGGACAACAAGGCCAAGGGTCTGGCAGACACCGATGTGCAATATTACGACGATCAGGCCGTGCTCGATGTCGCCCTGCAATCCGGCCGCGCGGACGCCTATCTCGGCCCCAACGCGACGTCAGCCTTCCAGGCAGCAAGCCAGAAGAAGACCAAGCTCGTTGGTACCTTCTCCGGCGGCTGGCCGGAAGCGGCGGAAATCGCCGTTGCCTCCAAAAAGGATGCCGGAATTGCCGCAGCCATCACGGCGGCACTGAACGCCCAGATCAAGAACGGCAATTACGGCAAGGCTCTCGCGCGCTGGAACCTCGGTTCGGAAGCCATCACCGAATCCCGCACCAATCCGCCCGGTCTGCCCAAGAGCTGAGTGCTGGTTTGCTGCCAGAAAGCTGAGTTTCCACAAAGCTGAGTTGAAGGTGGGACATCACTCAGCCGGTAGCGCGGGCCTCCTCCCGTCCGCGCTACCTCCGTCCCGCAATTCATTTTATCGGGGAGCCAGAATGGCACTCACCTCTCGTCTTGCCACAGTCACGTTCGGCGTTTTTCTCTCTGTCGCCGCTTTCGGGTCGGCTTTCGCAACTGATGTCTTCGATCTTTCGCCAGACCAGCCTGGCCGGATCAGGGTAGAAAAAGACCCCGCAGCGATTGCCGCCATCCCGAAAGATTTCAAGTTCATCACCCCGGGCAAACTCACGGTCGCGGTTGCACCTGGCGGACCACCGCTCGCGACCTATGCGACGGACGCCAAGACCGTGGTGGGTGCCGATCCGGACTATGCGCTTGCGGTGGCTGATAGTCTCGGCCTTGAGCTTGAGCTGGTTGCTGTCGCCTGGGCCGACTGGCCGCTGGGGCTTGCCTCCGGCAAATACGATGCTGTCATCTCCAATGTCGGGGTGACCGAGCAGCGCAAGGAGAAGTTCGACTTCTCCACCTATCGTCAGGGCCTGCACGGCTTTTTCGTGAAGTCCGACAGCGGCATCACCGCCATAAATGAGCCGAAGGATGCGGCGGGCCTGAAGATCATCGTCGGCGCTGGCACCAATCAGGAGCGTATTCTGCTGAAATGGAATGACGAGAATGTAGCCGCCGGTTTAAAACCGCTCGAGCTGCAATATTATGACGACGAGGCCACCCGGCTTGTCGCGCTTTCTGCCGGGCGGGCGGATGTGATCGTCCAGCCGCATGCGCAGCTGGTCTTCATCGCCGCGCGTGACAAGACCATCAAGCGTGTCGGAACACTCTCCGCCGGCTGGCCGGAACGTTCGGATGTCGCCATCACCACCCGCAAGGGTTCGGGACTGGCCGATGCGCTGACGCTCGCCACCAACGATCTGATCAAGAGCGGCGCTTACGCGAAGATACTGGAACGCTGGCAGCTTTCGGAAGAGGCCTTGCCGGAATCGAGAACCAACCCACCCGGCCTGCCGAAAAGCTGACCGGTCGAATAAATGCGGTGGACGGCAGCACCCGCAGGTCATGCCTGCGGGTGCTGTTTTGATTCGTCTGTTGGCCTGCGCAGAACAATCAGAAATCCGCGACCTTGCCCCATGACGAGTCAAGGAAACGGCTGGGATGATACGGGGCGGGGTCAACGATCGGGGTTGAACCCGTCACGATATCGGCGATCAGGTGGCCAGCGCCGGGGCCGATGCCGAAACCGTGGCCGCTGAAACCGGCGGCGAGAATGAAGCCGGGCAATTCGCTGGTCTCGCCGATGGCGGGCACACCATCCGGCGTGCTGTCGATGAAGCCGGCCCAGGCAGCGGATATCTGGGTTTTGCGGAGTGCGGGCAAAAGTTCCAGCGCCCTTTTGTGGGTCTCACGTATGGCGGCGGCATTCGGTTTCGGATCGAGAATACGAACCCGTTCCATCGGCGTCGGCGCATCGAGCCGCCAGTGTTTCAGCGTTTCGTGCCCACCGCGAATCCCTTCCAATCCACCCGGTCGCAGGCTGCGCCAGCGCTTGAGGAACATCGGAACGAATTCGCGTGCAAACCGCATTTGCTGCGCGGTCGGGTCGATGCGACCGAGGCCGCTGATGGCGAGCGTGTAACCGCCGTTGCTCCGGCGTGTTACAGAAACGGCTTTTGTATGCAGCGCATCCGGCAGTCCTTCCGCACCTGCTGTGACGGACAGGATTGAGGAGCGGACAGCGGCTTGCGGAAAACGAATTCCGAGTTGGCGGCAGAAGGACGAGGCCCAGGCGCCGCCGGACATGATGGCGGTTTTGGTGCGGATCGTGCCTTTTTCGGTAACGACGGCGCTAACGCGACCACCTTCCGTCTCCAGACCGCGCGCGGCGCAATTCTGGTGCACCGTTCCGCCCAGTTTCATGAGGGCACGCGCGACGGCCGGCGCCGCCATCGAGGGATCGGCGGTGCCGTCCGTTGGCGAAAAGACGCCACCCTTCCAGCGTTTCCCAGTCGCGCGTCCGCGGTTGCTCGCCTCATCCGCGCTCAACATATGCGTCGTCACGCCTGCGGTGATGGCAAAGTCGCGCCAGCGCGCCCAGCCGGCAATTTCAGCTTCGTTGTCGCTCAGGTAGAACAATCCGCAGCGGCGGAAACCGGTGTCTTCGCCGCTTTCTGCGGCAAACCGTTCCCAGAGCGCCAGGCTCTGCGTTGAAATCGGCAATTCGCGGGCGTCGCGGTTCTGCTGCCGGCACCAACCCCAGTTGCGGCTGGATTGCTCCGCGCCAACAAGACCTTTTTCGACAAGAGCCACTTTCAGGCCACGCCGGGCGAGGTAATAGGCTGCGAACACGCCGACGATGCCGCCGCCGATAATGACGGCGTCCGCCGATTTCGGCAGTTCCGGTGATGTCGTGATCTGTTGCAGCGGCGCAGGCATGGTGGGGCTCCTTGTATTCGTCTTAATTTACCTTGGTCGCCGGGTAAACGCTGCCAGACTGCGCCGATTGCCGGAATCTCCTGCTGTTCGTAGCCATGTCTGCAACTCTTTATGCTGGATGAAAAAAACATCCCCGCGTCGACAGGGCACGCTCATGTGATAAGATTTCCATGGCCGCGTCAGAATTTTATGCCGCGTGCACGAAAAAATATAAAAGGGGTTCCGCACGTGATGAAACTTGACCGGATCGATATCAAGATCCTTTACGAACTCCAGAAAAATGGTCGCATCACCAATGTCGAGCTGGCGGAGCTTGTCAATCTCTCGCCAAGCCCCTGCCTGATGCGCGTCAAGAAGCTTCAGGCCGAGGGCTATATCGAAGGTTATTCGGCGCAGATCAACATCAACAAGCTCGGCCAGACGCTGACGGTATTCACCGAGATCACGCTCAAGAACCACCGCCAGATCGACTTCGCCCGTTTTCTCGGCGTTATAGAAAAGATCGATCAGGTAGTGGAATGCCACCTCGTTTCAGGCGGTTACGATTACCTCCTGAAATTCGTCACCTCCGGCATCGTCGAATATCAGTCGATCATGGAGCGGCTGACGGACATGGATGTCGGTATCGACAAATATTTCAGCTTCGTTGTGCTGAAATCTCCGATCATCAAATCGCATATGCCGCTGACCAGCCTGTTTCCGCTTTGAGGTGGAAGACGTCCCTTTGCAGGGGCGCCAGAATGTCGAGACGCGTCGCTTCGTACTCAACGTCATCCTGGGGACGAGCCCGAGGATGACGAAACTGATGTTGTCACCTCTTGGAAAACGCCCGCACCAACTCTGCATCCTGCTGAAGATTGTCGAGCCATTTCGGGTCGAGCTTCGGTACCGAGGAGAACAGGAGCTTCGAATAGGGATGGGTCGGCGATTTGATCGCTTCCGTTGCCAGATGCTCCACTTTCTGCCCGCCATACATCACGACGATTTCGTCGCAGATGGTTTCCACCACAGAGAGATCGTGGCTGATGAAGATGTAGGAGAGGTTCAGCTCTCGCTGGAGTTCGCCGAGCAGGTCGATGATCGCGGCTGCGACGACCGTATCAAGCGCCGAGGTAATTTCATCGCAAATGATGAGCGATGGTTCTGCTGCGAGCGCGCGGGCGAAGTTGACGCGTTGCTTCTGTCCGCCCGACAGGCCGGAAGGATGGCGGTGGCGAACCGAGCGCGGCAGCTTCACCATATCCAGCAACTGGTCGATCCGGGTGTCGCGCGCCTTGCCTCTCATGCCGTGATAAAAGGTCAGCGGCCGGCCGAGAATATCCTCGATGGATTTGGCCGGGTTTAGCGCCGTATCGGCATATTGGAAGACGATCTGCATGCGGCGCAATTGATCGCTGGTGCGTTGGCGGGCATCGGCATCCAGCTGCCGACCTTCGAAGATGACATGCCCGCTGGCGGCGGGCAGAATGCCGGCAATGGCGCGCGCCAGCGTCGATTTTCCGCAACCGGATTCGCCGATGATGCCGAGATTGCGTCCGGGATAGACTGCAAGGCTGACGGAATCGACCGCACGCACCAGCGGCATATGGTCTTCGCCTTTCGTTCCATATCCGGCGATCAGCTTCTCGATATCCAGCAGCGGCTTCGCGTCACTTTGTTTTAGCGGCGCTACGGTGCGTACCTTATCGTTAAAAGCGGTGAGCAACTCCCGCGTATAAGGATGCTGTGCATTCTCGAGAATATCCGTGGTCGTGCCGGTTTCCTGTATCTCGCCGCCTTTCAGCACCACGATCCGGTCGGCAATCTGGGCGACGACTGCGAGATCGTGCGAAACATAAACGCCGCCGATGCCGCCCTTGCGCATCGCTGATTTGAAGGCGCGGAGAACCTCGATCTGTGTCGTTACGTCGAGTGCCGTAGTCGGTTCGTCGAAAATGACCAGTTCCGGGTTGCCGATCAGCGCCATGGCGGCGGAGAGACGCTGAAGCTGGCCGCCGGAAACCTGGTGCGGATAACGGTCGCCGATGGTTTCGGGATTGGGCAGCGACAATGCCTTGAACAGTTCCACCGCTCTTTGGCGCGCCTCCTGCGGCGGCATCAGATCGTGGATGCGGGTGACCTCTATGACCTGGTCGATGATCTTTTGCGCCGGATTGAAGGCGGCTGCGGCGCTTTGAGGGACGTAGGAGATTTTCGTACCGCGGATCTTCGCCCGTTCCATTTCGGAAAGCTGTACCATATCGCGGCCTGCCACCGTGACGCTGCCGCCGGAAATACGGCAGCCTGGGCGGGCATATCCCATCAATGTCAGTGCAATGGTGGTCTTGCCGGAGCCGCTTTCGCCGATCAATGCGACGATCTCGCCATCGGCGATATCGATGTCTACACCCCTGATGATTTGGATGCGGCGGCCGGAATCGGTGGTCGCCTCGACTTTAAGTCCACGGATTTCAACAAGATTTGTCATTATTCGCTCCTGTCGCGGATTTTCTGCGGCAGATTGTCGATCAGCAGATTGACGCTGATCGACAGGCTGGCAATCGCCAACGACGGAAAGATCACGGCTGGCGCGGCAAAGGGCAGACCGCCGATGTTTTCACGCACCAGCGCACCCCAGTCTGCATTCGGCGGCTGCAGGCCAAGACCGAGAAAGGAAAGGCCCGACAGAAGCAGCACGATGAACACAAAGCGCACGCCGAGATCGGCCAGCACGGGACGGATGATGTTGGGCAGGATTTCGGAGCTGATAAGGTGCAAGAGGCTCTCGCCGCGCACGCGGGCGACGGTGACGAAATCCATGGTATTGACATTGACGGCGAGCGCCCGGGCAAAGCGATAGGCGCCGGGCGTATAGATAACCGACAGGGTGACGATCAGCACAGGAATGGAGGAGCCAACGGCAGCGACAACCACAAGTCCGAAAAGCTTGCTTGGAATGGAGTTCACCGCATCGAGAAAACGGCTGAGGGCCGCATCGAACCAGCCGCCGACCACGGCAGCGCTCATGCCGAGAACGACGCCCGACACGCAGGCGATCGTTACGGCGGCAAGCGAGATGCCGACCGTGAAACGCGCGCCCATGAGAATGCGGGAAAACACGTCGCGGCCGAGATAGTCGGAGCCGAGCCAGAGATCGGAGGTCATCGGACCGAAATAATCCAGATCGACGATTTCACCGACGGGATGCGGGATGAGATAGGGCGCAAAGATCGCAACCATGGCCCAGAGAAAAATGACGAGAAAGCCGAAAACGCCGACGACATTGATTTTGTAACCCAAGCGCGAGGTCCCCGAAGTTGTTTTGATATTGTCGGTCATCAGCGCAGCCTCGGATTGGACATGATGGCGATGATATCGGCGGTTGTGATGAGGAGGAGATAACCGACGCAGAAAATCATTGCGCAGCTCTGGATCAGTGGCAGATCACGGGTCGCGACGCCATCAACCATCAGCTTGGCGATGCCTGGATAATTGAAGATAGTCTCGACGATGATGACGCCGCCGACGAGATAGGAAAGCGACAAAGCAACCGCATTGACGATGGGACCAAGCGCATTGGGAAGTGCGTGGCGCAGGACGATGCGCATGCGCGGAGCGCCCTTCAGGAGCGCCATTTCCACATAGGGCGTATCGAGCGTCTCGATGACGGCGGCGCGGCTCATGCGGATCATCTGTGCCGACACGACGAAGGTGAGCGTGATGACCGGCATGGCGTAAACCCGCAGCACATCGAACACGGTATGCACCTCGCTGACCAGCGACAGGGCCGGCAGCCACTTCAGGTATACGGCGAACAGCAGAACCGCGAGCGTCGCGATCATGAATTCCGGCACGGAAATGACACCGATGGTCAGGATGGTGACGGCGCGATCATAAAGCGTTCCACGCAGCATGGCGGAGCTGATGCCGAGCGTCAGGGCCAGCGGCACGGCGATAACAGTGGTGATGCCGGCAAGCTTCATGGAGTTGACGAAACGTGGGCCTATGAGGTCGGCGATCGCCATATTGTTGGCGTAGGACGTGCCGAGTTCGCCGTGTAGCAGGCCAAAAAGCCAGCGGACAAAACGCAGAAGGGCCGGGTCGTCGAGATGCATGGCGGTGCGCAGACCAGCCACGGCCTCCGGCGTTGCCGACTGGCCAAGAAGGATCGTTGCCGTGTCGCCGGGCAGCAGGCTGGTGGCGGAAAAGACGATAAACGATACGATAAGCAGCGTCGTCAGCATGACGACCAGCCGCCTGGCGATAAGGGAGAGTATCCGGCTGTTCATTTACATGCTCCTGCGACCTGCCTGGATCATGATGATTTCAGGCCCGATCGACCTGAAATCATCATGATCCAAATTATATGGCTGGAGCGAGATATCAGGCGAAAACCGCTTGTTTTTCAAAGTGTCGCTCCAGCTGTGGAGGCTTCCCGCACCGGCGGAAAGGTTGCCGGGCGCATCGGCGCCCGGCCCCTTGGTCTATCAGGCTTCGAGCCAGACGTATTCAGCAAACGCGTAACCCATCATGCCGCCGAGCGGATTGGCTTCCAGACCCTTCAGCTTGGAGGTGATGGCGTCGACATTGGTGATATAGGCGGGAATGATGGTGCCGGCTTCGTCGGCGATCATCTTTTCCATTTCGAAGTAGATCTGCTTGCGCTTGTCCATGTCCAGCATGCCACGTGCTTCGAGCATCATCTTGTCGAACTTCGGCGACTTGTACTGGCTTTCGTTCCACGGCGCGTCGGAGGCGTAAAGCAGCGAGAACAGAATATCCGGGGTCGGGCGCGGGTTGATATTGCCGAAGTGAATAGGCGCCTTGAGCCAGTAATTGCTCCAGTAACCGTCCGAGGGAACGCGCTGCACATCCAGCTTCACACCGATTTCTGCGGCCGACGCCTGGATGATCATCGCCATGTCCACGGCAGAGTTTGCAGCATCCGAGGTGATGACGGGGATGGACTGACCGATAAGACCCGCTTTTTCAAAGTGGAACTTCGCCTTATCAGGATCGAAGGCCTTCGGCTTGAGGTCCGGATTGTGGTAGGGACTCATGGGCGGCACGGGCTGGTCGTTACCGACTTCACCGAGGCCACGCAGAGCCGCCTTGACGACCTGCTCGCGGTTGACGATCGACTTCATGCCCGCGATGAAATCGGCATTGTTGCCGGGCGTCTGGTCCAGCCGCATATTGAGGTTGGTGTAGTTGCCGGACGTTCCCTTGGACAGAACGATGCCTTCCTGTTTGTCGAGAAGGCGCAGCGAACGCGGATTGATAGCCGCTGCGAGGTGGATATCGCCCGAAATGAGGGCGTTAACGCGGGCATTGTCTTCGGCAATCGCGAAGAATTCGAAGCTATCGACGTGCGGACCACCCTGTTTCCAGTAATTGGTGTTTTTCGACATGATCGAGCGGACGCCGGGTTCGAATTTCTCCAGCTTGAAGGCACCGGTGCCGTTCCCCTTGGAGAAATCGGTCGCGCCATCGGCAACGATCATGAAGTGATGCAATGCCAGGATGGCCGGCAGGTCTGCGTTCGCGTTTGCCAGCGTGATCTCGACGGTGCTCTTGTCGATCGCCTTGAAGCCGGTCATCTGGGCGGCGATCTTGGCGACCTTCGAACCGACGGCCGGGTCAAGGTGACGCTTCAGCGAATAGACCACGTCATCGGCGGTCAGTGCCTTGCCGTCATGGAAGGTGACGCCGGAACGCAGCTTCACGGTCCAGGTCTTGGCGTCCTTCGTTTCGATGGATTCGGCCAGCTCCATCTGGGGCGTGCCGGAAACATCGAGGAAGCTCAGCCGGTTATAGAGCGCGCAGCAACGAACGTAATCCGTCGAAAGCGAGGCTTTTGCGGGGTCGAGCGTGTCGGCCGTGGAGGAGGACCAGCCGGCCGCCTTCAGCGTGCCGCCGGAAACGGGAGTGGCCGCCAGAGCCTGCGAGGCGCGGCCGAGAATGGCCGAACCGGCGGAAATTGCTACGCCGCCGGCCAGCAGCATGTGAAGCAGCTCTCGCCGCGTCGCGCCGCGACGGATAGCCTGTTCAACGGCGGCATCGTCAGAGCGGGTCCAATTTGTAATCCTGTCACTCATGGTCTTCCCCTTTTGTATGATTTGTTGAAATGGCATCTGCAGTAATTTTCGGCATCCACGCCCCAGTGCGCGTCATGCCACAGGCGCTTCAGCGGCCCGAGTGTCTCGTGGCCTCGGCAAGGCCGGCCATCGAGGTGAAGTGGTAGTCCGGTTCGGTAAAGTTCTCCGGCTCGATGGTGCCGCCATATCCCTTCTGGGCGTGGCGGCGCTCTATCCAGCAATTGGTCATCCCGAGTTTCCGTGAAATGCCGATATCGTGGTACTGGCTCTGCGCAACGTGCAGAATGTCGTCCTTCGATGCGCCTTCGCTTTCAACGAAGGCGAAAACCTTCTCGAAGAATGCGGGATCCGGCTTTTCCGTGGCGGTATCATCCGCTGTGAAAGCGGCGTAAAAGGGACTACCGAGTTCCTTCGAGAAATACTCGAAGGCCCAGCGCTGGGCGTTGGTCATGGCAATGAGACGATGCGTCTTTGCAAGCTCGGCCATCGCGGCGCGACTGTCTTCAAAGCCTTTCCAGTTTTTTGCTGCGTCGCGCAGGCGCTCACCCAGAGCGCGCTCCGCCGGCAAACCGAGTTCCGGAGCGATGATCAGGTAGACGCGGACGAGATCGTCCGGAAACAGATCGGTGGCGTCGGAGTAACGCGCCGCGCGGTAAAGGCTAAGCGCCTTTTCACCGTCGACCTCAACGCCGTTTTCAGCGCCGATCTGGGTCAGGGTCGATTTCAAGCCACCTTCGAAATCGATGAGAGTTCCCACCACGTCGAAGCTCATATATTTGAAGTCGCTCAGTTTCTTGGGCAATGTCGGTCTCCGCTTTGCCGCGCAGAGCCCTTGGGAAGGCTGCGGCATTTTATTCTGTTCCCGGACGGGATCCTTGTCCCGTTCCCATTCTTGCTGACGCCCTTTTTTATGGCGTTTAGTGCTTTTTCTGTTGATAGTTTGGCAGTTCCAGCGCGCCGGATTCTCCGAAAAGGATCGGGTCTTCGGCAGAATATTGCGAATATGTGCGGCGTTGCGACATTTCGAGAAGGTGCCGCAACGCCATCCACTGTTCGCCTCACGCCATGGCGGCCCGCACTGCCGGGTCCTCGAGCGTCTGGTCGAGGGTTTTCCGCGTCCGCTCTATAATGGCGTCGATCTCGTCATCGGTGCAACACAGCGGCGGCGCGTAGCCGAGGATGCCGTTGGCGAAGGCGCGCACGATGAGGCCGTTTTCCCAGGCGCGGTCAAAAACCTTGCGTGCAGGGGCCGCTGCAGCCGGCAGCGGAGTTTTCTTCTCTTTGTCGGTCACGAGTTCGATAGCGGCAAGCATGCCCCGGCCACGTACATCGCCAACCAGCGGATGGCTTCTCAATCCTTCCAGCCCGGCCATCAGCCGCTGACCGGCGCGCCGGCCGTTTTCCAGCAGCCCGCCCTCGTAAAGTTTCAGCACTTCGAGACCAACGGCGGCACTGACGGGATGGGCGGAATAGGTATAACCGTGCCCGACCGCGGCATCGCCGGCGAAGTCGGCTATTGTATCATAAACATGGTCGGCCATGAAGACGGCGCCCATCGGCACATAGCCCGAAGTCAGACCCTTGGCGGCTGTGATGAAGTCCGGCACGATATCTTCGTCGGCACAGGCAAACAGTGGTCCCGTGCGGCCGAAGCCGGTAATAACTTCGTCGGCAACGAAGAGAATGCCATACGAACGGCAGAGTTCCCGCATGGCCTTGATCCAGCCAGGCGGCGGCACCAGAACGCCACCGGAGCCCTGAATGGGCTCTGCATAAAAGGCGGCGACCCGCTCCGGGCCGATAGCCTCGATCTTGTCCTTCAGGATTTGCAGGGAAGAGGCGATGATGGCGGCGGGGTCGCTGCCGACCGGATTGCGATAGGCATAGTGAGACGGAATTTTGTGCTGCCAGTCGTAAGGCACGCCGAAACCTGCATGGAAGGCGGGCAGCGCAGTCAGGCCTGAACCGGCGGTGGTGGAGCCGTGATAACCCTGTTCGATGGAAATGAACTGGTCGCGCTGCGGCTGGCCTTTGGCGTGCCAGTAATAGCGGATGAAGCGGATGGTGCTGTCCACCGCGTCGGATCCGCCAAGCGTGAAATAGACGTGGTTGAGATCGCCTGGCGCGCGGTCGGCGAGTTCGGAGGCCAGGCGAATGGCGGGTTCGCTGCCAATGTCGAAATAGGCAGTGGCATAGGGCAGTTCACGCATCTGCTTTGCCGCCGCTTCCACGATGCTGTCATGGCCATAGCCTGCATTGACGCACCAGAGGCCGGCAAAACCGTCGATCAGCTGGTGGCCGGTCATGTCGGTAATCGTGGCACCCTTTGCCGATTTCAGCACGCGAACGCCAAGCTTTTCATGGCCGCGGAAGGAAGAGACAGGGTGCACCAGATGGGCGCGGTCGAGCTCGATCAGTGAATTGCTTAACATGGGTCTCTCCGGATTCAGCCCAGCGCCTGGCTGGTCAACGCGAATGTTTTCAGTTTTTTGTCGGCAGAGGTTTCCGCCTTCGGCCGGCGCATGGCGATGCCGCCACCGACATGGGCAAGACCGTATTCGGCAAGCCAGGGACCGAGGCCCGTCTCGGTGGTGGTGTCTACGCGCAGGAATGCGCCGGGGCGCTCGGAAACTACGAAGGCAATCAAATCCTTTGCGATTTCAGCAGTTTCCGCCACAATCGGGCCGATGACTTCACCACGGCCAAAGGCGCGAAGGCCTGCAAAGCCCATGATGGCGCCATGCTGTTGAACCACCGCAAACCGTGCCCTATCCGCAAGCTCGGTAAAGAGTGCCGTACGATCCGCACCGAATGCCTGCGCGTCGAGTGCGGCAAGCTCGGCCGGTACAATCGTTTCTGCCCATGCCACATTGGCGGGCTTATCGGCGGCCGTAGGAATTCCCTGGTGCTGACGCACCTCGCCGCATGCCACGAACCCCATCTTCTCATAGAGGGGGAGGCCTTCAGCGGTGGCGGTCAGACGGCACTCGCGATTTTCCGCAGCATCGACGACCGCCTGCATCAGCTTGCGTCCGAGACCACGGCCGCGCATGGCCTCGTCCACGATCACCATGTTGACGGTGGCGCAGGTGTCTCCGAGAAGCGTGGCCATTGCGGTTCCGACGACGCGACCGTTTTCGATAGCGACGAAACCCTTGCTCAGTGAAAGGACGAGCGCCCAGTCTTCCCGGCGGTGTGGCCAACCGGCCTGGCGGGAAAGCTCGACGGCGGCGTCGAGGTGTTGCGGCTCAAATTTCAGGATATCGATGAGGCTGGCTTGCATGGCCCAACTCCGTTTTATTCTTCATGTTCATTGATAGACCGGCGGCAAAAGAACATTGTCCCGACGAATGGCAAGGTTCGATATGTTTCACTGTTGCTTTTACCCGCCGCCGCATCTTATGCCGCACATCATCTGCTTCCATCCGCAGAACGGGGGTGGGCGGCGGCTTCCGGTTTTATCGCACGCAACTCTCTGCCAAACTGGCGGCCGCATACGCAACAATCTGCTTTCGCGAATGGCAATTGCAGTGCGTCGACCGGGCAAAGGCCTCTATGATCTTGTTATTGCAGCCACCACCCATCCCCAAGCAAGGACGACGACGACATGACCATCTTCCGCCCGAAATACATCACTTTCGATTGCCACGGTACGCTGATTCATTTCCAGATGGCAGAAGCTGCCCGCGATCTCTATGGTGATCGTCTGGGCGAGGCCGAGATGCAGCAATTCATCAAGGACTTCTCTGCCTATCGCCTGGACGAGGTCATGCATGACTGGAAGCCTTACGCCGAAGTTGTCCATAACGCCCTGTCGCGCACCTGCAAGCGCAACGGTGTGGCCTTCAAGGACGAAGATGCGGTAATGGTGTATGAGCGCGTTCCGACATGGGGTCCGCATGCCGACGTTCCGGCCGGTCTGGCGAAGGTTGCCAAGGAAATTCCGCTGGTCATTCTGTCTAACGCCATGAATTCGCAGATCATGTCGAATGTGGCAAAGCTTGGCGCGCCGTTCCATGCCGTCTATACCGCCGAACAGGCGCAGGCCTACAAGCCACATTTCAAGGCTTTCGAATATTTGTTCGACATGCTCGGCTGCGGCCCGGAAGATATTCTGCACGTCTCGTCCTCCTTCCGCTACGACCTGATGTCCGCGCACGATCTCGGCATCAAGAACAAGGTCTGGGTCAACCGCGGCCACGAACCGGCAAACCCCTATTACGGTTATACGGAGATCTCCGATATTTCCGGTCTCGCGGGCGTCGTCGGACTGTAAGGAAGGACCGGATCATGAAGCTCGTCTCCTATTGGCACGACACGGCGCCCCTGTTTGCGGGGGCGGCGCAAGGTCCTGTCGAAGGCCATTACGATGTGGCCGTCATTGGTGGCGGCTTCACGGGTCTGGGTGCTGCGCGCCAGCTGGCAAAAGCGGGCGCGCGCGTGGTTGTTCTTGAAGGACAGCGCGTCGGCTGGGGTGCTTCCGGGCGCAATGGCGGCCACCTCAACAACGGGCTGGCCCACTCCTACCTCTCCGCCAAGGCGGAACTCGGTAAGGAGCGCGCCATCGCGCTCTACAAGGCGCTGGATGCCTCGATCGACACGCTGGAAAGCCTGATCGCCGAGGAAGGGATCGATTGCAATTTCCGCCGCGCCGGCAAGCTGAAAATGGCTTCGAAACCGCAGCATTTCGAAAGTCTGGCGAAGAATTTCGAGGCTGTTCATGCCGAGGTGGATCCCGACACGGCGCTTCTGTCGGTTGACGATCTCAAGGCGGAAATCGGCTCTCCCTTTTATGGCGCCATGCTGTCCAAGAAGAGCGCCATGATGCATATGGGCCGCTATGTGGCCGGCCTTGCGCAGGCTGCCAGCCGCCATGGTGCGGTCATCTTCGAAAATGCGGCGGTGACGAAACATACTCAGAACGGCAAGACACACACGCTGGAAACGGCGCGCGGCAAGGTCACTGCCGATAATGTTCTTGTGGCAACCGGCGCCTACACGCCCTCCGGTTTCGGCTATTTCCGCCGTCGCATCATCGCGGTCGGCAGTTTCATCATCGCCACGCGGCCGTTGACGGATGCCGAGATCAAGGCGTCCGTCCCGGGTAACCGCACCTACGTCAACACCATGAATATCGGCAATTATTTCCGCCTCGCACCGGACAACCGGTTGATCTTCGGCGGCCGCGCGCGCTTTTCCACGACATCGGACCAGCGTTCGGATGCCAAAAGTGGAGCGATCCTGATGGATAGCCTGCACCGCATATTCCCGCAGCTTGCGCATGTGCCGATCGATTATTGCTGGGGCGGACTGGTTGATATGACCAAGGACCGTTATCCCCGCGCCGGTTTCCATGACGGCGTCTGGTACGCCATGGGCTATTCCGGCCACGGCGCCCAGCTTTCCACCCATCTGGGCATGATCATGGCTGACGCCATTCTGGGCCGCCCGGACAACAACCCGCTGAAGGGGATGGACTGGCCGGCGGTGCCTGGCCATTTCGGCAAGCCCTGGTTTCTTCCCTTGGTGGGGCTTTATTACAAGATGCTGGATAAGATTCAGTAGCGCGTTAGTTCATTTCTTCATCATGCCGGACTTGATCTGGCATCCAGCCACTGCGCGCCTGCACGGTGAATAGTCTTTTACGATCAATGACGTGATCGCGCTGGACCCCGGATCTAGTCGGGGGTCACGACACGTGAATGCCGTGGCTTTGTCAAACCAATTCATGCCTCCGGATTTTTCTTACACCCCTGGGGGTGCTGCTTTTCAATTTCGCACCAAAAAAGAAGGGCCGCAGAGCGGCCCTTTAGGCGGGGAGAAAGGAACAGTCTTCAGGCAAGTCCACCGATGTGGAACGTCTTCATTTCCAGATATTCCTCGATGCCGACCTGTGCGCCTTCGCGGCCGAGGCCGGATTGCTTGACGCCGCCGAAGGGGGCGACTTCGGTGGAGATCGCCCCGGTATTGAGGCCGACCATGCCGAACTCCAGCGCCTCGCCCACGCGCCAGGCGCGTTTGAGGCTTTCAGTGTAGAAATAGGCGGCAAGGCCGAAGGGCGTGCCGTTGGCGATCGCAATCGCCTCCTCTTCCGTCTCGAAGCGGAAGAGCGGGGCGACTGGCCCGAAGGTCTCTTCGCTCGCCAGCCGCATGGCGGTTGTTGCGCCCGTCAGCACCACCGGTGCGGTATATTGCGAACCTTCAGGCAGATCATGAGGCTTGGTAATGATCTCGGCGCCCTTGGAAACGGCGTCATCGATATGCGCGCGGATTTTGGCGATTGCCGGCTCGTTGATCATCGGACCGATGGAAACACCCAGTTCCGTTCCGGGTCCTACACGCATGGCATCGACGCGATCAGCCAGTTTTTTCGCAAATGCATCGTACACGCTCGCCTGAACGAGAATGCGGTTGGCGCAGACGCAGGTCTGACCGCCATTGCGGAATTTCGAAACGAGCGCGCCTTCGATGGCGAGATCGAGATCGGCATCGTCGAATACGATGAAAGGGGCATTGCCGCCGAGTTCCAGCGACAGTCGTTTTACACTGTCGGCCGCACCGCGCATCAGCAGCGAACCGACACGGGTAGAGCCCGTGAAGGAAATTTTCCGCACCGTCTCATTGGCCATGATCTCGTTGCCGATCTCCGTCGGCATGCCGGTGACGATGTTGATGACGCCAGCCGGAATGCCTGCACGTTCGGCGAGAACGCCGAGCGCTAGGGCCGAATAGGGCGTGAATTCCGAGGGCTTGATGACCACGGTGCAGCCAGCCGCCAATGCAGGTGCGACCTTGCGGGTGATCATGGCGTTCGGGAAATTCCACGGTGTGATGATCCCGCAGACACCAACCGGCTCCTTCAGCACTACGATACGGCGATCCGGCGTCGGAGAGGGAATGGTGCCGCCGCTGATGCGTCGGCCTTCTTCCGCAAACCACTTGACGAAGGATGCTCCGTAACGGATTTCGCCCTTGGCCTCTTCGAGTGGCTTGCCCTGTTCGATGGTCAACATCAGGCCGAGATCGTCGATGTGTTCGATCATCAACGCGAACCATTTTTCCAGAAGCGCCGCGCGCTCCGCGTGCGTTTTCTTCTTCCACGGCCCGAAGGCAGCGTTGGCGGCTTCGATGGCCGCGCGGGTTTCCACGCTGCCCATATCCGGCACGGTGCCGATCAGCGCCTGCGTCGCCGGGTCGATCACGTCGACCGTCTTGCCTGATGCGGCCGCCTTCCATGCGCCGCCGATCAAACCCGTTTGGCGAAAGAGTTCCTTGTCCTTCAAGCCCTGCATTATCTGTCTCCGAAATCAGTCGAGAGCCGCGACAACTGCGGCAGTTATTACGTCTGTCTTGTCCTTGCCCGGCACAGTGCCAATACCCCGGCCGGTCGCCTTTTCCAGCGCCGCCATGACCCGCTTGGCCGCATCCGCCTCACCCAGATGCTCCAGCATCATGGCGCCGGACCAGATGGCGGCGATGGGGTTGGCAATGCCGAGATGGGCGATGTCAGGGGCCGAACCGTGCACCGGCTCGAACATGGAGGGTGCCGTGCGGTTGGGATTGATATTGGCGGAGGCGGCAAAACCGAGGCCGCCCTGAATGGCTGCGCCGAGATCGGTCAGGATATCGCCGAAGAGGTTTGAGGCGACCACGACATCAAGGCTTCCCGGCGCCATCACCATGCGCGCCGCCATGGCGTCGATATGATAACTGGAAACTTCAACATCCGGATATTCGGCGGCGAGCTTTTGCGTCACCTCGTCCCAGAACACCATCGAATATTTCTGGGCGTTGGATTTGGTGACGGAAGCCAACTTGCCGCGACGCTTTTGCGCCTGCTCGAAGCCGAAGCGCAGGATGCGTTCCACGCCCTTGCGGGTGAAGATGGAGGTTTCGACAGCGACCTCGTCTTCGGTGCCCTGATGCACGCGTCCGCCGGCACCGGAATATTCACCTTCGGTATTTTCGCGGATGCAGAGAATGTCGAATCCATCCGCTTTCAACGGTCCCTGCACGCCGGGCAGAAGCCGGTGCGGGCGGATATTGGCGTATTGCACAAATGCCTTGCGGATCGGCAGAAGCAGGCCGTGCAACGATACCGAATCCGGCACCTCCGCTGGCCAGCCGACCGCGCCCAGCAGAATGGCGTCGAAGCCGCGCAGGGTCTCGATGCCATCCTTCGGCATCATCGCGCCGGTCTCCTTGTAGAAGGCGCAGGACCAGGGGAATTCGGTGCCTTCAAGCGCAAAACCGGAGCTTTTTGCTGCGGTGTTGAGAACCTGCCAGGCGGCATCAGTCACGCTTTTGCCGATGCCGTCTCCGGGAATGAGTGCGATGCGATGCGTTTTCAAGATGTTTCCCCTGTTACAGTCCGATCAGGACGCTTTTGCTCTTGCGGTTGGCGAGATAGGCCTCCCGTCCGAGATCCTTGCCGATGCCGGAGCGTTTGTAACCGCCGGTCGGCAGGATATGGTCGCGGGAGCGGCCATAACGGTTGACCCAGATCGTTCCTGCCTGGATGGCGCGAGACAGGCGCATGACGCGCGAGATATCGCGGCTGAAAAGACCCGCGGCAAGACCGTAGGTAGGATGATCGGCGAGCGCCAGCGCCTCTTCTTCCGTCTTGAAGGTTTGCAGGGTCAGCACTGGCCCGAATATCTCTTCTGTGACAGCAGGGGAGGTCTGGTCGACATTTGCGATCAAGGTCGGCTGGTAGAAATAACCCGGACCGTCCATGATCGCGCCGCCCGTCAGGCATTCGCCGCCATGGGCGACAGCCGCCTGCACGATGCCGTCAATGCGCTGGCGCTGCACTTCGGAGATGATCGGCGAATACTGTGTTGCTTCGTCCCAGGTCGGGCCGGGCTTCACCGTCTTCATGCGAGCGATGATTGCGGCGGAAAGCGCCTCTGCGACACTCTCTTCAACGATGATGCGCGAGCCGGCAACGCAGGCCTGCCCGGCATTGGACAGAATGTTGCCGGCGATCGCGGCGGCGGCTTTTTCGATATCGGCGTCTGCAAAAACCAGCTGCGGACTTTTGCCGCCCAGTTCCAGCGTCATGGGCTTGACGCCGGTACGCGCGATATTTGCCATGATGGCCGAACCTGCTGCCGTCGATCCGGTGAAGCTGACCTTGGAAATTTCGGGATGGCCGGTGATGGCATTGCCTGTCACAGGCCCGTCACCCAGCACGATGTTGATAAGCCCGGCGGGCAGCCCTGCCTTGATGGCCAGTTGCGCCATGAAAATGCTGGAGAAGGGCGTCATCTCCGATGGTTTCAGCACTACGGCATTGCCGGCTGCGAGTGCCGGGCCAAGCTTCCAGCCCGCCATGGACACCGGAAAATTCCAAGGCGTAATGGCGCCCACGACGCCATAGGGCTCGGTCATGATCATGCCGACGCTTGTATCGTCGGTCGGCACGAGATCACCGCCCTCCTTGTCCGCAAATTCGGCAAAGAAGCGGATCTGCTCGGCAGTGACGGCGATATCGCCCGCAATCAGGTGGCCCACGGGCCGGGTTGAGGAGAGCGCCTCGATTTTCGCCAGCGTCTCGGCTTCCTGCTCGATCAGGTCTGCCCAGCGTTGCAGTACCCTGGTGCGCTCACGCGGGCGCACGCCGCCCCAGTTACTGCTCTTCAGTGCGGCTTTGGCGGTTTGCACCGCCTCATCGACAAGTGCCGCATCCGCCTTCGGGCAACCGGCATATTCGATACCGTCCGAAGGACGATGCATGTCAATGCCGTTTTTAGCCGGGATCAGCCGGTCGCCGATGAAATGGCCGATCGGCAAGGACAGGCTGTCTGGATCGAAGCTGAGCGTCATGGATGATCCTCTGTGGATATGCGCCAAAGCTACTCCCTGATGGCAAGCAGCATCGACCGACTGCGGCGGGGGCGGTGAACGAAAATCCTGTTTTGCTGGTGGCCCACAGCGCAATCTTCGGCGGGCATGAAGACCGCGCCGAAAACCTTGCGACGGGTCCGATCGAGGGCCGTAAATCCGGTCGAAAGGCATCCGGGCAGGATACCCATGTAAACCATGGCTGGCATCCGCCTGCGGATTGCCAGCCATCGCTGTTCTCAAAAATGCCTCTCCATCAGCCGGGATGCCAGGCATGCTGTTCGGCAAATCATCCGTTCACGGTCACATAGATCTTGCGCACGGTTTCGATTGTGTTCCAGACGCCAACGAAACCGGGCTTCATGACGAAGCTGTCGCCCGCCGTGTAACGCAGCGGCGCGCCGCCCTCCGGTGTGATCTCGATAACGCCTTCGAGAATGTGGCAGAACTCGAATGTCTCGCCTTTGATCGAGCGGCTTTCGCCGGGGGTCGCTTCCCAGATGCCGGTATGCACGGTGCCATCACGGGCTTCATCTAGCGGCCAGGTTTTGAACGACGGGTCGCCGGCGATGAGGCGTTCGGGCAGGGCCTTGGAGGCTTTCGGTTCAAAGGCGGGATTGGTGTCGATGGTCTTGAGGAGAGACATGGGTGTCCTTTCTTGGAACGGTAGGATCAGTATCCGCGGCTACGGTCAACGAGGCCGAGCGGTTCGAGACCGGATTCGAATCGTTTGATATTTTCGACGACGGTGCGGGCAGCGGAATGGGGCTGGGTGACGCTGGCAATATGCGGCGTCAGGAGAATTTTCGGATGGGTCCAGAAGCGGTGGTCTTTGGGCAGGGGCTCCGGATCGGTAACGTCAATCACCGCACCTGAAAGCCTGTCGCTGTTGAGTGCATCGAGCAAAGCGTCATGATCGAGCTGTTTGCCGCGCCCGGCGTGAACCAGAGCAGCCCCTTCGGGAAGCATCCCCAGACGCTCGGCGTTCAGAAGCCCCGTGGTCTCGTCGGTGAGAGGCAGCAGGCAGACGAGAATATCGCTGGTGGAGAGAATGGATTTGAGGCCGTCGTCGCCATGATGGCAGGTGACGCCATCGATCTGACGCTGTGAGCGGCTCCAGCCGGAAAGCGGAAAGCCGAAAGGTTTCAGCCGCTCCAGCGCCGCAACGCCCAGCATGCCGAGGCCGAGAACGCCCACCCGGCACTCTTCCGCCTGACGCTGGGGCAGGGCATTCCACAGTTGCTGGCGCTGCTGGTTTAAATAGACCGGCAGGTTGCGGTGGAGGGAAAGTACGCCGAGGCAGATATATTCCTGCATCATGCGGATGATGCCCTCATCCACCATGCGTACGACCTTTACCGTCTCAGGGATCGCCTCGATGTGAAACTGGTCGACACCCGCGCCGATCGAAAACAGGACTTCGAGATTGCGGTACCGGGCAATGTCCTGCGGTGCCGTCCAGGTGATGAGGTAACGGACTGCGTCGGGATCGACAGTTGACGCATCCATAGAAAACGGCAGATCAGGCAGTTCTGCAGCTAGAGCCTGTCGGAAAATCTCGCCGCGCTTGGCGTCGGAATTGAAGAGAAACGTCATCTGAAATCTATGCTTCCCGAAGGTTCAAGCCGCACAGCGGCTTGCGAGTGTTTCCAGTATCGACTGGCAGGCCGAAAGTTCGCCCGTCGTTATGAACTCGTCCGGCTTGTGGGCGCGGCCGATATCCCCTGGTCCGCAGATGATGGCGTCGATGCCCGCCGCCTGGAACAGCCCCGCCTCCGTGCCGTAGCTGACGGCGGCGAGACAGGGGGTGCCGGTCAATTCCTCCAGAAGCAGAACAAGCGGAGCATTGGCTGCAAGCGAAAGCGCCGGATAATCGCTCATAGGCGTCCATTCGATATCGACACCCTTTGCTGCAAGAGCCTCGACGCTTGCGCGAACCGGCCCGAGCAGTTCAAGCGGCGATATGCCGGAAATCGCCCGCGCTTCCAGCTCGATGGCCGAGAAATCGGGGATGATGTTGATCGCCTGGCCGCCCTTCATCGTGCCGATCTGCAGCGAGGAGTAGGGTGGCTCGAAAGTCGCTTCAAAGGGGCCTTTCGTCAGCTCATGTGCCGTCTCTACGGCCTTTGCCATGATACCGGTCATCAGATGAATGGCATTCACCCCCTGATCAGGCCGGGACGAATGGCCGGAACGGCCACGGATGGTAATGCGAGCTGCTGCTTTGCCCTTGTGTGCACGAACCGCCCGCATATTGCTCGGTTCGCCGATAATTGCGCCGGCCGGTGCGGCGCACAGTTCAGGCAATCTGGCGAGAAGATGCGGAACGCCACGGCAACCCGCCTCCTCGTCGTAGGAAAAGGCGACATGCACGGGACGTTTCAGCGCCATGCGCGAAAATGCAGGCGCCGCGGCGAGAACCGTGGCCAGAAAACCCTTCATGTCGGTGGTTCCGCGCCCGTAGAGACGATCATTTTCCGCCCGCAGTGTAAAGGGATCGGAAGACCATTCCGGCTCGCTGGCGGGTACGACATCCATATGGCCGGACAAAACATATCCGGCGCGATCGGCCGGGCCGAAGGTGGCGAAGAGATTGGCGCGGTCGCCCTCCGGTCCCGCAAGCAGCGATACTTTCGCGCCGTGGCTTTCAAGATAATCGGCGATCCAGCCGGCAATATCGCCATTGGCGGTTCCAACGACCGACGGGAAACCGACGAGACGCTCAAGGATTTCGATTGCGTTCAATGGTCGTCTCCGCTGACCGGATTGTCATCCCGAAAGCTTAGAATGGACTGCGACGTTTATCTGCTGAAATGCGAATGATTTCGGTAGATTGTTGTGACCTTCCAGTGCTTTCAGAAAATTCGTGCTGGCGTAACCGGCTACCGTCGGATGTCGTGGGCTAGGCCGGGACCGGATGAAGGTTGTGAGCCGTAGGGGATGAGGGCCGTTGGTTATGGACCTGCTCAAAGTCGATAGTTTCGAGCTGCGGACCGTGGATATCGCGGACGTGGATGCCGATCATCTGCATGCACTCTCCATGGCCGTCGGATGGCGATATCACGCGAATGAATGGTGTTTTCTGCGGCAATGCGGCGTGGGTCTCGCCGCGCTCGATGAGATCGACCGTGTTGTCGCAACCGCGATGCTCTTTCCCTATGATCAGGGGTTTGCGACGCTTGGCATGGTCATTGTTTCCCCCCGTTTGCAGGGGCAGGGCGTAGCACCATGGCTGGTGCAGAAACTTGTCGCGAAATTCCCCACTGTCTCCCTGCGGTTGAACGCGACGGGAGCGTCGCGGCGGTTGTTTTCAAGGTTGGGTTTTGCCGGCGATGCGGAAAAAGTATATCTGTTCCGGGGAAGGGCGAATTGCCTTTTCGAGATACCGCCGCCCGGCAGAAAACAACGAATAGAGCCGTTATCCGCAGGTCATCTGACTGATGTGGTGGAACTAGACCGGGCGGCTTTTGGCGTTTCGCGCCGGAACGTTTTGCAGCGACTTTTGACGCAGAATGCGGGTTACGGTGTGTTTGAGGCGGACCGTCTTACCGCTTTTGCGCTGCGCCGTGCGGCAGGGCGGGGCCACATTATCGGTCCGGTCGTTGCGGGTGCGGACATGGATGCGATTGCGCTTGTGAGGCGGCATTTTACCGATCTGGACGATGAGCTGGTGCGTCTCGACACCATCAGCGACAATAGTCTCTTTATTGATTTTATTGCGCAATCCGGGCTGGTGGTGATTGAAACCCTTACCACCATGTCCAAAGACGCGCCGCAACCGGCGCCTTCCGGCGCTACAAAAATTTTCGCGTTGGCGGGTCCGTCTTTGTGCTGAGCTGCAGCACTATCGCAATTGACGCCCCGGCGCTTGCCCCTTATGTCAGAAAGTGACGGTTCCTGAAGCCGAAGGGCAAAGGGATTAATAGGGAACATGGTGCGGGTGATTTCTATCGCCCAATGCCGTGGCTGCCCCCGCAACTGTAAGCGGATTGCCGCTCATCCTCGTGACGCCTGAAAAGCGTCATGCCACTGCACCCTTCAAGGTGCGGGAAGGCAGATGAACGGCGTATATTCGTGAGCCAGGAGACCTGCCGTCATAATATTGACCATCGTTACGGGCGGGGATGCCCGGAAGAGGAGCTGATTATGACCTTTCCGTCCGCGGAAACGTATTTAGAGTCCCGTTCTCCATCTCCACACTTGTTGTCGCTCTGTCACTACGCGTTTTGACGCGCGGCCTGCGGATCACGCCACTTTACTTAGACTGGAGAACATATGTTTCATTTCAAACGCCTGCCGGTTTCCGCCGTTCTTCTGGTTGTCGCATTAGCGGCCTTGCCCGCCGGTGCCGCTCAGGCTGCCGAAACCACCTATCCGCTGACGATCAATAGCTGCGGCCACGAAATCACCTTCAAGCAGGCGCCCGCCCGCACAGTATCGGTCGGCCAGAGCACGACCGAGGTTCTCTATCTGCTCGGCGTGGCCGACAAGGTGGTAGGTACGGCGCTGTGGATCGGCCCGGTTCTTAAGGGTTACGAGGACGCCAATGCCAAGGTGGAGCGGCTTGCCGACAATGATCCGAGCTTCGAGGCGGTGGTTGGCAAGAGGCCGGACCTCGTGACGACGCAGTTCCAGTGGCAGATCGGTCCCGAAGGCGTTGTCGGAACACCGGAGCAATTCGCCGAACTCGGTATTCCCGTTTATACCTCGCCTGCCGATTGCATGGGCAAGGACAACTCCGGCGGCGGCGACGGCGTGCGCAAGTCCGTTTTCACCATGGACCTGATCTACCAGGAGGTCCGCGACCTTGCGAAAATTTTCAACGTGCAGGATCGCGGCGAGGAAGTCGTTGCCGACCTGAAAAAGCGTGAGGAAGCCGCCCGCGCCAAGATCGCTTCGGCGAATGGCAAGATTTCAGCAGTCTTCTGGTTCTCCAGCGCCGAGCTGGATATCGATCCTTACGTGGCGGGCCGCAATGGTGCGCCGGGTTACATCATGTCCGCGCTCGGACTGAAGAACGTTATCGAAAGCGATGAGGAATGGCCGACTGTTGGCTGGGAAACCATCGCCAAGGCCAATCCGTCCGTGATCGTTGCCGGCAAGATGGACCGCCGGCGTTTTCCCGCCGATGACGTCGCCGTCAAGCTCAAGTTCCTCGCTACCGATCCGGTTGCCAGCATCATGCCCGCCGTCAAGGCGGCCCATGTCTTCGAAATGGACGCGCAGGCGATGAACCCGACCATCCGCACGATCGAAGGCATTGAAACGCTGGCCGAGGCGATTTCCACAGCCGGTCTCGCCAAGTGAACGGTCTTTCCGTCAATCTTGGCAGGGCGGGTCTGGCTTTTGCCGCACTCGCCCTGCTGCTCGTCGCGCTGATGGCCGGTGCGGCCATCGGCGAGACTGCCATTCCGTTCGACGTGGTGGCAAAGACCATTGCCAATCGTGTCTTCCATGCGGGTTATCCGCTGGAGCCGCTGGATGAGGGCATCGTCTGGAGTTACCGCCTCAGCCGCGCCGTTGTTGCCGCGTGCTGTGGCGCCTCGCTGGCGCTGGCCGGTGCGGTGCTTCAATCACTTCTGCGCAACCCGCTCGCCGATCCATATATCCTCGGTATTTCCGCAGGCGCCTCAACCGGGGCCGTGGCCGTGGCGCTTCTGGGCTTCGGGGCGGGGTTCCTGACGATGCCGGCCGGCGCCCTGATCGGGGCTTTTGTGGCTTTTTCGCTTGTCAGCCTTCTGGCGGTGCGGGCAGGGCACGGCAACAGCGCCATCATCCTGGCGGGGGTCGCCGGTTCGCAACTGTTCAACGCCATGACGTCGTTCATCGTCACCAAATCCGCCAATGCCGAACAGGCGCGCGGCATCATGTTCTGGCTGCTGGGCAATCTTTCGGGCGTGCGCTGGCCGGATGTCTGGCTGGCTTTGCCCGTCAGTATTGCGGGTCTTGGGGTGTGCCTCTGGTACGCACGCGCGCTTGATGCTTTCGCTTTCGGCGGTCAGGCAGCAGCTTCGCTCGGTATTCCGGTGCGCCGGGTCTATGCGGTGCTGATCTCGGTTTCGGCGGTCATGACGGCAGTCATGGTGTCGCTGGTCGGTTCCATCGGCTTCGTCGGTCTCGTCATCCCGCATGCGGCGCGCATCTTCGTTGGCGTTCGCCACGGCATGTTGCTGCCGGTGACGGCGCTGACCGGTGCAATTTTCATGATCATCGCAGATATCCTCTCGCGCACCGTCATTCCGGGGCAGGTGCTGCCGATCGGTGTGATCACTGCGCTGGTCGGCGCGCCCGCCTTCGCCTTCATTCTCGGGCAGAAGAGAGGCCGGTCATGAAATTATCCGCCCACGATCTGCATTTTCATGCCGGCAATCTCGACATCGTGCGCGGTGTTTCGCTGGAAGTCGCCCCGGGCGAGTTTCTGGGTATCATCGGGCCGAACGGTTCGGGCAAAAGCACGCTGCTTTCCATGCTGGCCGGCATTCGCATGCCGCGTCGGGGTCATGTCATGCTTGGTGAGGAACGGCTTGCCACATTCGGGCGGCGCGAACTTGCCCGCAGGCTGGCCTTTGTGGAGCAGCAGGCCGAAACCACCGAGCGCATCAGCGCGCGACAGGCCGTGGAACTGGGGCGCACGCCCTATCTCGGCCCGCTTTCCGCATGGTCGCCAAAGGACGATGCCATCGTCGATGCAGCGCTCGGAAATGTCGATATGGCGGACAAGGCCGAGCGAAACTGGCATCACCTTTCCGGCGGCGAACGCCAGCGCCTGCACATTGCCCGCGCATTGGCGCAGGAGCCGCATATTCTGCTGCTGGACGAGCCGACCAACCATCTCGATATCGGCCACCAGATCGGCCTGCTCGATCTGGTGCGCAGGCAGGGACTGACGGTTGTGGCGGCGCTGCATGATCTCAATCATGCCGCCATGTTCTGCGACCGCGTCGCCATCATGCATCGCGGTGAAATGATCGCTGTCGGCCCACCGCGCGAGGTCCTCACCTCTTCGACCATCGCCGATGTGTTCGGGGTGCAATCCGTCGTCACCACGGATGAAAGCGGATTTTCACATATTCGTTTTCTGCCGGCCCACGGTGCGTCCGATCACGCAAGGAAAGCAACGGCACGATGATGAAATTGAAAAGACTTGCAAATCTCCGCTTTTGCGCCCGACAGCTTTCCGTTTCCGCGGGACTTGCCATGGTTGTGGCCACAGGGTTTTCAATTCAAGCCGGAGCCGAGACCTTCGAGGTGAAGATGCTGAACCGTGGCGAAAAGGGCTCCATGGTGTTCGAGCCCGATTTTCTGGAGATCGCTCCGGGCGACCGCGTGCGCTTCGTGCCGAGCCACAAGAGCCATAATGCCGCGACGATCGACAGTATGGTTCCCGAAGGGATTGAAGGTTTCAAAAGCCGGATCAACGACGAATTCGAGACCGGTTTCGAAAAGCCAGGCTTTTACGGCATCAAATGCTCGCCGCATTACGGCATGGGCATGGTCATGCTGATCAAGGTGGGGGACGCGGTTTTGCCGCAGAGCTACAGGACGGTAGAGGTCCCAGGCCGGGCGAAGCCGCGCTTTGAGGAGCTATTCGAGCGGGCGGAAAAATGAGGTGCTTTCGTCGCGTTTTCATGTGTCATGCCGGACTAGATCCGGCATCCAGCCAAGGCGCGTCTGTACCGTGAGAAACTATTATTACGCGATCAAGGACTTGGTCGCACTGGACCCCGGATCACATCCGGGGTGACGGTGAGCTGGGCGGCAGCTTGTGGGCTTTGGTCGCCCTATCCCTTGTCGGACGTGTGCGGCTTCACGGCGCATACTGCATAACGGTGCTGCAATCCCCGCAAGATGCCTTTCAGCAGACTGAAATTTTTTGCCTGGGCACGATGAATGGCCTGAAGTTCCTGATCGATGGCAACGGGCTCGAAGCCGGTTTCACGCAACAGCGCTGCAACGTCACCAGCTCTTGCACCCTGTGAAAAATAGACCCGCGATAGAATGCTGTTGAAGGTGTTTTCCGGATCCGCCGGCTTGTGCGGCTGGTCCGGCTTCACAAGGCCGATGCTTTCCAGACCCGCCGCCAGCTTCTTGACCAGTCTTTCGCGCCAGCCGGTGTTGACGAAATCGCCATCGACGATCAGCAGGCGTCCGCCGGGTTTCAAGACACGGAACCATTCGGCAAAGCTTGCCTTCGGGTCAACCAGCGTCCAGACCAGATGGCGGGTGATGATGACGTCGGCGCTTTCGTCCGGCTCCATCGTGTTTTCGGCGTCGCCGACAAAAAAGCGGATATTGCGCCCGCGGGTTTTCGCCTTCGCCCTTGCAAGCTCCAGCATGGTTTCCGACCAATCCATGCCGGTGACCTGAAAACCGAGATCGTCCATCAGGTGCGAGATAACGCCGGTGCCGCTGGCCAGATCCAGCGCCTTGCGGCCTTCTCCCTGGCCCAGATGCTTCAAAACCAGCGCGTGCCAGGCCTCGCGCTCTTCTTCGGAGAAAATCTCATGACCCGGGGAAAGGTCGAAAGTCGCGGCGCGGCCGGACCAATAGGTTTTGATTTCGTCTCTCAGACTGTCGTTTTTGCCATAGTGGATAGTGTCGATCATCGGTCTTCAGCTCACATACCGGTCAGTTAAGAATGGCTCTAAAACATAAAACTTGACTAGTATAGTCAGAAAATAATACAGCCGCGCCAGTCAACACTGGAGAGCAATATCCGATGCGCATCTCAGCCAAATCCGCGGCACTTGCCCTTGGCCTTCTCGTATCCGCAGCGTGGCCTGCATTGGCCGAAAAGGTCACCGTCAAGGATGTGACCGGCCGCGACGTGGAAGTCAATGTGCCCGTTTCGCATGTGATCCTCGGCGAAGGCCGTCAGATCTATTTCCTGGCGGCGCTCGACAAGGAAAACCCTTTCCAGCACGTTGTCGGCTGGCGTGACGACCTGGCGAAAGCCGACCCGGAAACCTATGCGGCCTATCTTGCCAAGTACCCTGATATTGCCAAGCTGCCGACCTTTGGCGGCATGAAAGACGGCACCTTCGACATCGAGCAGGCCATTTCGCTGAAGCCAGACGTGATCCTGATGAACATCGACGCGAAGACCGCGACGCAGGAGGCCGGTTACATCGAGAAGCTCGAAAAGGTCGGCATCCCGCTCGTTTACGTCGACTTCCGCGAAAAGCCGATGGAAAACACCGAGCCGAGCATGCGTCTGATGGGCCAACTGACCGGCAAGGAAAAGATCGCCGAGGACTTCATCAAGTTCCGCGCCGACTCCATCGCCAAGGTCACCGATACGCTCGAAAAGGCCAATCCGAAGAAGCCCGTCGTGTTCGTCGAACGCGCCGGCGGTTATTCCGACGATTGCTGCATGTCCTTCGGCAACGAGAATTTCGGCAAGATGGTCGAACTCGCCGGCGGCATCAACATGGCCAAGGACATCATTCCCGGCACGTTCGGCAACGTCAATCCGGAACAGATCATCGCCTCCAATCCGGAACAGATCATCATCACGGGTGGCAACTGGAACGGTTATGTTCCCGGCGGCAACTGGGTCGGTGTCGGTTATGGCGCGGATATGAAGGAAGCCCACCGCAAGCTTGAAAACCTGACCAAGCGCCCGGCTTTCACCGGGGTACAGGCGGTCAAGAACGGCAATGTCCACGCCATCTGGCACCAGTTCTACAACAACCCGTATCAGTTCGTGGCCATTCAGGAAATCGCCAAGTGGCTGCACCCGGACCTCTTTAAGGATCTCGACCCCGAGGCGACCTTCAAGGAGCTGCATGCCCGCTTCCTGCCGCTCGACTACAAGCCCGGTTACTTTGTGTCGCTGAAGGACACGAAATAAGACAGGGACGGTGAAGGGGAGCGCCGTCCGATCGATGGATGAAGCCGCAGCCATGCGGCTTCATCATTTTCTTTTGGAAATAAGAGGACTTCTCATGCGGCTTAACGCTCTCAGGCATCTTGCGGTGCTGGCTTTGTCTCTTCTCGCTTTGCCGGCTTATGCCGGAGAAATCACCGATGTCACCGGACGCAAGGTCGAGCTGGACCTGCCGGTCAAACGTGTCATCGTTGGTGAGGCGCGCCAGATCCACGTCATCGCGGCGCTAAAGGGCGACCAGACCTTCGACACCATTGTCGGCTGGCGTGACGATCTCCTCAAGAAGGACCCTGACAGCTACGCTGCCTATGTCGAGCGCTTTCCGCAGATCGAAAAACTGCCGCGCTTCGGTTATGTGCCGCAGGGCGATTTCAGTCTGGAAACGGCCATTACCCTTTCGCCTGACGTGATCACCCTCAATCTGGAAGCGGAAAAATCCGCCAAGGAAAGTGGTTTCGAAGAGAAGGCCGCCGCCGCCGGAATCAAGATCGTCTATCTCGATTTTCGCATCGATCCCGAAAAGAACAGCGAAGCCTCGATTGAAATTCTCGGGAAAATGTTTGGCGCGCAAGAGCGTGCAAAGGAATTCATCGCCTATCGCCGTGCAGAAATCGCCCGCGTGACCGACCGGCTCGCCAGCGTCAAGGGCCTGAAGCGTCCCGGCGTCTTCATCGAGCGCGCGCCCGGCATTTCCGGTGAAGACAATTGCTGCCGCACCTTCGGCCCGGTCAATTTCGGCGCGATGGTCGATCTCGCTGGCGGCCATAATATTGCCGACGGCATCATCAAGACGACGTTCGGCGATCTCAATCCCGAGCAGCTCGTCGTTGCCGATCCGGATCATGTCATCGTCACCGGCTCAAACTGGGCGGCTGAATCCGACATCAACCAGTTCGTTCCCGTTGGACGCGGAGCCGACATGGCTCTTTCCCGGAAAAGACTGACAAACCTGATGAAGCGCACGCCTTTTCCGGAACTGAAGGCTGTCAAACAAGGCAATGTCCATGCCGTGTGGCACCAGTTCTACGGCGCGCCCTACGAGTTCTTCCCGATTCAGCAATTCGCCAAGTGGTTCCATCCCGAGCTCTTCGCCGATCTCGATCCCGAGAAGAATTTTGAGGACTTTCACCGGAAATTCCTGCCCGTCACCTACAAGCCGGGCTACTTCGCATCCCTCGAAAAAGGTTCGAATGAATGAGTGCGTTGAATGAAAGCGTCGTTGGCGTGAGTGGGCGCGATCAATATCGCGCCCTTGCCGCACGAAGGATTGTTATTCTCTTCGGGCTTTTCATCGCCCTTTGTTTCAGTATGGCTGCCGACATGGCACTTGGTCCGGCGCGCTACACGATATCAGAAGTTCTGGCGACGATTGCCGATCCGGCTGCTGCTGCAAACCAGCTTCGGGTGGTGATATGGGATATCCGCATGCCGATTGCGCTGATGGCGGTCACCGTCGGCGCGTCGCTTTCGGTTGCGGGCGCACAGATGCAGACCATCCTGTCCAATCCTCTCGCCAGCCCGTTTACGCTCGGCATTTCGGCCGCTGCCAGTTTCGGCGCCGCGCTGGCCCTTGTTGGCGGCGTTGCGATCTTTCCCGGTGCCGTCCAGTACATGGTGCCGATCAACGCCTTCATCATGGCGATGATTGCCGCCCTGTTCATTCATTTTGCCTCGACGATGCGCGGCGTAACCGTGGAGACTATCGTCCTTCTCGGCATCGCGCTGGTGTTCACCTTCAATGCCGCATTGTCGCTGCTTGAATATCTGGCTTCCGAACAGGCGCTCGCCGCCGTCGTTTTCTGGACCATGGGCAGCCTGACCAAGGCCACGTGGGAAAAGGTCTATATCACCGGTGGTATTCTTCTCGTTACGGTGCCGATGTTCATGCGCAACGCATGGGCGCTGACGGCGCTTCGGCTGGGTGACGACAAGGCAGCCAGCATGGGCATCAATGTGCGTCGGCTGCGGCTGCAGACCATGCTGACAGTCAGCCTTCTGGCCGCGATTCCGGTTTCTTTCGTTGGCACCATCGGTTTCGTCGGGCTTGTCGGCCCGCACATAGCCCGAATGGTGGTGGGCGAAGATCAGCGGTTCTTCCTGCCGGGCTCGGTGATCTGCGGTGCGCTGCTGTTGTCGGCGACCTCTGTTATCAGCAAGATACTCATTCCCGGCGCAATTCTGCCAATCGGCGTCATCACGGCGCTGGTTGGCGTACCGTTCTTTTTTGCGCTCATTTTCGGCAACAGGAGACGCGCATGGTAGCGCTCGCACTGAAGGATGTCGGCGCTGCCTACGGCCGCACGACTGTTCTCTCCAAGGTCGGCATCGATACGCTGGAAAGCGGCAGTGTCACGGCGGTCATTGGCCCGAACGCTGCCGGCAAGTCAACGCTTTTCAAGCGCATCGCCAGCCTGATCTCCGGTCCCGGGCTTGTCGAGTTGTCAGATACGGCACGCGGCAACCGGGCCATCTGCTACATGCCGCAGGACACCGGCGCCAACGCCGTGCTGACGGTTTACGAATCCGTGCTTCTGTCCGCCAAGCAGGGCGGCGGCTGGCGTGTTCACGACGATGAGCTGTTTGAGATCGACGCTATTCTCAAGGCGCTGAAAATCCACGATCTCGCTTTCCGGGGGCTCGGCGAATTGTCTGGCGGTCAGCGGCAGCTTGTGTCCCTGGCGCAGGCGCTGGCCCGCAAGCCGGAGGTACTGTTGATGGACGAGCCGACATCTGCTCTCGACCTCCACCGGCAGGTCGAGGTTCTGGGGTTTGTGACCGACCTTGCCCAGAAGACTGGCATGATCGTGCTGATCGCCCTGCACGACCTGAATCATGCGCTTCGTTATTGCGAGAATACGATGGTGATCGCGCGCGGCGAAATGGTGGTGAGCGGCAGCACCGAGACGGTGATAACTCCGGCCATGCTGCGCGATATCTACCGCATCGATGCGCGCATCGAACCCTGTTCGCAGGGCAGGCCGATGGTAATAGTCGACGGCGCTATCTGACGCTATCACAGGACGCGGCCGCGCCTGCCGCCGGGTCTGCGAGTCTCTGGCTGTTGCAGGACCCGCGACCGCACAAATTCTTGATAATAATAGTCATGAAATAGCTGTTCGGTCGAGAGTTTGGGTGCTAGAGGTTTAGACGGGAAAACTGCTTTGTCGTTTGGGGGCTTGCAGTTTCATTTATCCTTGAAATTTCTCTCGGTTGAGACATGGGCATACGGGAAGATGACAAGCGTTATAACGCTTACGTCGCGCACAGGGTTGACCTGATCAAATACGCCACGCTTATTTTAGGGTCGCGGGCGGACGCGGAGGACGTGGTTCAGGAGGCATTCCTGAAATTCGTTCCCGAAGGTTCCGGCAATCCTTCCAACCTCAAATCCTATCTTTTCCGCATCGTCCGCAACCTCGCCCTCGATAATCGCCGCCGCAACCGACACGACCTGCGGGAGCGGCCCGACGATACTCCGTTCTGGGGCATGCCGCAGGGTCACGGCACACCAGAAGAGCATGCCCTGTTCTGCGACGAGGTCCGGCAGATGCAGACTATTTTGGCCTCTCTGCCGGTTCAGGCGCGTGTGGCATTGGAAATGCATAGATTTGGCGGCTACAATATGGAAGAGATCGCCCGTCACCTCGGCGTATCCGTGGCTAGCGCCCACCGTCTGATTAAGAGTAGTATTGCCGCCATTACCAAAGAAATGCAGTAAAATAGCCTTTATTGTTTCATCTTGTGAAAAAAAGTTCTCCCTCAAACGTCTTTAAAGCAACACGGAAGACGAGGCATCTCCTCCGCCCAGTCAAAGGAACTGACCGGCTCAATGACAATTGATCCCGATAAAAAAATAACATTGCCGACCGGGAAGGCGGAAGAGGCTGCCGACTGGCTGATACGCCTGCAGACGGGTTCGGCGGAACCGCGGCTGAAGGCGGAATTTGATCGATGGTTGGCTGCTTCGCCGGCAAATCGTCTGGCCTGGGAGCGGACATGCAAGACTTGGCGGAATCTCGGTCTGGTCGAGCCGGGTTTAAAGAGCCTTTGGGAAGACGCGCCGCACCTGCCTGGCGTTGCCGGAAAACAGGCATCGCGACGGCGCTGGTCCTTGCGACATTATGCCGGCATGGCGGTGGCAGCAGTGTCTCTCTGTCTTGCGGTGCTGTTCGTTCCCACGCTTTTCGTCCATATCAAGGCCGAATATCAGACCAGTACCGCAGAGAGCCGCACCATAACCCTTGAAGACGGCAGCAGGGTGCAGCTTGCCGCGGCAAGTGCGCTTACCACTGATTTTGCCAATGGCCGCCGTAATGTGAAGGTGCTGAAGGGCGAAGCTTTTTTTGATGTGGTGCCGGATAGCGACCGTCCCTTTGTCGTCGAGGCGAAAAACCTGACCGTCCAAGTGCTCGGCACGGCTTTCGATGTCGACATGACGGATGGCGTGACGCAAGTCGCTCTTGCGCATGGTTCCGTGGAAGCTTCCTTCCGCAACGCGCCACCAACGCGGCTGGTGCCGGGTGAGATGCTGGTTGTCGACGCCTCCGGTGCAATCCGGAAAGAGACCGTTCCCGTCGAGGATATTGGTGGCTGGCGCAACGGCGAGCTTTACGTTGTGGATGCGACGATCGGTTCTGTCGTCGAGCAAATCCAGCGGTATCATCCCGCATGGCTGACGATGGCGGACAAGACGCTTGCAGAGCAGCGTGTGACTGGCTTCTACAATCTTCGCGATCCGGACCGTGCGCTGGAAGCATTGGTGGAACCCTATAAGGGCAAGGTTCATGCAATTGCCAATACTGCCCGCATCATCACCCGGTTCTGAAGCGCAATAAAACAAAAAATCGTATTTATTTTCAGTCGTTTATAAAAAATTCTCCGAAACCCTGAAAAAAACTGCCGAGGCAATCGTCTTTTTGTTGAGTAATCCGGTCAAGATATAGCCGGAGCGAAGACAGGAAGACAAAAGCAGTATGCGCCTCCAGATACGTAAGAACGGTTCAGGGAAAAACTCGGCAAAGCCGGCACGTATGACGGTGCTTTTGGCGACAACGGCGGTGGTCGTTTCTATGTCGGTACCGGCTTTTGCGCAGAGCGGACCGAATGCCGCCAATGGTCAGCGCTCCGGTGGCGAGCAGGGTGCAACGCGGCCTTTTAATATTCCCGCCCAGCCGCTGTCCTCCGTTGTCGGCGTTTTCGGGCGGCAATCCGGTCTGCAGGTTACGCTTGCCACGCCGTCCGCCGGCAATGTGCGCACCAATGCCGTTACCGGCAGTTTTACGGTGCGGGATGCGCTGTCCCGGCTTCTGGCCGGCACGGGCGTGAATTTCCGGTTTGCCGGAAATGGTAGAGCCGTCGTC
Source organism: Rhizobium sp. TBD182 (assembly GCF_001950375.1). NCBI lineage: Bacteria > Pseudomonadati > Pseudomonadota > Alphaproteobacteria > Hyphomicrobiales > Rhizobiaceae > Rhizobium > Rhizobium sp. TBD182. Next base: position 265,599 of record NZ_BDLN01000002.1, on the reverse strand, counting down.
ATAGGCTCGGGGCAGGCCGCTGCCGATCTTTCCGGGGCGGAAGGCACCACCGTTCTGGAAGAAATTACCGTGACGGGAAAAACCGGACGCAATTCCATTGCCGGCACCGGTTATCAGGGAACGCCCGACTGGGTTTATGAAACACCCGCCAGTGTCAGCGTCGTCAGCCGCGAGGCGATCCAGTCCGCCGGCGTGCGCAACACGCGCGATGTCTTCAACCGCGTCTCCGGCGTCTACGCCGGTGAGGGCAATGGCAGCTTCCCTACCGTTTCGCCCAATATACGTGGCTTGCAGGAAAGCGGCCGCGTGGTCGTCTCCATCGATGGTGCGCGGCAGAATGCGCAGCGTGGCGCAGCTTTCGGCGGGGCCACGAGTTACACCGCGAGCGCCGGGCAGGGTTACGTCGATGTTGCCTTTATCCGTGCTGTCGAGATCGAGAAAATAACCAATGCGAGGTCGGGTAACGCGGGTTCGCTTGGCGGGAAGGTCGAGTTCCGTACCGTCAGCGCCGCCGATCTGATCCCCGAGGGTGCGAACAAGGGGGCTGAGGTGAATGTCTCCCGTGGCACCAATGGTTACGATTTTCAGGGTTCGGTTCTGGCCGCAGTTCGTGAGCCGAATGGCCCTCTCTCCTTTGTTGCCGGTTACAGCCGCACGATCATGGATGAATACAAGATCGGAACCAAGGGTGAGGCCCGAAGCACCGCTTTGACGATGAAGGACCTGCTCGGCAGGGACGGTTGGTCGACATTTTTCAAGGGCGAAGGTGACTTCGGGGATGTGCAGACTTCGTTGTCATGGATGCATCAGCAGAATGATTTTGTTCAGGGTGCGTCCACCGTTGTCGACAGGGAAAGTGTACGCAATGACAGCGTCGTCGCGAAGCTGGACTGGGACCCCGAAAGCGAACTCATCGATTTCAAATCGTCGTTGTGGCTGAACGACAATATGACGCACGAGTTGCGATCGGCGCGCACCTATGCGGTGGAGACCAATCTAGATATGGGCCTGCGCAGCTTCGGTGGCAACTTGGAAAATACCAGTCGTTTCGACACCAAGGCGGGTGCGCTCAGCCTAAATTATGGGGCCGAAGCCTTCCGGGATATAGCCACATCCGTTGCTATGAGCTCCAAGATCAAGGAAAACCCCTCCTTTGCTACCAGCTACACGGCTTTCAGCCCCGCCGGGCGGCGCGATGTCGCGAGCCTGTTTTTAAACGGTGAGCTGGAGCCGGCGGATTGGATCACGCTAAGTGGCGGCGTGCGTTACGACTGGTCACGCCTGAAGGGATCGGCGACTTATTACAGTACCCGCAGCTATCTCGTAGACACCTCTGTCCCCTGCGATCCAGTCGGCAACCATTACACACCTCTCGACTATTTCAATCAGGTGTTCCTTCCCGCCAACCCGTCCTGGACTGCGCGCTACGCGCTTTATCTGGCGCGTGCCTGGCCTAATGCTTCGGCAGGTTGCATGCCTGGAACTGGCACAATTACGCCACCGATACCCGTTACCGACTACCCGGAGCACAATGTCGATATCGATCGCACCTACAGTGCCTGGTTACCCTCCGCCACGATTGAACTGAAACCCGTCGACTGGTTCCGTCCCTATGTGAGCTATTCCCAAAGCCTGCGTCCGCCGACAATTCTCGAGGCTCTCTTTGCCGGTGCCCGTCCGGGGGACAGCCCCGGATATGAATATGCCCCGAACACATCCCTGCGGGCCGAAAAAGCCACCACTTACGAAATCGGCGCGAATATGAGCTTTGACGGCGTGCTGCTGGACAACGATTCCGTCCGCATCAAAATGGCCGCCTTTCGCCGTGAGGTGAAGGATTACATCGCTCTCGGTTATCTCGTCACGGATCAGGTGGCGGATCGGACCTATACCAGCTTCGTCAATCTCGATGGCACGACCTATATGCGCGGCCTTGAATTCGAGGGCAATTACGATGCGCGAAGCTTCTGGCTTGGTGGCTCAGCGACGCTGCTGAAGACCGATTGGCCGGACAAAACCCAGGTTTTCTCTAACGGCACGACCACGACAAGCGGCGAGATCGTCGCATGGCCGGGTGACGTTGCACCCAAGGTGAAGCTGACGCTCGATGGCGGCATGCGTTTCTTCGAGGAAAAATTCTCTATGGGCGCACGGCTCAACCATGTCACGCCGACGCAATCGCGGACGCTCGATACGGAGGGTAATCTGCGGGAGGTAACCGATCCCTACACGACGGTGGACCTATACGGCTCCTATACCTTCAACGAAAAGGCGACGCTTCGTTTCGCGGTCAACAACCTGACCGACCGCAAATACATCCCGGCAGCCAGTGCCTATACCGCGCCGGGCCGCACATTTATCGCAACGATGAACGTGAAGTTCTGATGCGCGGAAGAAATTCTCCGGGCTGGGGTTGCAGCCCGTCCCGGAGATGAAACGCCTTCGTCACATGACAAAGGTATCCCTATTGGCCAGCAAAGGAGTACACCTATGGCTACCACAATTCAACTGACGCAGTCTTCCTCCGACCTGATCGGTTACCTCAACGGTTGGACGAGCGGTTTCGGTTCGACCTATGGTGCGTTCTACGACGCTCAGACCAGCTCTCTCGCCACTACCACTATCGATCCGAACACGACCTATGAGGCGTGGGGCGATGGCAGCAACGGTGGCAAGGGCATTGTCATGACCGGTGCCCTGCAATACTCCCAGGGCAACCTGACAGGTTCGGTCGACAGCATCGTTCTCGGCACCGGCTACAGCCAGTCCACTAGCGGCATCGCCGTCAGCCAGCAGGAACTGCTGATCGATCCCGACGGCTCCTACTCGCTCGCAGGCGCGCGCGATCTTCTCGATCTCGCCGTTTACCAGCTTGCCCGTTTCGGCTCTCTGGCCGGCTTCTATGACTACTTCGCGGCCACCGGCACGGTGATCGAGGATACGGCCGCTTCCAATACCCTGACGGGCTTTGCCGGCGCGGACACCTTCGTATTCTCCGGCGGCAATGACGTCGTGAACGCCGGCCCGACCGGAACCTACGGTTATCAGGATGGTACGGATACGCTTGATGTTTCCGCCTGGGGTGCAACTTCGGTGAATGATTTGTTGTGGTATAACGATAACGGAAATGCCGTTATCCTTTCGGCAGCAGACACGTCCGTATCCATCACGCTCAACGGTGTCGATGCAAGCGTACTGGACGCATCGGACTTCATTTTCGCCAGCGCATCGGCGCTTGCCGCTTAAAGGAAAATCAGGCTGTGGGCTTTCAAAACCACCAGCAGACACCGCCGCAGTCCCTCACTGCGGCGGTTGTTTCGCCCCTTAAAAGCACGTTTTTCGGTGTGGCGCTCGTCAGCGGTGTGGTCAACATCCTGGCGCTGACGTCGCCCCTGTTCATGCTTCAGGTTTACGACCGGGTGCTGGCCAGCGGCAGTCTGCCGACACTGGTCGGGATCGCCATTCTTGCGCTCGGCCTCTATGGCTTCCAGTGCCTGCTCGACATCATCCGCGCCCGGGTCCTGATCCGTATCGGCGAGGACTTCGACATGCGCTATTCCGGCAAGGTGCATGATGCGGTGGTGCGCCTGCCGCTCGTCAACCGCATGCCGGGGGACGGCCTGCAGCCGCTGCGCGATCTCGACAACGTGCGCGGTTTTCTGTCCGGCACGGGGCCCACCGCCTTTTTCGATCTGCCTTGGATGCCGCTCTACCTTGGCATATGTTTTCTGTTCCATTTCTGGATCGGCGTGACGGCTCTTGCCGGTGCCGTTCTGCTCATATCCCTGACCATCTTGACCAATATGTTCTCGCAGAAGCCGATCCGCGACACCATGGTCGAAAACATGGCGCGCAACCGGCAGCTGGAAGCCTCGCGCCGCAACGCCGAAGTCGTGCAGGCCATGGGGCTCGGCGGCCGGCTTGGCAAACGCTGGCAAATCTCCAACGAGGCTTATCTCGCCGCCAACCGCAAGGCGGGCGACGTGGCCGGCGGCCTCGGCAATATCGCAAAATCCCTGCGGATCGTGCTGCAATCGGCCATTTTGGCGGTCGGCGCATGGCTGGTCATTCAGCAGGAGGCGTCAGGCGGCGTGATGATCGCCAGTTCGATCATGATGGGTCGGGCTTTGGCGCCCGTCGATCTTGCCATATCCAACTGGAAGTCCTTTGTTGCCGCTCGCCAGAGCTGGGCACGGCTGAGGGAGCTTTTTGCGCAGATGCCGGTAACGGCGACCGCAATGGCACTGCCGAAGCCTGAGAGAGAATTGAAAGTCGAAAACGTCACCATCATTCCACCGGGAGAGAGAAAACCGACCGTCGCGGGCCTTGGTTTCGTCATGACCGCCGGGAATGCGCTCGGTGTCATCGGCCCGTCCGGCTCGGGAAAATCCACCCTCTCGCGCATTCTCACCGGAGCCTGGATGCCCGCCGCCGGTAAGGTGCGGCTTGATGGTGCGAGCTTCGATCAATGGGATCGCGAAGCCCTCGGCCGCCATATCGGTTATCTGCCGCAGGGCGTGGAGCTTTTCGACGGCACGATCGGCGAAAATATTTCCCGTTTCGAGGACAATCCCGATCCCGACGCAATCATTGCCGCTGCGAAAGCCGCCGGTGCGCACGAACTGATCCTGCGCTTCGAAAAGGGTTATGACAGCGATATAGGTGAGGCCGGTTCCGCGCTTTCGGCAGGACAACGCCAGCGTATCGGTCTCGCGCGTGCGCTTTATGGCGATCCCTTCATCGTCGTGCTGGACGAGCCGAATGCCAATCTCGATGCGGAGGGCGAAGCCGCCGTCGTCAGGGCGATCGCGTCGGTCAAGGCGCGCAACGGTATCGCCATCGTCGTCGCGCATCGGCCCAGCGCGATCGGTGCCGTCGATTTCATTCTGATGATGGAGGAGGGGCGGATGAAGGCCTTCGGTCCGCGCGACGAGGTTCTCTCGAAAGTGCTGCGCACTCCGAATGCTCAAGCGGCGAAAGGTTTCACCGCATCCGCGCACACGGTGTCACCATTGCGTGTCGTCGCGAATACCCAGCCTAAGACGGTGGCGCTGCAAGAGAGTGGCGAAGAGAACAGGCAGGAAGGAGATACGGATGTCAAAAATTGACCAGCGCACGCAGGTGTCCCGCTCCATCCGCAAACATCTTCTTGCCGGTCTTGCCGCAAGCGCCGCACTGCTGGCCGGCGTCGGCGGATGGGCAGCGACGACAAATCTTGCTGGCGCGGTCGTCGCGTCCGGTCATCTTGTGGTCGATTCCTATACCAAGAAGGTACAGCACCCCAAGGGTGGCGTCGTCGGTGAAATTCTGGTGAGCGAAGGTGGCAGAGTAAAGGCCGGCGACGTCGTCATGCGTCTCGACGCCACCCAGACCCGCGCTAATCTCGCCATAGTGACCAAGCGGCTGGATGAGCTGAGCGCGCGCATGGCAAGGCTGGAGGCCGAACGGGACGATCTGCCAGAACTCGTTTTTCCACAGGCTCTGGTGGCGCGCAAGCACGATCCCGATGTCGCTTCCGCCATGCGCAGCGAAACCAGGCTGTTCGAATTCCGCAAATCCTATCGCGAGGGGCGCAAAGCACAGCTTGTGGAGCGTATCACCCAGTTCGAACATGAAATCGAAGGGTTGAGGGCACAGGAAGTCGCCTACGACAACGGGCTTGCGGTTTTGCGGGCTGAGATAACCTCGCAGAAATCCTTGCGGGAGCAGGGCATCGTGTCCGTGCAGCGGCTGAACAGCCTGCAGACCCAGGCCGCGACATTTGGCGGTGAGCGTGGCGAAAAAATCGCCTATCAGGCGCAGACGGCGGGCAGGATCACCGAAACGAAACTGCAGATCCTGCAGATCGATCAGGAACTGCGCACCGAAGTGGGCCGGGAACTGCGCGAGATACAGGCGCAGACGGGTGAATATGTTGAGCGGAAGGTCGCTGCGGAGGACGAGCTAAAGCGCATCGATATCATCGCGCCGCAATCCGGCATGGTGCATGAAATGGCGGTGCATACCGTGGGTGGCGTGGTGACGCCGGCCGACCCGATCATGCTCATCGTGCCTGATGGGGACGAACTGGCGCTTGAGGTGCAGATTGTGCCGAAGGATATAGACCAGTTGCAGGTAGGGCAAAAAGCGATGCTGCGGATGACCGCGTTCAACCAGCGCGTCACGCCGGAACTGGAAGGCCATGTCAGCCGCATCGCCGCCGATATCACCACCGATCAGAGGACCGGCCTCTCCTATTATCTGGCGCGGATTTCCATACCGGTTGCCGAGCGGGAAAAGCTGAACACTGCGCCGCTGATGCCGGGCATGCCTGCCGAGGCCTTCATCCAGACCAGCGAGCGCACCGCGCTGTCCTATATCGCCAAGCCGCTGACGGACCAGATCAACCGCGCCTTCCGGGAAGAATAGCGGGCTTTTCTGATTGGCAGTCACGACTTGAGATCAAAGCCAGCCCAGCGCTTTCGCTGCGCGGATCGCTTCCGCGCGGCGTTTGCAATCCAGCTTGCGGAACAGGTTTCCGAGATGGAATTTTACCGTCACTTCCGAGATGTTGAGGGTCTGGGCAATCTTCTTGTTCGACATGCCGCTGGCCAGCAATTGCAGCATCTGTGCTTCCCGCTGTGAAAGCCCGCCATGCAGGGCGCGTGCCTGCGGCGAGTTGACCGAGGCGGCGAAAATCGACAGCGCGTTCCGGACATCGGAAGAGGTTTCGATGAAACCGCGGATACGGCGATTGTTCAGAAGCGGCGACAGGAATATGCGCTCCTCCGACAGGACGCCGTTGCAGCCAAGGCGCGTCGCCGATTCAAGTGCGTTGAGGATATGGGCGCGGGCGCCGGCACTGTCACGACGCTGGTGTGCGGCATAGCTCTGCCATATTCTGAGCGCGACCTTTTCGCGGTTGGTGACCTTGGGGTTGGCGATCATTGCATCCATCTGCCGGGCGAGATAGGCGCGCGGCGTGAAAAGATGTACCGCGTCGCGAAGCCATGCCATCACATAGGCGATTTCGTCGCGCCGCGTGAGCCGGGCAAGGTCCTCATTCGCGCTCTCCACCCAGTTGCGACCCATCGGCATGCGGATTGCCGATAGCGCCGCTGCCGCATCCGCCCAGCGGTTGGCGTTCTGATAGGCGATGGCCGTTCTGATCTCCATCATCGCATGGAATTGCAGGCCTTCCGAAAGGTGAATCCACAGGCCGTCGAGAAAGCCCGGACGAACGGTCATCGGAAAATGATCGATCAGCACCTGCGAGGCATAATGCAGGGCAAACTGCATCAGGCTCGGCCATATCTCGGCGGCGGCGAAGTGGTCGAATTCATGCTCGACGAAGTGCAACAGGTCGCGCGGTTTTCCCGCCTCATAGGCAAGGCAGGCTTCCGCCAGCCGCAGCATTCGGAACTCCTGCGCGGCGTCGTGTGGCACCTGTTCCAACCTCGTGCGCGCATCCTGTGCCGCGCGACGGGCCAAGAGCACATCACCGCTCATCAGTCGCAGGACGATCTGGTGCAGATGGATGAAGAATTCGAGCAGCGGCTGCCCGCCCATCTTGCGCAGATAGATAAGCGCGCGGGCGGCAGCGGCCTCGGCCTCGCGAAAATTACGGCGGCGGATTTCGAATTCCAGCAGCGCATTGTAATAGGCGGCCCATTTGCCGTGATCGTCCATGGGGTAATCGGCCATGAATTCCCCGAGGCGCGTTATCACAGCGTCATTGGGGGTCAGGTCCTCGGCAATCATCAGGTTAAGCCGGAAGGTGCGGGCGGCAAAGGAAAAACGCGAACCGCGGGCAAGCACCTTGAGTGGATCGAGATAATCCGAACCGAGGCTCTTGCCAAGCAGATGGCGCACGCGTTGCAATTCGCCCTGTTTCAGCAATGCGCGGGTGACGGCGAAGAGGACTGTTTCATTCGCCGCGATCATGTCCTGCGAAAACCGCATGATGATCTCGCGAAACCTGTGGACGCTGCTTCGGTAGATCAGTTCGCGCCCATGGGCGCGTTCTAAGATTTGCGCGGCGTGGGTCTCATAACCGCGGTCAAGCAACATGGCCATTGCCGCAAGCGCCCGCCCTTCCTTCTCGAATGCGGAAGCGACCTCTACCACTGCCCTGCCAGCCTGTAATGTGGCGAGACGTTCTCCTGCTGCCACGGTCAGAAGCCTTATCAGTGTGTCGTGTTTTTCCGGGTTTGCGATCAGGAAGGGCGGCAGAAGTTCTGCCCATTCAGCGTCGGGTTCTGCCGAGGGATTTTCGAGCCAGAGCGAAAGCGCGACCGTCTGGGCCGGTGACAGATGCGGCAGATAATTTTCCCGCAGATAGTCGACGCATAGTTTTTCGTCGGCGAGGCGAGCGAGAGACAGAAAGGCCGGCCACCCCGCATAATCATCGAGCGCCAGACGCTTCTGTTCTGTTGGAAGGCCCGCGGTCTCGTCTTGGCCAAAGGCCAGTTCATTTGCTCCGATCGTCAGCGAACCACGATGCAATATTTGCCGCGCCAGCCCGCTGATACGTTGATCCGGACGGCAGGCGATGACCACGAAACGCACGGTTTCCAGAATAGGGGCGGGCATGCGGACCGCGCGTGCGAAGACCGGCACATCCCATAGCAGCCAGCCTTTTGCCGCCTCATCACTTCTGGGCTGGTGCGTCCGGCATACCTCGGTCCCCAGCTCTTGTGCCAGCAAGTCCATAAGAACGCTTTTCCCGGCGCCCGCCGGCGCGCGCAGAAAGATCACGCCTGCGGTTTCGCTGGCGATACGGCGGCAGAGTGTGGTGCGCGGCAGAAGCGTCATTCAGACAGGGATAGGAGATCCGAATTCAAAAACCTATACTCATTTATCAAAAAACTATACCTTTCTGCGATTGTTCAAAAGGACATGTGGTGAAAACTTGTGCTCAGGAAACTGATGCACAAGGAACGGTCCACCGATGCAGCAACATCCGCTGGTCGCGATTTTGAACAGGCTCGGCGCTTTCGTACTGGTCATGATCGCCCTGTCCATCATGATTTTTGCTCTAGCCCGTGTGGTGCCGGGTGATCCCGCCCGCATGGCGCTCGGGCCTGCGGCAACACAGGAACAAGTTGATGCGCTGCGCGGCGAGATGGGTCTCGATAAGCCGCTCGCCGCCCAATACCTCGACTATATCGGCAACGCCCTGCACGGTGACCTGGGCTTCTCGCTGGTTTCCCAGCGCCCCGTCACCACCGATCTGGCCCAGACCGTTCCTGCGACCGTCGAACTGGTTCTGGTCTCAGTCATCTTCATGTTTGCCGTCGCCATCCCGCTCGGCGTCATCACGGCGCATTACCGCGACCGTCCGCTCGACCATATCGGCCGTATCCTCTCGCTCACCGGCGTGACGATCCCGAGCTTTCTGTTTGCCATCACGCTGCAACTGCTGGCCGCTCGCTTTCTCTCCGGGTGGCCGATCATCGGTAGGATCGATCATTCACTTGGCTGGCAGGGTGGCCCGACGGGCTTCATCCTGATCGACGGTACGCTTGCCGGACGGTTCGATGTGGTGCTGGATGCGCTGAAGCACCTTGCGCTGCCGGCCTTTGCGCTCTCCATGGCCGGTATCGGCCAGATCACCCGCATCACGCGTTCCTCGATGATCGAGAACCAGCGCAAGGATCACGTGCTCACCCTGCAAAGCTTCGGCGTGCCGGAGCGGGTCATCATCTTCCGTTATCTGCTGAAGCTTTCCTCCATCGCGCCGCTGACGATCATGGGGCTCGAATTCGCCTCGCTGATCGGCAATGCCTTCGTGATCGAAATGGTCTTCGCCTGGGGCGGATTCGCATCCTACGGGCTGAACGCCATCCTTCAGAAAGACCTCAATGCCGTGACTGCCGTGGTGCTCGTGGCCGGCCTGTTCTTCATCGTTGCGAACCTGATCGTTGATGTCCTGATCTCGATCATCGACCCGCGCCTGCGCCGCAAGGAGGCTCGCTGATGGCTGAAATGAAAATGCTCGAACCCACCGATCGGGGCTTAAGCGCCGGTTACATGATGTGGTACCGCTTCAGCCGCAATCCGGCAGCGGTCATCGGTTCGTTGATCCTGTTGTCGGTGCTGGTTCTGGCGATCTTTGCGCCCTGGCTCACACCCTATCCCAAACATATCGGCGCGGTCGTCGATTTCCGTGCCCGCCACATGCCGCCGGATCTGGAGCACTGGTTCGGAACCGACAAGGCCGGACGCGACATCTTTTCCCGCACTGTCTTCGGGCTCAGGGTCTCGCTTCTTCTCGTCATAGGCGTGCTCGGCATCTCGGTCCCGGTCGGCACCGTGCTTGGCCTGGTCGCCGGTTATTTCGGCGGCTGGACCGAGAAAATCATCAGTGGCCTGACGAATGTGATGCTGGCCATGCCGCCCCTCGTCATGGCGCTGGCGGTCTCCAACCTGCTGGAACCCACCTTGATGAACGCCATGATCGCGATCACGCTTCTATGGTGGACCTGGCATGCGCGGCTGATCTATTCGGTGTCAAAATCCATCGCATCCGAGGACTACATCGAAGCGGCACGTCTTGCAGGTGCGGGTCCGCTGCACATTCTCTTTCGCGAAATTCTGCCCAATTGCGTCTCGGTCATATCAGTCAAGACGACGCTGGATGCGGCATTCGTCATCCTCTTTGGCGCGACACTGAGTTTCCTCGGTTTCGGCGTCAAACCGCCAACTCCCGATCTCGGCTCGATGGTTGCCGATGGGCGCCAGTTCATGCCGGATTTCTGGTGGGAAGTCCTCTGCCCCGGCGCGGCCGTGCTTTACGTGACGCTGGGTTTCAATCTGCTGGGCGACGGCCTGCGTGACATGTTCGACGTGGAAAGCTAAAGCCATGACTGAACCGCTTCTCAAAGTCGAAAACCTCAACGTCACCTTCACCAACTACGGTCGCACGCGCCAAGTGCTGCGCGATGTCGCCTTCACAGTCTCAGCCGGCGAGCGGGTGGCGCTGATCGGCGAAACCGGATCGGGTAAATCGGTCACCGCCAAGGCGATCATCGGCACTTTGCCGAAGAATGCCACTATTGCCTCCGGCGCCATTGTCATCGACGGGCGGGATGTGCTCGCCATGCCGCGAAGGGAACGCGAGGCGCTTAAGGGAACGGCGTTTTCGCTGATCATGCAGGACCCTCTGTCTTCCTTCAATCCGGTCTTCAAGATCGGCACGCATCTCGATGATGTCATGCGCTTTGCCGACAAGCGCAACGGCATCAACTCGTCCAAGGCAGAGCGCCGCACCCGTATCGCAGCGGTTCTGCGCCGCGTGCAGCTTGGCGATACCGAGCGGGTCATGAATGCCTATCCGTCCGAGCTTTCGGGCGGCATGCGCCAGCGCGTGTTGATCGGGCTTGCGTTGCTGCATCAGCCGAAGCTCCTCATCGCGGATGAGCCCGGCACCGCGCTCGACGTCACCACGCAGGACGAAATTCTCAATCTCATCAACCAGCTGGTTGCCGAAGAAAATATGGCGCTGCTGATGATCACCCATAATCTCGGTGTCGTACGTAAGGTGGCGGATCGGGTCGTGGTTATGCACCATGGCGACATCGTCGAGACCGGTCCCTGCACGCAAATCCTGCACGCTCCCGCTGCGGACTACACGCGTTCGCTGCTGGATGCGGTGCCGCCGCTCTACGGTCCCCGTGTCGCCGATCTGGCGCAGAGCACACGCTCGCCGATCGTTACCATCGAGGGCCTGAACAAGATTTATGGCAGACGCAACGGTTACCACGCCGTGCGCGATGTGAACCTGACGCTGAAGGACGGCGAAATTTTCGGTCTTGCGGGCGAGTCCGGTTCTGGAAAAACCTCGGTCGCCCGGATGATCATGGGACTTTCTCGCCCGACCTCCGGCAATCTTGTCATCGACGCCCCGTCTCCCGGCCGTGGCAAGCGGCTGACGCAGATCGTCTATCAAAATCCGGGCACTTCCCTAAATCCGAAGCGCACGGTCAGGCAGACGCTTACCCTACCGTTGAAATCCATCGGTATGGACGGTGAGGCGCGCGAACGCCGGATGCAGGAACTGATGGGGCTGGTGCGATTGCCGCAATCCTATCTCGGTAAATATCCGCATGAACTTTCCGGCGGACAGAAGCAGCGTGTCGCCATTGCCCGTGCACTCGCGGCTGAACCGAAAATCCTCATCCTCGACGAGCCGACGGCGGCGCTTGATGTCTCCGTGCAGAAGACCGTTATCGACCTTCTGCTGCAGCTGCGGGAAGAGCTTGGCCTAACCTATCTGATGATCTCGCACGACCTGTCGCTGATGCGCAATTTCTGTTCGCGCATCGCCATCATGCTGCGTGGCGAGATCGTCGAGGAAGGGGTGACGTCTGCGGTTTTCGCCGAGCCGAAGCATCCCTACACCCGCGCCCTTATCGCGGCGATCCCCGTCGTCACCGACGAGGAAGAGCGCCTGAAACCCACCGTGACAGAGGAAGAGCGTATGCGCTTCCTCGTAAAAACGACCGATTGATAAAAGAGGAGCCTGACGTGTATCGCGTTGGAATTGACGTCGGCGGCACAAATACCGATGCCGTTGTGTTACAGGAAAAGACTGTTCTGGCGGGGGTGAAAGCCTCCACCACCGAAGATGTGACGTCCGGTGTCATCGAAGCCCTTGAAAAGGTGATCGAGGCGTCGGGCATCGACAGGGCACACATCGGTGCCGTGATGATCGGCACCACGCATTTCACCAATGCGGTGATCGAGCGGCGGCATATGGACGAGGTCGCCGCCATCCGGATCGGCCTGCCGTCCGGCGCCGGCCTGCCGCCGATGGTCGACTGGCCGGATGACCTCCGGGAAATCGTTGGTAACCACGGTTATCAGGTCCGCGGCGGATATGAATTCGACGGTCGCGAAATCTCAACGCTCGATGAGGACGAGATTGTCCGCATCGCCGCCGATATCCGCGCAAAGGGCCTGAAGGCCGCGGCCGTCACCTGCGTCTTCAGCGGCATCAATGATGCGATGGAAGTGCGGGCGAAGGATATCCTGCAGGCGCGCTGCCCCGGCCTGCCGGTGGTTATGTCCAAGGATATCGGACGGCATGGTCTGCTCGCCCGCGAAAGTGCTGCGATCATGAATGCCAGCCTTCTTTCGCTTGCGGACCGCACCGTTGCCGCTTTCGGCGAGGCGCTGAAGGCAGCGGGCATAACCTGCCCGTTTTACATCACCCAGAACGACGGCACGCTGATGGCGGCGGATGTGGTGCGCGGCTTCCCTGTGCTCACCTTCGCCTCCGGCCCGACGAATTCCATGCGCGGCGCTGCTTTCCTCACCGGCCTCAAGGATGCCGTGGTCGTGGATGTCGGCGGCACCACCTCCGATGTCGGCTCGCTGTCGCACGGCTTTCCGCGCCAGGCGTCCACGACGGTGGATATTGGTGGCGTGCGCACCAATTTCCGCATGCCGGATGTGTTCTCGATCGGTCTCGGTGGCGGCTCGCTGGTGGTCAATGGCGAACATGGCCTCACCGTTGGCCCGAAATCAGTCGGTTACCGCGTCCGCCGTGAGGCGCTCTGCTTCGGCGGCACGACCCTGACTGCAACCGATATCGCTGTCGCCTCCGGCAAGGCGGACGTGGGCGAGAAGGCTCTGGTTTCCACTCTGGACAAGCGGCTGGTGGATGCCGCAGTCAAAAAGATCAACGACATGCTCGAGTCCTGTGTGGAGCGCAGCCGCATCTCGTCATCACCGGTGCCGGTGATCGCCGTTGGCGGCGGCTCCATTCTCATGCCTGACCGTATCGGCGATCTGGACGTCATCCGCCCCGAGAATTTCGCGGTAGCGAACGCCGTGGGTGCAGCGATCGCGCAGATCAGCGGCGAGACGGACCGCGTCTTCTCGCTGATCGAGGGGCGCACGCGTGAAAGCGCGCTTGCGGAGGCGGAGGCCGAGGCACGCGAAAAGGCGATTGCGGCTGGCGCACTGGCCGAAACGCTGGAAGTCATCGAGCGCGAGGATATGCCGCTTGCCTATCTGCCCGGCAATGCCACCCGCATTCATGTGAAAGTCGTTGGAGAAATGGGAGCCAATCATGGCTGAGACGCGCAAGCTGAAATATGACGAAGCGGCATTGCGTACGCTGACGAGGGAAGATCTCGACGCGCTGGAAATCGGTGCGGGCATTCTCGGCACTGGCGGCGGCGGCAATCCCTATCTGGGCAAGCTGCTTGCACTCGAGGCCATGAAGGCCGGTTACGAGATGAAGATACTTGCGACAGACGCCATCGAGCCGGACGCGCTTTGCATGTCCATCGGTGGCATTGGCGCCCCCGTTGTCGGCGTGGAGCGCATTCGCGAGGGCCGTGAGGGGCTGCGTTGCCTGCGCGCCATGGAAGAGCTGATCCGCACGCCGGTAGACGCCATCGTCTGCGAGGAAATCGGCGGCTCGAACTCCATGAACCCGCTGGTGACGGCGGCGCTTGGTGGCCTGCCGATCCTCGATTGCGACGGCATGGGCCGGGCTTTCCCAGAGATGCAGATGACGACCTTCTCCATCTATGGCCACAGTTCGACGCCATCGGTGATGTGCGACCTGCACGGCAATGCCGTGATCTTCAGCCACGCCGTTTCCGAAGTCTGGCACGAGCGCATGGCCCGCGCCTGCGTCGTTTCTCAGGGCGGCGGCGCAATGCTGGCGACCGCGCCGATGCAGGCCCACTACGTGCACCAGTATGGTATTCCGAAAACCTACACCAAGGCGATCGCGCTCGGCGAGGCGGTGATCCGTGCCCGCAAGCAGCAGGAAGACCCGATTGCGGCTGTCTGCGCGCTTGAAGGCGGACGGCGCATCTTCAACGGCAAGATCACCGATCTGAAACGCCATCTGCGCGGCGGTTTTGCCGTGGGCGATGTCGAGCTTTCCGGCTTCGACGATTGCTCGGGCCAGATGGCGAGCGTGGCGATCCAGAACGAATTCCTGCTGTTCCGCCGTGACGGCAAGGTGGAAGTGACCGTTCCTGATCTGATCGTCTTGCTCGATGTCGATACCGGTTACCCGATCACCACCGAAGTCCTGCGTTACGGCCAGCGCGTGGCCGTGGTCGCGATCCCCTGCCACGATCTGCTGCGCAGCGCCCGCGCGCTCGAAGTCGTTGGACCGGCGGCTTTCGGTTACCCGGACATTCCTTTCTCACCGCTGCCCGTCCCGGTCGGCAAGGCTGCCTAACCATAAGCGGGGCAAATGACCCGCAATAAAGAGGAGAACGACTATGAAAATGCCAGGACTTCCTTCCCGCCTTGCCGTGCTTGCGCTCGGCACGGCAATCGCGTTGCCGCTTGTTTCTTCCGCTGCTTTTGCGGAGGACAAGGTTTCGGTCGCGGTCAACACCATGCAGATATTCAGCTCGCTCGACCCGGCGAAAGTGACTGACTATACCGGCTACATGGCCATCGTGAACATGTATGACGGCCTGACCACGGTGAATGCCAAGGGCGAAATCGTGCCGCATCTGGCAAAGTCCTGGGATATTTCTGCAGACGGCCTGACCTATACCTTCCATCTGCGCGACGATGCGAAGTTCCAGGATGGCACGGCGGTGAAGGCTGCCGATCTCGTCTGGTCGGTGCAGCGCCTGCTCGGCATCAACAAGGGTCCGTCGAACCTCATCGTCGGCGTGCTGAAGCCCGAAAACGTCAGCGCGCCCGATGATGCGACGCTCGTCATGAAGATCGAGCGTCAGTTTTCGCCCTTCATGGCCTCCACGCCGCTGATGATGGCGTTGAACAAGACGTTGATCGAAGCCAATGCCAAGCCCGAAGACAAGTGGGGCGAGGCCTATGTGGGCGAACATTCCGCCGGTTCCGGCCCATACAAGCTCGTCAGCTACAACCGTTCTGCCGATATGGTCATTGCCCGCAATGCGGACTATTTCCTTGGCTGGACCAAGGGCAAGCCGATCGACGAAGTACGCTTCGTCCAGACGAGCGACGACGCTACCGTCAAGGCGCTGGCTGAAAAGGGCGAACTTGGCCTTTCCTCGCACGGCCTTGGCAACGACACCTATGAATCCATCGGCCGGATGAAGGATTACAAGCTCATCCAGACCCGCACCGCTGGCGGTTTCGTCATCAAGCTCAACACCAAGGTTTACCCGACCGACGACGTTCACGTTCGTCGCGCCATTGCCTATGCGACGGATTACAAGACGATCCAGGAAGTGATCTATCCCGGTTTCGACATGCAGGGACCGCTATCCGACGCGTTCAAGGACGCGCATAACGGCGATATTCAGCCCGGCGTCTACGATCTGGAAAAGGCGAAGGAAGAACTGGCGAAGTCGAAATATGCCGGCCAGAAAATCACGCTGGTCAACAGCTATGTCGCTTCGCTGGCCTTCGAGGCGGAAGTGGCGCTGCTTTTGCAATCCAGCCTCGAGCAAATCGGTATTACGCTCGATATCAAGCCAGAGCCGTGGAACCGTATCGTTGAGCTTTCCTCCAAGCCTGAAACGACGCCTGCGTCGACGCAGGTGAATATCTCGCCGACCTATCCGTCTCCGGATGCGATGTTCTACAACCAGTATCACTCCAAGGCATCAGGCACATGGATGTCGATGGAATGGCTGCAGAACGCGGAAATCGACGGGTTGATCGACAAGGTCCGTGCCACGACCGATACCAGCGAACAGAACGCAACCTACAAGGAACTGCAGACCAAGATCGCCGATCTTCAACCGGATGTCTGGGCGGTTGCGCCGAACCGCCGTTATGCGGCGAACAAGTGCCTTCAGGGTTACGAGTTCATTCCCATGCAGAGCTGGGACCTGAACTTCTCCAACTTCCATTGGGACTGCAAGACGGAGTGATCTCCGTCCCATGAAAAGCGGTCCCGCCGCAGGGCGGGGCCGATGAGACTTGGAACGATAAAGGGAAGGAGCATCGCTTGCGCCGGAAAGGCTGCGGCATGCCCGAGGATGACGCATGATCCAGGAATTTTCCGAAGACGATATCGAACCTCTTGCCACCGGCGCCTGGATTCTGGGAACGGGCGGTGGAGGCAATCCCTATATCTCGACGCTCAATCTGCGCCGTCTTTATGCCGAAGGCAGACGGGTGAAGGTCATGGACCCCATGGCGCTTGCTGATGACGACATGGTTGCGGTCGTCTCCAAGATGGGTGCACCGCTTGTTGGTCAGGAACGGCTGGGAGACCCCGTTCATCTTGCCCGCGCGGTCGAGGTCATGGAGGATTATCTCGGCAAGCCTTTCCGGGCGATCATGAGCGTGGAAATCGGCGGTTCGAATGCGTTATCGTCCTTCCTCGCCGCCGCCATGCTCGACCGGCCCGTCGTCAATGCCGATGCCATGGGACGTGCTTATCCCGAAGCGCAGATGACCTCATTCGCCATCGGCAACCTGCCGATGTTTCCGCTGTCGCTCGTCGATGTACGCGACAATGAGGTGATCGTGACGCGCGCTGCATCGTGGAAATGGATGGAGCGCATCTCGCGCAAGGTCTGCACCGAAGTCGGCTCTACCGCCGCCACCTGCAAGGCGCCGCGCACCGGCAAGGAAGTGAAGGAATGGGGCATTCATTACACCGTCACAAAGGCGACCGAACTCGGGCGCGCGGTGATGGAGGCGCGTGCACGCCATGATGACCCGGTTCAGGCGGTTCTCAACCATGAGGGTGGCAAACAGCTGTTCCGCGGCAAGGTGGTGGATGTCGCCCGCGAGACCACCGGTGGCTTTCTGCGCGGCAGTACGACCATTGAAGGCATCGACGCCGATCGCGGCTCACGCATGGAACTTGCCTTCCAGAACGAGTGGGCGGTCGCCTTCCGCGACGGCCAGCCGGTCGCCATGACGCCGGATTTGATCTGCCTTCTCGACACTGTTTCGGGCAGCGCCATCGGCACGGAATCGGTGCGCTATGGCCAGCGTGTCACGGTTATCGCCCTGCCGGCGCCGGAACTCTTGACGACGCCTGCCGGCATTGCTGCCGTTGGCCCGCGTGCCTTCGGTTATGACATTGATTTCAGATCGGTATTCCCATGAAACGCATCGGTATTGACGTTGGCGGCACCAATACGGATGCCGTTCTGATCGATGGAGACGCCATCGTTGCCTCGATCAAGGTTCCGACCACGCAGGATGTCCTGTCCGGCGTGAAGGCGGCCCTCGCTCACGTGTCTGGCCATGTCGGCGCGGCAGATCGCCCGATCGATGCGGTCATGATCGGCACCACCCATTTCACCAATGCTGTCGTGGAGCGCGCCCGGCTGGAGCGAGTTGCGGCCATCCGCATAGCGCTGCCGACCGGTTCTTCACTGCCGCCCATGTGCGACTGGCCGAAGGATCTCTACGAGCCCGCCGATCCGCTGATCTTCATGGTTCATGGTGGCCATGAATACGATGGCAGTCCGCTGGTGCCGATGATCCCGGATGAAATCCGTGAAGCGGCGATGAAAATCCGCGATGCAGGCATTACCTCGATCGCCATTTCGGCAACCTTTTCGCCGCTGACCACGGAGTGCGAGGTGAGGGCGGCGCAGATTGTCCGTTCGGTGATCCCCGATGCACGCATCACGCTTTCCCATACGCTGGGCCGTATCGGGCTTCTGGAGCGCGAAAACGTCGCACTTCTGAATGCCGCCTTGCAGACCCTTGGCAGGACCACGGTACAGGCATTTTCGGATGCGCTGCGCGAAGCAGGTGTGAAGGCGCCGTTTTATCTTACACAGAATGACGGCACCGTGGCGCTTGCGGACGTAGCTGCCGCAAACCCCGTGCACAGCTTCGCTTCCGGCCCGACCAATTCCATGCGTGGTGCGGCTTTTCTCACCGGGCTTTCCGATGCCATGGTGGTGGATGTCGGCGGCACCACCTCCGATATTGGTTGCCTTGTCGGTGGTTTTCCGCGTGAGGCAAATAATATCGTCCATATTGGCGGGGTCCGCACCCTGTTCCGCATGCCCGATCTTCTACCTGTAGCACTGGGCGGCGGCACCATTGTCGACCCGCAGACAGGCAAGATCGGCCCGCGCTCGGTTGGGTATCGCATCCTGACCGAAGCCCGCGTTTTCGGCGGCGAGACACTGACGGCATCGGATATCGCCGTTGCGGCAGGCCTGATCGAGATGGGTGACAGGGATCGTGTGAAGGGCCTCGATCCGGCATTCGTGCAGGCGACGCTCGGCCGTATCCGCGACATGGTGGCCGACAGTTTCGACCAGATGAAGACATCAGCCGAAGACGTGCCGCTGGTTGCGGTCGGCGGCGGCGCATTCCTGATACCGGAGCAGGTGCCGGGCGCATCCGAGGTGCTGCGTGTGGAAAATGCAGGCGTTGCCAATGCGCTCGGCGCAGCGATGGCGCAGGTGTCCGGTGAGGTGGATCAGGTCTTTTCCGGGTTGAGCCGCGACGAAGCCCTTGCGAAAGCCGAGACCGAAGCGCAGAACGCAGCGGTCGCTTCGGGAGCGGAGCGCGCGAGCCTCAAGACGCTTGAGGTGGAGGATATTCCCATCGCCTATCTGCCTGGCGGCGCTCGCAGGGTCCGCGTGCGTGTTATCGGCGATATCGCCTTTCATTGATGGTAAGAGGCCCTGCCTGCGGCGGGGCAACAGTGGAGTGAGGATATGACGAAGATCGCACTGGCCATTCACGGTGGTTGCGGGGTTATGCCGGAAGACAGCATGACTCCGGAGGAATGGGAAGCGGCGCGCCACGATCTGGCGGCGGCACTGCGCGCCGGTTATGGTGTGCTCAAGGCTGGCGGAACTGCGCTGGAAGCGGTTGAGGCGGCAGTCGTCGTTATGGAGGACAGCCCGCATTTCAACGCAGGCCATGGGGCGGCGCTCAACGAGAATGGCATTCACGAACTCGACGCGTCGATCATGGATGGCAAGACCCTTGCGGCAGGCGCAATCAGCGCCTCCCGCGCCATCCGCAACCCGGTGAAGGCGGCCCGGGCGCTGATGGAGGATGAACGCGCAGTCTATCTCACCGGTGAAGCGGCTGACCGGTTTGCGAAGGAGAGAGGGCTTGCCACGGAGCCTCAATCCTACTTCACCACGCAAAAGCGTGTCGAGGCGCTGGCGGCCATGAAGGCCCATGCCACCGCAGGTACGGAAGCGACGGAAAACGAAAAACACGGAACCGTCGGTGCCGTGGCACTCGATGCTGCTGGGCATCTCGCAGCCGCGACATCCACCGGCGGCTACACCAACAAGCCTGATGGCCGGGTGGGTGACAGCCCGGTGATCGGGGCGGGCACCTATGCACGCGACGGCGCCTGCGCCGTTTCCGGCACCGGCAAGGGTGAATTTTTCATCCGTTACGTCGTCGGCCATGAGATCGCGTCCCGTGTCGCCTATCTCGGGCAGGATCTGGAAACCGCCGCCGGCAACCTCGTCCACAAGGATCTGGCGCCCTACGATATCGGTGCGGGTCTTGTCGCCATCGATGCCGAAGGCGGCATTGCCGCACCCTATAATACGCCCGGCATGTTCCGGGGCTGGGTGACTCCATCAGGAGAGGCCCGTGTTGCCACCCACGACAGGGTCTACGACGTGGAATTGTAACCGGCGACCGACCGGGCCGAATGACAATGCTAAAAAAACCGGTGACATGAAGGCCTATCGGCGGCAAAAGGTCTGAACCAAAACCGGCTCGTCTTTTCATCCCATGGTGCTGGCCTCATGAATATCAAGCAGCTCGAAGTCCTTCGCACGCTTCTTTCCACCGGCTCGACCATCGCCACCGCCAAGGCCATGGGGCTAAGCCAGTCCGGTATCAGCCGGCTTCTGGCTCAGCTCGAGGCGGACCTGTCGCTGACGCTGTTTGCCCGTGACAAGGGGCGGCTGATCCCGACGCCGGAGGCAGCGCTTCTCGCGCGTGACGCGGAAAATGTGCTGCTTGCTGTCGACCGCATGTCCGGCCACGCCGAAGATCTGCGCAATGGTGCGGCCGGTCCGGAAATCGTCCGCATCGGCCTGCCGAGCAGCATGTGGGAGAACTTCGCGCCCGCCATGCTGATAGACTATGTCAGGGATTTCCCCGGCGTGCGCATCGAGACTTTCTTTGAAACGACCACCGCCATCAACAGGCTGGTTGGCGAGCGGGTGATCGACCTCGGTTTCCTGCGCATGGAAGGTGAGATTGGACCGGGCATTGATGTCGAGCGTGTCGCCACCGGCAAAAGCGTCTGCGTGGTCCGTCAGGATCACCCTTTAGCCGAGCTTACCGAGATAACAGTTAAGGACCTGCGCAACATTCCGCTCATTCTGATCGGCCGGCAGCGGCCGAACCGAATGGCGCTCGAGCAGGTCTTCAAGAAAGCGGGCGTCAAGCCCATGGTGAAGATCGAGACTCACACCAACAGTTCCGCATGCGCCTATGTCGCGCATGGTCTGGGCGTTACGATCATCAGCAGTTTTTATGCTAACCTCTACAGGCACCTTCCCGTCGTGGCGCTGCCCTTCATTCCGCAATCAACCCAGGAGTTCGGTCTTGCCCGGGCCTCCGGCGCACCGCTGTCCATCGCGGCGCAGGCACTCAGCGACGCCTTGAAGCAACAAATCCAGCTTTCGCAAAAAATCG
Organism: Rhizobium sp. TBD182; assembly: GCF_001950375.1. NCBI lineage: Bacteria > Pseudomonadati > Pseudomonadota > Alphaproteobacteria > Hyphomicrobiales > Rhizobiaceae > Rhizobium > Rhizobium sp. TBD182. The sequence continues at coordinate 244,035 of NZ_BDLN01000002.1, read as the reverse complement.
ACTGAAAACAGGGTTTTTCGCGAAAAATCTCATTGTCCCTGTCAGGATGAAACGTGCCACCATTCTGCATAGGCATATGACGTTTATGCATAATATTGCGCGTTATTTATCAATCCGTCATAGTCATTCGCAACGAAACCGATAGAGGCGGGAGCACGTCCCCGGCCATCAATCGTGGGGAACCGATGATAAGATTCATACTGAGCCGTCTTTTGATGGCGCTGCCGACGATCGCCTTTGTGTCGATCACGGTCTTTGCGCTCATCCGCTTCATTCCGGGTGATCCGGCCGCCCTGATGCTGGGCGACATGGCGCAACCGGAACAGATCGAGGCGATGAGAACAGAGCTTGGTCTCGACAAGTCCATGCCGCAACAGTTCGTCATCTGGGCGGGCAATGTGGTGCAGGGCGATTTCGGCCGGTCCATCGTCAACGACGAGGCAGTATTGCCGCTGGTCGTGTCGCGGTTCCTCGTCAGTGCTGAGATCGTCGTCGTCGCCGTTCTGCTGGCCAGCCTGATTGCGGTTCCGGCAGGTGTGATCGCCGCCTGGAAACAGAACAGCCTGACCGATCTTGCACTGGTTGGAACGGCAACCCTGCTTTTGTCCATACCGACATTCTGGCTCGGGCTTCTGCTTCTGCTGTTCTTCGGTCTAAAGCTCGGCTGGCTGCCGGTGCTGGGATACGTATCGATCAGCGACAATCTCGTTGGCGGCATGCTCTATCTTGTCCTGCCTGTCATGACGCTGGTGATCCACGAAATGGGTGTCTTGATCCGCATGGCCCGCGCCTCAACGCTTGAAGTGCTGCGGCTGGATTACATTACCCATGCCCGCGCCAAGGGACTTTCGGAGAGTGCCGTCCTCTGGCGGCACGCCTTCAAGAATGCCTTTGGTCCGACATGGACGATGATAGGCCTCATCCTCGGCAATCTTCTCGGCGGCATCGCCGTCATCGAGACGGTCTTTACCATTCCGGGGCTCGGGCGGCTGATGGTCGACAGTATCTTTGCGCGTGACTACCCCGTCATACAGGGCTGCCTGCTGTTCGTTTCCCTGTCCTACGTGCTGGTCAATCTCTTCGTCGACCTTCTTTATCCTCTCTTCGATCCGCGTGTGGTTGCCGAATGAAAAAGTTCACACTCAACGGGCTTATCGGCGGCGTTCTCATCGGCCTCCTGCTCATCACCGCCATTACCGGCCTGTTCTGGACGCCCTATGATCCGATGAAGCTCGGTTTTGCCTCGCGGCTGGCCGCGCCCGGTCCCAGCCATCTTCTCGGCACCGACGAATTCGGGCGCGATGTTCTCAGCCGCCTGATGGTCGGCGCGCGTGCCAGCGTCTGGATCGGCTTCCTGACGGTCAGCTTCGCGACGATCTGCGGCACTCTGATCGGTCTTGTCAGCGGTTATGCGCGCGGCTGGGTTGATGGCGTCATCATGGCCATCAACAATGCGCTTCTCGCTTTTCCAGGCATTCTCCTGGCGCTTGGCCTTCTCGCGGTCTTTGGTGCCAACCAGTACGGCATCATCTTTGCGCTCGGCATCGCCTACACGCCATCCATGGCCCGCGTGGTGCGTGGCGCGGTATTGTCGCTGCGTGAGCGCGAGTTCATTGAGGCATCGCTGGTGATGGGCAATGGCGAGATCTACACCATGTTCCGCCACATCCTGCCCAATTGCATCGCGCCGATCACGGTACTTGCCACGTCCATGTTCGGCTGGGCAATCCTCTCGGAAAGCGCACTGTCCTTCCTCGGCCTTGGCGTGCCACCGCCGGCCCCCACATGGGGCAACATGCTGGCCGCTGGCCGGCCCTTCATCCAGCAGGCCGTCTGGCTCGGGCTTTTCCCCGGTCTCTGCATCGCGCTGACACTGCTCGGCATCAATCTTCTGGGCGATGCCCTTCGCGACAGGCTTGACCCGCGCATGAGAGGTCTCAAATGACGGACAATACTCTTCTTACCGTGCGCGGCCTTTCGCTGGAGGTCGCGGGAAGCGGCCACCGGGTAGTCAAGGATGTTTCCTTCGATATTGCGCCTGGCGAAATCTTCGGCATCGTCGGCGAAAGCGGATCGGGAAAGACGCTGGCCACCCGCGCGCTCATCTCGCTTCTGCCCCCGGCAATTGCCGTCACCGGCGGATCGGTCATCTACAAGGGAAGGGACGTGATGTCCCTGCCGGCAAGGGAACTTCGCCGCCTGCGCGGCGCGGAAATCGGCGTCGTTTTCCAGGAGCCGATGACCTCTCTCAATCCGTCGATGACGATTGGCCGGCAGCTGGAAGAAGGCCTGATCCTTCACACCAAGTTATCGCCGGAAGAGCGCCGCGAGAAAATTCTCGAGATGCTGAGACGGGTCGGTATCCGCGATCCCGAAGGGGCGCTTGCTGCCTATCCGCATGAGTTTTCCGGCGGCATGCGCCAGCGCATCATGCTGGCCTCGGTCATGCTCCTGAAACCGGCGCTGCTGATCGCCGACGAGCCGACGACGGCGCTCGATGCCGTCATCCAGCGCGACGTCATGGAGCTGATGGTCGAACTGACACGGGCGGAGGGAACAGCCGTCCTTCTCATCAGCCATGACCTACCGATGGTGGCCCGCTATACGAGCCGTATCGTGGTCATGGAGAAGGGCGCGATTGTCGAACAGGGGCGAACCGAAGACCTGCTCGATGCGCCGCAGCATCCCTATACGAAAAAGCTGCTTTCCTCTTTGCCCTTCCGGGGCGAGCCGCGTGTCGTCGACACCAGCAAGGCGCCGATGATTTCAGCCCGAAACATTGTTGTCGATTATGCCGGACGCAAGTCACTGCTGAAGAAAGCCAAGCCGAAGCGGGCGCTGCACGGGGTCAGCATCGATATTCACGAAGGTGAAGTCGTGGCACTGGTCGGTGGCTCCGGCTCCGGCAAGACGACGCTTGGCCGCACCATTGCCGGTCTCGTAAAAGAAAGCGAAGGGCAGATCCAGTTTCAGGGGCGGGAACGCAACGAGGACTGGAACGACTATCGCCTGAATTGCCAGATGGTGTTTCAGGATCCCTATTCCTCGCTCGATCCGCGAATGACCATTCAGGCGCTGGTGGAGGAGGCGTTGCGTCTCGTCCCCGGCCTGGATCAGGCTGCCAAGCGCAAGCGGGCGCTGGAAACGCTGGAAGAGGTGGGGCTTGGCGCAGACTATGCCAGCCGTTATCCGCACGAGCTTTCCGGCGGCCAACGCCAGCGCGTGGCGATTGCCCGTGCCATTGCCCGCCGTCCGCGGTTCCTGATCGCCGACGAACCGGTTTCCGCCCTTGACGTGACGGTGCGGGCGCAGGTGCTCGATCTCTTTTCCGATCTGCAGAAACGTTACGGCTTTTCCTGCCTGTTCATCAGCCACGATCTCGGCGTGGTCGAACAGGTGGCCGACCGTGTCGTCGTCATGCAGGACGGCCGTATCATCGAAGAGGGTGACCGCGACACGATTTTCGACAGCCCGAGAGAGGCCTACACACGCCGGCTCCTCTCGGCCATTCCCGCCCTCGACCAGAATGAAAAGGGCGGTGTGACACTCAAATGGCGTCTGGAAGAAGAAGTTTAACGGGAACATGACAATGACTGTGGCTGCCCAACTGAATGCTATCTGTGATGCACAGCCTTTTGTGACGCGCTTCATGGTGCGCAATCTCCTGACCGGCGAAGAGATCGGACGGGGAGAAAACGAGGAGACCCCATCGGGCAGCACCCGCAAGACGTCGATCATGATGGCAGTGCTCAAGGCTGCCAGCGAAGGGCGGCTCGATCTCGACCAGCCCGTCACCTATGAGAAGAGGCTGGCGGAAGAGGTGGCCAGCGGCATGTTCCGCTATCTGACACCGGGCATCGTCATTTCCCTGCGCGATGCGCTCGCCGGCATGATGGTGCTGAGCGACAATGTCTGCACCAAGATGGTGCTGGAGCGGCTGACGCTTGAGGAGGTGGACAGCTATTGCAAGACGCTCGGCATGGCCAATACCCACCACCGTTTCCTCATTCCGCCGTTGGCGCTGGCGGCCGATCATCCGCTGAAGACCGTCACGACCACCTCGGCGGCGGACCAGGTGCTGCTGCTTCAGACCATTCTTGATGCCCAGTCCTCGCCAGAGGCGCAGGCAACGCTCGGCTGCAGCCCGCAATTGTGCGGCTGGGCAATGCAGACGCTGAAAAACCAGATATTGCGCTACGGAATCCGCTCCCGCCTGCCATTCGAGGCTGTGGTGGCGAGCAAGAGCGGACGCGGCAAGCGCGGGCGTATGGACGCCGGCATCGTCTACAGAAACGGCGCGCCGTCTTTCATCATCACCGCCTATACCGATGAAGTGCCGCAGGTGATGCCTGACGGCACGCCGGGATACACCATCGCGCTCGAAACGATCGGCCGGCTGGCGCAGGCCTGCTGGGACGGCTTTCAACAATGATAATCAACGACAACAAAGAGGGTAGAACAGTGAACAAACTTCTTCTCGCAGGCGCGGCCCTGCTCGTAACAGCCAATATCGCGGCGGCTCGCGACATCACCATCGCGCAGAGCTCCGATCTGCGCAGCAGCAATCCCGGCGTCAATCGTGACGGCAATACGGACGGGGTGATCCTTCACATCGTCGAAGGCCTCGTCGGTTACAACAATGGCGGCGAAGTAAAGCCGCTGCTTGCCGAGAGCTTCGAGGTTTCGCCAGATGGCCTCACCTATACGTTCAAGCTGCGCGCGGATGTAAAATTCCATAACGGCAAGCCGCTCACCGCAGAAGATGTCGTCTGGAACTGGACGCGCTATCTGAAGCCCGAAACCAAATGGGCCTGCCTGAATGATTTCGTGGAAGGCGGTGCCGCGCATGTCACCGGCGTCAAGGCCACGGACGCCTCCACGGTTCAGATTACGCTTGAAAAGCCGTCAGCCGTTTTCCTCGGCCTGATGTCGCGGCCCGAATGCGGTTATACCGGCATGATCTCGCCGGAATCTGTTGCCGCTGACGGCAGCTTCGTCAAGCCCATCGGCACCGGTCCGTTCCAGTGGAACGAATGGAAGAAGGGTGAATATATCCGCCTCGCCAAATTCGCGGATTATGTTTCGCCTGTGAACGACGGCAAGCCGGATGGCATGGTCGGCTCCAAGCGGCCGCTGGCCGACGGCATCAAGTTCATGGTTATTCCGGACGCCTCGACCGTGAAGGCGGGCCTCGAATCCGGCGTGCTCGACACCGCCGAGATTTCTCCCGATCTCATTCCGGAGTTCAAGACGAATGAGAAGATGCAGCTCATTGTTGCCCGCAACAACGGCAAGAACCTTTTCTATATTCAGACCCGCGACAAGGTGCTGGGCAATCCAGGCGTGCGCCGCGCCATGGCGATGGCGCTTGATCTAGATGAACTGGTCGCCGCCGCATCGAACGGTACGGGCGAAGCCAACGGCTCGATGGTTTCGCAGGACTCGGTCTATTTCGATGAGACCCAGAAGAAGCGTCCGGCCTATGACATCGAGGCAGCCAAGAAGGAACTGGCGGCAGCCGGTTACAAGGGCGAGCCGATCTCTATCATCGCCAACAAGCGCGGCAATGTGCCGAGTTTTCCGGCAGCCGTCATGGCGCAGGCCATGATGCAGCAGGCGGGTCTGAACGTACAGATCGAGGTGCTGGACTATGCCACGCAGGTGGATCGTCGCCGTTCCGGCAATTATCAGGTGATCTCGCAGTCTGTCGCGCCGCGTCTCGATCCGGCCCTGATGTATGCATTCTACGTCGGCAACAAGGACAAGAACGCCTCCCTGATGTGGGATGATCCGAAGGCGATCGAGCTGATGAAGGCTGCCTATGTTGAGGCCGACCAGGCGAAGCGCCAGAAGATTTTCGACGAGTTTCACGAACTGATGCTGAAGGAAATGCCCGGCATCTTCCTTTACGACATGGTCGATGTCTGGGGCGCGACCAAGAAGCTCAAGGGTCAGCCGGTCTGGCAGTCGAACGCCCGCCTCTGGGAAGTCTCGGTCGACAACTGATCCAATATTGCCCGCGCCGGAAGCAAAGCCCGGCGCGGGCATTTGCCATCATGACCGTAATGATTTGGCGGCCCCCGCCGAAGCGTTTGCGTGCGCCCTTAAAGGGCAGGAATGCGAGGACAAGCCATGAACCGTGAAGCCGTGATGTCGATTGCCGCCGAAATCGAGTCAATGAAGCCACATTTCACCACTTTGAGCGACAGCATCTGGGATTTTGCCGAACTCAAATTCGAGGAGAGGCAATCTGCCGGGGTTCTAGCAAACGCGCTTGAGGAGAACGGCTTTGTGGTCCGCCGCGGTGTAGCTGGCATGGACACGGCCTTCATCGGTGAATTCGGCCACGGCAAGCCGGTTATTGCCTTCCTCGGTGAATTTGACGCGCTTGCTGGCATGAGCCAGATGGCCGGCGTGGCCGAGGCAAAACCGCTTCAACCCGACGCCTCCGGCCATGGCTGCGGCCACAATCTGCTCGGCGTCGGCTCGCTGATGGCCGCCATCGCACTTGCCCGGCATCTGAAAGCCAACAACCTGCCCGGCACGGTGCGTTATTATGGCTGCCCCGGCGAAGAGGGCGGTTCCGGCAAGACTTTCATGGTGCGCGCCGGTCTGTTTGACGATGTCGATGCGGCTCTGACGTGGCATCCCGCGCCCTTTAACGGCGTACGCTCCACCAACAATCTCGCGGTGCTGGAATATTTTTATCGTTTCAAGGGCGTTGCTTCCCATGCCTCCAACGCCGCCCATCTTGGTCGCTCGGCGCTAGATGCTGTCGAATTGATGAATGTTGGCGTCAATTTCCTGCGCGAACACATGCCGCAGGATTGCCGGGTGCATTATGCGATCACCGATGCCGGCGGCAAAGCGGCAAATGTTGTGCAGGCAAAGGCCGAAGTGCTCTATCTGATCCGCGCACCTGAAATGCGCCAGGCGCTCGATCTCGCAGCCCGTGTGGACAAGGTCGCGCGTGGTGCGGCCATGATGACCGAAACAGAGGTGGAGATCGTCTTCGATACCGCCTCCACCAATCTCCTGCCCAACATCACACTCGAAACGGCGATGCATGAAAACATGGTGGCGCTTGGACCCATAGCCTTCGACGAGGCCGATCAGGCCTTCGCCAAGGTCATTCAGGACACGTTCACGGAAGAGGCGATCAAAAGCAGCATCCGGCTCTACCAGATCAAGGGCGACGTCTTTTCCAACGGGAAGATCGACGGGTCGACGCCGCTGCATCTCGGCCTGCGCGATTTCGAGGGGCAGTCGCATTTTCGTGCCGGATCGACCGATGTCGGTGATGTCAGCTGGGTAACGCCAACAGCGCAATGCTGGACGCCCGCATGGGCAATCGGGACCAATCCGCATACATGGCAGGTGGTGGCGCAGGGCAAAAGCCCGGCCGCCCACAAAGCCATGGCACACGCCGCCAAGACGCTCGCATCGACAGGTCTTTCGCTGATGACCTCGCCCGAGCTGCTTGAAAGTGTCAAAAAAGAATGGCTGGAGAAAACCGAGGGCAGTGATTATGTCTGCCCCATTCCGGCGGATGTGATGCCCGGTTTTCACGATTAAGACGTGGCGCGTCTTTCGCGCCCGTCCAACTCTTCCACTTGTCCGTGATGTTTTATCGCAGGCAGCCCAGCGACTTCCGCGAAAGTGCTCAGCAAGCGCATGAGCCCCCTCCGCCCACGCCAGGGCGGAGGGGGCTATCCCCGTTTTCTCTGAAAACTCCTGGTCATCACCGCCTTGTGTGCCGTCTCGCTTCACGGCCACGAAGAAAGCATTGACGTTCGAACCAAAAATGGAATAAATATATCGAACAACAGAAATTCGGTTTCATTATTCCGTTTTCTGGATGTGAGGAGTTAGCGGCGGGCTCTCGGGTCCGTTTCCGGCTGGGAGAGGTGGCGCTGGACACCGAGGAGGAGAAAACAATGAAAAAGCTTATTATCAGTGCGGCTATGTCTGTGCTTTTGGGCACGGCGGCACATGCCGAGACCGTCGGTGTTTCGATGGCCCTGTTCGACGACAACTTCCTGACCGTGCTGCGCAACGGCATGCAGGATTATTCCAAGGAGCTGAAGGGCGTCACCCTGCAAGTTGAGGACGCGCAGAACGACGTTGCCAAGCAGCAGAGCCAGATCCAGAATTTCATCGCCTCCAAGGTCGATGCGATCATCGTCAATCCGGTTGATACGGATGCGACGGCGGCCATGTCGAAACTTGCTGCTGAAGCCAAGATTCCGCTGGTTTACGTCAACCGCCAGCCGGTAAACGTGGATTCCCTGCCAGACGGCCAGGCCTTCGTGGCATCGGAAGAAACTGTGGCCGGCACGCTTGAAACCAAGGAAGTCTGCCGCCTTCTCGGTGGCAAGGGCAAGGCCGTGATCATGATGGGCGAGTTGTCCAATCAGGGCGCGCGCATGCGCACGCAGGCCGTTCACGATGTTCTGAAAACCGATGAATGCAAGGGCATTTCCGTGGTTGAAGAGCAGACGGCCAATTGGCAGCGCACGCAGGGTTCCGACCTCGTCACCAACTGGCTGTCCGGCGGTATCGAGTTCAATGCCGTCATCGCCAATAACGATGAAATGGCGATCGGCGCTATCCAGGCTCTGAAGGCCGCGGGCAAGGACATGAAGGAATATGTCGTTGCCGGTGTGGACGCCACGCAAGACGCTCTTGCCGCCATGCAGGCAGGCGATCTCGACGTGACGGTCTTCCAGGATGCGGCTGGCCAGGGCAAGGGTGCTCTCGATGCCGCACTGAAGCTCGTCAAGGGCGACAAGGTTGACAAGAAGGTCTACATTCCCTTCCAGCTCGTTACCCCGGAAAACGTCAAGGACTACGTAGCCAAGAACTGACGACCCTTTACCGGCATTTGCGACCGTTTCAAGCAATATCGGAAGCAAATGCCGGTTCTGGACGGCAGTCGGCGTCTCAGACGCCGAGTTGAACCAGGCTAGAATAGTATTTCAGTGAATTCAAAGTGTTACAGCGCTTTTGTGTGTCTTGATCGGCACGGCGCTGTAAGCCTCCCCGGAGGATGGGCGCCTTTTGGCGAAACCTCTTCCCCGGTCATTTTTGTCTATCGTGGAGGATAAGATGGTCGTCAGCCCATCGACAATGGCCGCCGTGCGCGCCAGCGGCGCCGTGCCCAATGCAGAATATCTTCTCGCAGCGGACGGCATACGCAAGGAATTTCCCGGCGTTGTCGCGCTGGATGACGTTTCGTTCCACCTCAAGCGCGGCACCGTGCATGCGCTGATGGGTGAGAACGGCGCCGGTAAATCGACGCTGATGAAGATTCTGGCAGGTATCTACCAGCCGGATGTCGGAGAAATTCGCCTGAAGGGCGCTGCGATACGCCTCGATTCACCGCTTGATGCGCTCGAAAACGGCATTGCGATGATCCATCAGGAACTCAACCTGATGGCCTATATGACGGTGGCGGAAAATATATGGATTCGCCGAGAGCCAAAAAACCGACTGGGCTTTATCGACCATGGCGAAATGTATCGCCGCACCCAGACACTGCTCGAAAGGCTCGGTATCGATCTCGATCCGGAAATGCGTGTCGGCGAACTATCGGTCGCAAGCCGGCAGATGGTCGAAATCGCCAAGGCGGTTTCCTACGATTCCGACGTTCTCATCATGGACGAACCGACGTCAGCGTTGACGGAGCGCGAGGTGGAACATCTGTTCCGCATCATCCGCGACCTCAGGGACCGCGGTATCGGCATCGTCTACATCACTCACAAGATGAATGAGCTTTTCGAGATCGCCGATGAGTTTTCCGTCTTTCGCGACGGCAAATATATCGGCACCCACGCGTCCACCGATGTGACGCGAGACGACATCATCCGCATGATGGTGGGGCGCGAAATTACCCAGATGTTCCCGAAGGAAGAGGTTCCGATCGGCGATGTGGTGCTGTCGGTCAAGAACCTGACGCTGAACGGCGTCTTCCATGACGTGTCATTTGATGTTCGCGCCGGGGAAATTCTAGGTGTCGCCGGCCTTGTCGGTTCTGGCCGCTCGAACGTGGCGGAAACGGTGTTCGGCGTTACGCCGGCGTCTTCGGGCACTGTGGAAATCAACGGCAAGCCTGTGTCGATCGCAAGTCCGACAGAGGCGATCCGTCACCGCATGGCGTTCCTGACGGAAGACCGCAAGGATACCGGCTGCCTGCTGATCCTCAATATTCTTGAGAACATGCAGATCGCGGTTCTTCAGGACAAATATGTCGCCAACGGCTTCGTGCAGGAAAAGACGCTTTCGGAAGCCTGCGACGACATGTGCCGCAAGCTCCGGGTCAAGACGCCCAATCTTTACGAGCGCATCGAAAACCTGTCGGGCGGTAATCAGCAGAAGGTGTTGATCGGGCGCTGGATGCTGACACAGCCACGCATCCTCATTCTGGATGAGCCGACGCGCGGGATCGATGTTGGCGCAAAGGCCGAAATCCACAAGCTGGTTGGCGAGATGGCGCGCAATGGCGTCGCCGTCATCATGATTTCCTCCGAAATGCCGGAGGTTCTGGGCATGAGCGACCGTATCATGGTCATGCATGAAGGTCGCGTGACGGGCTTCCTTGACAGAAGTGAAGCCACACAGGTGAAAGTGATGGATCTCGCATCGCGGTGAGGCGCGCCGGGATTTCTCGAGGAGGAATGACTATGAATACGAACGCCGCCGCCAACGCAGAGTTGGATGCAAAATCCGGACGCAAGCCGCACAGGCGCATACCGCCCGAAGCAAATATATTTTTCGTGCTGATTGGCATCGCGCTGGTTTACGAAATTCTTGGCTGGATTTTCATCGGCCAGAGCTTTCTGATGAACCAGCAGCGCCTGACGATCATGATCCTGCAGGTGTCCGTCATCGGCATCATCGCCGTCGGCGTCACGCAGGTCATCATCACCGGCGGCATCGATCTGTCCTCCGGTTCGGTCGTCGGTCTGACGGCGATGTTGTCCGCCAGCGTCGGGCAGTCGTCCACATGGCCGCGGGCGCTTTACCCGGGTCTGACCGATCTGCCTTTCTTCATGCCGCTGGCTGTCGGCATTCTGGCTGGCGCTTTGGCCGGTTTCATCAACGGGCAGCTTATAGCACGCACGAAAATCCCGCCCTTCATCGCAACCCTGGGCATGATGGTGACGGCGCGCGGCCTTTCCAAATGGTACACCAAGGGCCAACCGATTTCCGGTCTGACCGACGGTTTCACCTTCATCGGAACAGGTGTCTGGCCGGTCGTGGTTTTCCTCGTCGTCGCGGTTATTTTCCACGTCGCGCTGCGTTACACCCGTTACGGCAAGTTCACCTATGCCATCGGCGCCAACCAGCAGGCCGCCCGCGTTTCCGGTATCAATATCGAGGCGCATCTGATCAAGGTCTATGCCATTGCCGGCATGCTGGCCGGTCTTGCAGGCGTCGTCACCGCCGCCCGTGCACAGACGGCGCAGGCCGGCATGGGTGTGATGTATGAACTCGACGCCATCGCCGCGGCCGTTATCGGCGGCACTTCGCTCGCCGGCGGTGCTGGCCGTATTACCGGCACAGTGATCGGCACCATCATTCTCGGTGTCATGACATCCGGTTTCACGTTCCTCAGGGTCGATGCCTATTACCAGGAGATCGTCAAGGGACTGATCATCGTGGCTGCGGTCGTCGCTGACGTCTACCGCCAGAAGAAACGCGCAAAACGCTAAGCACTCCTCCTCCCGGACCTGGGGCAGGCCTTCAGGCTTGCCCCTTTTTTGTCCTATCGACAAGGACCTGAATGGCCTTGGAGGGGAGGGGTCGGGTTCAGGTCTTGCTGTTCCGGTACTCGTGAACTGCCTTGCCGAAAGCTTCGAACAAAGCGCGCGAGGGTGCGTCTGTCTCGGCCCAATATTCCGGGTGCCATTGCACACCAACGGCAAAGCCCTTGACATCGATGACGGAGACGGCCTCGATCGTGCCGTCTGCCGCCGTCGCCTCCACCTGCAGGCGTGGCGCGGTCTCGGCAATTGCCTGCCGGTGCAGCGAATTGATCTGGATTTCTCCCGACACGCCAAGATGCTGCGCAATGCAGGAGCCTTCGCGCACATGCACCGGCTGGCGGATGGCGAAGGCCACGTCGCGGTCCTCATGTTCCGGCTTGCGGTGGTCCCATATTCCGGGCTGTTCTTGAATTTCGGAAGCAAGCGTGCCGCCCAGCGCGACGTTCAGCTCCTGAATGCCGCGACAGATGGCAAGCATCGGAATGCCGCGCTCCAACGCCCGGCGGATCAGCGGCAGGCTGGTGGCGTCGCGGGCTGGATCGAACGGGCCGTCACTCTCCTGTGCCTCTTTTCCATAAAGAGAAGGGTGAACATTGGTGGCCGAGCCGGAGACGAGCAGGCCATCGACCCGGTCGAGGATGGCATCGACCTCATTGCCGTCCTCAAAGGCCGGAACGATGAAGGACATGACATCAGCCACCTTCAGCGCCGCGGAAAGATACTGGTTCTGCGCGGCGTGCCAGTCGGCTCCGGTGAAATGCCGGATGTCGGCGGGGACGGCGATAATCGGTTTTGGCATGGTGGCTCCGGGGGCGAATCTTCGAAAATTTGTGCGACTGCAAGCGGGCCAAGTCAAGCATGTGTTTCGTCCTCGGAACGCAATATATGCGGCTAAAGTATAAGGCGGCGTCGCGATATTTCAGTTGCAAATAAAATAGCGAAGAGGCCGCCGAAAAAATCCTGATATGGCTGGTTTTCCGGCAATTAATTCTTGGCGCGGGTGCTTGTCAGCTGGGCGGTAACCGTGCTTACTTTGCTGCGATGCCTGAACAGCACGAGGGGAATTCAAGCTGCGGGCAGCGTTGATATCTGGGAGGATATAGATGGATCGCCGTTCCTTTATGAAAAAAGGTGCGCTGGCGGGGGCTGCTGCGACAGCCTTGGCTGCGCCCGCAATTGCACAACAGAATACCAAGATCACCTGGCGACTGACGTCGTCGTTTCCGAAGTCGCTCGATACAATCTATGGCGGCGCCGAGGATATTGCCAAACATGTGGCGGCCGCTACCGACGGCAATTTCACCATCCAGCCCTTTGCTGCTGGCGAAATCGTGCCCGGCCTGCAAGCAGCCGATGCCGTATCATCGGGTACGGTGGAAATGTGCCATACCTGCTCCTATTATTACGTCGGCAAGGATCCGACCTTCGCTATCGGCACGGCGATACCGTTTGGTCTTAATGCCCGCCTGACCAATTCCTGGTTCTACGAAGGCAACGGCAACAAGCTGCTCAACGAGTTTTACGCCAAGCATAATCTCTACGGCATGATATCAGGCAATACCGGCGCCCAGATGGGCGGCTGGTTCCGCAAGGAAATCAACACCGTCGACGATTTCAAGGGTGTGAAGATGCGCATTGCCGGTCTTGCCGGCAAGGTGGTGGAAAAGCTCGGCGTGGTCCCGCAGCAGATCGCTGGCGGCGATATCTATCCGGCGCTGGAAAAAGGCACTATTGATGCCGCCGAATGGGTTGGTCCGTATGACGACCACAAGCTCGGTTTCCAGAAGGTGGCGAAATATTATTATTACCCGGCCTTCTGGGAAGGCGGACCGGTCATCCATTCCTTCGTCAATCTGGACAAGTGGAACAGCCTGCCGAAGAACTACCAGACGGTGCTGCAGGATGCCTGCGCTTTCGCCAATACCAGCATGATGGCGAAATACGACGCGAAAAACCCGATCGCCATCAAGCAGCTGGTTTCGGAAGGTGCGGTGCTGCGGCCCTTCAGTCAGGAAATCCTCGAGGCCTGCTATAAGGCAGCGTTGGAAGTCTATGCCAATATTTCAGCAACCAACCCGGACTTCAAGAAGATCTACGAGGATCAGGTCGCCTTCAAGCGCGAAGGTTACCTGTGGATGCAGCTTGCGGAATATACTTTCGATACTTTCATGATGATCCAGCAGCGTAACGGCAAGCTCTGATTATTCGGTGCGGCGGACCGGACAAAAGCCTCGGGGACTTCGGTCCCCGGGGTTTTTGTTGTGCCGTCGCGCCTGCATCCGCCCGATAGGAAAGGGCGATTGACGATCAGGGCTGTCGGAATCAAAAGCAACAGGCTCAGTGACCAGGCGCAGTCTCGGCAAGGATTGGCCACGCTGACCTCGGAAAAACCGGACAGGCTGGTCGATGACTGTCAGGTTCAATTTCCACACAGAGTAAATGGAAGGCAGGGGTGCAACCCTGTCTTCCACTCAGCAATGATAAGTTCTCCGAAAAATCCGTAAAAGACGCCGGTTAAGGCCCGATCTTCGGTGGTTCACCGAGGTTAGGCATGCCTGGCAACCCACCCGGCTGGCCTCCTGGCAGGCCGAAATTGGGCATGGTGTTGCCGCCCTGATTGCCGAACGCAGGCACTTCGATCTTTATGGAGTTGAGGTCCACCTGGGGTGCTTTGTCCAACCAGTAGGTGACGGATTCCGGCCAGAAGATCACGATGGCGACGAGGATGAGCTGCATGCCGAGCCAGGGAATGGCACCCATGTAGATATCCGAGGTCTTGACCGTGCGCGGCGCGATTGAGCGCAGGTAGAACAGCGCGAAACCGAAGGGCGGGTGCATGAAGCTGGTCTGCATGTTGATGCAGATCAGCACGCCGAACCAGATCAGGTCGATGCCGAGCGCCTGCGCGATGGGTGCGAGCATCGGGATGACGATGAAGGCGATCTCGAAGAAATCGAGGAAGAAGGCGAGGAAGAAGATGAAGATGTTGACGAAGATCAGGAAGCCGATCGGGCCGCCCGGAATGCCCGACAACATGTGCTCGATCCACAGCGAACCGTCCATGCCCTGAAAGACGAGGGAAAAGCAGGTGGCGCCTACCAGAATGAACACCACCATGGACGTGATGTGCATGGTGGAATGCATACCCTGCTTGACGAGATCCCAGGTGAGGCGGCGGTGGGCTGCGGCCAGCGCCATGGCGCCGACGACGCCGAGCGCGCCGGCTTCCGTTGGTGTTGCAAGGCCGAGGAAGATGGTGCCGAGCACGAGGAAGATCAGCACGATGGAGGGCACCATGCCCGCCAGCACGCGAAATACCAGTGCACGGTTGAGTTCGCCCCGCGCTTCTGGCGGCAAAGCAGGCAAATCCTTCGGCCGCACGATCGACATGAACAGGATGAAGAGCATGAAGATGGCGACTTGCAGGATCGACGGGCCGATTGCGCCGAGATACATGTCGCCGACGGATTTGCCGAGCTGGTCGGCAAGAACGATCAGCACGAGCGAAGGCGGAATGACCTGCGTGATGGTTCCCGACGCGGCGATGACGCCGGTGGCGAGGCGCGGATTGTAACCGTATTTCAGCATGATCGGCAGCGAGATGACGCCCATGGTGATGACGGAGGCGGCAACCGTGCCGGTGATCGCGCCAAGGATTGCGCCGACGATAATGACGGCATAGGCGAGGCCGCCTGGAATGGCGCCGAACAGCTTGCCCGTGCCTTCAAGCAAATCTTCGGCAAGCCCGCATCGCTCCAGGATCGCGCCCATGAAGGTGAAGAAAGGAATGGCGAGCAGCAGGTCGTTCGAGACGATGCCGAAGATGCGCAGCGGCAAGGCCTGAAGGAAGGCCGGCGAAAAATGCTCGGTGAAGATGCCGATGACGCCGAAAACCAGACCGACGGTGGCAAGAGAGAAAGCAACCGGAAATCCGTAGAGCATGAAGATGATCATGCCGAGGAACATCAGTGGCGGAAGAATTCCATATTCGAACATGGGAAATATCCTGAAGGTTCAGATCGCGGCGATCATTGCAGGGGTTTTTCGTACTTCGTATCGAGCGCATAAAGCCCGTTGAGGGCGCCGATGCGCTTGATGAGTTCGGAAAATCCCTGAAGAACCAGAAGGGCGAAACCGGCGAAGATGATGAGTTTCACCGGCCAGCGGATCAGCCCGCCGGCATTGGAGGACATTTCGTTCTGATGCCAGGAAAGCATGAACATCGGCCAGGAAAGCCAGGCCAGATAAAAGCAGGCGGGCATGAGAAAAAGTACGATGCCGATGATGTCCACCCACAGGCGCGTGCGAGACGAGATAGCCCCGTAGATGATGTCCACCCGCACATGTTCGTTCATGCGCAGCGTGTAGGAGGCACCCACCAGCACGATGAAGGCAAACATGTACCACTGGATTTCGAGCCAGCCGTTTGAACTATAGTTGAAGGTATAACGCACCATGGCGTTTCCGGCGCTGACGAGGCAGCAGACAAGCACCAGATAACCGGCGACCTTGCCCAGAGCTTCGCTGACAAGGTCGATCAGCGCACTTAATTTCAAAAGCGGTTTCATGACTTTCCCCTCTTCCCTTGCCGGGCCCTTTGCGGGTTATGGTGGCAAGCAAGCCGGTCGGCCATCGTGACGGGCACGCCTCCACGCGTATCCGCACAGCCAAATTCCGGCGTTCCTCCCCACAGAATCCAGTGTATGGGCAGGCTGTCCGAAAAGCAACCGAAACCACTATTAAACCGGCCGCATGGCCGCCGTTTTCAACCGTTTACAAAGGAATGTTGCACGACGGCACGCTTTGCACGGCATACCGTTTGCCCCGCTTGTCATCGATGTTCTTTCGTGTGGAACGCATTGCACTTTTCGCCGACTTCATGTTACCTCTGGCTCCGGAGAATCCGGCATGGGCCCGTTATCGTCCGCAGGGCAAATTGTCTTGTGCGGCGGGTATGGCGGATGGAGCAGAAGGGGAAGCGGAATGAGCGAACACCACACAGGTCCGGTCGAAGTTGGCGCCGAGATGAACTACGCCGAGCATGAAAAGACCTACAACGCTTTTCTTGCCATGACGAAGTACGGCACGATGCTGGTCTGCGTGCTGATGCTGGCCATGGTCGCGGGTTTCTTTACGTCCGTGGGTTTCCTTGGCGGCCTTATCGTTTTCCTCGTGCTTTCGGCTGCGGGTTTCATTCTGCTGCGCTGAGCAACGCTGTTCACAAGCGTTTCGCGGCGCGGACGTTGCGATGCCGTGCAACCGGCAAGCCCAAACCTGGAAAGGCGAAACAATGAAACGCCTGTTTTCCTGGCTGTTATTGCTGGAGGTGATGTCGCATCCCGCTTTGTCGCGCGATCTTTTGCCGTCTGAGCAAGACAAGCTGCAAACACAGATAGAGCGGTTCAGCGCCGCCTTGAATGCGCAGGATTTTGATTTTGTCGGCCGGACGGTGCCGCCGAAAATCTTTGAATTCATTGCAAACGACGCGGGTGTTTCCGTCGGGCAGTTGCGTAGCGCTCTGACCACGCAGATGCAAATGGCGCTTGCAGCAGTCAAGATCACCGAATTCACCATGGACACGGCGGCGATCAGTGTGCAGCAGACGCCTGATGGAACGCCCTATGCGCTCGTTCCGACGAAAACGGTGATGGAAACCGGCGGCCAGACGATCGAAGCGAAATCCCATACCCTGGCGCTTATCGACGGTACGCAATGGTATTTGCTGCGTGTGAGCGATCAGCAGCAGGTGACGATCCTGCGAAAGGTCTATCCGTCCTTCGCCACGGTGGAGTTTCCGGAAGATTCCGTACAGCAGGTGAAATAGCGCGCAGGCGTCCGCTTAAACCGTAGAAACTCTAACAGGCTTGAAACCGGATTTCCGCATTTTCAGGAAAAACGCCCCGGACGGAACGGATCGACCGATATTGCGGTCTCCTCGCCGTTTGCCAGTTGCGTCACGAGGCGGGCGGTAGCTGCCGATTGCGTCAGCCCCAAATGACCATGGCCAAAGGCATAGATGACGGAAGGTGTGGTGCGCGCCGTGCCGATGACGGGAAGACAGTCCGGCATCGAAGGGCGGAACCCCATCCATTGCTGGCCGCCTTCAACCTTGAGACCGGGCAGGAAACGACCGGCTTTCTTGAGCATGGCCTCGGATCGTTTGAAATTCGGTTTCAACTCCAGACCGCCCAACTCGACTGCGCCGCCAACGCGGATGCCGGAAGATAGCGGTGTAACGACAAAACCGTGGTCGTTGAAATAAAGCTGGCGCGTGAGGTTGAAGGCGCCGGCGGGCAGGGTGGTGTTATAGCCGCGTTCGGTTTCCAGCGGCACGATGTTGCCAAGTGTTGCGGCAAGCGGCTTGGACCACGCGCCGCAGGCGATCACCACCTTGTCGGCGTCGATCTTGTCGCCGTTTTCCAGGGTCACGATCGTACTTTCGCCGACGGCGTCGATGCGTTCTGCCTCGCCCTTGCGCAGCTTTCCGCCACGGGCGATCACCAGGTCGAAAATGGCACGGGTGAAGTCGTAGGGATCGGAGACCTGCAAGCCATCAGGCGAGAACATGGCGTGGCGGAATTGCGGGGCAAGACCCGGCTGCAATTCGTCTATCTCGTTGCGGGCGACACGCTTGGAAGAGAAGCCTGCCTGTTCCTTTTCATCCCAGTCCTTGCGGGCAGCGTTGAGGCTGGCTTCGCTGTCGTAAAGATCGAGCGTGCCGGTTTTCGCGACAAAGTGCGAGAGCTCCGGCATGGCGGCGACATGGGCCATTTCGGTGGCGGACAGCCGGTTGATCTCGCTGAGCGTTCTCAGGCCGTGGCGAAAGTTGCGCTCAGCGCTGGCGCGCCAGAAACGCCACAGCCACGGCGCGATCTTCGGCGCATAAGCAGGCGGCACACTGAGCGGGCCAAGCGGATCGAAAAGCCAGCGCGGTGCTTTTCTCATGATGCCGGGGGCGGGAATGGGGATGATTTCGGGAAAGGCGAGGATGCCGGCATTACCGGAGCTCGCGCCCCGGGCAACTTCACCGCGCTCCAGAAGAAAGACCTCACGCCCGGCATTTTGCAGGTAAAGCGCCGCCATGGAACCGATAATGCCGGTGCCGATCACCAGCACGTCGCATTTCAGGGTTTTGGTCATCGGCGCTCCTGCAACACAAATCTTTCAAGCCCGCCATAACAATGAATGCCGTACCGATGAAAGCCCGTATCGCTCTGCGGCGGCAGAAATATCAGCACTGTGGCAAATAAGCGGTTCTCATCCGGTGCGGACGGGTTGGTAAAGGCAGCTCGGTCTGAAGTATTCTTGCCAACAGTTTCGGTCATTGCACCAATAGTTATGGGTCATCATTAATTGCTATTTAACAGTGTCCGGCTAGGTTTCGCGTACACGCAGACCGATCCTTTATTTTCATCTCCTTGGCATCGAGGAGGAAAGGTCCGCATACAAGTTATGTTGGGAGTTCAAAGACATGTCTCAATTTTTCAAACTCGGTACGGACGCATCTGCGGTACTTGATGCCCTAAGCCGCTCGCAAGCCATCATTGAGTTCGATCTGACTGGCAAAATTCTGAAAGCGAACGACAATTTCTGCAAGGCGGTCGGCTATCAGCAATCAGAAATCATCGGACGCCCCCATAGCATGTTCCTGTCTCCCGAAGATGCAGCGTCACCCGAATACAAGGCCTTCTGGGCGAAACTCTCACGCGGCGAATACGATCAGGGCCAATATCGGCGGCGGTCGAAAACCGGCGACGACATCTGGATTGAAGCCTCCTACAATCCGGTTTTTCGTTTCGGCAAACCTTACAAGGTGGTCAAGATCGCTTCCGATATCACGGCGACGAAGCGCCGAAGCACCGAGGATAACGGCAAGCTGGCAGCGCTTTCGCGTGCGCAGGCGATGATCGAGTTCACTCCCGAGGGGAAAATTCTCTCCGCGAATGAGAACTTCCTGACAGCGCTCGGCTACACGGCGGAAGAGATCGTCGGCAATCATCATTCGATGTTTTGCGAGCGTGGCTACGTGCAGTCCGAAGAGTACCGCAATTTCTGGAAGGATCTTTGTAAGGGAGAGTTCTCGACCGGTCAGTTCATGCGGCTCGGCAAGAACGAAAAACGCGTCTTCATCCAGGCGTCCTACAACCCGATCATCAACGAGCGGGGAAAAGTCGTCAAGGTGGTGAAATTCGCCTTCGATGTAACGGACCGCGTCCATGCGGTGGAAGAACTGGGCGCTGCGCTTGAGCGTCTTTCCCAGTGCAACATCCGCGTCACGCTCGACAAGCCTTTCGTGGGTGAGTTCGAGGGGCTGAGACGGGATTTCAACAAGTCCATCGCCGAATTCCAGAAAACCCTGGAAAATGTTCTTGGGCAGACCGATGACCTGACCAGAAGCAGCCAGGAAGTCAGCGAAGCCTCTGTTCATCTCGCCGAAAGATCGCGTGAGCAGGCCGTGGCGCTGGAGGAAACCTCGGCGGCGCTGGAAGAAATCACCGCGACCGTACGGGCATCGACGGAAAACACCAAGGAAACCCGAAAACTCGTTCAGAGTGCGCGGACGTCAACGGCGGCTTCCACGGAAGTGGTTGGGCGTACCGTCAACGCCATGCAGCGCATCGAGACGGCATCGCGGGAAATCAGCCAGATTATCGGCGTTATCGACGAAATCGCCTTCCAGACCAACCTTCTTGCCCTGAATGCAGGCGTCGAAGCCGCGCGCGCGGGCGATGCCGGCAAGGGTTTTGCGGTCGTGGCACAGGAGGTGCGCGAACTTGCGCAACGCTCCGCCAGTGCCGCCAAGGAAATCAAGGCGCTCATCAACAATTCCGGCACCGAGGTTATGGAAGGCGTGCGGCTTGTTGGCGAGACGGGTGAGGCGCTGAAGCAGATCGATGCGCTGGTGAAGCACATTGACGGCAATGTCGATATGATCGCCAAGGCCGCCGATGAACAGGCCTTAGGCATCAGCGAAATCAACCGCGCAGTCAACCAGCTCGACCGGATGACGCAGGAAAACGCGGCGATGAGCGCGCGCACGACCGCCATTAGCGCTACACTTGCCCAGGGTGCGGATGTGCTGGCGCAACTGGTCAGCCTGTTCAAATTGAACCGCCGCGCGACCCAGCGCGACGACGGGGCATCCATTTCATCCAACTCGTCGCGGACGAGCCACAGTGTGAAACTGTCGGGAAGGAAAGCAGCCTGACGGATCGGCGACAGCCTGCTTCCACGTGAGCCTCTTGTCATGCGGATGCCCGTCGCCGGGCATCCGTTTTTTATGCCCGCAGGGCAGGCCTGTTGATGCCGAGATGGTCGCGCAACGTCGAGCCTTCGTATTCCTTGCGGAACAGGCCACGTTCCTGCAAGAGCGGCACGACTTCGCGGTTGAATTCTTCCAACCCACCGGGGAAGAAGGGCGGCATGACGTTGAAGCCGTCTGCCGCGCCGTTCTCGAACCACTCCTGCATGCGATCCGCAACGTCCTTGGCCGTGCCCATGACGATATGGTGGCCACGACCAGCTGCAACGCGCAGCGCCAGTTCACGGATCGTCAACTTTTCGCGGCGCGCCAGTTCTGTCAAAAGTTCGGCGCGGCTGCGCAACTGGTCGGAAATAGGCAGGTCCGGTAGCGGGCCGTCGAGATCGTACTCGGTAAGGCTATGGCCGATGCGTTCCTCAAGCAACGGCATGGCGCTCTTGATGTCGGTCCAGCGGTTCAGCTCCTTCAGCTTTTCGCCGGCTTCTTCGAAGCTCTTGCCGATGATGGGCATGAAACCGGGCATCACGGCAACGCTTGCGGGATCGCGGCCGAATTTCTCCACTCGCGCCTTTAGGCTGGTGTAGAAGGCCTGCGCCTCGGAAATGGCCTGCTGGGCTGTGAAGACGATATCGGCAGTGCGGGCGGCGAGATCCTGCCCCGGGCCGGAGGAGCCGGCCTGAATGAGAACCGGGTGACCCTGCGGCGAACGCGGAATGTTCAGCGGCCCCTTCACCGTGAAATATTTGCCTTCGTGATCGAGAATGTGGACCTTCTGCGGATCGACGTAGCGGCCGCCTTCCTTGTCCTTGACGAAGGCGTCGTCGTCCCAGCTGTCCCACAGGCCACGCACGACGTTCACATATTCTTCCGCAACGGCATAACGCTCGTCATGCTCAGGATGGCTCTTGGAGAAGTTCGCCGCCGTGCGGGCATAGGAGGTGGTAACGATGTTCCACGCCGCACGCCCGTGGCTGAGATGGTCGATGGAGGCGAAGGCGCGTGCGGTGTGGTAGGGCTCACCATAGGTTGTGGAGGCGGTGGCGGCCAGTCCAATCTTGTTTGTCACCATGGCAAGCGCCGCAAGCAGGGTAAGCGGCTCGAAACGGGCGATCATCGAGGGATGGGCGTCGACGCCGCTTGTGAGGCCATCGGCCAGAAAGACCATGTCGAACTTGGCATCTTCGGCCATTTTCGTGACACGGGTCAACAGGTCGAAATTCTCGCTGCCGGCTTCCGCATCCGGGTGACGCCAGCCGGAAACGTGGTGGCCGGCTCCTTGCAGGAACAGGCCAAGATGCATCTGTCTTTTGCGGGTATTCGTGGTCATGGTGATCATGCCTTTATTTCAGTCGTGTTATATTTGCGTTGCCAGAAGCGCTTCTAGCTTCTTGAGGTCGGCTGAGGTTTTCATGGTCCGCACCAGTGCCGGAATTCCGGCGAATTTTTCATTGCCGCCGGTGGCGTCGGCAAATTTTTCCGTGGGGTCATCAATGCCGGGAAGACCGTCAATGCGGCGCGACAGCACCGTGCCATCCTTTCTCGTCACGTCGATGACCACGAAACGGGTGGTAGGATCCGGCGAGAGGCGGCGGGCGGTCTCGTCGTGCCGGCGCGAGACTTTTGCGGAAAGTCCAAGCAGGTCGGCGCGTGCAGGGCTTTCGTCGAAATGGCTGATGCCGAGTGCGCCATCCGTCAGTGCGGCGGCGAAGACATATTCGGCGCTGAAACGCGCATCGATGCCCGTGGCGGGTGTGGCCGAACCCACAAGAGCGGCATCGCCTCCCGGGGGAAAGGTGATGACGACAGTTTCGATTTCATCTGGTGCCAGATCATTTGCGCTGCGCAGTGCAAGCGCACCAACGGCAACAGGGTGGCTGGCGGTGCAGCAGGGAAATGCCTTGAGCGTCAATCCGGGAGAGACGATCTGCCAGGGTGTACCCCAGCCGGACAGGAGCCGTTTCGGCTGTTCCGCGCCAAAGGCGAAGGCGGAATAAAAGCCGATAGGGTTTTCCAGAAAATCCGGCGCACCCTGAAAACCTGATCTTGCCAGCCGCGCGGCGGTGAGGCCAGCGCGTGTCGCAAGCCCGGCATGCAGTGGCTTCGCATCATAACCAAATTGCAGGCGAAGTCCCGCAGACTGCGTGGCGGCAAGGCCGAGAGCGATAGCGGTCGTCTGCGGGGTGAATTTCAGAAGATGGGCAATGGCCGCCGCCGCACCGATGGGGCCGAGGGTCGCGGTGGCGTGGAAGCCATTTTCGTAATGCTTGGTACCGAGCGACAGGCCAAGCCGCGCCATGGTTTCCAGCCCGACAATATAGGCGGCGATAAATGCATCCGCCGTAGAGCCTTCCTCGACCGCAACAGCCAATAGAGCGGGAACGATGGCGACGGTGGGGTGGCCACGCACACTGCCATGGACGTCGTCATAATCCAGCACGTGCCCCGCATGACCATTGATGAGTGCGGCGGTGAAAGCATCCGTGCGCAGATCATGGCCGACAATGCCCGCCGTGCCGGATGTGCCTGACGTAAAGCTGTCGATGAGGATTTTCGTGCTTCGGTCGGAAGCGCCACCCAGCACACAGGCAAAAAAGTCGATCAGCGCCGTGCGGGCGATCGTCACAGTCTCTTCGTCGCGGAGCGGATCAGAGGCGGCGATGGCTTCTGCCAGATGAAGGGTGAGTTTTTCATCGGAGGTCATGGCGTCAGATCCCTTCGCCGTCGGCGACCCGTGCCACCTGTCCGCCGAGACCCTTTACGAAGGCGTTGATACGCGGATTGGTCGACTTGTAGAAGATGTGCTCCGGCGTGCCCTGATCAACGATCAGGCCGTTTTCCGTGAAGACGATATTGTCGCTGATTTCCTCGGCGAAGCGCATTTCATGGGTCACGAGAATGCTGGTCATGCCGTCATTGACGAGATCGCGGATGACGGCGAGCACTTCGCCCACGGTTTCCGGATCAAGTGCGGAGGTAACTTCGTCAAACAGCACCAATTCAGGCCGCATGGCAAGCGCGCGGGCAATGGCCACACGCTGCTGCTGGCCGCCGGACAGCTGACCGGGATAGGCATCCACCTTCTGCGACAGGCGGACTTTTTCCAGCAATTCGCGGGCATGACGCTCGGCTTCCGCCTTCGGCGTGCCGAGGATTTTAATCGGCGCGATGGTGATATTTTCCATGACAGTCAGATGCGGGAAGAGGTTGAACTGCTGGAAGACAATGCCGATGCGCTTGCGCAGCATTATGCGCTCAGCTTCCGTTTTCAGCTGATCGACGCGGGTGCCCCCCACGGTGATCTTGCCAGATTGCGGAATAAGCAGGCCGTTGATGCAGCGCAGGATCGTGGATTTGCCCGAGCCGGAAGGGCCGATGATGGAGACGGCGTCGCCCTTGTTGACGGTGAGATCAATGCCTTTGAGCACTTGATTGTCGCCGAAGGACAGGTGCACGCCTTCCAGTTCAACCAGAGCTTTGGCGGCGGTTTGGGGGGCGGATGCGGACATGGTGTATTCCAATCAGCGGGAAGCGAAGCGCCGTTCAAGGCGCTGCGTGAAACGGGACACGGGATAGCAGAACAGGAAGAACGCCATCAGGACGGTGAGATAGACCACGACGGTGAAATCGTTGCGCTGCACGGCGGTACTGGCATCGGTTGCGGCGTGGAGGAGCTCATGCACGCCGACCAGCGAGGCAAGCGCCGTGCCCATGGTGATGGAGGCGTAAAGGTTCATCCACGGCGGCAGCGAGCGCTTCACGCATTGCGGCAGGATGATCCAGCGCAGCGTCTGGTTGCGCGAAAACCCGAGGCCCTGCGCCGCTTCCCATTGTGCGGTGGGAATGGACTGGATGGCGCCTCGGGTGATTTCGGCGATGTGGGCGCTAGCCGGAATCGCAAGCCCGACCACGGCCTTAATCCAGTCTGGAAACGGAATGTAGTTGCCGAAGGCGACGATCTCGAAGGGGAAGATGTAGGTCGCGGCGAAAATCAGCACCAGATGCGGGGCGTTGCGGAAGATTTGCACGTAGGTGAGCGCCGGCGCGCGCACGAGGCGATAGGGCGCAAGCTCCATGATGCCAAGCAAGACGCCGATGATGGTGCCGATGGCAATCGCCAGGATGCTGATCAGCACATTCATTGCAAAACCCTTGCCGAGATAGGGCAGCCATTCCAGCAGCACCTGTCCGAGCGAGGGATCGAGAACCAGCCACAGCACGACGGCAACCAGCACGCCGCACAGAAGAATGGTGCCGAAAGGCAGCTTCTTCGCCGCCTGTGTTGGAGAGACAACCGCGCTCATTGACCGAACCCCGGAACCGCAAGACGCCGCTCAAGCCACAGGCCCGCCCTTGCGACGATGAAATTGATGACACTGAAAAAGATGAGGATCACCAGCATCAGTTCGACCACATTGTCGCGCTGCGTCCAGATCAGGATCGAGGCATAGGTGATTTCACCGACCGCAATCGCCGAACCGACGGTGGTGAGCTTCACCAGATTGATGAGATTGTTGATTATGGAAGGAAGTGCCGTGCGAATTGCCAGCGGAAATTCCACGTAACGTAAAATCTCGAAAGAGCTGAAACCGATGGCGCGTGCCGCCTCGATGGTGGTAGCCGGCACCGCCTCGATACCGCCGCGCAAGGCTTCCGCGTGGAAAGCGGCAACGTGCAGGCCGGTGATGGCGACGACCCAGAAGAACGGTGTGAGCGGATTGTTCTGCGCGCCGCCGAGCGCGTTTGAAATCAACATGTTGAGCACAAGGAAACCACACATCAGCTGCACCAGCGTCGGCGTGTTGCGCGTCAATTCCACATAGGCGCGCACCGGACCGGCGAGCCAGCCTTTGCCTGACGTGAGCATGGCGGCGAAAATGAAGCCGAAAACGAGGCTGAGCGGCAGGGTGACGGCGACGAGGATGAGCGTCATCTTCATGCCGTCGAGCCATATCTGAACCTCGTAGCCGCTGTTCAGAAAGTCATAGTTGAGGCCTATATGCGCGGCCAACTCTATGAAACGCGCTGTAAATCCATCCTGCATCGGATATCCATGCTGTTGTCGCGGCTGCCGCCCGGCAGGCGGTGCCAGAATGACCTGTCTTGCTATAAAGCAGAAAAGAACGGCGGGCGAAACCGGCCGTTCTCAGTGGTGAGGGAAATCTCCGTGATGGCAGATGCCCCTACGACATGCCGGTCCCCCGGACCAGGTCCGGGGTGACAGAGCAAGCGGGATTGCCCAGCCTTTACTGCGCCGCGGAGAGCTTCGTCTTCTGCTCTTCCATGAAGCCGATGCTCGGCAGGCGGTTGGCCTTGGCGAATTCGATCATTTTGCCGGAAGCGTGCAGCTCCTTGACGATCTTGTCGAGCGCAGCCTGCGTGTCGGCCTCGCCCTTGCGCAGCCAGATGACGGAGTCAGAAGGGATAAGGTCGGTGGGGATCAGGATGCCGTAATCCTTCCACTCATCGGCGCGGTCCTGAAGCATCAGGCTCAGCGTGCCGTTGACGTGCACGGAGACATCGCAATTGCCGCCCTTCAGCGCGAGCAGCGATTCAGGCTGGCTCGGCAACGCCTTTACCTGCGCGCCATATTGCTCGATCAGCGGCTGGGTGTAGTTGGAGCCCTGCGACACGCAGGCAATCTTGCCCTTCAGGTCTGGCCAGTCCTTGATGCCCGAGTCCTTTCGGCCGATGGCTGCGCCGCCCTGGCGGTCATAGGGGGTGGGCACGTAATCGAGCGTTTTGGCGCGCTCTTCCGTGTACTGCATGTTGGCGATCAGAATATCAACCTTGCCCTGCTGCAGGAACTGCACGCGGTTGGGCGGGGTCACGGTTTCGGTCACCAGCTCCACACCGAGACCGGCGGCCAGCGCCTTGGCGACGTCGATGTTGAGGCCCTTCTGCTCCTGCGTCTTCGGATCGATGAAGCCGAAAGGCGCGCCAGACAGGATGACGCCGACGGTGAGCTTGCCGCGACCCTTGATACGGTCGAGCGTCGCATCCGCGTGAGCGGCGGTGGCCATCGAAGCGATGACGACGGTTCCGGCGATGAGTTTTGCGGCAAATCTGGAGAAGGAGAGGGCCATGGGTATTTCCTTTTGGTTGTGGGTGGAAACTACATGAGGCGTCCGTCGAGAGCGAGAATTGGCGTTGCGCAAAAAATCGTATAAATAAAATCGTGTTCCAATAAGTTCTCTGGTGAGAAAAAATAACCTAATAATTTGAAATCGTAGAATCTTGTTCTTACGGCGGCGGGGTTCGGCGCTTTGGAATATCCTCGCCACAGGGGCGAGGATATGTTGGCTATGCCTGGGCATTTTGAGCGCCCTTCTCCCGAAGAGCGCTCCCACATCGTTACCGACCGGCGTTATAGGCCGCGATCGCCGCCATATTGACGATGTCGCTGTCCTTGGCACCCATCGAGGTGATCTGCACCGATTTGTCGAGGCCGACGAGAAGCGGGCCGATGACGGTCGCGCCGCCCAGTTCCTGTAGCATCTTGGTGGAGATCGAGGCGGAATGGATGGCGGGCATGACCAACACGTTGGCCGCGCCGGAAAGGCGGGCAAAGGGATACTGGCTCTGCATGCGATGATGGTTCAGCGCCACATCGGCCGACATTTCCCCGTCGACCTCAAAATTGACGTTGCGCTTGTCGAGGATTTTCACCGCTTCGCGCACCTTGTCGGAGCGTTCGCCAACCGGCTGGCCGAAGGTGGAATAGGCGAGCATCGCCACACGCGGTTCGTAGCCGAAACGGCGGGCGAGACCGGCTGCTTCTTCGGCGATATCGGCAAGGTCTTCGGCGGACGGCATGTCGTGCACAGCGGTATCTGCCACGAAGACCGTTCGGTTGCGCGACACGACCAGAGAAACGCCGATGACACGGTGGCCGGGTTTGGTGTTGATGCAGCGGCGGATATCCTCGAGCGCCGTGGAATAGTTGCGGGTAACGCCGGTGACCACGGCGTCCGCATCGCCCATCGCCACCATGCAGGCGGCGAAATGGTTACGGTCGTTGTGGATCAGGCGCTGCACGTCGCGCAGCAGGAAGCCGCCGCGCTGCAAACGCGCATAGAGATAATCGACATAGGCATCGACGCGGCTGGAAAGGCGGGCATTGGTGATCTCTATATTGGCGCGGTCGAGATCGATGCCGGCACGCTCCGCATTGGCCTTGATGATGTCGTCACGGCCGAGCAGGATGGCGGTGCCAAGCCCCTGCGCGGTAAACGAGATCGCTGCGCGCATCACCTGTTCTTCTTCCGCTTCGGCGAAAACGACCCGCTTCGGAGAGCGGCGCACACGCTCGTAAAGGCGCTGCGTGGTCGACGCCATGGGGTCGCGGCGGGCGGAAAGCTCGCGGGCATAGGCATCGAGATCGGGCAATTCGCGGCGAGCGACGCCGGTTTCGATGGCGGCCTTGGCCACGGCCACCGGAATTGCCGAGATCAGTCGCGGATCGAAGGGAACGGGAATGATATATTGCGATCCGAAGCGCGGGCGGTTGCCCTGATAGGCGGCGGCCACATCATCCGGCACATCCTCGCGGGCAAGATCGGCCAGTGCCTGTGCAGCGGCAATCTTCATTGCGTCGTTGATCTGGCTTGCACGGACATCGAGCGCGCCGCGGAAGATATAGGGAAAGCCGAGGACGTTGTTGACCTGGTTCGGATAATCCGAACGCCCCGTCGCCATGATGGCGTCGTCGCGGATGCGGGCGACTTCTTCCGGGGTGATTTCCGGGTCAGGGTTGGCCATTGCGAAAATGATCGGCTTTGGCGCCATGGAGCGGATCATCTCTTCGGTGAAGGCACCCTTCTGCGACAGGCCGAAGACGACATCCGCGCCCTTCATGGCCTCAGTCAGCGTGCGGTTGTCAGTCTTTACCGCATGGGCGGATTTCCACTGGTTCATGCCTTCGGTGCGGCCCTGGTAGATCACGCCCTTGGTGTCGCAAAGCGTGATGTTTTCGGGGTTGAAACCCATGGCCTTGATAAGGTCCATGCAGGCGATGGCAGCAGCACCTGCGCCGTTACAGACGAGCTTCGTCGTCTTGAAGTCTCGGCCTGTCAGTTCGATGGCGTTGATGAGACCGGCGGCGGCGATGATGGCGGTTCCGTGCTGGTCGTCATGGAAAACGGGAATGTCCATCAGCTCGCGCAGGCGGCTTTCGATGATGAAACATTCCGGCGCCTTGATGTCTTCCAGATTGATGCCGCCGAAAGAGGGGCCAAGGTAACGCACGCAATTGATGAATTCGTCGGCGTCTTCGGTATCGACCTCGAGATCGATGGAATCCACATCCGCAAAGCGCTTGAACAGAACGGACTTGCCTTCCATGACAGGCTTGGAGGCGAGCGCGCCGAGATTGCCGAGACCGAGGATCGCCGTGCCGTTGGAGATCACTGCTACCATGTTGCCGCGTGTCGTATAATCGTAAGCGGTCGCCGGATTTTCGGCGATGGCTTTCACCGGCACGGCCACTCCCGGCGAATAGGCAAGCGACAGATCCCGCTGAGTCGCCATCGGCTTGGTCGGGGTGATTTCCAGTTTCCCCGGTCTGCCTTGCGCGTGGAAATCCAGTGCTTCCTGATCTGTAACCGATGTTCTGGGGCTGGCGGGCTTCGTCGTGTCGGACATGGGCTGAGTGTGCTTTCGTGTCGATAACAGTGCAAAAATATCCGTCGTTGTTATTGTATTTTTCGCGCGCGTGCCAAGCGTTGAATGTTGTTCAGTGCAGCAAATTTAGCCGTGGCGAAATTTGTGTCCGATTCAATCGATTAAGTGTGTATTGTCGGCATTATAGGTGGGACTGGTAGGCCTGCCGTACCATATTCACGAAGGCCTCCACGTGGAGGGCAAGCGGACCGCGTCTGACGACCAGCACGCTATCTGACCAGGCATCGGCGCTTTCGAGCGGCACACCTGTGATGCCCCTTGTGGAGCGCACGGTGCTTTCCGGCAGAATGGAAATTCCCGCGCCAGCTTCGACGAGGGCAAGGATGGTGTTGACGTTGGCGATGCGCATACCGATTTCCGGCTCACAGCCTGCATCCTCGAAAAGGGAAAGCGCGCTGCTGCTGAGCCCCAGGCCGATCTCGTCCACCGGCAACAGCAATTTTTCCTGCACGATATCGACAACCGAAACTCTGGGGCGGGAGGCGAGCGGATGGCGCTCCGGCAGGGCGACGCACAGTTTGGAGCGGTCGAAGGGCATGGCCCGCAAGCTCTGCGGCAATTGGGGCAGGGGTGCGCGAATGAAAGCGACGTCTGTCTTGCGCGTCGCCACCTGCTCGATCAATTGTTCCATCGTCATGCCGGGCAGGAGTTCAAGCGTCACCTCCCTGTGGTTGTTGCCATAGCGGGTGATCAGCGCCGGCAATTTTCGTTCCGCCATTACACTGGTGCCGAAGCCGATGCGCAGCGTGCCGAGTTGGCCGCGCCTGATCTGGTGTGCCTTTTCCAGCGCCCCCTTGGTGCGGGCAAGAATTTCCTCCGCATCGAGCAGCATCGACTGCCCAGCCGGCGTAAGTTCCACACCACGGTTGACACGGAGGAAAAGCTTGAAGCCCAGATTCTCTTCCAGTTGCCGGATACGCTGCGTTACGGCCGGTTGGGCGATGCCCAGCTGCAAAGCGGCCGCGCGGAAATTTTTGGCCCTTGCGGCTTCCACAAAAATGGCGAGCTGGCGAATATCCATCGGCGGAGAGGTCTTTGTGTTGTAGGTGTTGATATGGTATAAGCGCAGCTTATCAAAAATGCCCGTCTTGCGCATTGTCATCTTGTCGCAGGCGACGTTATACCGCACCGAGGTTTCGGTCGCCCAGTGCCCGCATGCGGGCCTCTGCGATACGAACTTGGGAGGATTTGTTCGAGCACATTGTCCGCCGTCCATTGGGGCCGGCGATAAACTGCAGTGAATGGGTCAACATGACAGTCACCACGGAAGTCTCCCGCACCATTGTTCCCCATTTCGCCTCGTCGCCTTCAGCGCATCTTCGCTCAGCCGTAAGTACGGCGGACTGTCTGGCCTGGGCCGGGCATTGAAAGATCATCGGGCGTCAGCCTTCGCGGCGGCTCTCCTAACCGGATATTTAATTTCATGAGTAAACCAGCAACCTCAACGTCGCTTGCAGCCAGATTATGGCTCTTCGTGCTCGGCGCCGTCATTGTCGCTGCGGGACTGTTCTTCGCCATTGGCGGCGGGCAGCTCGCAACACTCGGCGGCAGCCTCTATTTCGTCTTGGCGGGTATCGCGCTGATCGTCTCCGGCTTGCTTATTCTCCTGCGCAAGCCTGCCGGCGCGCTCCTGTTCGGCCTTGTCTTCATCGTTAGCGGTGTTTGGGCAGTGTGGGAAGCCGGACTGCACTTCTGGCCGCTCATCTCCCGCCTGCTGGCGTTGGGCGTGGGCGCCATGGTGGTTGCGCTCTCCTATCCGCTGCTGCGGCGCGCGGCTGGCAAGACGCCTGCTTACGGCGCGTCCTTTGCCCTTGCTGGCGTTCTGGCCATTGCGTCCGCTGCCGGTTTTGCCGGCATGTTCGTGCCGCATCCGACCGTCGCCTTCAAGGGTGAGGTTGCTGCACTGACGCCGGTAACGCCGGAAAAAGAGCAGAAGAACTGGGAACATTACGGCAATACGGCGGGCGGCAGCCGCTTTGTTGCGCTTGACGAAATCAACCGCGATAACGTCAAGAACCTTGAGGTGGCATGGACCTATCGGACTGGCGACATCCCGATCAGCCCCGGCGCGAACGGTGCGGAAGATCAGGAAACGCCGCTTCAGGTCGGCGACACCGTGTTTGTGTGTACACCGCACAACAATGTCATCGCGCTCGACGCCGATACCGGCGCGCAGAAGTGGAAGACCGAAATCAACGCCAAATCCACCGTCTGGATGCGTTGCCGTGGTCTCGCCTATTTCGATGCCAAGGCGCCGCTGAAGCAGCCGACCGCTCCGGGCGCAACGCCTGTCACCCAGGCGATCGTAGCCGACGGCGCGCTTTGCCAGCGCCGCATTCTCATGAACACCATCAACGCGGAACTCATCGCGCTCGACGCCGACACCGGCGCGTTTTGCCCGGATTTCGGCACCAACGGCCGCGTCGATCTGAAGATCGGTCTTGGTGATGCGCCGGACCCGCAATATGTGCTGACATCGGCCCCCACACTGGCCGGCACCACCGTCGTGGTCGGCGGGCGTATCGCTGACAACGTACAGGTGGATATGCCTGGCGGCGTGATGCGCGGTTTCGACGTGGTGACGGGTGAGCTTCGCTGGGCTTTCGATCCCGGCAACCCTGAAATCACCAAACTGCCGCCCGAGGGCCAGACCTACACCCGTTCCACGCCGAACGTCTGGGCATCCATGTCCTACGATCCGGAGCTGAACACGGTCTTCATGCCGGTAGGCAGCCCCTCGGTCGATCTTTATGGCGCGACGCGCACACCGCTCGATCATAAATACGGCGCTTCCATGCTGGCGCTCGATGCCACGACCGGCCGCGAAAAGTGGGTCTACCAGACGGTTCATAACGACCTATGGGACTTCGACGTGCCGATGCAGCCGAGCTTCATCGATTTCCCGAAGGCTGACGGAACGACCGTTCCGGCTCTGGTCTTCGGCACCAAGGCCGGTCAGATCTATGTGCTGGACCGTGCGACTGGCCAGCCGCTGACCAAGGTGGAAGACGTTCCGGTCAAGGCCGGCAACATTCCGAACGAGCCATATGCACCAACGCAGCCGCGTTCGGTGGGCATGCCGCAAATCGGCGCGCAGACGCTGACGGAAGCCGATATGTGGGGTGCCACCCCTTTCGATCAGCTTCTGTGCCGTATCGCTTTCAAGGGCATGCGTTATGAAGGCCTCTATACGGCGCCGGGCACGGACCTCTCCCTCGCCTTCCCGGGCTCGCTCGGCGGCATGAACTGGGGCGGCATCTCGACTGACCCGACGACCAACACAATCTTCATCAACGACATGCGCCTCGGCCTGTGGATTGAGATGAAGGAAGCTGCTCCCACCAAGGCAACGGCAAGCGGCGGCGAAAGCGTCAATACCGGCATGGGCGTCGTTCCCATGAAGGGCACGCCCTATGCGGTGAACAAGAACCGTTTCCTGTCTGCTCTCGGCATTCCCTGCCAGGCTCCGCCCTATGGCTCGATGACTGCGATCGACATGAAGACGCAGCAGATCAAGTGGCAGGTTCCAGTCGGCACCGTTGAGGATACCGGTCCGCTTGGCATCAAGATGGGTCTGCCGATCCCGATCGGCATGCCCACGCTCGGCGGAACGCTTGCCACCCAGGGCGGTCTCGTCTTCATCGCCGGCACACAGGATTATTATCTGCGCGCCTTTGATACGGCGACCGGCAAGGAAGTCTGGAAGGCCCGCCTTCCTGTCGGCAGCCAGGGCGGCCCGATGAGCTACAAGTCTCCGAAGACAGGCAAGCAATATGTCGTCATCTCGGCCGGCGGTGCACGTCAGTCTCCTGACCGTGGCGACTACGTGATCGCTTACGCGCTGCCGAACTGATCCTGACAGGTCATCGCTCTGAAAACGGAAACCCGGGCCATTCGCCCGGGTTTTTCTTTGCGGCCTGTCAAAGCGACTGATCGCCTTTGCGCGGAACCTCACCCTGTGCGTCGCGTTAGCAAAACGGGTCCGACATTCACCAAGCTTTCACAAGGCGAACTTATGAGCTTGCGCTTATCCGCCCGTGAACCGATGATGGCAGCATTGGTAAATATGTATATTGTCCGGCCCGCCGGAAGTTTTTTAAAGTTGGAAAGGTTTTTATTGTGACGGAACAATCTCGAAAGATCACGCCGGTTCTTCTTGCTGGTGGGGCGGGATCACGGCTTTGGCCGGTATCGCGCGATCAGTTGCCCAAGCAGTTCCAGCCGCTGGTCGGCAATCTTTCGACCTATCAGCAGACACTCACGCGCGTGGCCGACAAGGCGCTTTATGCCGAGCCGCTGGTGATCACCAACGAGGATTTCCGCTTCTTCGCCCGCCGCCAGGCTGAGGAGATCGATCTTCCGGCGACGGTGGTTCTCGAACCCGCCCGCCGCGACAGTGCCGCCGCCATGGCCGCTGCCGCCGTGCTGGCCGAGCGCCGGGAGCCGGGATGCCTGGTGCTGGCGCTCGCCGCCGACCATGTGGTGCTGGATGCCGACAAATTTTCAGAGTCCGTGAGGCTTGGCGCCAGGGCCGCCGATCAGGGCAATATCGTCGTTTTCGGTCTGGTGCCAACCGAACCGCGCACCTCTTACGGCTACATCAAGCCTGGTGAAGCGATTGATGGTGAGGCTGACCTGAGCATCGTCGAGGCATTCGTGGAAAAACCGGATGTGAAGACGGCAATCTCCTATCTGGAGAAGGGGTATCTCTGGAACTCCGGCAACTTCCTGTTCCGTTCCGACGTGATGATTGCCGAACTCAAGGCATTCGCGCCGGAGATTCTTGCGGCAGTAACGCAGTCGGTCGAACAATATGAAAGCGACCTTGGCTTCGTGCGCCTGCATCAGGCGAGCTTCGAAGCCTCGCCGAAAAACTCCATCGACTATGCGGTGATCGAGAAGACCAAGCGCATGGCGGTGGTGCACGGCCATTTCCGCTGGTCGGATATTGGCAGCTGGGACGCGATCTGGGAAATCGCCGACAAGCACGGCAACGACAATGCGCTCGAGGGCGACGGCGTCTTCATCGATTCCGAGGGCTGCCTGATCCATTCCACGCAATTGCTGACGACCGTGGTGGGGGCAAAGGATCTGGTGGTGGTGGCTACCAAGGATGCGGTTCTGGTGGTGCCGAAAAACCGGGTGCAGGACGTGAAGGGCCTGGTGGAGACACTGAAGGATGGCGAACACGCGCCGCGGACGCAAGCGCACAGGCGAGTGTATCGTCCATGGGGTTACATCGAACATATGTATGTGGACGAGCGCTACCGCGTGGGCCACATCACGGTTGATCCTGGCCACCGCATCTCGTTCCAGAAACACTATCACCGCTCGGAGCACTGGATCATCGTCAAGGGCACGGCAACCGTAACGATTGGCGACGAAACCCGGCTGCTGACGGAAAACCAGTCCGTCTATATCCCGATTGGCCAACCGCACCGGCTTGCCAATGAGGGGCAGATTCCGCTTGAGTTGGTCGAAATCCAGACCGGCGCCTATCTTGGCGAAGACGACGTCATCCGCATCGAGGATGATTATAAGAGGCATTAGGACTGCTGCCCTCACAGAAGCGGCATTTTATCCCGGCCGGCGAGGCCGGGATGATAAATCCCTGACTTATCTGTCGGCTCGACGGATCAGGAGACAGTTGCATTCACGCAGTGGGCGAAAGCGTGGGAAAGCATCGCTGCTTCCAGCCCGCGACGCCAGAACAGCCACCCGAACATCAGTCCGGGGATAAAATTGCCGAGCATGACACTGACAATCAGCAATGGTTGCGGATGAACGGTAATGGCAAACAGAAAGGGCAGGTGGCCCACGGCAAAAAGGGCCGCTGCGATGACAATGGCAGTCCACAGCATGACCGGCTGGACTTGCCCCTTGCCCACTATTCGCCAGAGCACCCATGCGAATAATGTCATCAAGCCCCATCGGGTCAGCAGCTCCTCCGTTATGCCGCCATAGAGAAGCCGGGTGACAAGTGGGACTTCAAACGCCGCCATTTTTTCCATGGTTGCCGTATCGGTGAAGGCAGGCAGGATCACAGACGAATAAGCGATCATCAACAGGCCGACGAGAAGGCCCATCAGCAAAGCTGATGGGGCTTGCCTGCGCAAGACTTGCCCGAACCCGGTTCCTTTCAGCCAGGCATCGATCAGCGGAGTGCCGAGCCCGAGTTTGCCGGCGAGCGCTTGACCCGTCGCCACCGCAGCAATGATCAGGACTGCCGGCTGTACGAGCATCACAACCCGTATCGTGAAGGAAAGATCCTGTCCCGACGCCAACCGTTCGAACGGTGCGAGCAAAAGCGATAACACGCCCGCCAGACCGATCATCAAAAGAATGTGCCAACGTTTCACGATCGCTCACCTTATGTTTGCCCGTCCATGCGGGCTTGGCACTCTGTGCGCAGGAACCGACGCCAAAGTCGGAAGACTATGAAGATACTACGTTGCCTGCAGATTACCGGTGCGCAGTCTTTGTCGTGCCATTCGGCATCCTTCCAATTTCCCAATCTTCTTTCTCAACAAAATCTAGCCGTTCGGCACGTTTGTATCTGCTCGAAACAGCGCGGCGAGCTGCGGCGAGATTCATTTTTTAGGCGGTTGCCTAATCAAAAATCTTCGCTTACGTTCCAACTGCAACGTTTCAGTGAGGGAGGAGACTCATGCGAATGCGCTATATTTCTGCGGCCTTTTTGGCCAGTGTTATGATTCCGGCGGGTGTCGCTGGGGCTACCGATCTTGAAGTTACCCATTGGTGGACATCGGGCGGTGAAGCCGCTGCCGTTGCCGAACTTGCCAAGGCTTTTGATGCCACCGGCAACAAGTGGGTGGACGGCGCTATTGCCGGTTCGGGCGGCACCGCCCGTCCGATCATGATCAGCCGTATCACCGGCGGCGACCCGATGGGTGCCACCCAGTTCAACCATGGCAGACAGGCGGAAGAGCTGGTGCAGGCCGGCCTGATGCGCGACCTGACCGACGTTGCCGAAAAGGGCAAGTGGAAAGACGTCATAAAGCCGGCAAGCCTGCTCGACAGCTGCACCATCGACGGCAAGATCTATTGCGCGCCGGTCAACATCCATTCCTGGCAATGGCTGTGGCTTTCCAACGAAGCGTTCAAGAAAGCGGGCGTCGAAGTTCCCAAGAACTGGACTGAATTTGCTGCCGCAGCACCGGCACTGAAAAAAGCCGGTATCCAGCCGCTCGCGCTCGGCGGTCAGGCATGGCAGGCCAACGGTCTGTTTGACACACTGACGCTTTCGATCGGCGGCAAGGATCTTTATCAGAAGGTCTATGGCGACAAGGATGCCGAAGCAGCGGCCGGTCCCGACATGGCCAAGATTTTTGCGGCCGCCGTCGAGGCCCGCGACATGGCCAAGGGCACCAATGTTCAGGACTGGAACCAGGCCACCAACATGGTCATAACAGGCAAGGCTGGCGGCCAGATCATGGGCGACTGGGCGCAGGGCGAGTTCCAGCTTGCCAACCAGAAGGCGGGTACGGACTACACTTGCCTGCCGGGTCTCGGCCTTAACGACTATCTCACCACCGGCGGCGACGCCTTTTATTTCCCGCTGCTGAAGGATGAAGCAAAATCCAAGGCGCAGGACGTTCTGGCCGCAACCATCGTCGATCCCAAAACGCAGGTGGCTTTCAACCTTAAGAAAGGCTCGCTGCCGATCCGTGGCGACGTCGACCTCAATGCGGCCAATGACTGCATGAAGAAGGGTCTGGAAATTCTGGCCAAGGGCAATGCGCTGACCAGCACAGACCAGCTGATTTCTGCTGATACGCAGAAGCAGAAAGAAGACCTGATGGCAGAGTTTTTTGCCAGCGCGATGACTGCAGAAGATGCACAGAAGCGCTTCGCCGGCATCATCGGTTCCGCTGACTAACCGCAACCTCTTGTGCGGCGGGTGGCATCCATCCGCCGCAAGCTCCCTGCGGGATGCGTAAACGCGCAAGCCCGGAGGATTGGGGCAAGGTATTTGAGACCTTGCTTGGCTATCAACGGCAACGTTACAGGAGGGTCATCCATGGCGGGTCTAGCGCGCTCCGGCCGCCCCAACCAGCTTTTCCGCAATCTCAATTCGAAGATTGCTTCCATTCCCATGATATTGACCGCCGTCGTGATTTTTCTCGGCGGAACGGTCTGGACGGTGATTTATTCATTCACCAATTCCAAGCTTCTGCCACGTGCAAGCTTCATCGGTTTCGACCAGTATGAGCGGTTGTGGGCCGCGCCGCGCTGGATCATTTCCATCCAGAATCTGGCGATTTATGGCATTCTGTCGCTGATCTTCAGTCTGGTGATCGGCTTCGTGCTGGCGGCGCTGATGGATCAGAAGATCCGTTTCGAGAACACCTTCCGCACCATCTTCCTTTATCCCTTTGCTCTGTCGTTCATCGTAACCGGCCTTGTCTGGCAATGGCTGTTGAACCCGGAATTCGGCATTCAGTCCGTGGTCCGCTCGATGGGGTGGGAAAGCTTCACCTTCGACCCGCTTTATAATTCCGAGATCGTTATCTACGGCATCCTGATCGCGGCGCTCTGGCAGGGCACGGGGCTCGTCATGTGCCTGATGTTGGCCGGTCTTCGCGGCATAGACGAGGATATCTGGAAGGCGACGCGCGTCGACGGCATTCCGATGTGGAAGACCTATATCCTCATCATCATTCCCATGATGCGGCCGGTCTTCATCACCACGCTTGTCATTATCGCGAGCGGCATCGTCAAGGTGTACGATCTGGTGGTGGCGCAGACCAGTGGCGGACCGGGCATCGCATCCGAAGTGCCGGCGAAATATGTCTATGACTACATGTTCCAGGCGCAGAACCTGGGGCAGGGCTTTGCCGCCTCGACCATGATGCTTCTGACCGTCGCCATTATCGTCATTCCATGGGCGTACCTCGAATTCGGAGGCAAGAAGCGTGGCTAATATCAGCACATTGAACACGGTCGCCGCCGCAACCGATGCGGTTGCCACGGACCTTTCCGGTCCCCGCGGCAAGAAGCCGAAAAAAACGTTTTCCCGCCGCAACATCATTCTCTATGGCACGCTGTTTGTCGCTGCCGCCTATTACCTGCTTCCGCTTTACGTGATGGTCGTCACCTCTCTGAAGGGCATGCCGGAAATACGGCTCGGCAACATTTTCGCGCCACCGGTGGAAATCACCTTCGAACCCTGGGTGAAAGCCTGGGCGAATGCCTGCACCGGGCTGAACTGCGACGGGCTTTCACGCGGCTTCTGGAACTCGGTACGCATCCTCATACCGTCGGTCGTGATCTCGATCATCGTGGCTTCCGTCAGCGGTTACGCCATCGCGAACTGGAAGTTCAAGGGTTCGGAACTGTTCTTCTCGATCCTCATCATCGGCGCCTTCATCCCCTATCAGGTAATGATCTACCCGATCGTCATCGTGCTGCGCGAATTGGGCATTTATGGCACGCTGACCGGCCTCGTGATCGTGCACACGATTTTCGGCATGCCAATCCTGACGCTACTCTTCCGCAACTATTTTGCGTCGCTGCCGGAGGAATTGTTCAAGGCGGCACGTATTGATGGCGCCAATTTCTGGCAGATCTATTTTCGCATCATGCTGCCCATGTCGCTGCCGATCTTCGTCGTGGCGATGATCCTGCAGGTCACCGGCATCTGGAACGACTTCCTGTTCGGTGTCGTGTTCACGCGGCCGGAATATTACCCGATGACGGTGCAGCTCAATAATATCGTCAACTCCGTGCAGGGCGTGAAGGAATACAACGTCAACATGGCTGCAACCCTTCTCACCGGGGCCGTGCCGTTGATCGTTTATTTCGTCTCCGGCAGGCTTTTCGTCCGTGGCATCGCCGCAGGCGCAGTAAAAGGTTGAGTTATATGAACAAAAGCGTTTCCATTCGCGATCTTTCCCTGTCCTTCGGTGCCGTTACTGTCCTGAAAGACCTCAATCTCGATATTTACGACGGCGAGTTCCTCGTGCTGCTCGGCTCTTCCGGCTGCGGCAAGTCGACACTTCTCAATTGCATTGCGGGCCTTCTGGAGCCAACCGACGGGCAAATCTTCATC
Organism: Rhizobium sp. TBD182; assembly: GCF_001950375.1. Lineage (NCBI taxonomy): Bacteria > Pseudomonadati > Pseudomonadota > Alphaproteobacteria > Hyphomicrobiales > Rhizobiaceae > Rhizobium > Rhizobium sp. TBD182. The sequence goes on along the minus strand of NZ_BDLN01000002.1, from coordinate 204,254 downwards.
AAGGACCGCAACGTTACCTGGGAGGAGCCGAAGGATCGTGGCATCGGCATGGTGTTCCAGTCCTATGCGCTTTATCCGCAGATGACGGTGGAGAAGAACCTCTCCTTCGGCCTTCAGGTCGCCAAGGTTCCGAAAGAGGAAATCGACCGGCGCGTCAAAAGGGCGGCGGGCATATTGCAGATCGAACCACTCCTGAAGCGCAAGCCCGCCGAGCTTTCCGGCGGCCAGCGCCAGCGCGTGGCGATCGGCCGGGCGCTGGTGCGCGACGTGGACGTGTTCCTGTTCGATGAACCGCTTTCCAACCTCGATGCCAAGCTGCGCTCGGAACTGCGCGTCGAGATCAAACGGCTGCACCAAGCGCTGAAAAACACCATGATCTACGTGACACACGATCAGATCGAGGCGCTGACACTGGCTGATCGTATCGCCATCATGAAAAGCGGCGTCATCCAGCAGCTTGCCGATCCCGTCACCATCTACAACAAGCCAAGGAACCTCTTCGTCGCGGGCTTCATCGGTTCGCCCTCGATGAATTTCCTGCGTGGCGAATTGATCGAGAAGGACGGCAAGGTGGTCTTCACCACCAACGGCGTCACCTTCTCACTGGATGGTTATCAGCCGGAGGCGCCGCTTGTCGCCGGTCGTGCCGTGGTTCTCGGTGTGCGTCCCGAACATGTGCGCGTCGATGCCGACATCGTCAGCGGCGAGGTGCATGAGGCGATCGTTGACATCGAGGAGCCGATGGGCGCCGACAATCTGATCTGGCTCAAACATGCCGGTCATACCTTGTCCGTGCGCGTTGGCGGCCACAGGCGGTTTGCGCCGGGCACCCGGGTTCGCCTCGGCCTAGACCTCACCATGGCCTCGCTGTTCGACGCACAGAGCGAAGAGCGGCTTTAGGAAGGGCCCCGTTTTACCCCCAACACCATCCCAAGCACCCACATCTCTATGGAGGAGATAATGACAGAACTCGGTTTCCAGCTTTACAGCGCCCGCAATTTCCAGCCGTTTTCCAATATTTTGAAGAAGCTTTCGGCGGCTGGTTACAAACAGGTCGAAGGTTACGGCGCCATGTACGCCTCGCTTGATGACGCCGGGCTGAACAGCCTGCGCTCCGAACTCGATACCAATGGTCTTGCCATGCCGACCGGCCATTTCGGCCTCGATCTTCTCGAGGGTGATCCGAAAAAGGCTCTGAACATCGCCAAGGTTCTTGGCGTGGAAGCGATTTATTGCCCTTACCTGATGCCCGACCAGCGCCCGGCGGACGCGGCTGGTTGGTTCGCCTTCGGCAAGCGCCTGCAGGAAGTGGGTAAACCATTCGTGGATGCCGGGCTAACCTTCGGCTGGCACAACCACGATTTCGAGTTCAAGGTGCTCCCGGATGGCTCCACCCCGCAGGAGCAGATTTTTGCCGGCGGACCGGACCTGAAATGGGAAGCGGATATTGCCTGGATTATCAGAGGCAATGCCGATCCGCTCGCCTGGATCGAAAGCTACGGCAAGCGCATTACCGCCGTGCACGTGAAGGACATCGCACCATCAGGCGAAAATACGGATGAGGACGGCTGGGCGGATGTCGGCCACGGTACGGTGGACTGGAAGGCCCTCGTGGCAGCTCTAAGGGCAAAATCCGCCACGAAACATTTCGTGGTCGAACACGACAATCCCAAGGATATCGATCGGCTGATCACGCGCTCCATCGCATCCTTCAAAACCTATTGAGCATCAATCCGGAGTTTTCATCATGCAAAGGGAACTGGGCGTCGGCATCATCGGGTGCGGCAACATCTCGTCTGCTTACTTTTCGCTGGCACCGCTCTTCAAGGGCATTAAGGTGCTGGCCTGCGCCGACCTTAACCGCAATGCGGCGGAACTGAGGGCAGAAGAATTTGGTGTCACGGCGCAGTCGATCGAGGAACTCCTCGCCAACAAGGACATCGACGTGGTGGTGAACCTCACTATTCCCGCCGCGCATTTTCCCGTGTCGAAAGCGGCACTCGAGGCGGGTAAACACGTCTATTCGGAAAAGCCGCTGGTGCTTTCGCTGGAGGAAGGCGAGGAGTTGCGGCGCATCGCCCGCGAGAAGAACCTTTCCGTTGGCTGCGCGCCTGATACTTTCCTTGGCGGCGCGCATCAGCTTGCCCGGCAATATATCGACGAGGGCAAGGTCGGGCGCATCACCTCCGGCACCTGCCATGTGATGAGCCCCGGCATGGAGATGTGGCACCCCAATCCGGGCTTCTTCTTCCTGAAGGGGGGCGGGCCAATCCTCGATCTTGGCCCCTATTATGTGGCGAACCTCATCAACCTCATCGGCCCGGTCAAGCGCGTTGGCGCACTGACATCAATGGCCAACCCCACCCGAACGGTGACCAGCCAGCCGCTGAACGGCGAGATCATCCCGGTAGAAACGCCAACCAACATCCATGCGCTTCTGGAATTCGTGAACGGAGCAACGATCACACTTTCGGCCAGCTGGGATGTGTGGTCGCATCGCCACGCCAATATGGAACTTTACGGCACGGAAGGATCGATCTACGTGCCGGACCCCAACTTCTTCGGCGGTGTGGTGGAGGCGAGCGGACGCGACAAAAATATCCAGCCGCTGGAAGACTGGGCGCATCCCTTCGGCATTGCCAACCAGGAAAGCCCGAATGGCCCGCGCGCCAACTATCGCACGGCAGGCTTGGCCGATATGGCGATTGCTATCCTTGAAGGCCGCGATGCCCGCTGCTCGCTGGATCGCTCCCTGCACGGTATCGACGTGATGACCTCCATCCTCAAATCCGGGGAAGAAGGCCGCTTCATCGAGATGACCACAACCTGCACGCAGCCGGCAGCACTCGGCATCGAGGAGGCGCAGGCGCTGCTGCGCTGAGCCCGGTTTATCGAAAAAAAGAGCCCGGCGCACTGCCGTTTTGCCGGGCTCCTTCCGCTCCGCCGCATCATGGGCGAGCTTCGTGTCTCAAAAGCCAATGAAAAAACCAAGCCATCGTGCGACGGTCGTGACCATCCAGATCAGGAAAACGAACGGGGCGATCCCTATCGTGGCGACGAGCGTCGCGGAGGCTATGAAAAGTAAGACTGCGAGATTGCGCCTGAGCCCTGGGCGTCTGTTGCCGAGTGCCTTATCCATGACGCACGGTGGCCATCAGCCCACGAATGGTAAGGGTGACATAAAGCGTGCCTGCCAACGCCATCAAAATGCCGGAGCCGATGGAGCTGAGATCGCTTAGCGAAAAGAGGAACATAGAACCGGCCGCCATCGGCAACATCCTTCAAGAACTGCAACGTTCAGTCCGTTCTAGATCAAGCCGGTTTCCCGCTTATGTCGCGATTGTTTCGTCTTGTTGCTGCGGCGGGGCAATTTCGTGGATTGCGCGGAATTTCCGCTATTTCCGCAAAGCCCTTCACAATCGCTTCGCTTTGGTTTAAAGCCGCCCCCGTAATCCGGTCGCAGCCCACCCGGTCAAAACAAGGGATCCCAACGTATGAAAACCATCGTCATCTGCTCCGGCGGATTGGACTCCGTTTCGCTTGCGCACAAAATCGCGGCGGAACATGAACTTCTCGCTCTTGTCTCCTTCGATTACGGCCAGCGCCACAAGAAGGAGCTGGATTTCGCAGCCGACTGCGCAAAGCGTCTCGGCGTGCCACATCATCTCATCGACATCACAACCATCGGCGCGCACCTCACCGGTTCCGCGCTAACGGACGATATCGATGTGCCGGACGGACATTATGCGGAAGAGACCATGCGCTCCACGGTGGTCCCGAACCGCAACGCCATCATGCTGACCATCGCCTTCGGCCTTGCCGCCGCCCAGCAGGCGGATGCGGTGGCGATCGCCGTGCATGGTGGGGACCATTTCATCTATCCCGATTGCCGGCCGGGCTTCATCGACAGCTTTAATGCCATGCAGGCGCATGCGCTGGAAGGCTACGCAGACGTCACCTTGTTTGCGCCCTATGTCACCGTCTCCAAAGCGGCGATTGTGACTGACGCGGTGAAATACGGCACCCCATTTGGCGAAACCTGGTCCTGTTACAAGGGCGGCTCTCGCCATTGTGGCCGTTGCGGCACCTGCGTGGAGCGGCGCGAGGCCTTCCATCTGGCAGGTGTTACCGATCCGACGGACTATGAGGACCCGGATTTCTGGGTGGCGGCCACTCATGCTTATGCGGCACAGGAGGTGCGTTGATGTTTCGCATCACCAAGGAGTTCCATTTCTCTGCCTCTCACCAGCTGAAAAGCCTGCCCGCCGACCATCAGTGCGCCCGCCTGCACGGGCATAATTACATCGTTGAGGTCGAACTATCAGGCGAAGAGCTGAACGAGCACGGTTTCGTGCGTGATTACCACGAACTCGCGCCGCTGAAGCGCTACATCGACGATCATTTCGATCATCGCCACCTGAACGACGTTCTCGGCCATGACCGGGTCACCGCGGAATGTCTGGCGAAGCACTTTTACGATTGGTGCAAGACGAGCCTGCCGGAAACCAGCGCCGTGCGAGTGAGCGAAACCGCCAAGACCTGGGCGGAATACCGGCCATGACGGCGGTTGCACAGAAAGTTGCAGCGAAGGAAACAGCGATCCGCATCAGCGAAATCTTCGGCCCGACCATTCAGGGCGAGGGTTTGCTGATTGGTCTGCCTACCGTTTTCGTTCGCACTGGTGGCTGCGATTACCGCTGCTCCTGGTGCGATACGCTGCATGCCGTCGACAGCGAGTATCGCGACACATGGAAACCGATGTCCGTGGAGGCGATCTGGCAGGAGGTGCGACGGCTTTCCGGCAGTGTGCCGCTGACGGTGTCGCTTTCGGGCGGCAATCCCGCCATCCAGCCCCTTGGGCAACTAATCGCGAAGGGGCAGGGCGAGGGCTATAGGTTCGCGCTGGAAACGCAGGGCAGCATCGCAAAAGACTGGTTTGGCGATCTCGATCATCTGGTGCTGAGCCCGAAGCCACCATCGAGCGGCATGGAAACCGACTGGCGGGCCTTTGAAGACTGTCTTGCCGCCGCCGGCGATGGACCGCAGGTGGCGCTGAAGATCGTGGTGTTTGACGATGCGGACTATGCTTATGCCAAGGCTGCATCAGCCCGTTTCCCGCATTTGCCGATTTACCTCCAGCCCGGCAACCACACCCCGCCGCCGCCGGATGACGACGACGCGCGTGTGGATATCGATGGAATCATGGATCGCATGTTGTGGCTGGTGGACAAGGTCAGCGAAGACCGTTGGTTTTCCGCCCGGGTGCTGCCGCAGCTGCATGTGCTCTTGTGGGGGAATAGGCGAGGCGTTTGAGGTAGTACCTCCGTCATGCAGCGCTAGATTCGGGGTGACGGGAGATAATAGTACACGCTGCAGTATTGGAAGCGGCGGCTTACGCCGCCGCGCCCTTGCAATTCAAGCCGAGACGGCCAGCTCCCGCCGTTCGCGGTCGGCGATGATCGAGAGATCAAGCACCTTCTGCAAATTCGCCGCGTGGCGGAAGTCCGGATCAGCAATGCCACCTTCCATGACGGCCTTGGCGAATTTTTCGTAATTCGTCGGCACCGGGTCGACATCGATTGTCTTCCAGATCGCCTTTTCCACATCGTCGCCGATGCAGGCTCGCAGGCTGGAATAGTCAGGCGTGTGGATCACCTCCAGCGCACCCTTGTCGCCGTGGATGCGCAGGCGCAGTTCGTTGAGATGGCCCGTTGCCCAGCGGCTGGCGTGAATGACGCCCATGGCGCCGTTTTCCAACTCGGCGGTCATGGTGAAGCTGTCATTGGCGTCGAGATCGTAGGCGCCGATCTTGTTGCCTTCATATTTGTCGAAGGTCTTCAGGCGCGTGAAGATGCGCTCCACATCGCTGCCCGCGCCATAGGAGGCGAAGTCGAGAATGTGGATGCCGACATCACCCAGAACACCGTTTGAGCCGTGCTTGGTGGAAAGCCGCCACAGCCACTTGCTCTCCGTCATCCAGTCGCCCCAGGCCTTGGAAACGAGCCAGCTCTGGAGATAGGAGGCTTCCAGATGGCGCACCTTGCCGATCTTGCCAGCCAGCACCATTTCGCGTGCCGCCTGCAAGGGGGCGACATTGCGATAGGTGAGGTTGACCATGGCAACAAGGCCCGCTTTTTCTGCGGCATCGGCCATTTCGGCGGCCTTGGCGTAGTTTTCCGCCAGCGGCTTTTCGCAGAAAACATGTTTGCCCGCCGCCAGAAGCTTAAGGCTGGTTGGGTGGTGGATGGCATCCGGCGTGACGTTTGCCGCCGCGTCGAACTCGCCCCAGGCAATCGCGTCATCCAGCGAGGTAAAGGAGAGTGGAATGTTGTGGCGAAGCGCAAAGCCCCGCACAACCACATCATCCACATCCACCGCAGCCACCAGTTCGACGCCGGGGATTTGCGAGAAATATGTGGCATGGTTGTTGGCCATGCCGCCGGTTCCGAGAATGAGAAGTCTCATGGCTGTTTACCTGTAACCTGCTTCGCCTGCCTTGTGCAGCTTGGGGCCGCGTTCTTCGATAGGCTCCAGCGCCTTGTCGACGGGAACGTTGGGGGCGTCATGAATGCTTTTCAGTGCGCCGACCGGATTATAGGCCCATTTCACCGAATTGCTGATGACCTTCTGTACATTGGCGTCGTGATAGGTCGGATAAGTTTCGTGACCGGGGCGGAAATAGAAGATGTTGCCTGCCCCACGGCGCCAGGTGAGGCCAGAACGGAAGACTTCGCCGCCCTGGAACCAGGAGATGAACACGGTTTCCAGCGGCTCCGGCACGGAGAACTGCTCGCCATACATCTCTTCGTTTTCCAGCTCGAAATGCTCGGGCAGGCCGGCTGCAATCGGGTGACGCGGATTGATCGTCCACAGGCGTTCGCGTTCGCCCGCCTCACGCCATTTAAGCGCGCAGGGCGTACCCATCAGTCGCTTGAAAGGCTTGGAGAAGTGGCCGGAATGGAGGACGATGAGGCCCATGCCTTCCCAGACACGCTTGGCAACGCGCTCGACGATCTCATCCTGAACCGCACCGTGGTCCTTGTGGCCCCACCAGACCAGAACGTCGGTCTTGTCCAGACGCTCCTGCGAAAGACCGTGTTCCGGTTCCTGAAGCGTGGCGGTGGTGGCGCTGATCTCAGGGTTGGTATTCAGCGCATCGGCAATGGTGTTGTGCATACCATCGGGGTAGATCGAACGCACCGTCTCGTTGATGTGTTCGTGGATATTTTCGCCCCATACAACGGTGTTGATGGTCATTTTCTTGCTCCTTGGTGAAAGCCGGACGCTTGGGTGATCCGGCGAAAGTTAACTGTTCAGGCGGCGCCGCGCACGGGATTGCGGGCAAGGGCCTGGCCCTGCGCGTCGAAGCGGTGGATCTGCGCCGCATCCGGCACGAGAACGATTTTTTCTCCCGGCTTGCGGTCGGTCACGCCTTCCTCACGAACGACGATGGGTTCGCCAGCACCAATCTCGACATAGATGTAGCTGTCCGATCCCAGCATTTCCGAATGGATGATTTCGCCGTTCCAGCCGGTCTCACCGGCATCGATCGCAAGGTGTTCGGGGCGGATGCCGATGGTGGCGGCACCTTCGACTTCCGCATATTTGCCGGCAAGGAAGTTCATCTTCGGCGAGCCGATGAAGCCGGCAACGAAGGTGTTGACCGGGCTTTCGTAAAGCTCGAGCGGCGTGCCGATCTGTTCGACGCGGCCATCGCGCAGAACGCAGATGCGGTCGGCGAGCGTCATGGCTTCCACCTGGTCGTGGGTGACGTAGATCATCGTCGTGTCATGCATCTCCCGGTGCAGCTTGGCGATTTCGAGACGGGTTGCGACGCGCAGCGCCGCATCGAGGTTGGAGAGCGGTTCGTCGAACAGGAACACCTTCGGATCACGCACGATGGCACGGCCGATGGCGACACGCTGGCGCTGGCCGCCGGAAAGCTGCTTCGGCAGACGTTCCAGATAGGGCGTGAGCTGCAGCATTTCCGCTGCCGCCTCTACACGCTTGCGGCGCTGCTCCTTGTCGGCGCCAGAGAGTTTCATGCCGAAGGCCATGTTTTCGAATACGGTCATATGCGGATAAAGCGCATAGGACTGGAAGACCATGGCGACGCCACGCTTGGCGGGTGGCAGGCGGTTGACGGCCTCTCCGTCAAAGGAGAGCGTGCCGCCAGTGATTTCCTCGAGCCCGCAGATGAGGCGTAGCAGCGTGGACTTGCCGCAACCGGAAGGGCCGACGAAAACCATGAACTCGCCGGAGCGGATGTCCATGTCGATGCCCTTGATGACATCGAAGGCGCCGAAGGATTTGCGAAGATTGCGCAGTTGAATGGTGGTCATAAGTTTTCTCCTAGCCTTTGACGCCGCCGGCGGTGAGGCCGGAAATGATGCGTCGCTGGAAGATAAGAACGAGGACGACGAGCGGGGCGGTGACGATGACGGAGGCCGCCATGATCGTTCCCCAGGGGATTTCAAACTGCGAACCGCCCGAAAGAAGTGCGATGGCGACCGGCACCGTGCGCTGTTCGTTCGATGAGGTGAATGTGAGCGCGAAGAGGAACTCGTTCCATGCCGCAATGAAGGCGAGGAGCCCTGTGGTGACGAGCGCCGGCCACATCAGCGGCATGAAGACCTGGGTGATGATGACCCATGGCGTTGCGCCATCGACGATTGCCGCTTCCTCGATTTCGATCGGCAGGTCGCGCATGAATGTCGTCAGCACCCAGACAGTGAAGGGCAGGGTGAAGATCATGTAGGAAAAGATCAGCGCGAGCGGCGTGTTGAAGATGCCAGCCCAGCGGATAAGTTCGAACAGGCCGGCGAGAACGGCGATCTGTGGAAACATCGAGACCGAGAGGATGGTGAGCAGAAGCAGCGAGCGGCCCCGGAAACGGACACGGGCCAGGGCATAGGACGCCGTTACCGCAAGGAACAGCGACAGTACGACGACTGAAGATGCAACGAACAGCGAATTGCCGAGATTGCGCAGGAACGTGCCGTTGCCGATGACGAAGTTGTAATTGGTCAACGAGAATTCACGCGGCCAGTAATTCACCTGGAACAGCGCTGAGCCGGATTTCAGGCTGGTCAGTATCGCGTAATAGAACGGGAATACCGAAATCACCATGATGACGGCGACCAGCGCATAAAAGGCGGTGGTTTTCAGGATGCTTGGCAGGGTCATCGCGAAGCTCCATCTGTGTTGACGCGCCCGAGCCACATATAAACGACTGTTATCGAGGCGATGATGAGGAACAGCATGGTGGAAGCGGCTGCGCCATAGGCGAACTTGTCGAAATCGAACAGGTTCTCACGCGCCAGCACCGACATCGTGCGGGTCTGGGCGTTATTCGGCGTCAGAATGTAGATGAGGTCAAAGACGCGCATCGCATCCAGCATACGGAAGATGACGGCAACCATAAGCGCTGGCCGGATCATTGGAAGGGTGACGCGGAAGAACACCTTGACGGGGTGGATACCGTCCACCTTCGCCGCCTCATACATGTCCTTCGGCACCATTTGCAGGCCGGCGAGAATGAGCAACGCCATGAAGGGCGTCGTCTTCCAGATATCGACAATAAGAACGGCGACCATTGCGGTGTCCGGATTGGCGGTCCATGCGATCTTGTGAGAGATCAGCCCGAGATTGAGGAACAGGTCGTTCAAGATACCGAACTGGTCGTTCAGCATCCACGCCCACATCTGCGCCGAAACGATGGTGGGAATGGCCCATGGAACGAGGATGGCGGCGCGCACGAGGCCGCGTCCCTTGAATTCCGCGTTCAGCACCAGCGCAACGATAAGGCCGAGAACGGTTTCGAAGCTGACCGAAAGGATGGTGAATTTCAGCGTGTTCAGAACCGCGCCCCACCAGGCGGGATCAGCCAACAGGCCGCGATAGATGGTGCGGCCGCTGCTGAGCGTGATCCAGGTGAGGTAGTTCTTGAAGCCAACGAATTGTGCGCCGTCGAGATTGGTCAGCGACGCGTCGGTGAGGCTGAACCAGACGGTGCGCACCAGCGGCCAGCCGGCCACCATCGCAAGTACCAGAAACGTGGGGGCTAGGAACAGCCATGCGGATTTCAGGCGTTCCGACTGAAGGTCGGAGCCGGTGCCGGATGCCGCGACCGGTCTTTCAAGGGCGGTATCGTTCATTGGGATATCTCGCAGTTGGGGTGTGGGAAACGCTCAGGCGAGACCGCTTCCCACACGGGCCGGATTACCAGCCGTTGCCTTTGAGATCGGTCAATTCGACTTCAAGGAGCTCAAGGTTTTCCGCCGCCGTGCCGTTGCCGGAGAGCGTGTTGTGCACGGCACCCCAGAATTTGGCCGAAACCTCGTTGTATTTCACCTTCGCCGAGGCAGAGGGGCGTGGAACGGCGGTCTGGAAAATCGGCTTCCATGTCGGCATGAAAGGCTGTGCGTCCGCGACATCCTTGTCGTCGTAAAGCGAGGCGATCGTGGGCATGTTGGAAAGCTGAATCGCACGCATCTTCTGGGTATCCTTCGATGCGAGGAACTTCACAAGTTGGATGGCAGCTTCCTGATCGTCGGAATATTTCGAAACGGCGAGGTTCCAGCCGCCGAGCGTTGAGGCGGGTGCCGCACCCTCTTCACCGGCCGGCAACGGCGTGACGCCGAATTTGCCCTTGATGGCGCTGTCGGCACCGTTTCCAAGCGCATAGGCATAGGGCCAGTTGCGCATGAAGACGGAATTGCCGGTCTGCCAGACGCCGCGTGCTTCCTCTTCCTTGTAGGCAAGCACGCCCTGCGGCGCGATGGTGCCGACCCAGCCCTTGGCGGCTTCAATCGCGGCTGCGGCTTTCTCGTTGTTGATGGAGATGTCGCCGTTGGTCTCAACGACATGGCCGCCACCGGCGGACGCAATCCATTCCAGAGCGTTGCAGGTCAGGCCCTCATAGGCGCTGCCCTGGAAGACAAAGCCCCACAGGTCTTTCTGCCCGGCTGTGCGCTCCTTGTCCTGAATTTCCTTGGCGGTCTCGCCCAGTTCCTTCCAGGTTTTCGGCGGCTGCTTGCCGTATTTTTCCAGAAGGTCCTTGCGGTAGAACAGAGCGGGTGCATCGGTGAACATCGGCATGGCGACAAGCTTGCCGTCCACGGTCTGTGACGCCACGATGGAGGGGAAATGATCGCCAATGACATCCTTCGTCGCTTCGGTCAGATCCACGAATTGGTCGGAGAGCTGCGGCGCCCAGATCACGTCCGTCTGATAGACGTCGACATCCTTGTTGCCCGCGGCAAGCCATAGCCTGTACTGGCTGAACTGCTCACTGGACGATGACGGCATGGTGACAAGATTGACCTTGTGGCCGGTCTCTTTTTCGAAGGCGGCGATCCGCTCCTTGAAAAATGCAATGTTCTTGCCGGTCGAGTTGGCGGCGATGGAAAGTTCGGCCGCCTGCGCGGAAACCGCCGCAGACAGCACGCTGCCACACAGCAACAAAGTCTTCATGGAAATATTCATTGTCAAACTCCTCCGTTGACGCTTCCAATCATCCTCAAAATTGAAAGCGCTTTTGACTGATGTGAAGTTCGCAAAAGCCGACAAATCTGTCAATACTCTTTCTTATGGCGCGGAAATTGGGCATCTTCGGGTGTTGTCACGGAGGGTTTGCCTTTCGAAACGGCGAACTGTAAGGTTTCAGGTGGGAATAAATTGAAAGCGATTTCAATTTTTGTCCGCTTGAAAAATCTGCGGCGGCGACGCATGCAGGAGCAAATTGGCAGAAAACATGAAGCTCAAGGAATTCGCAGAAAAGGTCGGGCTGTCGCCCACCACCGTCAGCCGTGCGCTTGGCGGCTATCCCGAGGTGCGTGAAGAGACGCGCCAGCGGGTGATGGATGCTGCGCTGAAATACGGCTATCGGCCCAATGCCAACGCGGTCAGGCTGGCAACAGGCAGGGCTGGCGCGATCGGTGTCGTGATGGGCCGTTCGGGCGGCGGGCATTTCTTTTCGGAATTCATGGGCGGCATGGCGACGCGGCTGGAAGGCGAAGAGACCGACATTCTCGTCAGCGTCACCGTCGACAATAACATTGAGGAAGAGCTCGCGATTTTCAGCCGGCTGGCGTCGAGCGGACGAGTGGATGGCATAATCGTGCATTCGCCGCGTCCGGAGGACGAGCGCATCGCGCTGCTCAATCGGCTGGGCGTGCCTTTCATCGTGCATGGCCGCTCGAAGACGGCGTTCGAGCACGCCTGGCTCGATATCGACAATCATGATGTGACGTATCGTCCGACAATCCATTTTCTGGAACGTGGCCACCGTCGCATCGCGATGATCAACGGCCCGACAGGCCGTACATTCGTGCAGGACCGCGAACAGGGTTTTCGTGACGCGCTCGCGACCCATGGCATCACGCCTGATCCGCGCCTCATGATGAGCGAGCATTTCAGCGAAGATGCCGCCTTCCGTTTCGCCCGCTCGCTGCTGGAGCAGACGCCGCGACCGACCGCCTTCGTCGCCGGCGCGATGATGACGGCGCAGGGCGTCTATCGCGCGGCAACCCAACTGGGACTGGTGATCGGTAAGGACGTGTCCGTCATCGCCCATGACGACGTGTTTCCTTACCTCACTCCGGAAAGCATGATGCCGCCGCTTTCCACCACACGCTCGCCCATGCGCATGGCTGGCATGCGGGTTACGGACCTGCTTCTGCAGATCGTCGGCGGCCGTCCTGTCCGCGAGGTTCAGGAATTGTGGCCGGTCGAACTGATCCTGCGGGAATCGGTCGGTCCAGCCTGAGCTCGTCGCCATAGCTCACTGATTCCATTCCATTTTGTGAACGTCAATTGATTGCCGTTCGTCTTTCATCGCCTATACGGCAGCGGCATCTCGTGTATAATTGAAGCTGCACAGGCCTTTTGGAACAGGACCTGGGCCAGCGCGTTGAGGGGACGTGTTGAAGGAGGTGACCGATGTTTGAATTTTTAAAGCCGCAACAACAGACTGTGATCGATGATGTGGAGGCAACCGGTACCTATGCCGATGCGCTGCTCAACGTACCCAGCCCGGAACTGACCCGTTCCACCGCTCGCGAACACGGCCATGAGGCCCACTCCCGCGACTATTGCGAAAACCGCGATATTTCCCGCAGCTCGCTGGGTTTCGCCTGACCACTCGCAAAAGCTTCCCAAAAAAAACGGAACTGACCGGCGTTTTCCCGCGTTTGTCCTGTACAATCCGCAGGGCGGCGCAATGAAACCGAAGGGACCTGACCGGCATCTGACCGATGGGCGAATTGGGTGTTGCGCCGCCTGATGAGGGGCGGTGCGCTCGCGTTGTCCCAGCAGATGAAAGCGCATTTCGATTCCGCATTGGACGAAAGCGCTTATATCCAGGAGCTTCAATGCCAACTGTTCCCGTTGAACCCTATCCAGACCCGCCAATGCCGGTGCCGCCACAGCCGGATATACCGCCGGTCAAAGAGCCGGAGCCCGACAGGCTGCCGGACGAGGCGCCAAACCCCAATCCAGATGAAAACGACGGACCGCCCAAGGTCTTGTAGGTTTCAGGCCTGTTCGAATTTCTTGCTGAGGAAGGCCGAGCCTTCAAGACCAAACCGCCACGGATAATCCTGCGCGCGGCTTATGCCGATGCGTCTGCCGCTGGTAACGGCGGCGGCCTCCTTTGGCAGACGGAGGAAAAACGGCGGGCGGTCCAGCGCTGCTCCGTCCATTTCTCCGGTAATGGCCAAGGCCTGACAAAGCCTGCCGGGGCCGGAACATAACAGTTTCAGTTTGTCAGTTCCTCGCCGCAGTTTCATCATATCTATGCCGGTGAGGGGTTCGATTGCACGCAGAAGCACAGCGGAGCCCGGAGCGCATACGAAGTTTGCGCACCAGTGAATGCCATAGGACCGGTAGACATAGAGATGGCCAGCCGGGCCGAACATCGCCTTGGTGCGGGGGGTCTGTCCATTGAAACTATGGGATGCCGGATCATCTGGATGATAGGCTTCGGTTTCCACAATGATGCCGCCGGTATTGCCAACGCGGAATTCCATGCCGATGAGGGCGCGCGCAACGTCAACGGGATCGCGCTGAAAGAAGCGCTCCTGCATTTCCGGGCCCAAGGCCTGATCCATCTGGAACCCCTTCTGCTCTGCCATCGTTGTGAATTCAGGTTTCAGTGTGTTGTCGCATCGGATTACGTCGATGCTTTTTCAAATCGGAGGGCATGTCATGCAACTTTCTACGACCTATGTAAAACGGGATAACGGAGTGATTTCCGTGGAATTCGTCGGCAGCGACGGCGATCAGGTCTCGGTCCGCCTTGCCGACGGTCTTGATGGCGTCGACGATGCGGAGGCCATCAAACGCGCGAGCGCGGTGATGGTTCAGCTGACGGCATTCGGAACGCGTCAAGGCGCCGATGCGCCGTCGCAGTTTTCCGCTCTCGGCACGGCGCAGGATCAGGTCCCGCACGGTCAGGCGAGCGCCCGCACATCGAAGGATCGTGACATTCTTGAAGAGGAACTGGAAGAGGGGCTGGAAGACAGTTTTCCGGCCAGCGACCCCGTCTCGGCAACGGTCACCTCGATCGCGTCTAGAAAAGGAGGGCTGTGACCTTGGCCAGTGGTAAAGTCGCCCTCGTCACCGGCGCTGGCTCCGGCATCGGCCGGGCTGCTGCCCTTCATCTGGCTGCCGAAGGCTTTTCCGTAGGCCTTCTCGGCCGTACCGAATCTGAATTGCAGGCAGTGAAAAATGAGATTTCCGCCTTATCTGGCGCTTCTAAGGTCCTCGTCGCCGATGTGGCGGAGGAGGCAGCTATGCGACACTCCATTGCAGAGCTTGCGGATGCTTTCGGCCGTCTGGATGTCGTGGTGGCCAATGCGGGCGTCAACGGCGTCTGGGCGCCGATTGACGAGCTGACGCCTTCGGAGTGGGACGATACGATCCGCATCAACCTGCGCGGCACCTATCTCACTATCCATGCCAGTGTGCCGCATCTGAAGGCGGCAGGTGGCGGCTCCATCGTCATCGTCTCTTCCATCAACGGCACACGCACTTTCAACTCGCCGGGCGCTACCGCCTATTCGGTGACGAAGGCCGGGCAGCTTGCCATGGCCCAGCAACTGGCGCTGGAGCTCGGGCGTCATCGCATCCGTGTCAACGCGGTGTGTCCGGGCGAAATTGAAACGGCGATTGACGAAAATACCGACATACGCGGGCGCGACAGGACCGAAGTGCCAGTCCGTTTCCCGGCGGGTGACATTCCGGTCACCGGCGGGGTTGCAGGGACGAGCGAGGATGTTGCTGCATTGATCGGTTTTCTGGCATCGGACCAGTCGCGCCATATCACCGGGACGCCGGTATGGATCGATGGCGGGCAGGGGCTTCTTCGGTAGCAGCAGTCCCATCACAGGCTTGTGTGCGTATGATTAACGAATGGGTAACGTCTGTTCACGAGACTTTGTCCTTGCGGGAGGTTGCCGCCATATGGCCACCTTCGCTAGTTAAGCCTCTGCCACAAAGGCGGGCAAATCGGGCGGGCAGAACGATCCATGGGTATGAATGCATTGCTGAACTTCGCAAGTGCGGGGCTGCGGCGCAGGGTAAAAGCGGGAATGAGAATAGCTGCGGTCGTCGCGATCGGCGGCGGTCTCGCCGCGTGCACCTCCATGGGTCTCGACAGCGTCAAAAAGGACCCGCCGAAGCTGTCATCCAAGATGATGGCGCAGATGTCTGCCAAGAGCATGCGCCCGGAAAGCCCGGTTCTCGTTCGCATTTTCAAGCAGGAAAGCGAGCTTGAGGTCTGGAAGATCGACAAGACCGGTAATTATGCGCTGCTCAAGACCTATCCCATGTGCCGCTGGTCCGGAAAACTTGGCCCGAAGACGAAGACGGGCGACCGGCAGGCGCCGGAAGGGTTTTATCATGTCTCCGCAGGCATGCTGAACCCCAATTCGCAATATTACGTCTCCTTCAATCTCGGCTATCCCAACCGGCTGGAATCGGCGCTTGGTTACACCGGCGAAGCGTTGATGGTGCATGGCGCCTGTTCTTCGTCGGGCTGTTACGCGATGACCGATCAACAGGTCGGCGAGATTTATGCGGTCGTGGCGCGCGCGCTGCAGGGCGGGCAGGACCGCTTTCAGGTTCAGGCCTATCCCTTCCGCATGAGCGCCCGAAACATGGTGGCGAATCGGGACGATCCCAATATGCCCTTCTGGAAGACGCTCAAGGAAGGCTATGACTATTTCGAGGTGACGCGCCGCCAGCCAAAGGTTTCCGTTTGTGGCCGGCGATACGTTTTTAACAGCGAATTTGCCGGCGGTGAGCCTGCCGATCCGCTGGCGGCCTGCCCACCTGCGATAAACCAGCCGGACCCCTTGGTGGCGTCGAAAATGGCCGAAGAGCAACAGAAATTTGCCGCCGCGATGAACGATGGAACTTCTGCCCCGGTCAGCGCGTATGTGGACGGCGGCATGCACCCAAGCTTCCGTGCCATCCTGAAATCCAGTGGCGCAAAGGCCATGGCATCGCAGGTCTCCGGCACGAAGTACCCTATAAGCCGCCCCGAGGCGGCGCTGGCAGATCCCTTTGCCAGCGCAAGATGACGCAGATGAGGTTTTTCAATTGAACGACACGACAACGACCCGGCGAGGTTTCCTGCTTGGAGCGGGCGGATTGGCGCTGGCCGGCCTTGCAGGCTGCAACACCACCGCGCGTGAGGCCACACGGCCAACAGCCCCGGCCGACGACCCGATGTATGCCCTGATGTACGGTCCGAAGCCCGACGAGCAGTTTCCGTTGCCGGAAATTCCCTACAAGCGGATCCCGCGCCAGTTCCTGCGGCAAATGGTGGAAAATCCCACCGGTGAGCGTCCCGGCATCATTGTGGTCGATACCGCCAACCATTTCCTTTATCTCACCTACGAGAACAACCAGGCCATGCGTTATGGCGTCGGTCTCGGCCGCGCGGGCTTCGAATGGGCCGGACGCGGCGTTATCCAGTACAAGCGTCAATGGCCGCGCTGGACGCCGCCCGACGAGATGATTGCCCGCCAGCCTGAGCTGGAACCCTATAGCGGCCGCAATGGCGGCATGGAGCCGGGCCTCAAGAATCCGCTCGGTGCGCGTGCACTTTATATCTTCAAGGACGGCAAGGACACGATCTACCGTCTGCACGGCTCGCCGGAATGGTGGACGATCGGCAAGTCGGTTTCCTCCGGCTGCGTGCGTCTGCTGAACCAGGATATTGTCGACCTCTATAACCGTGTGCCTGATGGTACGCCGATTGTGGTGACGGCGCTCGGGCCGGCACAGCAGGGTGTTCCTATCGGGCAGGCGGGCGTGCCCGTGGCGCAGTATGGCGGCGGCGTGGTCGGCGACGGCCTGTCGCAACCAATGCAGACCTATTGATAGACAAAATTTCCAGCCGCCTGAGAGGCGGCTGGAAATGGGTAATGAATGAAGGCGCAATCAAAGCGCTTCGATACTGCTGCTGCCGGCTCGATCTGCGGCAGCGACCTCAGGCAACGCGACGGGTAACGTCGCGGCTACCGGCACTTTCCATTTCCAGACGGAACCGCGATACAAGCGAGCGCAGCTTTGCCGTTTCGGCGGCGAGCATTGCAGAAGCCGCAGTGGATTGTTCCACCATGGCAGCATTTTGCTGGGTGGCGTGATCCATGGAGTTTACCGCCGCGTTGATTTCGGCAAGACCGGTCGATTGTTCGGTCGCCGATGTGGCGATGGCGTTCATATGGCGATCGATGCCGGCGATACGCTCGCCAATCTCCTTCAGCGCCGTGCCGGTGTCGAGAACCAGTTTCACGCCGCTTTCCACTTCCGTCGAGGATTGCCGGATATGATCGCGGATTTCGCTTGCGGCCTTTGCTGCGCGCTGGGCGAGATCGCGCACTTCCTGCGCCACTACCGCAAATCCCTTGCCGGCTTCACCGGCGCGTGCGGCTTCGACGCCTGCATTCAATGCCAGAAGATTTGTCTGGAAGGCGATCTCGTCTATGGCGCCGACGATGCCGGTGATCTGCCGGGACGAGGTTTCGATGCGGCGCATCGCCTCTTCCGCATGGCTGACAACCTCCACAGATTTCAGTGCGCTGTGGTTAGCATCGGTGGCGGCGAGCCGCGCTTCGGCGGCACGCTTGTTGGCGTTTGAAACATTGACCGTGATTTCATCGAGCGCTGCTGCGGTCTGTTCCAGAGACGCTGCCTGATTTTCCGTGCGGCGGGAAAGATCGCCGGCACCTGCGGCGATTTCCCGGCTGCTGCCGTCAATCGTGCTGATGCCATCGGAAATGGCGAACAGCGTTTCGCCGAGTTGACGCACTGAGCTGTTGAAATCGTGGCGCAAGGCCTCGAATTGAGGGGCAAAGGCCTGATCGAGCTGAAAGGCCAGATCGCCCGATGCCAGCCGCTTCAGTCCTGTCGCAAGACCGGAAGTGGCGATGCGCAGCCGCTCAGACGCATCGTCCTCCGCTTGCTGTCGCGCGGCCGCCTGATCGGCTTCTGCCTGCAGTCTGGCTGCTGCGGCCTGTTCTTCGAGCGCCCGATTGGCAATCGCCGCCTGCCGGAATATTTCGACCGCGCTGGACATGGAGCCGATCTCATCCTTCCGGTCCATGCCGGAAGGAGGCTGTGACGTGTCGCCGCTGGCAAGGATTTCCATCGTCTTCGACAGGCGCAGGATTGGACCCGTTACCGTTTTGCGGGTGATGATAAAGAGGCCTACGCAGAAGAGCGTCGCCAGAACCAGCAGCCCTTCTAATACGAGCTCGATTACCGCCTTCGTCTCCTGGCTTTCCGCGACAGTTGCTTCGGAAAGCGCGTCGATCTGTTCGCTCGCCGTTTCCATCGCGGTTTCGAGAGTGGTGAACTGGCGCATGAAGTCCGGAATCATTTTTGTCGCCGCGCCCGGATCGGCGTTGACGAGGCCAACCACCGTTTTGGCGCTTTCAAGATAGGACTGAAGCGGTTTTTCAACGCTCTCGATAACGGCTTTGGCGTTCGTACCTTCGGTAAGCGCCTTGTTTAGCTTCATTGCTTCAAGGAAAGTGGCTTCATGTTCGGCAAGGTCGGCCTTTACCGCGTCGAACGACAGGCCCATCGTATCATTCGTGGAAAGAATGGCTGCCAGCACGTCTGAGCGCAGCGCATCGTGCATCATGTCGGCACGCATATGATTATGAAGTATCTCGGCGGACCGCGATACATCCGTACTATTGCGATTGAGCGTATTCGTCGCCCAGATACCGACCCCCGCCGCGCTTCCGGTGATGGAAAAGATCGCAATGCTTGCCAATATAATTTTTTTCTGAATCGACGCCATGAGGCCATTCCCGCTCGGTTGGTTATACTACGGGAAATTAATAGAATATGCTTAAGAAATGATCTATTTTTGTTGCGGTCTTGATAAATGCAAAAAAAGGCTGCAATAGAAATTGCAGCCTTTTATTTATTAGAGATTTATACTTTTAATCCGCTCTCTTCAGCGCGTCGCCCAAGATCGAGACGATATCGTCGAAATGGGATTTTTCGGCGATAAGCGGCGGCGAAAGGGCAATGATATCGCCCGTGACGCGAATGAGCAGACCGCGCTCGAAGCAATCCACGAAAACGTCATAGGCGCGCGCACCGATAGCTCCATCACGAGATTGCAGCTCGATGCCGGCGATGAAGCCGATGGTGCGGATGTCGATGACATTGGGCAGGCCCTTCAGCGAATGGATGGCGTCGTGCCACACATCCTGCATTTCTGCCGCGCGGGTAAAGAGCCCTTCGTCGCGGTAGATGTTGAGCGTGGCGATGCCGGCGGCGCAGGCAACCGGATGTCCGGAATAGGTATAGCCGTGGAACAGCTCTATCTGGTTGTCCGGCCCATGCATCAACGCATCGTGCACCTTGCGGCTGGTGAAAACCGCACCCATCGGGATTGCGCCGTTGGTCAGCCCCTTGGCGGTGGTGACGATGTCAGGCGTCACGCCGAAGTAGTTGCTGGCAAAGGACGAGCCCATACGGCCGAAACCGGTGATAACCTCATCGAAGATCAGCAGAATGCCGTGCTTGTCGCAGATGGCCCGCAGGCGCTCCAGATAACCCTTCGGCGGCACCAGCACGCCGGTGGAGCCGGCTACCGGTTCAACGATACAGGCCGCGATTGTTTCGGCCCCATGCAGAGCAACCAGCCGTTCCAGATCGTCTGCCAGTTCGGCACCATGCTCGGGCTGGCCCTTTACGAAGCTGTTTTTCGCCAAATCGTGGGTGTGACGCAGGTGGTCGGCCGGGATTTGCGGAAAAACACGGCGGTTGTTAACAAGGCCGCCAACGGAGATGCCGCCGAAACCGACGCCGTGATAACCGCGCTCACGGCCGATCAGACGGCTGCGGGTGCCCTGACCGATGGCGCGCTGATAAGCGATGGCAATCTTCAGCGCCGTATCGACTGATTCAGAACCCGAGCCGGTGTAGAACACGCGGTCGAGCTTCGCGCCTTCCGGGCCGGGCGCGATTTCCGCCAGCCGCTCGGCGAATTCGAAGGCGGCGGGATGGCCCATCTGAAACGAGGGCGCATAATCCATGGTCGAAAGCTGGTGTTTGACGGCGGATGCAATCTGGTGGCGGCCATGGCCGACATTGACGCACCACAGGCCAGCTGTGCCGTCGAGAACCTGACGACCGTCATTGCTGGTGTAATACATGCCCTCCGCGCTCGTCAGCAGGCGGGGATTGGCCTTGAACTGCCGGTTGGCGGTAAATGGCATCCAGTAGCTGTCGAGTGAGGTGGAGTTGGATCGGTTGGGGTTGTCCATAACGGTTCTCCTGTTCGGTGCCGGTGATTGAAAGCTATTTTCCGGGCTGAACAAGCCCTTTTCTCGCTGTGGCCAAGCCATTGAAAATGTTATAGGCGGGAAAGGTAGTTTTCGATATTTCGAACAACGGCAACGGGGGATCACGCATGTCGGTGGATATAGGCGGGCGTTTGCGCCATTTGCGGCTGCGTCACAATATTTCCCAGCGTGAACTGGCAAGACGTGCTGGCGTTACCAATTCGACGATTTCCCTGATCGAATCCAACACCTCCAACCCGTCCGTCGGCGCGCTGAAGCGCATTCTCGACGGTATACCGATCGGCCTTGCCGAATTTTTCGCCTACGAGCCGGAGACCAGCCGCAAGGCATTTTACCGCGCGGATGAACTTGTCGAAATCGGCAAAGGACCGATATCCTTCCGGCAGGTGGGCGAAAATGTTTTCGGCCGCAGCCTGCAAATCCTGAAGGAATGTTACCAGCCGGGTGCCGATACCGGCAAGGTGCCACTGGTCCACGATGGAGAAGAGGGGGGTATCATCCTCTCCGGGCGTCTGGAGGTGACGGTAGACGAGGAGCGGCGGGTTCTTGGTCCGGGGGATGCCTATTATTTCGAAAGCCGCAGGCCGCATCGCTTCCGCTGCGTTGGTCCAGTGCCGTGCGAGGTCATCAGCGCCTGCACGCCACCCACCTTCTGATTCTATGGCTTTCGCGTAAAGTCACGCCGGAATGGTGGTCGGACCGTTGCAGCCGGAGATAATATGGTCCAGCCGGAGAGATTTTCTACGATCCGACCGAACTTTGATACGGGTTCCTGCCATTATTTTGCCGCTTTTGCGCCGCTTTTGCAATTTTTCCATCGCTTTTTCTTGGCGAAGTTGGCGTGCCGGCAAAAAAATCCCGGCTAATATGTCAAATTTTATATGCATTGCCACAATCTTGCTGCGCTGCAAAAAAATTTAATATTCTTCCTGACGCATGGCTGTTCTTGGCGTTCCTGTCTCACGTGATTAAGTCACAAGAAACATATAAGAAAAGACTATCTGTTGTCGAAAACGCAATACATGCGGGAGCGGCACCCATGCTCTCAACACATGGCCGCCGGCACATTTGTTGCTTTTTTATGCAACCGTTAATATTGCCCTGACGTTGATCGGCCGCTCTCGCAAGAAATCGCATAGACGGTCAGGGGCAATGTGCCTTACAAAAAATCCATTAGCATCAAATTCAGAACACAGACTTGTTATCTCTTTTAGACGGAAAGACACGCCTCCGGGCACCGACCAATCGCAAAACATAAATGGAGTTCTCTCTATGAAGTCCGCGACCCAATCGGCTGAACAGACACTCAGCAGTTCCGAAGACTTCGATGTCAGTTTCCCTATCGGGGGCATCGCAAAACGCAGCTTCGATATGACATCGGCCCTGCTTGCGCTGCTCATCTTCAGCCCGATTTTTCTGTTGATCGCCGCACTGGTGAAATTGTCCGATCCCGGCCCGATCTTTTATGGGCACCGGCGTGTGGGACATAATGGCCGCTATTTCCATTGCCTGAAATTCAGGACGATGGCGATGAACGGTGATGAAATGTTGCGGCAATATCTTGCCGCCAATCCGGAGGCCGCCGAGGAATGGCGTGCGACCCGCAAACTCAAGAATGATCCGCGCGTAACCGCAGTTGGTGCCGTGCTGCGCAAGCTCAGCCTTGATGAGCTGCCGCAGCTTCTCAACATCATCCGCGGCGAAATGAGCGTCGTTGGCCCGCGCCCGGTCGTCGACGAGGAGCTGAGCTACTACGAAAGCGATGCCGCCTATTACCTCAGCACCCGTCCGGGCCTGACCGGCCTTTGGCAGATCAGCGGCCGCAATGACGTAAGCTACAAGACCCGCGTGGCTTTCGACACGCAATATGTGCAGAACTGGTCGATGCGACAGGACGTCTTCATCATCGTCAAGACCATTCCCGCCGTGTGCCTTTCACGCGGAAGCTACTGAAAACCGATATTGAGTTTGGCTTTATCGATCTTTGTTTTGCCACGCACCCTGACCGGGATCCCAAGTCCGGTCTTTGGGTGCGTCATTGGTGCAAATCATAATGGCCGCTTTTTGCGGCGCTGTGCAGCCGGCACCGTCCGGCTGCTCTATCGCCTGATCGCCCGTGCGGCGATCCGCAAACAGGGAGTTTCCCGATGAACGGTCCTATTGCCGTCGCCAGCCGTCCGCTTGCAAAAAGAACCGCCGGACGCACTTTCTCCGCCCTTCTGCTTGTTGCATCCGTCGCATTCGGAGCGCCGCTTTCCGCAATGGCTGCAGAAGGCGCTCAATACAAGCTTGGCACCGCCGACAAGCTGCGCATCCGCGTTGCCGAATGGCAGCCGGCCGATGGCAGCATCCGCAACTGGGATGTCATCAACGGCGATTATTCCGTCGGCCCATCCGGCGCGCTGTCGCTGCCCTTCATCGGCCAGCTGGATGTGGCGGGGAAGACGTCCGCGGAGGTCGGTGAGGCGATTGGAGCCCAGCTTCAGAGCAAGTTCGCCCTTCGCAACCTGCCGTCGGCTTCTGTCGAAATCGCCCAGTTCCGGCCGATCTTCCTCAGCGGAGATGTACAGACGCCCGGCGAATATCCCTATGCTGCCAATCTCACGGTGTTGAAGGCCGTAAGCCTTGCCGGTGGGTTGCGGCGCTCCGATGCCGGGCAGCGTTTTGCCCGCGACTTCATAAATGCCCGCGGCGACGCAGCCGTTTACGACAACCAGCGCGCAAGGCTGCTTGCCCGTCAGGCGCGGTTGATCGCCGAGGTCAAGGGTGACACGGTCATCGCCAAGACGCCGGAGATGGAAAAGATTGCCGAGATCGACGCGCTTCTCGCCAGCGAAAGTGCGCTGATGAAATCGCGCACCGAGCGTTACACTTTGCAGCTCAAGGCACTGACGGATCTGCATGCGCTTCTGGAAAGCGAAGTCGAGTCGCTGAAAAAGAAATCGGAAACGCAAAACCGCCAGCTCGAGCTTGCCAATGAGGACCGAGACCGTGTCAACCGGCTGAACGAGCAGGGCCTTGCACTATCGCAACGGCGTATTTCCGCGGAAGAACGTGCAGCGGAGGTGGAAGCCGCACTGCTTGATATCGACACGCAGTCATTGCGGGCCAAGCAGGATATCAACAAGGCGACCCAGGATGAAATCAACCTGCGCAATGACTGGGTGGCACAGCGCTCCAAGGAATTGCAGGACACGGAAGCGGAACTCGACAAGCTCAATCTGCAACTGGGTACAAGCCGGGAATTGATGTCGGAGGCGCTCGCACAATCGGCTGAGGCGATCCGTTTCGATCCGTCGGGAAAATCCGCGACAATCAGCTACGTCGTGGTGCGTGAGGAAAACGGCAAGCCGAAGGAAGTGAAGGTGGATGAAAACGCCATGCTCCAGCCAGGCGACGTCATCAAGGTCTCGTCCGAAATCCTGATGCAGTGAGGTTTTCATGCGGATCGCCAAATCGGCACTGATCGATCCCGAACGCAATGAAGTCTACGGAATGGCGGCGATTGCGCTGTCATTCTTCGTTTTCGCCTATTCGTCGCGTTTCGGGCAAATCTCGATTCTGGCCTATTATGGCATGTGGCTGCCCCTTGTAGTGGTCAATTACCGGCGCGTGCTGGGTAACTATCCGCGCTATCTGTGGATATTCGCCTTCGGCATCCTGACCGTGCTGTCGAGCTTCTGGTCGGAGGCAGCATCGGTCACCATGCGCGCTTCCATACAGTATATGACGCATATCGTCTGTGCACTTATCGCCATGCGGGTGGTCTCCATCCGCACGCTGACGCGTGGGGCGTTGATCGGCATCACCGTCATTCTGCTCTATTCGCTGCTGTTCGGTGTCCACCTTTTCGATGCGCTTGATGGAACCTACAGTTTCGTCGGAGCTTTCTCATCGAAGAACCAGCTTGGCTTTTACGCCTCGCTCGGCGTCATTTTCGCTGTCTCATCCGTGCTGATCCTCAAGCAAAGGGGTATCTGGCTGCCGATCGCGGGCATCACCGGGCTCTTATCGGCCTATAGCCTAATTGCTTCGCAATCGGCCACATCCACCATTACCACGGCGGCGGTGGTCGCCCTCATCATCGGTTTCATCCCGATTGGCATGCTTTCACCGGCGAACCGCAAGATGACCTTTTTCGCACTCGGCGGTATTGGCATATTGCTGGTGGTCGCGTCCCTGCAGTTCGGCTTGCTTGATGCCATTCTCGGCCTTTTCGGCAAGGATTCGACACTGACAGGACGCACCTATCTCTGGCAGCAGGGCATCGAAGCGGCAAAGCAGACACCGATCCTCGGCGTTGGTTACCAGGGGTTCTGGGTGGTGGGTTTTGCCGATGCCGAGCGCCTGTGGAACGACTTCTTCATTACCGGACGCAGCGGCTTCCATTTTCACAACACTTATATCGAGACGGTGGTGGAGAATGGCATCGTCGGCATGGTTCTGCTCGGCATGGTGCTTTACGGAACGCTGCTCGGCCATCTGCGCTCGGTCCTGATGCGCCAGCGCGATCCGCAGGGCGTCATTCTCTTTGCCATCTGCGCGCTGTTCGTCGTCCGCTCCTTCGTGGAGATCGATATCATCTTCCCATTCCAGATCGGCTCGTTCCTGCTGTATTTCGCCGCCGGAAAACTATGCCTGCCGGCGAAAGCCACGCAGAACAGCGAAACTCATCCCGCGATTGGCGTGCGGTTACAGACGCGAGCCTGAGCATTCGCTCTGCCCGATCCTAGAGGTAATCCGATGAGACGTGCGGGCTGGCGTGGATGAAACTCCACATGTCCCTGCTGACAGAGACGATGTCGGCGATGGATTTCTCGAGGTGTTCGATTTCTTTCTCGTCCATGCGTTCTACCTTACCGTAACGGACCTGGGTTTCGTCCTCCACCAGTCGCATGAGCTGGGTGCTGGCAATTTCGCCCTTTTCGTCGAAGGAGTAGATGCAATGATTGTATTTGTTGCGCGTTTTCGATTCTTTCTTGAGCCGCGCCATGATGGATAGAATGGTCTTGCGATCCGGCGCCGGCGTTGAGGGAAGTTTTGCCAGACGCTCGATGAGATCCATGCGCGCGCGCGTGGTGTTGAGCGTCAGAAACACGACGATGGCCGCTTCCTTCTCCACTTTCAGGAGATGGACGATCAGATAGATCATCAGGCTTTCGGTGTTGGTCCACACGTAATTCAGCCTGCCGACCATCAGCAATATATCCGACATTGCCGCCATGCTGTTCTCCCGCCCCACCAGACATATACTGGCATTCTATGCCGATCTGGACGGGATTGACAGTGTAGGTCCTTCTGCGTTCCGCATTTTCCAGACGCAAAACCGCCATCCAACCTTCCTGGAAAAGCGGTATTTCTTCATCTTTCCTTGAATGCTCGGGACATGCTGTCGGATATAGGCTTGGTCAGATATTCGAAGAAGGTTCGCTCCGAAGTCTGGATCAGGACATCCGCCGGCATGCCGGGAACGGGATGGAAATTATGGACCTTCGCGATCTCCTCGTCTGAAACCTGCACGCGCACGATATAGACGTCCTTAACCTGCAGGCCTGCATTTTCCTCGATGCTATCGGCGGAGACGTAAAAGACCTTACCGTTCAGAACAGGCGTGGTGCGGCGGTTCAGTGCCGAAAGGCGGATCGCTGCCGTCTGGCCTTCATGCAACTGGTCGATGGAGGTTCTCAGAACCTGCGCCTCAAGGATCAGGGGAACGTGGGCGGGCAGGATTTCCATGATTGGCTTGCCGGTGGTGATGACGCCGCCTGCCGTGTGGTAATAGGCGCGCACCACGGTACCGTTGACCGGGGAGCGGATGACGGTGCGTTCCAGCACTTCGGCGGCACCGCGCACTTGCTCGCGCACGCTGTCCAGATCGGCTTCTGCGGTTTCGAGCGCGTCGAGAGCAGCCTGCTTGTTGGCGTTGATGGCAATGACCGCTTCCTGCTTGAACTTGGCGATTTCAGCCTCGCTCTGGTTCATCTCGCCGGTCAGTCGGGCGATATCGCCCATGGCATCGGCAATGGCGCGCTCCAGCGCCAGCATGTCAGTCTTGCGGATGACACCGTCCTTGGCAAGCCTTTCCTTGGAATCACGCTCCTGGGTCAGAAGTGCCAGCTGGCGGTCGAAGGACTGCTTCTGCCCCTCATAGCCCGTATAGCGAAACTCCAGCGACTTGATGTTCTTTTCGATGAGATTCAGCTGCTCGTCGAGCTTCACGATCTTGCTGTGGAACACGATGTTCTGGCTCTGGATGATGGATTTGATATCAGGATCGCTGGCTTCCTTCATGACGATGTCAGGCACCTTGAAGCTTTTTTGGCCCTGTGCCTCGGCGCGCAGGCGCGTGACGATGGTTTCGAGGCGAAGGCGTCTTAGCTGGAACATGCGCTCGTTGGCGAGCGCCGTCGTCTTGTCGAGCGTCAGAAGCACGTCGCCTTCCTTGACGGTGTCGCCTTCGCTGACCATCATTTCCTTGATGATGCCGCCCTCCAGATGCTGCACGACCTTGTTGTTGCCTGTGGCGACAAAGCTGCCCTGGGCAATGATGGCGGCGGAGAGCGGTGCAGTGCCGGCCCAGTACCCGAAACCGCCAAAGGAAGCGAGCAGCACGGCAAGACCGATTGAACTGTGGAGGCGAATGGAACGTGGCACTTCGCTGTACCACTCAAGCTGGCCCTGGGGTTTTACCTCTGCGACGGCGACGGCGGTTTTTTTCTTGAACATGACGATCCTCAACCCTCGATCTGCGGAGACTGGCTACTTTGCCGGCCATTGCCGGAAATAGCCTTCAGTACGTCCATCCGTTCGCCGAACATGGCGACCGATCCGTCCTTCAGCACCATTATCTTGTCGACGCACTGAAGAAGTGCGGGTCGCTGGGTGATGGTGACGGTGGTGATGCCCTGTTTCTTGGCGTGCAGAATGGCTTTTGCCAGCGCCTGTTCGCCCTGCGTATCAAGGTTGGAGTTTGGTTCGTCCAGAACCACGAATTTGGGATCACCGAAGAAGGCGCGGGCAAGCGCGATGCGCTGCTTCTGGCCGCCCGAAAGCGGTGCGCCATCGGCGGCAACCACGGTTTCGTAACCCTGCGGGAAACCGGCGATCAGCTCGTGTACGTCAGCGAGCACAGCCGCCTCGTAGATCTGCCGGTCTTCAACATCGTCACGCATGCGACAGATATTGGCCTTGATGGTGCCGGGAAACAGCTGCACGTCCTGGGGCAGATAACCGATGCTTTCACCGAATTGCCGCTGGTCCCAGTTGCGCAGGTCCATGAGGTCAAGGCGGACATTGCCGGAAGTGGGAAGGATGGAGCCGACCAGCATCTTGCCAAGCGTCGTCTTGCCGGAACCGGAATTGCCGATGATGGCAAGGGATTCCCCTTTCTTCAGCGAAAAGGAAATGCCGTTCAAGATCACCTTCTTCTGCGGCGGCGGCACGAAAAGGATACGTTCCACATCCAGGCGCCCTTCCGGATTGGGCAGGCGCAGACGCGGGAAATTGAGCGGTGAGGTGATGAGAAGCTGCTTGATACGGCTATAGGAGGCTGCAGATTTGTTGAACTGATGCCAGCCCTCGATCGCCCCTTCGATCGGTGCAAGCGCGCGGCCGGAAATGATGGATGCTGCGATCACCATGCCGCCGGTCAATTCGCCTGCGAGAGACAGATGCGCGCCCCAACCCAGAAGTGCGACCTGCGTGATCATGCGGGCTGCTTTGGAAACACCTGAGAACATGATGTTGCGATCCTGCGCCGCCACATGCGACTTCAGCGATCCGGCTGTTTCACGACCCCACATCTTCACGGCCTCTGGGATCATCGCCATGGCATTGATGATCTGCGAGTTGCGCGACATGGAATCAAGATGGAAATTGGCGCGGCTCAGATAACCGGAGGCTTCCGCGAACTGTCTGGCGGTGAAGCGCTGGTTCAGCCAGGCTATGATGAACAGCACCGCGCAGCAGACCATGATGATGATGCCGAGATGCGGATGTACAAGATAGACCACCACGATGAAGAGGGGCATCAACGGCGCATCGAGAAAGGCGATCAGGGTGCCGGAGGTAATGAAGGAACGCAGCTGCTGCAGGTCCTGCAGGATCTGGTAGTCCTTGCCGCTGCCATGCAGGGAGGCACGGGCCGCTGCCGACAGGATCGGCGCTCCAAGCTGCACTTCAAGCTCGACAGCGGTGCGCATCAGGATGAAGCGCCGGATGGCGTCCATGAAGGCTTGCAACAGAACCGCGCCGAGAACGGCGACCGTCAGCATGACGAGGGTATCCATGGAGCGGCTTGTCAGTACCCGGTCCGAGATTTGGAACAGATAGAGCGGGATGGCAAGCAGCAGAACGTTGATGGCGATGGTGAACAGCATCACGATCGCCATGTTGCGCCGTATCGCGGCGATGCCCTTGGCGAGGCTGGCGGCGAAATTGACGGGTTCACTGCGCTTGTGGAAGCCGCTCTGGCTTCCGCCGCCGCCTCCGCCACCACCGCCATTCTCCGTCGGCTCCTTGCCGTTGCCGCCGCCGCCCGTCACCGGACGGCGCTCGTTTTCACGGATGGGCCCGTCATTATTGTCGATTGTCTTGACGAAGGGCAGGTCGGGTGCGCTTTTCAGCTCAGTATTGTCCACCTTTGCTTCTGGCTCCGGCGGTGAGGCGGGGCGCCGGTCTTGCTGCGGCGGCACTGGCCTTTCCTGCGGAACGTCACGCATTTGCGGTTGTTCGGCGTATGGGGAATGTTGCGGAAGCGGCCGGGGCGGTGTGATCTCAGGGGAGGGCGGGGCTGCTTTCGCGGTCGGTTCCGCGCCGGACAGATGGCGCAGGTTTTCGACGGCCTCGTTTATGGCCGAAATGCAGGCATCAGTCAGCTTGCTGTCTTCCGCATCCTGATCCAGCGGCAAGTCCAGCGAGTGCCCGGCGGTAATGGTTTTTCTTGAAATATGATCCATTTTTTTATTAATCCCCTCGGTGATCTCGCGGTTTCTGCGGCTTTGGCGGCGGGCGTTTCTCCCCGCCCGTCAAAACCTATGCAGTGACCGCCTGCATGACGTCGGATGAATGCGCGCTCGACCACGACATGTCGTGACCGGCGTTGATGACGCCATCGGATTCATTCTGAATGGTGGCGGGATCGTCGTGCAGAAACGCGATCACTTCGTTTGCCAGCTGCTGGCCTTGGTGACCCGGTTGCGACGCATCGTTTTCGATGATGCCGCCCTGTATCAGGATAGCATCCGAATAAAGCCCGCCTGCGACGTAGGTGGTGGAACCGAAGCTGTCGTAATCGATAATCTGCGCGAGATTGATGACGGCGTTGCTGCCGGTATCGATATGGATCGTGACGTTCTCGTTGTTTTCGAGAATCTTTGCGGCTGCCTGCGTCACATAGTCGGAATCGCCCAGCACGCTCACCTGTTTGATGATGCTGACGTCATAAAGATTGCCAGTGATGTAAAGGACGTTGATCCCCTGATAGCCCGCAAAATTGGCATCGTGGGCAAGCGCGTCCGGCATGTTCGGATCACGCTCGTTAATCGCTTTCACCGTCTGCGCCATGTAGTCCGGCATAGTTTCGAAACGGTCGTTGCTACCGACATTGTGGATGCTGGCGTCGTTCCACAACAGGTTGTTGCCGGACTGAACGGTGGCGCCCTCAGGCGCGTCGGGGTTGGCGCGGATCCAGTCATTGTCGTAAAGCACGGCGATCTGGCTGATGAGGTTCATGTCCAGCACATTGCCGCCGACGATGACCAGATCGTACTGCATGCCGATGCCGAGGAAATTGGCGATGTTTAGGGCAGCGTTGCCACCGCTCAGCAAGCTGACGCTGGCACCCGAAGAGGTAACCGTCAGTGTGTCGTTGTCGCTGATGAACTGGTACTGCTCGATCCAGTGGACGAAGGACACGTCTCCCTCGAGGACGCTGACACGCCAGGCGGTGGGAAATATTGGCGTTTCACCACTATCGTGGCTGCTGTCGGCGCTTTCCGCACCCGGATAGACACTGCGTGAGAAGGTCGCAATATTGTATGCGGCGGTTGCGTCATGGTCTTCGGACTGCGTGAAAACGGAATCGACCTCATCGCGGTCGCTATAGACATAGGCCTGGGTGATTGCGTCGATCTGGTGATAATCGCCCATGACGGTGGTGACGGAGGCCATGACGGCAGTATTGACCAGCGTTGCTATGTTGGCGACGACATTTGCGCCGGCAGCCACATCGAGGCTGTTTCCGGCGGGGCTATCCTCATGCAGCGAAACATCGCTCTTTTCCGGCTCTTCAGCGGGCTTGGCAATGCCACGATCCGGCATGAAGTCGTCGAGTGTTGGCTTTTCGCTTGCCATGGAGCCATTGATGTAGAGGCCGTTGATGTCATTGCCGGCGAGAACGAAATCCTGTTCAGCGCCGGTTCCAAGGGACGTCACGTCATTTTCGCGTGCATGGCCGATATAATCATGTGCTGATTTGGCGAGCGCCTGTAACGCGTCGTAGCTGTCGGTGCGCTGGAAAACGGAAAAGGGCGTGAAGACGGCTGCTTCGTTATAGAACTCGACGGTGCGCTGGGTCACGAAACTGGTGTCGCGCGCCACATTGGGGCCGTCCGTCATGTTCAGATAGTCGTCGTCCTGAAGAATGTTGACCTGCGTGACATGGGCGATAACGGAGCCAGGGCCGGTGTGCACCACCAGTTCGCGTTCTTGCTCAAAGGAGACACTGCCCGGAAAACGGAAATGCGCGGCTGACATATCGACCGGTATCGCATTTGCAAGCTGCTGCATGTCGTGTTCGACCATGCGAGCGAAATGCGGTTGCAGATAGTCGAAGTCGTAATAGCCGGCGCGATATTTAACGCCGGGATCGTAATCCTGAAGCTGCAAGTCGTAGTTCTTGTCTAGCAGTCTTGCCGCGTCATCATCCGACAACCGGTCTTGGTTCGCGTGTGCCGTGCCTTCTGCATAGTTGCTTCTTAGACGCGCTTCCTCGATCACCGTGTCGAACAGGCCGATGAAATGCGCAATCATGTCTGAAATTCTGTCGATTTGCATTGCAGGTCCCTCCCTGATCATCGCGGCAGAGCCTGGGCGGCGGGCGGCACACGTCCAAGAGGCGGTGCTTCGTCTTCGCGCAAACCCGGTCCTTCAACCGCAAACTGCACCGGCGAATGCCGGTGCAGCTTTTTTCATAGAGAGGTACTCGTCAGGAGCCGCTGTCCTCGCCGGTATCGGAAACATGCGAGTTACCGCCTGTGACCGAGACATCAACGGCATTGGAGAGCATGTTGGCGCCCTGCACCAGTTCCAGATGGAAGCCGGAGTTTGCAAGGATAGCCGATGCATCTGCAGTGCTGGTACCCGCAGCGTCGTCGCCAGCCTTGAGGTCCCATCCCTTGCCGTCCATGCCTTCTGCGCCAAAGGCGTCGCCGGCATTCGCGCTCAGGTGGTTCTGGGCACCACCATTGTCCATCCTGACATCCCAGGCTTGATCCTGATCCGCCAGGTGGTTGGCCTGCACAAGGCTGAAGCCCGTGTCGTTGCCTTCGCCGTTGAGCGAGCTGTTGAGGATATTGTCGACATCAAGTGTGAAGGAGAAGTCGTCACCGAGGTTAAAGGTGAGGTCTCCGCCAGCGATACCGAGATTGCCGACATCCTTGACGCCGGCGATGTTGCCGAAGTCGTCATCCGACTTGTAGAAACTGTCAGCGGAGTTGAAGCTGTCGGAAGTCGTCGTTGTTGTTGTTGTCGTGTCGTCGTCGGAATAGGAGAAGGTCTTGGTGTCCGTATCCGTGACCGTCTTCACGTTGGTGTCGTTGTCGCTGTACGACTTGCTTTCATAGCTCCAGTCGTAATCGGTCTTGATTTCGGTGCTGGTTTCGGTGCTCGTCTTTACGGTCGTATCGTTGTCGCTGTAAGACTTGCTGTCATAGCTCCAGTCATAGTCGTTGTCGCGATTGTCGCCGTTGCCCACTGCAACGTCGATTTTGGCGTCAACATCCACATTGGTGCTGTTGTCGCTGTTGTCGTTGTTGCGGTTTTCACCGTTTGCGGTGCCGACGTTGCTGTCGTCCACCTTTGCGTCATTGGTCGAGGTGTTGGCGAAACCCTCCGAAAGCGCGCCAATCTTGGTGATGTCGTCGCCCGCAGGCTGTGGATTGTAACCCATGTCGATTTCCTCCGAAAAAGCTCGGAGCAGCTTTCGAAATCCCTCTCATCTAAAACGGGATTTTTTCGCGCTTGCTCCGCGTTGCACAAAGATTGATGTTCTGCAGATGCACTCGGTACGTCTCATCTGCGGCTTGGCATCGGCCCGTAACCGGGCTCTTCTCGTTCAGCCCTTGTGCGCTACTCGGTATTAAGGCGCACAAATCCGTTCCTCGCTCCGTTGGGAGCGCGGTGGCTTCGTCTTTTTGCTTTCGTTATGTCTTGAAAAGGAACCGGCGTTTGCAAACACACGTCAAAGGCCAGGGTTGTCTTTCCATCGGTCACTGTTTGCAGCGACGGTCAGACTGTGCAGCAGAAAAATCGCGCTTCCTAGCTATCAATTCGGGCTAAACATATCGGCACCCTTACCACCAATATATATGTCGGAAGGCGGTCACATGGAGATTTGCAGCCGGTTCAGACGCAAATAATCGCGCTCAGGCCGGGAAAAGCTGCTTTTTCTAAAAATATAGTCAATGGCGGTGAGAAGGGTCCCTATCCCGAAATGGCACATTCCGGAAGCTCGTTTGCCGGGCAGGTATGTAAAGGGATATCAACCAAAAGTTATATTTTCCCGGATTGCAAAACCGGAGCGAAAGCTTTTCCGATGTGTTTGTTTTTACACTGGTTCCGGGCTCAACGATTCATTACGGGCGTAACCAATTTTGTACGTCAATTGCAAGAAATAACCCATTTGGGCCATTTCTTTGCACAGCTTTTCGTATTAGCCTCCTTAATTAACGGGTAATTAATGATAGTTGACATGCCGTGAAGCGGGAGTTGCCCCATTTGTTTCTAGGGGTATCCCGGCGAATGACAGAGCACACAACCAAAAAGAACGTAATGCGTAGCGCTTTAGGGGAGACGTCGATGTTCATGGGAACTTCAGATTATGCGGCAAAACAAAGTGGAGCCGTTGCGCCTGTAAATGGAACTTTATTGATCATCGCGGATCCGGACCTGTTTTCCGAGTGCCTCGTGGAGGCGCTGGGCAAAAAGTTCCCTACATTCGCTGTGATGAGCGTGATGTCGTCGGCAACGATCGACGATGACTATGGCGCCAATGTCCGGCTGGTCCTGCCGTACCGCATGTCGGGCGAGCGGCTTCATAGCGTTCTTTCGGCAGTCCGCGAAAAGCATCCGGATGCCCCAATTGCACTTGTCGTCGAAACCATCGACAAGTTTGAGGAGCCGCTGAAGCAACTGGTGGGGATGCGTATCATCGATGGCGTGCTGCCGCTTAATCTGCGGCTCGACGTTTTCATGGCGGCGGTTGATCTCCTCATGAAGGGCGGGGAGCATTTTCCCGCTGCCCTTCTTGGCAAGCTCACCCCCTATTCCCAGGCCGTGAACGGCAAAAGCGTTCAAAGCAACGCCGTGATCGCCAACCGCGCCGACGCTCTTGCCGTCAGCAAGAGTGAAATGGCGGCGCTGACGACGCGCGAGGTGCAGATCCTCGACCTGCTTTGCAAGGGAACGCAAAACAAGATTATCGCCGACCGGCTTCACCTGTCCGAGAATACCGTGAAGGTGCACGTTCGCAACATCTACAAGAAGATGAATGTGCGCAACCGAACGGAGGCAGCGTCGCGCTTCTTTCACAAGGACGACGACGCGGCTATCTCCGGCTGGAGAAACTGAACATCTGGCGGGCCTGATGCCGCAATGACGCCAGTTTCAAGCAGAGGTTATGCCTGAGGCTCAGGGCCTCAGGAAACAGCGGGACTTCTGACCAAATCCGCTCGGTGAGCAGATATAGGGAGAAGAACCGGAATAGGAATGCCGCGGCGATATCGTCGGTGTGTCGTAAGTATCGGCAACAAGCGTGACGGCTGCGTTGCCTGTCTTGTCATAGCCGTAGGACGCCTTGGCTGGAGCAACCCGGCTCTTGATCGTCGCCGTATTAGCAGATGCGGTCTTGATCAGAACGGCATCTTCAACGACGGAGCACGAGGCCGTTGCGAAAGTGAACGTCGCAAGTGCGGCGGCAACAAGTGCAAAACGACAGCGGCGGGCCGCTTTGCTGTTATGGGAATAAGGCATTTCATTCATGATGTATGTCCCCTGAAATCGACTAGCTGTCGCATCTCGCCGGGTGGTTTTGCCCCGGTGGACCGAGCCTTACAAAACCAGAATAGTCCCGACTGGTTGAGCGAAGCTTGCGCTAATGCTCAATAAGAAAGGCATAATGGAGGCGTAGTTAAAAAGTATTAAATCGAGTGATTAATACGAGTAATTCGGGGTAATCAATTGTAATATTTCGATAAAATAAAGTTGACCTGTTTTGTGACGCGCCTATCATAAAAGTTGAAATATATCGAATCCAAATATTAAAACCTCCAGAAGAAATAAAAACCGGAGGTGACATTCGAAATATCATGCAATCTGAAGTTTGATCTAGTTCAAGTCGAATCAGCCGGGCTGGTTCCTCATTGGGAGGAGTGTGTAATGCGTAATTTCGTTCCCAACGACCATGACAACGGCGCTACAATCTATTCCGAGTGGCGGCCAGGCCAGCGCGTTCTGGTCAACGGCGGGGCTGGTTTCCTTGGCTCCCATCTTTGCGAACGTCTGTTGGCTTGCGGTCATGAGGTGATCTGTCTCGACGATCTTTCGACTGGACGGACCGTGAATGTTGAGCATTTGCAAGCCAACAAGCGGTTTTTGATGGTCGAGCATGATGTCCGCAAGCCCTATGACATCGACGTCTCGCTGATCTTCAACTTCGCGTCGCCGGCCTCGCCGCCGGACTACCAGCGTGATCCAGTCGGCACCCTGCTTACCAATGTGCTCGGCGCGGTCAACGTTCTCGAAGTCGCTCGCAGATGCGGTGCAACCGTGGTGCAATCCTCGACATCGGAAGTCTATGGCGACCCGCTCGTCAATCCGCAGCCGGAAAGCTATTTCGGCAACGTAAATACAATCGGGCCGCGAGCCTGCTACGATGAGGGCAAGCGCAGCGCCGAAACGCTTTTTTTCGATTATCACCGCTTTTATGGCGTCGATATCAAGGTTGGGCGCATCTTCAACACCTATGGGCCGCGCATGCGCCCCGATGACGGGCGGGTGGTCTCCAACTTCATCGTCCAGGCGCTGAAGGGGTCGGACATCACCATTTATGGCGACGGCAGCCAGACGCGCTCCTTCTGCTACGTCGATGATCTGATCGACGGGTTCCTGCGTTTTTCAGCCAAGCCGAAGGATTGCAGCGGACCGATCAATCTCGGCAACCCTAGCGAAATTCCGGTGCGGCAGCTGGCCGATATCGTCATCCGCATGACGAATTCCCGCTCGCGCATCGTGCATCTGCCCGCTGCGATCGATGATCCGCAGCAGCGCCGTCCCGATATTTCGCGTGCCAAGGAAATGCTCAGATGGCAACCGCGCGTACCGCTCGAAACCGGTCTGGAGAAAACCATCGTCTATTTCGATGCGCTACTGGCCGGCAAGAAGGTTGCGGAGGCCGTATGAGATGTCCCGTACAATCCTCGTCACGGGCGGGGCCGGATTCATAGGCAGCCACATCTGCAAGGCGCTGGCGCATTCCGGCTTCAAGCCCATTGCTTACGATAATCTCTCGACGGGTCACGCGGATTCAGTTCGCTGGGGTCCCTTCATTGAAGGCGACATTCTGGATCGTGGTCTCTTGAAGGCCACGCTCAAGGAGTTCTCGCCAGCCTTCGTCATCCATTGCGCCGCAAATGCCTATGTCGGCGAATCCGTCGAGGATCCGCGCAAATATTACCGCAACAATGTCGGGGGCAGTCTGGCGCTTCTGGATGCCTGTCTCGACCAGAATATCGGCGGTCTGGTATTTTCCTCCAGCTGCGCCACCTATGGCGTGCCACCGCAATTACCGATCCGCGAGGAAACGGCTCAGATGCCGGTCAATCCGTACGGTCGTACGAAGCTGATTTTCGAAATGGCGCTCGATGATTACGCTGCCGCCTATGGCATGCGTTTCGTCGCTCTGCGCTACTTCAATGCGGCGGGTGCCGACCCGGATGGCGAACTTTACGAACGCCACGAGCCGGAAACCCATCTGATCCCCCGGGCACTGATGGCTGCCGCCTCGCGGTTACCGCAACTTGATGTATTCGGCCAGGATTACGACACCAGCGACGGCACCTGTATCCGCGACTACATCCATGTCAGCGATCTGGCTGATGCCCATGTGGCCGCCGTCAACTATCTTGCCGATGGCGGCGAGACCCTGCGTGTCAATCTCGGCTCCGGCCACGGCACATCGGTCGGGGATATCATCCGCGCGATCCATCGCGTCACGGGACAGGAAGTGCCGGTGCATTTCGGCGCAAGGCGCGCCGGTGATCCGCCCGCCCTGTTCGCTGATATAGAAAGAGCGAGGGCGACCCTCGGCTTTGCGCCGAAGCGCTCCGATATAGACACCATCATCCGCACGGCTGGTCCCGGCTTCGGGCTGGAGGTGCTGTCATGAAAGCTCGCTCTACCCCTTCCGTACCATCATCGCGTCCCGTCGCGGGCCAATTGCCAATGCTGCCCGTCTTCACCGGCTGGAACCGCATGGCCTATCGTCTCGGCATTGGCGGTTGGCTGGTGACGCTTGCCTATTTCTGGATCTGGTGGCTGGACCGGGATCGGGTCATCGACTGGCCGTATTTTACGATCGTTACGGTAACACTCGCGTGGATCACGCTTCTGCCGTCCTATTTCATCTTCATCTTCCTGAACGCCAGGGTCGTTGACCGGCGCTCTCCTCTGCCGCAAGGCAGGGTGGCGATGGTTGTAACCAAGGCGCCGTCGGAGCCTTTTACCGTAGTACAAAAGACGCTGCAGGCCATGCTGGAGCAGAAGGGCCTGGAATTCGACGTGTGGCTTGCGGATGAGGACCCGGATGCGCAAACGTTGAAATGGTGCGGCGCGCACGGTGTTTTCGTTTCGACGCGGAAGGGTGTCGTCGATTATCACCGCAAGACATGGCCTCGCCGCACCCGTTGCAAGGAAGGCAATCTCGCTTATTTCTACGATCATTACGGGTATGAGCGTTATGATTTCGTCGCGCAATTCGACGCCGATCACGTTCCGGAACCGGACTATCTGAGTGAAATCATCCGTCCTTTCGCCGATCCGGCGGTTGGATATGTCTCCGCACCAAGCATCTGCGATGCCAATGCAAAGGAAAGCTGGGCTGCGCGTGGCAGGCTTTATGCCGAGGCAAGCCTGCACGGCGCCCTGCAGCTGGGTTACAACAACAGCTGGGCGCCGCTTTGTATCGGCTCGCATTATGCCGTGCGCACCAAAGCCCTGCGTGAGGTGGGCGGTCTGGGACCCGAGCTTGCCGAGGACCATTCCACCACGCTTTTGATGAACGCGGGCGGCTGGCGCGGCGTCCACGCTGTCAACGCAATAGCGCATGGCGACGGGCCGGTGACTTTTACCGATCTCGTGGTGCAGGAATTCCAGTGGTCACGCAGTCTGATGACCATCCTCTTGCAATATTCGCGGCATTACGTGCCGAAGCTTCCCTTGCGGTTGAAATTCCAGTTCCTGTTTTCACAGCTCTGGTATCCCCTGTTTTCCGGCTTCATGGCACTGATGTTCGTGCTTCCCGCTTTTGCACTGTTGAGCGGCCAGGTACTCGTCAATGCCTCCTATCCAGTGTTTCTGGCGCATTTCCTGCCGATTTCATTCATCATGATCGTGTTCGCCTTTTTCTGGCGGGCCACGGGGGCCTTTCGCCCGCATGATGCGAAACTCTTCGGGTGGGAAGCCATCGTGTTTCTGTTCCTGCGCTGGCCCTGGTCGTTGATGGGTGTGCTTGCGGCGATACGCGATACGATCCGTGGTGATTTCGTCGACTTTCGCATTACACCCAAGGGCACGCAGGCAAAACCGCCGCTGCCGCTGCGCGTAATCGCGCCTTACATGGTTCTGGCGGCACTAAGCCTTCTCGCAATGGTGCTGGCGCCGCGTGAAAACGCTGCGGAAGGTTTCTTCGTCTTCGCCGCGATCAATGTGGCGATCTACGCGGGCCTTTCGGTTTTTCTTCTCGTCCGACACACCATGGAAAACGGCTTGCCACGGCTGCCGGCATTGCGCGGTGGGGCGACGGTTGCCGCCTGTTCGTTGCTGCTTGTGGCAGGTAGTGCCGCGGAACTCAGCTCCCATGCGATTGGTGGGCTGGAGGCCCTGTCGCACGGGCAACCCTATGTCAGCTTCACCGAAACGCGGTTCACCGTGGCCGGTGCTGGCGTGGAGGGAGCGAGATCGGTGCGTCTGAAACTGCGCATCGTACTGCCGGGATTGCCCGGAATTCGAAACATGCAGGCGGAGCCCACGGTGCCGCCGCCGGTCATGACAACCGGAGAAATCATGCTGGCCGACAATAGGGTCGGACAATAGAAGGAGGAGGCTGTGATGAGAACAACAATAAGCAAATGCGGGTTCTCCGCTTTCGTACTCTGCCTTGCGGTGATCGCGCCAAGTGCCGTCCACGCCGCGGGCGGCACGAAGACGCCGAAACCGCTCCGGACCAGCGAAGTCGTAGATATGTATTACGACAAGACCTGGAAATGGGAGACTGGTGGCGGACGCTTCATCGCCGATGGCCGCAAGTTCATCGCCCTGACTGAAGAGAAAGGCAAGAAGGCCGTCGGTGAAGGCCGCTGGACTGTCGATGCCAAAGGTACGCTGTGCATGCGCGCTACCTGGAAAACCGATGCCGGAAACGGCAAGGCCGACACGTGTTTCGACCACGGTCGCATCGGTCAGGTGCTTTACCAGCGCAAGCAGGGCGGCCCCTGGTACGTCTTCCGGCATAATCCGCCACGGCCCGGAGATGAATTCCTGAAACTTGTCCGCAAGGACGACGTCACCCCGCAAATCGCCGCCTATGGCAAGGCGATGACTGCGACGAGGTAGGAGGAAAGTGTCATGCAAATAACAAGAAGAAGACTGCTCTTTGCAAGCGGGGCTGCTGTTGCTGCTTCAGCCAGCATGTACCCCATATTCAAACTGGATGCCCAGGGGGTCGCGCCCATGGGCTCCGCGGGCATGAAGACGCTTGCCGACAAACGTCCGACATTGCACGCGGATGGTATACGCTTCGGCGCCTACGATCCGCACGGCGATTTCACCGGCCAGACCGGGGTGGCGACGGAACATCTGTTCCTGCCCTGGGAGGACGTGGATCTCGACAGCCTCGCGCTCGCAGATGCCTATGCTCTGGAGCGCAAGCGTAATGTGTTGATCACGGTCGAACCCTGGTCATGGGACGTCAACTGGCGGCTCACCTCCGACGAGTTGCGTCGCAAGGTGATGGGAGGCGACTACGACAAGAACATGCAGGCGATCGCCGCACGCATGTCCGCAATGAAGAGCCCGCTGATCCTGCGTTGGGGACAGGAAATGGAAGACACATCCGGCCGCTTCTCGTGGTCGGGCTGGAACCCGCAGGACTATATCACGGCCTACAAACGCATGGTGGACATGACCCGCAAGGCGGTCCCCGGCGTCAAGGTGATGTGGTCGCCGAAAGGTCTCGACGGTCTGCGCGCTTACTATCCTGGTGACAATTACGCGGACCTGGTCGGTCTCTCGGTCTTCGGTCTAGAGGACTATGACAAGATCGAATATGGCGGGCCGCAGAAGTTCACCGATCTCCTGCGCAAGGGCTATGGGCTTGTCGAAACCTTCAATAAACCGGTCTGGGTTGCTGAACTGGGTTATGAAGGCGGCGATTCCTACGTCCGTCCATGGATGAACGACGTGACGCTGAAACAGGCGGATTTTCCCAAGCTGGAAGAGGTCGTCTATTTCAACGACAAGGACGTGCACCCATGGCCGCACAATCTCGGCAAGCCCGACTGGCGCGTTGTGCGCCCGGCGCGGCTTAACTGAGGCTGGAGCGGGTAGAGCGGACGCCCGGCCCGCTCGCCCGCCCGGACTCTAATGGCTGGAGGCGAGTACGGCCTCAGCCTCATAGATGGCGCAGACAATGTGGTAGAAAGTGCTGGCCGGTGCCGGTTCGTCCAGCATCGGCTTGTCGGCCGGCCATTTGTCGAACCAAAGTCCTTTGACCGGTGTGTCGAGGAAAGGCTGCAGCGCGCCGATGGCCCTCAGGCCCGAGGCAAGATAACGCTGTCTTTCTTCACCAATGGTCACGCTGGCAAGGCGCAAGGCTGCCTTCAGCCATTCCGTCTGCGGCCAGAGCCGTGCCAGCCCGTCATGTACCGAAAAATCATCGTACAAGCTCATGATCGCGACCTTGCGGCGTGGGCAGATGCCATGCGCTTCGCCGATCTCGAACATGCGCTTGGCCTTGGCGATTGCCTCGCCATTGTTGCGCAGGCTGCCCCAGCGCACCAGAAGCCAGGCCCATTCGAACTGGTGACCGGGCTCCATGATGCGGCCCTTCTCGCCTTCAAACGGCATCCAGTCATGGCCGAAGAATTCGCGTAGCCCGCCATTGGTGCCATCGATGAAGCGGGTGAGTGCAAGGCCGGCGATCTCGTCGGCCAGCGCGGTCCATGGACCTTCGGGGTCCTGCACTTCCCAGGCAAGCATCGCCTCGAAAAGATGCATATGCGGATTGGAGCACAGCGGCGTGCGCGGCGGGTTCGCTTCCTCAAAGCCGGCGACGGGGTGTTTGTAGTCGCGATTGAGGACGGCGAGGATCTCGAGCGCCCGGGCACGCATCTCGTCCTTGCGGTCGGGAAGAGCTGCGGCCGTCTGTGCTGCGGCGAAAAGCGCGAAAGCCTGATTGTAGAGATCGAAGGACGGATCGATCAGCTTGCCGGTTTGGTCGGCGAGGTTGCCGTAAAGGCCGTTATCGAGGCGATAGACCTCTTCGAACCAGCTCAGCCCATGCAGCAACGCATCCTTCCACGGACCCTGCCAGCCGTTCTGGCCGGCGGCAGCGAAACAATAAGCCTGACGGGGCTGCACGCGGGCGCGGCGGTCATCAGAAAAAACCGGTTTCGCATCCTGGCCGAGGCGCTCGTAAAAACCGCCGTCCGGACGGGCGGAGCCCACCTCCCACCACAGCGGCAGTGCGTCCTCTTCAAGCCATTTCCGTAAGGTCCCGATCTCTTCGGCAAGCGCCTGCGAGATACTCGGAAATTGCACAGTCATGCGTCAACTCTCTGTTTTTACAGTTGAATGAAAAAAGTGATCAATAAAAATACGTCATTATAGACGCAAGTAGACCATGGGACATATTGCGCTGCAACCGTAAAAATATCGACCTCACGCCGAGCGAACCCGCACCAGCGCGATTTGGTTCCGTCGTCTCGTCCGGCAAAGAAGGGATCCGAAACGATTCGGAGGCCACAAAGCATCAGAAATTACAATATAAATTTGATATTGCTTATTCGCCTGCCTCCCGTATTTCGTAACAATGGTCTGGTCATTAGTGATTCGGTCTCCTTTTAACCTGTTAGGGCTTGGGGAAATAAAGGGGCACGGGGCAGTGAAATTTTCTGCCTTTACTTCATTGCTATTCTCTATTGCAGTTCTTTCGGGCTGCAATACTCCCTCGGGCGTCAGGTCGTTCGGGGGCGCAAAGATGTTGTCTGCGTCCGAAGCGCTGGTTTTCCCACCGCCCGGCGGTCCGGAAATCGTCACCGTGGTCAACCGCACCTATTCCAATGCCGTGGCGCAGCAGGTCGTATTGCGCGCCGAAGCCGCTACGCCCGGACAGAACTACATCAAGGCCGAGTTCTTCGGTCCGCAGCAAGCCGGCGACACTGATCGCGATGCTTTGACTTTCTCCGGCTTTAAGGCATCCTCCGTCGCGCGGGAGATCCGCTCGGAGTTTCCGGGTGAGAACATCGTCATGTCGGCGAATTATCTGCAGAACGGTTACGGCGCCTTTTCTTATGCGGCCGGCAAGGGCCGAGGCAGCGATACCTGCCTTTATGGCTGGCAGGACATCCGCTCGCCCGAAAGCATGCGGCAGGATTTCCGCAACCTGGGGCGTATCAAGGTGCGACTGCGCCTCTGCCAGTCGGGGGCAAGCGTCGAGCAGCTTCTGACGGTCATGTATAATTACACGATCACCGGCACCTATGCCTCGCAAAGCTGGAACCCCTATGGCACGCCGCAGGCGGTGGATCAGAACCTTGGGCGGCCGGGCCATCCGGTCTATCCCATGAAGACCAATGAGGTGCCGATGCGGCCCGGCAGTGAAGTTACTGCGAGCATACCATTGCAACCCGTGCGCCGTGCTGCCGTACCCGTCACGCCTGTTCAGCCAACGGCGCAGCCGCTACCGCCGGTGGCGGCAGTCAGTATTCCGTCACCCGCATCCGTTGGCGCGCCCGCCCAGCCCGCGAGGCCTGCTGCTGTAGTCGGCAGGCGCGCGGCCAGCGTGCAGGTGGAGAGCCAGCAGCCGACGCAGGTTCCGCAGGTGGCCATTCCGTCGCCCACATGTCTGTCCGGTTCGGCAGCGCCTCCGGGATGCAGGTGATGGCTGGAGCAACAGCAGAAGAGGGCATTGCAAAAGATCCCGGTAAAAATTCCGGGCGGGGAAGAGAGCGGAAAGTTTCGGGATGAACA
The DNA here is from genome assembly GCF_001950375.1 of Rhizobium sp. TBD182. Lineage (NCBI taxonomy): Bacteria > Pseudomonadati > Pseudomonadota > Alphaproteobacteria > Hyphomicrobiales > Rhizobiaceae > Rhizobium > Rhizobium sp. TBD182. Next base: position 160,671 of record NZ_BDLN01000002.1, on the reverse strand, counting down.
AGGCCATCACAATCATTGTCTGGTTTCTTGTGTCGCTTTGCGTTCTGGCCATCGTCACGATGCCGGTCAGCCTGCAGACGCACCTGGTCGCCACGGCGATCTCGCTCGTCCTTCTCGCTACAATAAAGAGTTTCAACGGGCAGGGAGCCTGGCGGCTCGTGGCGCTTGGGTTCGGCACGGCCATCGTGCTTCGTTATGTCTATTGGCGCACCACGAGCACGCTGCCGCCCGTCAACCAGCTCGAAAACTTCATTCCCGGCTTTCTGCTTTATCTCGCGGAAATGTACAGCGTCGTGATGCTGGGTCTCAGCCTCGTCATCGTGTCGATGCCGCTGCCTTCCCGCAAGACCCGGCCTGGCTCACCCGATTACCGGCCGACGGTCGATGTTTTCGTGCCGAGTTACAACGAGGACGCGGAGCTTCTCGCCAATACGCTGGCGGCTGCGAAGAACATGGATTACCCGGCCGACAAGTTCACCGTCTGGCTGTTGGACGACGGCGGCTCGGTGCAGAAGCGCAATGCCAGCAATATCGTCGAGGCACAGGCGGCACAGCGCCGCCATGAGGAGTTGAAGAAGCTTTGCGAGGACCTCGACGTGCGTTATCTGACGCGCGAGCGCAACGTCCACGCCAAGGCCGGAAATCTCAATAACGGCCTCGCCCATTCCACCGGCGAACTGGTGACGGTGTTTGACGCCGACCATGCGCCGGCGCGCGATTTCCTTCTGGAAACGGTGGGCTATTTCGAGGAAGATCCCCGGCTGTTCCTGGTGCAGACGCCGCACTTCTTCGTCAATCCCGATCCGATCGAGCGCAATCTGCGCACCTTCGAGACGATGCCGAGCGAAAACGAGATGTTTTACGGCATCATCCAGCGCGGTCTCGACAAGTGGAACGGCGCGTTCTTCTGTGGTTCCGCCGCCGTGCTGCGGCGCGAGGCACTGCTGGATACGGAAGGGTTCAGCGGCGTCAGCATCACCGAGGACTGCGAAACGGCGCTCGCGCTGCATTCGCGCGGCTGGAACAGCGTCTATGTCGATAAGCCCCTGATCGCCGGGCTGCAACCGGCCACCTTCGCAAGCTTCATCGGCCAGCGTAGCCGCTGGGCGCAGGGCATGATGCAGATCCTGATCTTTCGCCAGCCTCTGTTCCGCCGTGGTCTCTCCTTCACGCAGCGTCTTTGCTACATGTCGTCGACGCTGTTCTGGCTTTTCCCGTTCCCGCGCACGATCTTCCTGTTTGCGCCGTTGTTCTACCTGTTCTTCGATCTTCAGATTTTCGTGGCTTCCGGCGGCGAGTTTTTGGCTTATACGGCCGCGTATATGCTCGTGAACCTGATGATGCAGAACTATCTCTATGGCAGCTTCCGCTGGCCGTGGATTTCTGAACTCTACGAATATGTGCAGACGGTCCACCTTCTGCCAGCAGTCGTGTCGGTGATCTTCAATCCGGGCAAGCCGACCTTCAAGGTGACGGCGAAGGACGAATCCATCGCCGAGGCGCGGCTTTCGGAAATCAGCCGCCCGTTCTTCGTCATTTTCGCACTTTTGCTGGTTGCGATGGCCTTTGCCATCTGGCGCATCTACGCCGAGCCATACAAGGCGGACGTCACACTCGTCGTCGGCGGCTGGAACCTGCTCAACCTTATCTTCGCGGGCTGTGCGCTTGGCGTCGTCTCCGAGCGCGGCGAAAAATCGGCGTCGCGGCGCATCACCGTCAAGCGGCGCTGCGAGGTCAAGCTTGAGGGTAGTGACGCATGGGTGCCGGCCTCCATTGACAACGTGTCGGTGCATGGCCTGCTGATCAATCTTTTCGACAGCACCACCGCTATCGAAAAGAACACGACAGCGATCATTAGGGTGAAGCCTCATAGCGAGGGCGTGCCGGAAACCATGGCCATCAATGTGGTCCGCACGGTCCGGAGCGACGGTTTCATTTCCATAGGCTGCACATTCTCGCCGCAGCGCGCCATCGATCACCGCCTGATCGCCGACCTGATCTTCGCCAATTCCGAGCAATGGAGCGAGTTCCAGCGCGTGCGCCGCAAGAACCCCGGCCTCATCAGAGGCACGGCGATCTTTCTGGCGATATCGCTGTTCCAGACGCAGCGCGGCCTGTTCTATCTGGCCAAGGCGCTCCGGCCCGCCTCCAAAACCGTCAAACCTGCCGGAGTTGTAAAATGAACGGCGGTAAAACGATCAGGAGTTCACTGACAGCGCTGATGTTGGGTGTCGTCGCAACCGGTGCGATGGCGCAGTCCTCACCCTTCGACATGTCGCCGGAGAAGCCTGCACAGACAGCTCCGGCACCCGTGCCGCCGCCGACACTTCCCCCAGCTGTACCGCGCCAGCCGCAGCCAGCCCAGCAATCGACCCAGCCTGCAGTGGGCCAGCCTCCTGTGGTAATGCAGCCCGCACCTGCGCCGCAACCGCCGCTGCGGCCGCTGACGCCACCCGTATCCATGCCGCCGCAGGGTCAGGCGAGACCCGCACCCGTTCAGGCATCGTCACCCGCGGCGGATAGCCGTCGCCGGTATATCTTGCCGTACGAAAAGCTCAGCCTTTCCGGCGAAATGGATCGGCGGCAGTGGAGCATTTATCTGACGCCCGAGCAGGTGAATGCCGCCGTTTCGCTGAATATTGGTTATCAGAACGCCATCGTGGTCGCGCCGGAAGACTCGAATTTCCAGGTCAGCCTCAACAATGTTCCGCTGGAGACGGCGCGCATTGAGGCGCCCGACGGTGAGGGCAATGTTTCCTTGAAAATTCCACCCGGTGTCCTGCAGGTGGGCGCGAATGTCGTGACGCTTGGCGTGCAGCAACGCCACAGAACCGATTGCACGATCCAGTCCACTTATGATCTTTGGACCGATGTTAATCCGGCAAATACCTATATCGGCTTTAACGCCGATGTCGCGGGCAACTTCACCAATATCGACGATATCCAGGCAACCGGTCCGGACGCCAAGGCGGCGACGTCGATCGAGATCGTTGCACCTGCACTCGGCAATCCGGCATTTGCAGATTCGCTGCTGCGCCTTTCGCAGGCTCTGGCACTCCGAACCCAGATGCCGAACCAGACGATCCGTTTCGTGGCAGCACCCTCCGCCGAACGCAAGGCGGGAACGCTGGTGGTTTTTGTCGGCACCGCACGCGAGATTGCCGGCTTCACCGGCGCGGTGCCGCCCGAGGCGTCGGCGGGTGCTTTTGCCGGCTTCGATACCACTGCACCGGGTGGCCTCTCGCCACTCTTCGTCAGCGGTCCCACCCCGCAGGCGGTACAGGCGGCGATTGAGACGCTCTTTTCCTCGATCTCGCGCACGCCCGGTGCCCAGAGAACGACCTTTTCCACCCGCAGCTGGCATGCGCCGGATGTGCCGCTCGTCATGTCGGACCGTCGCATCGCGCTTTCCGAGCTTGGGCTTGAGAGCAGCGAATTTGGCGGACGGCGTTTCCGCAACGAATTCTACGTCGGCATGCCCGCCGACTTTTATGCGTCGGCCTATGGCGAGGCGGCCATGCTGCTCGATGCCGCCTATTCCTCGCAGGTGCTGCCCGGTAGCCATATAGACATCTACGTCAATGACGAGATCGCCTCGACCGTGCCGATCTCCAACAATGGTGGCGGCATTTTCCGGCATCTGCCCATCAATGTGACGATGCGCCACTTCAAGCCTGGCCCGAACAAGGTCACCATCGAGGCCGTGTTGATGACGGCGCAGGATCAGGTCTGCGCGCCGGGAGCGCCGGCCAGCACGACCCCGCGTTTTGCCCTGTTCGACACATCGGAAATCCATATTCCCGATTACGCGCAGATCGGTCGCAAGCCCGATCTCGCCGCGATGTCCGGTGCCGGGCAGCCCTACAGGTTTGCCGCAAATCCCGTCGCATTGTCGCTTGATCGTTTCGATACCGACACCATGTCGGCGGCGGCGACATTGGTCAGCCGGCTGGCAAGCGCTGCGGGATATCCGATCAATGTCGAGACCGTCGCATCGCCGCTGGTGATCGGGGACCGTGACGCCCTGTTCGTCGGGACGATTTCGCAATTCCCGCAATCGCTGATCAGCCAGTTCAATCTTGTCCCTTCCAGCCAGATATCCTGGAAAATGGGAACGGGCGTTCAGCCGCCTGCGCAGAACAGCGAAACCCTCTTTAATGACTGGCGAGAGCGGGTGGACGGCGGCATCTGGCAAGGCCAGGTTTCCTCCTTTGAGGAGTGGATGAAGCGGAATTTCGATCTGAGTTCCGATACGCTGCGTTTCCTGCCGGCGGCCGAGCAGCCCTATGCGCCGCCCGGCAATGTCTCCTTCATGCTGGTGCAGGGTCTAAGCCCTTCCGGCGAAGGGGTCTGGACGCTGGCTACCGCCCCGACGTCGGCGGAGCTTCGTGACGGCATGTCTTCGATGGTGCGTGAAAACCATTGGCGCGACGTCACCGGGCGGGTCGCAGCTTATGATGCCGGTGCAGAAAAGATCGAAACGGTCGAGGTGGGGCAGCCGTATTTCTATGTCACGCGGGCGTTTTCCCTCTCGAACTGGAGGCTGATCGCTGCTAATTGGCTGTCTTCCAATGTTCTTTCCTATTCGCTGGCATTCATCGGGTTCGTGTCGCTCCTGGGCTTTGCCACCTTCGCGATGCTGCGTATGATGGGGCGACACCGATGAGGCGTGGGATTTTTAGACTTGCCGGCATTTTCTGCGTGTCGCTGATGGCGTTGATCTCAAGCATCTCGATTGCCCGCGCCGCATCTGTCTCGCCTGAGGCCTGGTCGGCTTATAAAAGTGCGTTTCTCGATCCCGGCGGGCGCATCATCGATACCGGTAACGGCAATATCAGCCACAGCGAAGGTCAGGGTTACGGCATGTGGCTTGCCGTTCTTTCAGAGAACATTGCCGACTTCGAGCTGATATGGAGTTTCACCCGCACGGAACTCCTGGTGCGCGACGACGGTCTCTCTGCGTGGAAATGGGATCCGCGCACCAGACCGCATGTGACTGACATCAACAATGCCACGGATGGCGATATTCTGATTGCCTACGCGCTGGCGCTGGCTGCCGGCCAGTGGAACCGGCAGGACTATGCCGAGGCATCGGCGGCCATCGCATCAGCCGTCCTCAAGAAGACTGTCGTTCAGCGCGGCGGGCGAACGCTGCTTTTGCCCGCCGCCAGCGGCTTTGGCGAGGTTGACCGGGGCGACGGCCCGGTGGTCAATCCTTCCTATCTGATTTTCGAAGCATTTCCGGTCCTCAATCTCGTCGCACCATCGCCACTCTGGAAGGCGCTTGCCGACGACGGCGTGGCGCAGATCGGTACGTTTGCTTTCAGCGACAGGAAACTGCCCGCCGACTGGGTGTCGATGAAGACGAAACCGCAACCGGCATCGGCGTTTCCGCCCGAGTTCGGTTACAATGCGGTGCGGATTCCGCTTTATCTTGCAAGGGCGAAAATGGGCTCGCCGGAGCTGCTTGACCGCCTGAAAAACGGCATGACGCTGGAAAGCGGTGCTGCGGGAACTTTCGATCTCAAGAGCGGCGCGGTCAAGGACGTTCTGTCGGATCCCGGTTATCGCATCATTCCGGCGCTCGCAGCCTGCGCCGGCGGCGGCCCGGCTGTGCCTGCCGAACTGAAAGGCTTTCAGCCAACGCTTTATTATCCTTCTACATTGCATCTTCTGGCATTGTCGTTTCTGGCAAGGAATAACGGGGAGTGCCGATGAACAAACCGCTGTCTACCTCGGCTCTCATCCTGCTTCTGATTGCTCTCGCCGCCTTCCACTGGCGCGACACCATTCTCGGACGTGTATCGGACATTCATACTTCGGCGGTTGGCGACAACCGTGCGGCGCAGCGCGTTTCTCCAGCGGCAGCCAATCCGGCCCAGATCAACGCGTTCCTTAAAAATCGCGAGATGGCGCAGCTAACCCAACCCGTGACGCCAGCGGTAACGGTGCCGGCGACTGATCCGCAACCGCCGGTTACGCAGACACAGACGGGTGGACAGATATCGCAGCCCCAAATGGCGCAGGCGCCCGCACCCCGCCAGACCCAGCCGGCGTCATCAGACATGCCCGAGGTCGATCTCAGCGCGCTGCGCTATTTCGCGGCCAAGGGCGATACCCAGCGGCTTCAGGCCGAAATCGCGAGGCTGCGCACGCTCTATCCGAACTGGACACCGCCTGCCGATCCGCTCGCCATTCCCGTTAACGGCGATCCCCGGCTCGATGCCATGTGGCAGCTTTATAGCGACGGCCGTTACGCCGAGGTCAGAAAGGCGATCGCCGACCGCCAGCAGGCGGAACCCGGCTGGCAGCCTCCCGACAATCTGACCGGCATGCTTTCCCTCGCCGAGGCCCGCCAGCGGCTCGTCAACGCTTCCGATCTCAAGCAATATTCGACAGTGGTGGACGCGGCCGCCAGCAATCCCGGCCTGCTGACCTGTAGCGAGGTGGATGTCCTGTGGCGGGTTGCCGATGCGTTTGCCAATACCGACCGTATGGGACGAGCGCGCGACGCCTATCTCTACATTCTCAACAATTGCACGACGCCAAGCGACAGGCTCGCCACGGTGCAGAAGGCGTCCGCGCTTTTGCCGGCGGAGATGATCGGCGATTTGCTTGCCAAGGAAAAGCCCAACGCAGACGGTCAGCTGGAATTCGAACCGGTCAAGAACGATCTCGCCCGCCAGTTCGTGGCCAAGGCAGGGGAGAAGGAGGGAATTTCCGTTCCTTCCGCCTATCTGATGCGGCTTGAAAGGCTTGCCGAGACCGACAAGCTTGCAAGCGATGCCTTGTTGCTCGGCTGGTATAATATCCGCCAGAAGAACATGGCGGAGGCGGAAAAGTGGTTTCGCAAAGCGCGGGAAGAGGAAGACAGCGCGTCTGCTTCGCAGGGGTTGGCGCTGGCGCTGATCGACCGCAACGAGCCACGTGAAGCTGAGGAGGTCATGTATAAGTGGCGCACCGCTTCGGACGACGGGCTTGCGACCTATCTTGCCGCGACAGCCAATCTTCTGGCGCTTGAGCCGCCTGTGGTCCTGCCGCCGGATGTGCTGCAGCGCATCGCCGCTGAAACAATAACCCGGAAGGATGCGGCAACCGCGCAGCAGTTCGGCTGGTATTCGCTTGCTTTCCGGCAGACGCCGCTCGCCTTGCAATGGTTCAGCACAGCACTTGGCTGGAAAGCCGATGACGAACCATCGGCCTATGGCATGGCAGTCAGCTATCACGATCTGCGCAATCTCGCCGGTCTGCGCAGCATACAGCAGCAATGGGCAAGCCGCTCGCAACGCATCGCTGATGTGGGAACGGCACGTATGGTGGACCAGTCCGCGCAGCAGATAGCGCCCGTCACCGCACCGCCTGTCGCCACAGCTTCCCAGACAACGGCACCCGCGCCCTATGCGCCGCAGCCTGAGACAGTGGTGGCTTATAGCCAGCCGTCTGTCCAGCAGCCGGCTCCGGAACCTTCGCGGAAGCAGGCGCGTCTGCCAGCGCAGACGCAGAGGACCGTAAGTGCCTCGTCACGTCCACGCTCCTGCGCGGTCTATCCCGATCCCCAGCGCCTGCCCGCACAGCAGGCGCTTGATCTCGGCTGGTGCCTGATGGAGACCAACCGGCCGGCGGAAGCCCTGAAGGCTTTCGAATCCGCCATTGCCGGCGGCCAGTCGACTGTTAAAAGCGATGCGGCCTATGGCCAGAGCCTTGCCTATCTGCGCATGGGGCTGACTGACCATGCCGCTGTCTCGGCGACGAAATCGCGCATGGACCGCCCGCGCGCGACTGAGTTGCAGGTTTCAATCCTGGCCGACAGGGCGGTTTCCGCCTTCCAGTCGAAACGTTATGCGGAAACGCTTCTCCTGCTTGATCAGCGTGCGCGGCTTGCCGATGAGCGCACCGATCTCATGGTATTGCGCGGTTATTCCTATCTTGCCATGAACCGCTACGCCGATGCTGCGCAGATTTTCGAAAGTCTGACGTCCATTGGCGATAAGGAGGGCATCAGGGGACTGGCAGCGGTCCGTGCCGCCCGGCCGAGCAGAGGGCCCCAGGGCGGCTGATGGCGTTGGGCGGCAATGGGCTGCCGTTGCTCACCCCGCGTCGGTGAGGTTGCGGATGATGCGCATGAAGATGCGTGCGCCGATATCGATCAGCCCATCCGGAAAGTCGTAGTCGGGATTGTGCAGGTTGGGATAGTCCTTGCCTGCGCCCAAAAAGAACATGGCCGATGACGAGACGGCGCGGAACCTTCCGAAATCCTCGGAGGCTCGCATGGGCAAACCTTCCGAACCGTGGGAAATTTTCTCTGCAGTCAGCGCCCGCAGGATATGGTCGACGGCTTCCGGCGCATTTTCGCAATGCAGGAAAATATCGTCATAGGCGATATCGAGTGTCAGTTTCTGTTCTTCGGCCACCTTTTTTGCCAGCGCTTCCGCATCCGCGCAGAGTTTTTCCATTCGGTCGTCTGTCAGCGTCCGGAGCGTCGCCCAGATTTCCGCGTCTGCCGGAGAAATGCCGAAGGCCGCTTCACCCATCACGGCATGGGTGATTGTCACCATCGAAAAATCGGGTTGCGGTGGAAAGCCGGAACCGAGATCGGTCAAAGCCGGCATCAACTCAGATATCGCCCGCATCGGCGAGACGCCATGCTCCGGTGAGGAGGCGTGCGCGGTCTTGCCGGAGAAGCGGATTTTGATGCCGCGTGATGCGCAGTTGACCGGCCCTTCCACCACGCTGACATGGCCGAATAGCAGGCCTGGAAGATTGTGAAGAGAAAAGGAATAATCCGGCTTCACCTCGCCAAAGCGCGGATCGGCGATGACGGCGGCCGCGCCCGCACCTGTCTCTTCTGCCGGTTGGTAGAGCAGTACGACGCTGCCGGTTTCCGGGCGCTTTCTGGAAAGTCCAAGTGCAAGCGCCGTCAGAATGGTGGAATGACCGTCATGGCCGCAAAGATGGCCCTTACCATCTGTGCCGGAGCGGTATTCGGCGTCGGTTTTTTCCTGAATGGGCAGAGCGTCGAGTTCCGAGCGGATGAGGACTACCGGACCGCTTTTGCCGCTGTCATAGACCGCTGCCACGCCATGACCACCCAGATCGGTGAACATCCGATCCGGTTTTGCCTGCTCGAGGAAATCGCGAATACGCCGCGCTGTTTCCTTCTCCTCGCCGGAAATTTCCGGATGGCGGTGCAGATCATGGCGCAGCTCGATGAGGTCGAGCATATCCTTGTTGGTCAGAAACATAAAAAACCCTTGCAAGTCGTCCGGCCGATTTTTTCTGCCGCAACTTACAGGTCATTACGTTCAATGCAAAACCTTTGGCGGACGCCAGCGCTTGCCCGTCGATTTTGGCCTGGCGCTCAGCGTGATGACATCGGCAGGCAGCGGAATCCTGGCCTTTCCCAGTTCCAGCCGGGCAAGGGCTGCGCGCGCCTTTTCGGCATATTCCAGATGCGTAGCGTCGTCAGAATGGTAATGCTGCAATCTGTCGAGGATTTCGGCGCCTTCCTTCGTTCTTTCGGCCGCAATCAGCGCCACGGCGCATTTGTAGAGCGCCTCGCGGTGGAAGGGGGCGCGATTGGTCACCTGACGGAATGCTTCGGACGCCTCGTGATATTGCCGTTGCGCCAACCGCGCTTCGCCTATGCGCATCCATAGCAGAACCGGGTCCTGAGCGCTGCCGAGGAGACCGAGGAAAGCGATTTCCGCTTCACGGAATTCACCGCGGTCGAAGGTCAGATTGGCCAGCCCGAATTGTGCGCCAAGGTGATCGGGCGCGGCTGACAGCACCTGGGAAAAGGCGATGTTGGCGGCCGCCTTCTTGCCCGTCTTGTAAAGTTTAAGACCCTCTTCGTAGACGAAGCGTATGCTGCGCGGGTGGAGCTTGCCGCCGAGATTGTCGCCCGAGCGGGTGCGGAACAGCGTGCAGCTGAGCTTGTGCTCCTCCGGGCCGAAGAAATATTTGTACGGCTCGTTGCCTCGCAGGAAATCATAAGTCTTGAAACCCTGTTCGATCGCCCTGCGGATGCAGTGTCCGTGCAGCACGAGGCCGGGTGAGGGGGTCTTCCAGTTCTCGTCACGACCGGTAATGTAGAACAATACTGATTTTTTCTGCCGGTCGATAATGTTGGCAAGCGCGCCGAGCGGCTGGTCGCCGAACCACAGGACCGGCACTTCCAGATCGCCGCGTATATAGACATCCATCAGCATTTGCCGTGTTGCGCCGATCAACAGTTCGGTGCGCTCCTTGCCCTTGTGCGGCGCCCAGCGGATGCGCCAGAAATCGAACAGGATGCCCATGTCCCGCTTGATTGTTTCTTTCGTTGCGAAGGTGATGCGGTATTCGTCACCGCCTTCCACCTTCCTCATGAAGCGCCGGAGCTTTTGCCGGGACTGGCTGCTCATATGGCTGTCGAGATAGGAGTCGAACGTGTCCGGCAGGGCCACGACCGGGCAGATGCAATTGTTGATGTTATAGGGGTTGGTCGGCATGTTGTCGCGGAACATAACGAGCGGCCCCTGAAGCGCGCGGATCATCGCGTCGCGCCGCTCCGGTGGGCCGGAAAGATAGTCGAGCTTGAGTTCGGTCCAGTTCTGCTGCCGAATATAGGCACAGAAACCGGCAACCGCGTTATTTTCATATTCCGGCAGAGTGATGAAGCCGGTGTAATCCGCCGCGGCATTGCCAGCCATGACTATGCTGTCGTGGAAGCGACCGGTTTTCTTGTCCGGTTCGGTGACGATGCGCAGCGGAAAAAATGCCACATAGGGCGAGCCTTCGGGGCGTTCCCTGAGCGCCAGGATGAACCAGCGCTTGCGGCGCGGCATGTAATCCCGCAGCCAGCCCCAGGAAAGGAAGTGTCGGGAATGGGGATCGGCCATGAACACCGTTTCCCAGTTTTGCCGGATAGCCTCGAAGCCGGCGTCGGTGTCGATGATGTCGATACGCATTCGTCCCCCTCCCAATACAGATCACAGATTCGGGAGATCGCATTTTATGAGCAAATGGCTGGCTTCAAATATTCCCTTCGGGTGAAAGGCCTATATCAAATGGGATTAGCCCGTGACGCGGCAACCATTCGTGCACCGCGACAAAATAGCCCTTGTCAGCGGGTCGCAGCACTCTAACATGCGGGCTGAATGCGCGGCCGGCTCAACGGTTCGCATGGCAAAGGAGTTCTTTCATGGCTGTTCCTTTTATGCTTTTGACTGGTGCGAGCCGCGGAATAGGGCATGCCACCGTCAAGCTGTTTCAGGAAAAAGGCTGGAGAATCCTGACCGTATCGCGACAACCCTTTTCGGAGGAATGCCGCTGGCCATCTGCGCGCGAAAGCCATATCCAGGCCGATCTGGAGGACCTGTCCCGCATCGACGATCTGGCCGACGAGGTGCGCTCGCGCCTGCCGGAAGGAAAGCTGGCCGCACTCGTCAACAATGCCGGAATCTCGCCGAAGGGCGAAGGCGGTAGCCGCCTTGGCGTTGCCGACACAACGGCGGAGATCTGGACGCGGGTGCTAAACGTCAATCTCGTCTCGACGGCGCTTCTTGCCCGTGCGCTTTTGCCAGAACTGGAGGCGGCAAAAGGCTGCATCGTCAACGTTACCTCCATTGTCGGCTCGCGGGTGCACCCTTTCGCGGGCGTCGCCTATGCCGCATCGAAGGCGGGACTTGCGGCTCTGACACGGGAGCTGGCGCATGAATTCGGCCCGCGCGGCGTGCGCGCCAATGCCATAGCGCCCGGCGAAATCAACACCGCCATACTTTCACCCGGAACCGCTGAACTCGTGGAAGCGCAGGTCCCGCTCGGGCGGCTCGGCACCACGGCGGAGGTGGCGCAGACCATCTACTTCCTCTGCTCGGAGCAGTCGAGCTACATCAACGGCGCAGAAATTCTCATCAATGGCGGCCAGCACGTCTGACGCTTCAGTCCATCCAACCGAAACGGAGCCTTTATCCCATGACCATTCTGCCGAATTCCGTCGAGGCACGCGATATCGCCTACCAGATGCATCCAAACGTCAATCTGCGTAAATTCGAAAAGACCGGTGGTCTGGTCATCGAAAGTGGTGAAGGCATCTATGTGACCGACAGCAGCGGCAAGCGTTATATCGAGGCGATGGCGGGGCTTTGGTCTGTGGCGCTTGGCTTCGGTGAACAGCGACTGGTGGACGCTGCGACGAAGCAGATGCAGAAGCTGCCCTATTACCACACCTTCTCCTACAAGACGCACGGCCCATCGGTCGATCTTGCCGAGTTGCTGATCGAACTTGCACCAGTGCCGATGTCGAAGGTCCATTTCACGTCTTCGGGATCGGAGGCGAACGATCTCGTTGCCAAGATGGTGTGGTATCGCTCCAATGCGCTGGGCAAAAAGGAGAAGAAGAAGATCATTGGCCGCATCAAGGGTTATCATGGCGTGACGATTGCCTCTGCCTCGATCACCGGCCTGCCGCGCAACCATGAAAGCTTCGACCTGCCGCTGGACCGCATGCTGCATACGGCCTGCCCCTCCTATGTGCACTTCGGCAAGCAAGGTGAAAGCGAGGCGGATTTTACCGCGCGTATTCTGAAGGAACTCGAAGATCTGATCCTCAGCGAAGGCCCGGAAACCGTTGCCGCCTTCTGGGGCGAGCCGGTGATGGGTGCCGGCGGGGTTCTTCTGCCGCCTGAAGGTTATTGGGAAGGTGTGCAGGCGATCCTGAAGAAATACGACATTCTGCTTGTCGTGGACGAGGTCATCTGCGGGTTCGGCCGCACCGGCAAGATGTTCGCCTGCGAGACCTACGGCATCAAGCCGGATGTGCTTGTTGTTTCCAAGCAGATATCCTCATCCTATATGCCGCTGTCGGCGATCATCATGAATGACGGTTTCTACCAGCCGATCGCCGACGAATCCGACCGGATCGGCTCCTTCGGTCATGGTTATACCGCCTCCGGCCACCCGGTCGCGACGGCCGTCGGTCTCGAAAACCTGAAGATTATTCAGGAGCGCGATCTGGTCGGTAATGTCGCGAGACTGGAAGGCAAGTTCCTCGATCATCTGAAAGCGCTTTCCGGCCATCCGCTGGTGCATTCCTCGCGCGGCGTCGGTCTTCTTGGCGCGCTGGAGATAAAGCCGTGGGAAGGTACGAAGCCGGGCGATGCGACGCTCGCCATTGCCGCCGGCATTGAGGATGAGGGCGTGATCACTCGCCCGATCGGCGAATCGATCTGCTTCTGTCCACCGCTGATCATCACGGCCGAGCAGCTTGATGAGCTGTTCGCCGGCGTTAAGCGGGGACTGGACAAGGTTGCGGCCGCACGCGCCTGATGACTTTGCGAATGTCCCGGCCGGTTCGTCCGGCCGGGCACCGCTGTCAGCTTGCACTATCCCCGGTATGCCACAAGCACCGCGCCGCAGGCGATTAGCACCACACCCAGCCAGTTTGGCAGCGACAGCCGTTCCCCCAGAAACAGAACCGCGAAGACGGCGACGAACACGACACTGAGCTTGTCGATGGGGGCGACGCGGGCGGCATCGCCGATTTTCAGCGCCCGGAAGTAACATATCCAAGATGCGCCGGTCGCCAGCCCCGAAAGCACGAGAAAGGTCCAGGTCCGCGCCGAAATGGTGGAGGGCTGCTGCCAGTTGCCGGTAACATAAACCATCAGGCCAGCGGCAGCGAGAATGACGATGGTGCGTATGAAGGTGGCGAAATCGGAATTGACGTTTTCGATGCCGATTTTCGCAAAAATCGCGGTCAATGCCGCAAAGGCCGCCGATAGCAGTGCCCAGAATTGCCAGGCCAGAAACAGGTTCTTCATAAGGGCCTACTCCGTTTTTCGCATTCGTTCTCGCTCGCTCTGGCCTATAACATCCGCACGGCGATAAAAACCGTTTTCGACGGTTGGGAGGGCTTCAAACGATGAAAGGCCGGAGCATCGATCTGATGCGCCGGCCTTCATGCGAGAGCCTGCCCCGACAAACCGGGACAGGCTGGACCTTGGGAGGTCGTGTTATTCGGCGGGCTGAACCGCACCCGGAAGCGAATCCACATCGGCGATGCCGGTGAATTCTTCCTTGCCGCTGAGAACGCGGGCGAGCTGCTCCTGATCCAGTTCACCTTCCCAGCGGGCAACAACGATGGTGGCGACCGCATTGCCGACGAAGTTGGTGAGTGCGCGGCATTCCGACATGAAGCGGTCGATGCCGAGGATGAGCGCCATGCCGGCAACCGGAACCGACGGCACGACGGAGAGCGTTGCGGCCAATGTGATGAAGCCAGCGCCTGTGATGCCGGCAGCACCCTTGGAGGAGAGCATGGCCACGAGCAGCAGAAGGATCTGTTCGCCGAAGGAGAGGTGGATGCCGGTCGCCTGTGCGATGAACAGGGCAGCCAGCGTCATGTAGATGTTGGTTCCGTCGAGGTTGAAGGAGTAGCCGGTGGGGATGACGAGACCGACGACAGAGCGCTTGCAGCCCGCCTTTTCCATCTTGCTCATCAGGCCCGGCAGGGCGGCTTCCGAAGACGAGGTGCCGAGAACCAGCAGCAGTTCTTCCTTGATGTAGCGGATAAGCGCGACGATCGAGAAGCCGTTATAGCGGCAGACAGCGCCGAGGACCACGAACACGAACAGTGCTGATGTGACGTAGAAGGTGCCGATCAGCATCGCGAGGTTGGTGACGGACGAGATGCCGTATTTGCCGATGGTGAATGCCATGGCGCCGAAGGCACCGATGGGGGCGGCCTTCATCAGGATCGCGACCAGCTTGAAGATCGGATACATCATGGCATGCATGAAATCGGTGACAGGCTTGCCCTTTTCGCCGACGATACCGAGCGCGATGCCGAACAGCACGGAGAAGAACAGCACCTGCAGGATATCACCGCTGGCGAATGCGCCGACGATGGTGGTCGGGATGATGTTCATCAGGAAGCCGGTGATGGTCTGCTCATGGGCCTTGTCGGCGTAGGTCGCGACGGCCTTGGCATCCAGCGTGGCCGGATCGATGTTCATGCCGGCACCCGGCTGCACAGTGTTGGCGACGATGAGGCCGACAATGAGCGCGAGGGTGGAGAACACGAGGAAGTAGATCATGGCCTTGCCGGCCACGCGTCCAACCTTCTTCATATCGTTCATGCCGGCGATGCCGGTTGCGACAGTGAGGAAGATGACGGGAGCGATGATCATCTTGACGAGACGGATAAAACCGTCGCCGAGCGGCTTCAGCTGTTCGCCAAAGGCCGGATAGAAATGGCCAAGCGCGATACCGGCGATAATGGCGACCAGAACCTGGAAATACAGATGCTTGTAGAATGGCTGCTTGGCGTGGCCTGCCGCCACGGTTGTTGTATCGATCATGTTTTTTCCTCCTCGGCCTCACCCTGCCTTAATTGGCCTCCCGGGATCGCCGTGTCGTTGACGGCTTCGCGCCGATTGAGGAGTCATGTGCAATACGCATGCCAGACTTGCTTATTTGGTGTAACTCGCTGATTTAAAAAGTACTTTTTATTGACGCCGTATCAGCTCGCCGCCGTATGTGCGGATATCCGGACAAAACCTCTTGCGGTCTGTGTGTAAATCCGCACAATTGTCGCATGACCCAAGAAGATCAGGCCTCTCATTCCCAGGCACGACGGCGCGCTCAATGGCTGGCGTTGGCGGGCTTGTGGCTGCTCGTCAGCCTGGGACTTCTGTTGGTTGCCGATGACTTTGCGCGAAACCAGGCAATACGCACCGCCGCGTCCGAGGCCTCCACCGATGCCGAACTCAAGATCGCGCTTCTGAATGTCGCGCTGGAGCGGCCGCGAGCCATTCCGCTGGTTCTGTCCGGCGATCCCGACCTTGCGACTGCGCTGGATGGCGGTGGCGCGTCTGCCATTGACCGGCTGAACCGCAAGCTGGAGGGGCTGATCGAAGGCACGCAGTCCTCTGTCATCTACGTGACCGGACCGACCGGCTTGACAATTGCCTCCAGTAACTGGCGACAGGCCGACAGCTTCGTCGGCTCCAATTATGCCTTCCGCGAATATTTTCAGGCGGCGATGAATACCGGCATGTCCGAACACTATGCGCTTGGCAATGTCAGCCGCCGGCCGGGCCTTTATATCTCGCGCCGCATCGATGCCGCAGACGGGCGGCCGCTCGGCGTCGTCATCGCCAAGGTGGAGTTCAACCGTCTGGAGGCGGATTGGAACATCGGCGGCAAACCGGTCTATGTGGTTGACAGGAACGGCGTCGTGCTGATGACGAGCGTGCCGGATTGGCGCTTCAAGACCGTAGCGCCGATTGACGAGGCGCGACGCAAAGCCATTTCCGAAAGCCTGCAATTC
This sequence comes from Rhizobium sp. TBD182, assembly GCF_001950375.1. Classification (NCBI taxonomy): domain Bacteria; kingdom Pseudomonadati; phylum Pseudomonadota; class Alphaproteobacteria; order Hyphomicrobiales; family Rhizobiaceae; genus Rhizobium; species Rhizobium sp. TBD182. Next base: position 144,359 of record NZ_BDLN01000002.1, on the reverse strand, counting down.
GGTAACGAGGCGCTTACGACGCTGCCGTTCCGGATGGTGCGACTCTCGAGCGACGGCGTTCCGCTCATCCGTGTCGATGACCCGGCAAGTGAGCGCGGCGATTATCTGCGGTTGGAAACGCCGGTGCCGACGACCTCATGGACACTGCATTATCTGCAGCCGGTGGCACCGGCGCTGAACGCCGCCATTCGCGAGGGCAGGGTGGTGGCGCTGGCAACGCTGATGCCGCTGATGGCGCTTTCGGCTCTGTGGCTGTGGCGCAGGCACAAGGCGCTGAGGGAAAAGGAAGAGGAGCAGCGCGCCCGCACCGAGCTGGAAATGAAGGTGCAGGAGCGCACCCGTGATCTGACGAGGACCCGCGACCATCTTCAGGCGGAAATTGCCCTGCACGAAAAGACGACAGGTGAATTGCGCAACGTGCAGCACGAGTTGGTGCAGGCCAACCGTCTCTCCATTCTAGGGCAGGTGGCGGCGGGCGTTGCCCACGAAATCAACCAGCCGGTAGCGACGATCCGCGCCTTTGCCGACAACGCCCGCACCCTGCTGAAACGCGACCGCATGGCGGAGGCCAACGAAAATCTCGAAAACATCGCGGCATTGACCGATCGCATCGGCACGATTACCGGCGACCTGAAGATATTGGCGCGCAAGGGCCGCACCGCTGCCGAACCGGTCAGTCTCAAACTGGTCATCGAAGGCGCGGTGATGCTGTTGCGCAGTCGTTTTTCCGGACAGATGGATGCACTTGATATCGTGTTGCCGGATCAAGACCTGAAGGTGCTTGGCAGCCGCATCCGGCTCGAGCAAATTCTCATCAACCTTCTGCAAAACGCACTGGAAGCCACTGATGCGATTGATGCGGCGCGTGTCGAGGTGCGGGTGCGCGAGGAAGGGGACATGGTCTTGCTTTCGGTCAGCGACAATGGGACCGGCATTCCCGAAGCGATCCGCGCCCAGCTTTTTTCTCCCTTTAATACATCCAAGGAAAGCGGCCTAGGCCTTGGTCTCGTCATCTCCAACGATATCGCCTCCGATTATGGCGGGCGTATTGAGGTAACGAGCAGCGAGGCAGGCACGTCTTTTTCCGTATATCTGAAGCGAGCATGACATGATGGCAGGTGGAACCATATTTCTGGTGGATGACGACTCCCAGCTGCGTAAGGCGATGGTGCAGACGTTGGAACTCGACGGATTGCCCGTCACCTCCTTTTCCCGCGCCGAACAGGCACTTGCGGCGCTCAACGAGGATTTCGACGGCGTCGTCATCACCGATGTGCGCATGCCCGGCATGACCGGGCTTGAGTTCTTCGACCATGTCCGCAGGATTGATGCCGATCTGCCGGTTATCCTCATCACCGGCCACGGTGATGTGCCGATGGCGGTCGATGCCCTGCACAACGGCGCCTATGATTTTATCGCCAAACCATTCCCCGCCGAACGCATGGTTGAAAGCGCCCGCCGCGCGCTGGAAAAGCGCCGCCTCGTGCTGGAAAACCGCGCGCTTCGCCGGGCGAGTGCTCAAGCCGAGGACGATTTGCCGCTGATTGGCCAGACGCCCGCCATGGAACGCCTGCGCACCACGCTCCGGCACATTGCTGATACGGACGTGGACGTGCTGGTGGCAGGTGAGACGGGCAGCGGCAAGGAAGTGGTGGCAACGGCGCTGCATCGCTGGAGCAAGAAGCGATCGAGGGGCAATTTTGTGGCACTGAATTGCGGGGCGCTGCCGGAAACGGTGATCGAAAGCGAGCTTTTCGGCCATGAGCCGGGTGCTTTCACCGGTGCGCAGAAAAAACGCGTTGGTCGCATCGAACATTCAAGCGGCGGCACGCTGTTTCTCGACGAGATCGAAAGCATGCCGCTTGCCGTACAGGTGAAGATGTTGCGCGTTCTGGAAATGCGCGAGGTCTCGCCACTCGGTTCAAATGAGGAGCGACCGGTCGATATTCGCGTGGTGGCGGCGGCGAAGGTGGATCTCGGCGACCCGGCCGAGCGTGGCACGTTTCGCGAGGACCTATATTACCGGCTGAATGTGGTGACGCTGTCGATACCGCCGCTGCGCGAACGCAAGGCGGATATTCCGCTGCTGTTTTCGCACTTCGTCACCAAGGCCGCCAACCGGTTCAACATGCCTGTGCCGCAGATCAGCGCCGGCGTTTCCCGCCGCCTTAACGACTACGACTGGCCGGGCAATGTGCGCGAACTCGGGCATTTCGCTGAAAGGGTAGTATTGGGGCTGGAGATGGATGCGGTCACCACGACTGTTTCGCAATCGAGCATTCCGGCTTCCGGCACCCTGCCGGAGCGAATGGATGAAATAGAAGCGCAGATCATCCGCGAAACGCTTGTGCAATCGAATGGCGACGTGGCCGAAACCATTGCGACACTCGGCATTGCCCGCAAGACCTTTTACGACAAGCTGCAACGTCACGGCATCAACCGGGCGGATTATGTGAAAAACGGCGCTGCTTGAGGTGCCGCAGGATCTGGGGTGACACTTAATGAAAAGCCGCGGACGTTTCCGTCCGCGGCCTGATTATTAACAGCAATAACTGCGCAGACGTTGTCCCCGATCAACCCGCTACGCAGAAATGACGCTGGCCGTCATTGCCGACATAGGTGCCGGAGCGGCCGTTGAAGCTGCGATAACGTTGCGAGCAATAATCGTACCAGGCGTTCGTCCACGGCTCGATGGTGCGGTAGGTACGGCGTTGCTGGTAGTAGCCGGAATTATTGTCATAGACCGGTTGGGCACGGTAAACCGGTGCCGGACGATAGACCGGAGCGGGTCGATAAACGGGCTGCGGCTGTGGCTGATAATAGCGGTAGTCCGGCTCTTCGTACACGTAGCTCGGTTCATAGCGACGCGGTGGGTCGATATAGACGCGCTCGTCGTCTACCGGTGCCGGGCGGGAAAGGGCTGAGCCAACGGCGACACCGGCGGCAAGGCCAAGCACGCCACCCAGAATAGCGGCATCGCGACGGTCGCGGCGGCCCCAGTCATCGGCGGATGCGCTGTTGAAGGGCACGATGGTGGCGGCGGCGACGGCGATAGCCAGAACGGTTTTAGCTGCAAAGGACGACATGATCTTCTTCCATCCGGATGGCAGGGCGCTGCCAGTTGCAAATTCGATGGTTAAAGAAATATAGCGCGCCTGCTGAACGGGCGCTGAATGAATTGTGGCGGCTGGCGACAGCTCGCAATTCCTGTTTGCGCAAGCCGCGCTTCGCGCTAGAACTCAAGTTCAAACAGGACAATTCCATGAGCCTTGCCCATATAACCGTCAATTCCGATTCATCCCACGAAGACCGTGCCCAGGCTATTCGAGATACGCTGCGCGACGCCATTGTCGACCGACGGCTTGCCCCGGGAACGAAGCTGTCGGAATCGGAAGTGGGAACGCTGTTCGATGTCAGCCGCACGGTGGTGCGGGCGGCTCTTCAGATGCTGGCTTACGAAGGACTGGTCAAGGCCGAGCGCAACCGCGGCGCTTTTGTCTCCAATCCCACACCGGACGAAGCGCGGCAGGTTTTTGCGTCGCGACGGCTGATCGAGCCCGGCGTTCTGGACGCCGCAATCGAAAAGATCACGCCTGCGGCGGTGAAGCAGCTGAGAGAGCATCTGGTTCAGGAAAGCCGCCACCAGCATGAGCGCGGCCCGCACGCCAGGCGCGCGGAAATCAAGGCATCAGGCGATTTCCACCTGATGCTGGCCTCGCTTGCCGGCAATGCCATCCTCGAAAAATTCATGGACGAACTGGTCGCCCGCTCGTCGCTGGTTATCGCGCTCTACGGGCGCTCGGGCGTTTCAAGCTGCGGCCACAACGATCATGCCGACCTGCTCGATGCACTGGAGGCGAAGGATGCGGCAAAGGCCCGTGCCTTGATGCTGCAGCACCTCGATCACATCGAGGCCGATCTCGACCTTCGCATGAAGGAAGGATTGGCGCTGAAGGATGCACTGGCACTTTGAGCGGCCACCATCCGCGCCCTTAAGACGGGGATAAGCGCCGCCCTGTCGCACTTCAGGCTGCGTAACGGCTGAGTGCCAGATCGTGCGTGTCTATCTCGGGCTTGTTCCCGCTGATGAGATCGGCAAGCACACGGGCCGAGCCGCAGGACATGGTCCAGCCAAGCGTACCGTGGCCGGTGTTGAGATAAAGATTGCTGTAGCGGGTGGCGCCGATGACAGGCGTACCATCCGGCGTCATCGGGCGCAGGCCGCACCAGAATTTCGCCTGGCTCTGGTCACCTGCGCCGCCGAACAGGTCTTCCACCGAATGGGCCAGAGTTTCCTGTCTTGCTGCGGGCAGATCCTTGCTGAAACCGGCGATTTCCGCCATGCCACCGGCGCGGATGCGCGAGCCGAGCCGGGTGATCGCCACCTTGAACGTTTCGTCCATCACGGTCGAAACGGGCGCGCGTTCTTCCTTCACGATCGGAACCGTGATGGAGTAGCCCTTGACCGGGTAAACCGGCAGGGTAAGGCCGAGCTGGCGGACGAATTGCGGGGAATAGCTGCCCAGTGCGGCGACGAAAATATCGGCTTCCACCAGCCCCTTGGTGGTCTCCACGGCCTTGATACGGCCTGCCTCGACGATGGGGCGCATGATGCCGGTATCGTAGATGAAGGTGACTCCCGCCTCTTCAGCCATGCGCGCAAGTTCGGTGGTGAACATGAAGCAGTCGCCGGTTTCATCACCGGGCAGGCGCAGTCCGCCGACGATCTTTTCCCTGGAAGGAGAAAGGCCGGGCTCGATGGCGGCGCAGCCGTCGCGGTCGAGAATTTCGAAAGGCACGCCACCTGCCGTCAGCACGTCCACATCCTTGCCGATGGCGTCGAACTGCTTCTGGGTGCGGAAAACCTCCAGTGTGCCCTGCATGCGCTGGTCGTATTCTATCCCGGTTTCGTCGCGCAGCGCCATTAGGCAATCGCGGCTATATTCGGCAATGCGCACCATGCGGCTCTTGTTGATGGCATAACGCGCCGATGTGCAATTGCGCAGCATCTGGCTCATCCAGCGCCACGCCGCCGGATCGGCGGTCGGGCGGATGATGAGCGGGGCATGTTTCATGAACAGCCATTTCATGGCCTTCATCGGAATGCCGGGCGCGGCCCATGGCGAGGAATAGCCGGGGGAAACCTCGCCGGCATTGGCAAAGCTGGTTTCAAGTGCTGCCGCCGGCTGGCGGTCGATCACCGTCACCTTGTGTCCGGCTTTGGCCAGATACCAGGCGGAGGTCACGCCGACGACGCCGGCTCCGAGGATAGTGACGTTCATGATCGTCTCACTTATGGCTGACAGATGTTGAAGCGACGGCCGGGGTTTCGCCCGGCTGAATATAATTGCGGCGGTAACGGCGTCCGAGGCCGGTCAGGATTTCATAGGCGATCGTGCCCGCATCCTCGGCAATGTCTTCCAGCGTCTGGTCAGGCCCGATCATCTGCACGAAGCTGCCTTGCGTCAATGTTCCCAAGGGCAGGGCGGATATGTCGAGAATGATGCTGTCCATTGAAACTCGACCAGCAATGGGCAGGCGAACGCCATTGTACCATGCCGCACCGCGATTGCTGAGCGATCGCGGCAGGCCATCGGCATAACCAGCCGCGATCGTCGCAAGCCGCGTCGGCCCGGCCGCTTCGAAAGAGCCACCATAACCGACCAGCGATCCGGCGGGAACTTCGCGGGTCTGAATAACGGCGACATTAAGCCGGACGACCGGTTTCATCGGGTTGGGACGGGTAACGGAGGGCGCGCCGCCATAAAGCGCAATGCCGGGGCGTAGCAGGGAGTTGTGATAGTCGTTGCCCAGAAAGATGCCGCCGGAATTGGAAAAACAGACGGATACATCAGGAAAAGCTGCAGCGGCTTTTCGCATCACAGAGAGTTGGGCGGCATTGGAGAGGTGATCCGGCTCGTCGGCGCAGGCGAGGTGGCTCATCACGAAGGCGATGTCGATACCATCAAGCAGTTGCGGCCGGGAGGCGAGGACTTCAAGCTCCTCGGGAGAGAGGCCGAGACGGCACATGCCGGTATCGATCTGCACTGCGGCGGGTAATGTCTTGCCAAGATTTTTGGCGTGGGTCGCCCATTGGGCGATCTGCTCGAGCGAATTCAGAACCGGTGTGACGGCCATGGCTGCGCAGGAGGTTTCGTTACCGGGCTGAAGCCCGTTGAGGACGAAAATCCGCGCTTCCGCTGAAAGACGCAGCCGGAGCGCCAGCGCTTCATCGATATGGGCGACGAAGAAATTCCGGCAGCCCGCTTCAAACAGCACCTGCGAGACGATATCCGCGCCGAGGCCGTATGCGTCAGCCTTGACGACCGCTGCCGTCTGCGATGTGGGTGCCATTGCCGCAAGCGCGAGATAATTATCGCGCAATGCGCCAAGATCGATGGTCAGATGGCCGCTTGCACCACCCGCTGCCTGCTGGCGGCTGATCTGCATGTCCATGGTCGTTCACCCTCATTTTTATCACATGAGAGTATTGCAACGATTGTCGAATTTCTTGGCTATTGTTCGAATAAGATGCGATAAAAATGCAATATACGCAACTTTCATTGTCATATTGGAATTTTCTATGTCGTCACTCGACGCGACCGACCGCCACATCATTCGCCTGCTCCGGCTCAATGCCCGCATCAGCAATGCGAAACTTGCTGCGGAAGTCGGCCTTTCGGCCTCTGCCTGCCTTCGCCGGGTCGATATTCTGGAACGGGAGGGTATCATCCGGGGCTATACGGCGCTGACCAGCGGCCTTGCCGGCGGCGAGGTGATCTCGGTCATCGTGCAGATCACGCTCGACCGCCAGACGGAGGATTTTCTCAACAGGTTTGAGAACGCGGTGCGGCGTTATCCAGAAATCCGCGAATGTTACCTGATGACGGGCGGGTCGGATTATTTCCTGCGATGTGAGGCGGAAAGTGCGGGCGATTTCGAGCGCATCCATAAGGAGATTCTGTCGAAGCTGCCGGGTGTTTCGCGGATTCATTCGAGTTTTGCGATCAGGAATGTGCTGGCGACGCCGAAGGCGCGGTGAAGGCGGATGCGCAGAGCGTGGGGCTCACCCCCCTCTGTCCTGCCGGACATCTTCCCCTCAAGGGGGGAGATCGGGTGAGGTTTTCGCCTCGGTCCCCATTAACGTCGGTATCGCGATCTCGTCCGCCAACTAAAACGCCCGGGGCAGGCCACTTGTCGATCTCCCCCCTTGAGGGGGAAATGTCCGGCAGGACAGAGGGGGGTAAGCCCTACGCTCCACTCTAACCTTCACTCCCACCACCGATAAAAATGATGCACCGGTCCCCGACCGTTCCCGACGGCAAGCCCCCGACCAGCGTTAAGCGCCCCATTCAGATAGTCCTTCGCAAGACCAACCGCCTCACGCAATTCACAACTCTTGGCCAAATGAGCCGTAATCGCCGCCGCCAGCGTGCAGCCGGTCCCATGGTCGTTTTTCGTGTCAACTCGCGTAGCGGAAAGCGCCTGCACGGTGCCGTCTGCAAACAGATAATCCGTACTCTGCGGCCCGTCGCCATGGCCGCCCTTGATGAGCACGGCTTTCGCGCCCACCTTTAGGATCATCTCGGCCTGACGGGTGATCTCCGCCTCGGTGTCTGCAATAGGCAAGCCGGTGAGAAGCGCTGCTTCAGGCAGGTTCGGCGTGACGATGGTGGCGAGCGGCAGCAGGTCGCGCCGTAATGTCTCGATCGCATCCGCATGCAACAGACGGTCGCCGGAGGTCGCAACCATCACGGGGTCGAGCACCACCGGCTGGGGCTGCTGCCGAAGCCTTGCAGCTATGGCCGCGATGGTTTCGATCCGCGATACCATGCCGATCTTCACCGCATTGACGGCAAGATCGGAAAAAACAGCGTCCATCTGCGCGACGATGGTGGCGACGGAAATATCCTCCACTGCCGTCACACCTTTGGTGTTCTGGGCGGTGATGGCGGTGATGACGCTGGCGGCATAGGCGCCGAGTGCCGAAAAAGTCTTGATGTCGGCCTGAATGCCCGCGCCGCCGCCGCTGTCTGAGCCGGCGATGGTCAATGCGATTGCTGTCATGGCTGTCTCGCTTTCAGCGCTGCATCGACTGCCGCGCGGAAGTCCCTGGTTGTGCTGGCAATATCGTTTGCGCGGAAGATTGCAGAAATGACGGCGACACCATCCGCACCGGCGGCGATGACGTTCGGCACGCGGGCAAGATCGATACCGGCGATGGCGCCCACCGGCATGCCCGGCCGCAATTCGCGGAGCAGAGTGCGGAGCGTCGTAAAGCCGTCGAGGCCGACAGGCTTGTCTGGATTGACCTTGGAAACGGTTTCGAACACGCCACCAATGCAGGCGTAATCGGCGGGCATGGAGGCCGCCCGCTCGGCATCGGCGCGGTTCTTGACGGTGAGGCCGATGATCGCCTTATCTCCAAGGATGCGTCTGGCGGTTTTGGCATCCATATCATCGGCGCCGAGATGCACCCCGTCCGCGCCAGAGGCGAGCGCCACATCCACCCGGTCGTTGATGACCAGCGGCACGCCCGTGCCGGCAATGGCTTCGCGAATTGCGCTGGCGTTTTCGATCATCTCCCGCGTGGAGGCGTGTTTGTCGCGATATTGGAGAATGGTCGCGCCGTTGAGTGCGGCCGCCAGAGCAAGCTCGCCCAAGGGCGCAACATCGCCGAGGCTCGCATCGACCAACGCGTTGAGACGGTAATCAACCTTGTTCATGCTCAATCCTCGCATCGTTTATTATGTCTTCGCCGGAAATTTCTGAAAGCACATCGAGAAATGCCGGCTCGAATGTGCCGGGGCCTTTGGCGTTTTTCGCTGCCAGTTCGGCTGCGACACCCGTGATGGCGAGGGCGGCGGCGGCGGCCGTCAGTGCGTCTTTTTCCACCGCCATGAAGGCGGCGATGACCCCACCCGATAGGCAACCCGTGCCTGTCACCTTCGCCATCCACGGGTGACCGTTGACGATTCTGACACTCCTTGTGGCGTCGCGCAGGTTATCGACAGGTCCGGTCTCTATCCTGATGGCGTTCGGAACAGCACCGATCAGGCTCATCTCAGCGCTGTTGCCGCGCACGATGGTGGGTCCAAGCGAGATCAGGTCACGCGCGAACGCCAGTCGCGATGGCGAATAGTCGCAATGCACGGGGTCCAGAATCCACGGCTTGCCAGCCGCGCGGGCGATCTCGACGGCAAATCGAATGACTTTTCGCCGGTCGGCGTCGAGCGTGCCGAGATTGATCGTTACCGCATCGGCTTTCGTGACGAAAGCACCGATTTCTTCGAGTGAGGTTGTCATCGAGGGTATGCCGCCGACAACGGTAATGCCGTCCGCGGTGAATTTCTGTACCACGGTGTTCATCAGGCAATGCACGCGCGGGCGCGTCTGCCTTACCCTTTCGAGGATCTCTGCGGCCTTCGCCGCAGTCGGAAAACTGTTTGCCATGGTTATTGCAACTCCACGGCAATGTCTTCCGCCGCCGGCGCCCGCTTGATCAGTTGCATGTCCTGCATGAAGGTGCCGAAGCGTGTGTAGCGGGTGCGATCGAGTGCGGCTGGACGTTTGGCGAAACGCGGCAGCGTATCGAAAAACGCCTGCTTGTTCAGCCCGTCGTCAAGGTTCGGATAGGCCTTGATGAAAAGCTGCCAGGATTCTTGCGGGTGGTTGGTGATGAAAATAGCAGCCTGCTCAACGGCCGAGAGAAAACGCGGCAGGCGGCTATCTTTCACGAGATCACGATGGGTGACGAAGATGAGCTCGTCATAGGCGGGCACGCCATGTTCCTCGGGGAAGAACGAGCGGCCTTCGTGGCCTTCAAGCTTCATCTGCGTCAGTTCGAAATTACGGAAGCCGCCAAGCGTGGCATCGACCTTGCCGGCGATCAGGGATGGCGAGAGTGAGAAATTGACGTTGACCAGTTCAACATCGTCCTTTGTCAGTCCCTCCTTCTCCAGCATGCGCTTCAGCATCGCATCCTCGAAACCGGAAACCGAGAAGCCGACCTTCTTGCCTTTCAGGTCCTTCAGGCTCTTGATCGGCCCGTCGGCCAGAACGGTGACGGTGTTCAGCGGCGTTTCGACCAGCGTGCCGAAACGGACGAGCGGCAGCCCTGCATCGTGGTCGAGATAGAGGTTCGGCTGGTAGTGTACACCGATATCGGCCTGCTTTGCCGAGACCAGACGCGGTACGGCGGATGGGTCTGCGGGCGGGATCAACTCGACCTCCAGCCCTGCATCGGCGAAAAGGCCGCGTTCCTTGGCAATCACCATCGGGGCATGGTCCGGGTTCACGAACCATTCCAGCAACACGGTAAGCTTGTCGGCCGCCTGCGATTGCACAGGCGAAAGCACGCTTGCTGCCGCGACGACGAGGGAAAGAAGAGTTCGTTTCATGGTGCCGAAAGTCTCCGCAAATGTTTGAAAGGAATGAGATGGTCTGTTTCTTTGGCCCAGGGGGCGAGGTTGGCCGTTGCCCGGTCGACGACAAGCCGCAGCAGCACCGCCATGAGGGCGAGAATGGTCATGGCGGCGAACATTGTGTCGGTCTGCATGCGGGCATTGGACTGGATCATGACAAAACCGAGCCCGGCGGAGGCGCCCACCCATTCGCCAATGACCGCGCCGAGCGGGGCGAGCGGAGCTGCGACCCTCAGCCCGGAAATGAGTGAGGGAAGCGCCAGCGGCACACGCAGCCGGGTGAGGATTTGCCAGTGGCTCGCCTCTGTCAGCGAGGCGGCATCGAGGATTGTCCGATCCGTGCGATTGAGGCCGTCGGTGAAGGCTGAAGCGACGGGGAAAAAGATGATGATCGCCGTCATGACAACTTTCGAGGCCATGCCGAAACCGAACCAGAGTACGAGAATGGGGGCCAGCACGAAGACCGGAAATGCCTGCAACACGAGAACCATGGGCCAGACGAGGCGGCCAAAACGCGGGACGGCGGCAATCGTAAAGGCAACGAGAATGCCGGCGGCAATGCCAGCCGCAAGCCCGACAGCCATTTCACCTGATGTCACCATGGCCTGTCCGAACAGGAAGGCTGGCTGGCGCAGGAGTGCTGCGGCAACATCGGCCGGCGAGGGCAGGATGTAGCGGGGCGGTGCAAGCAGCCAGATGCCCAGCTGCCAGACAATCAGAATAAGAACGACGCCCTTCAGCGCATGGGAGGCACGCATCGGCCGGGGCTCAGACGCAGCCGTACCGTATACGAAGGGAAGGATGTTTCATCATCATCGTTCGGTCTCCAGCTGTGGCGATCACGGAGATCCGGGCAAAGCGGAGAAGAGAAAGGGCAGTACCGCAAACGCGCTACAGTTTCCGTTCCTACGCCGGCATGACCCGGATCAGGTTCAAGGGTCCGGCTCATCGCCATCTCAGCACCGTCAGGTGCTCCCCTCGGAAGAGACTGTTTTGCTAGGAGGGTTTTGAAGTAATGTCAACGTTGAAAGTTAACGAGAATATTGGCGAATTTGCCGCGAACATATTAGTTGTCGATTATATTAAGTTTATCAAAAATTAGTTATTTATTGAAACCGCTTTTCAATTCCGCTGTATTAGCTTCAGCTCCCAGATTGGTTGGGGGCGAACTTGAAAAACTTCTGGCGAGAGAAATCTGGAAATTTTGGCATTCTGACCGCGCTGCTCATGGTGCCTCTGTGCGGGGCTGCCGGTGTGGCGCTCGATATTACGCGCGGCATGTCGGTCAAAGCCGATCTGCAGCAGGCGGCGGATTCCGCGGCTCTGGCGGCAGTCGCCGATATGTCCGCAAGTGTTCAGGCGGCAAAGAAGATGTCGGGGGACGGTGTCATTCCCGTCGGCAATGAAGAAGCCCGGGCATTCTTCGATGGCAATCAGCGCGGCGACGCGGACTACACCATTACCTCTGTCGATGTCTCGGTGATCAAGCACGGCAATGTGGTCGAGTCGTCCGTCAGCTTCAAGGCGTCGGTCAGCACGACCCTCTCAGGGCTTCTGGGGAAGGATTTCGTTTCGGTTGCCGGCACGGCCACGGCCAAATACGAAACGGAAACCTTCAGCGATTTCTATCTTCTGCTTGATAATACGCCCTCCATGGGAGTGGGCGCGACACCCACGGATGTTGCCACCCTGGTTGCGAACACTGGCGATAAATGCGCTTTTGCCTGCCACATCGTGAAGGACGGCGTGGCAGACCCGAACAGCTATTACTTCAAGGCCAAGAAACTCGGGGTTACGACGCGTATCGACGTGGTTGCCAAGGCAACCGCCAGCCTGATGGACACGGCAAAGTCCACGCGCAAAAGCAGCAATCAATATCGCATGGCCGTCTATACCTTCGGGGAACGGGCGGAAGATACCAAGCTGCTTGAGGTCGTTTCGCTGACATCGGATCTGGACGCAGCAAAGAAAAAAGCTGGTGAAATCAACCTTATGTCAATCCCCTATCAGGGATACAACAACGACCAGCAAACAGATTTCGACCGGGCACTGATCCAGATTGGAGATAAGGTCGGCAGTTCGGGCACGGGCGCAAGCTCGGCGAACCCGGATAAGGTTATTTTCTTTGTTTCAGACGGGGTGGGCGACAGTTACAAGCCGTCCTCCTGTACGAAAAAACTGACGGGAGGCCGCTGTCAGGAGCCGATCGACATCAAAGACTGTACGAAACTGAAGGAAAAGGGTTTTCGTATCGCGGTGCTTTATACCACCTATCTGCCGCTGCCGACGAATGACTGGTATAATAGCTGGATCAAGCCCTTTCAGGCGGAAATCGGCTCACGCATGCAGAGCTGCGCTTCCCCGGGCCTGTATTTCGAAGTCAGCCCCTCCCAGGGCATCAGTGACGCGATGACGGTGCTGTTCAAGAAAGCCATTACATCACCACGCCTGACGGGCTGATGGCCGTTTAGCGAGGCCTGTTAGAGCATCGGTTGAACGCCGCAATATTTGCGGCGTTTTTTGGAAATGGCCGGAAGGTGATGCTTCAAGCGATATTGCGAAGCTGTTCAAATAACGCAGTAAAGGGCGTTTCAGCGCGGTAGAACACAGCCGGCTGGCCTATCGGAGCCTCCACGGTGATCTCGTGCCCGCCAAAATACCGCGCGCCATTCCAAAGATGCATCCATTCCCCATCGCCCGGAAGGTAAAGCGTGCGCTGCGTCTCCCCCGCCTTCCACACTGGTGCGACCAGCATGTCGGCCCCATAGAGATAGCTGTCCTGAATGGCATAGGTCTGCCGGTCGTTCTCATGATGCAGGAAAAGCGGGCGCTGTACCGGCAGGCCGTTTTCGGCCGCTTCAGTGGAAAGCGATTTCAGATAGGGGGCGAGTGCGACATAGATTGCCGTCATGCGGGCAAAATGGCCAAGAACGGTCTCGTCCTGATCGATCTGGAGATTGTCGCGCGGGCGATTGCCCTCATGGGTTCGCATGACAGGAGTAAAGGCTGCCATCTCCGTCCAGCGCATGATGAGTTCCGGGGTTCTGACATTGCCGAACAGGCTGGTATAACCGCCAATATCGGAATGGTGATAGGCATTGCCGAGAAGACCGGAGGACAGCGCACCGCATATGACGGTGACGAGACCGTCATGGCGGGAAAAATCGACGGACTGGTCGCCGCCCCACAGCAGCGGGCAGTGGGCTTGCACACCGGTAAAGCCCGCCCGCATGAAGAACAGCGCTTCGCCGGTTTTGCCACGGCTTTCAACAGCCTTGGCGTTGACCTCTGCCCAGAGCGTCGGCCAGGCATTGTGCATCAGCTTGGCGTCGATGCCGTTCGATAGCGTGATGTCGATCGGCAGATATTCGCCGAAATCGGCCATCCAGCCGGAAAGGCCGAAATCCAGCATATTCTTGCCGATGATCTCTTCGGCAAACCACTCGGCTGCGGCCGGATTGGTGAAATCGACCACGCCACAATCGAACTCGCCGAAATCCACGAGCGCCGTCTTGCCGTCCGCGCCGGTGGCGAAATAACCGGCCGCCTCCGCCTCCGGAAAAAGCGGGCCGTCGACGCAGAGATAGGGGTTCACGTATCCCAGAAAACGAATGCCCTGATCGGCAAGCTCCGCGATCTTCTGACGCAAATGCGGATAACGCGCCTCATTGGCCTGCCAGTCCCAGAAGAGCCGGGCGCCGAATGATGTCTGGCGAAGCCCCACCCAGTCCTCGCACCACAGGCCGGAGACCTTGGTTCCGGCAGCGCGGATTTTTTCCAGCCGGGCAAAGGAGTTGGCGCCATCCTTTAACCCGATGATCGCGCCGCCATAGACCCACTCCGGCAGTTCCGGCTGGCGTCCGAACCGCAGCGAGAGGGCGGAAACGATATCGGTGAAACGATCGCCGGTGAAAAACTCGATCCTCTCGGGGATCGCCCATATCTCGACTTCATGGAAATCTTCGTTGCGGAAATCGAAGACCGAATAGGCGCTGGTTTCCACATGCAGCGCATATTTGCGCGACGACAGATAGGTCGGCTGCGGGTAATTGGTGTTGTAATAATCGCCACCCGCCTTGCCGCTGACGTCAGCCTTGAAGGTGATTTCAGCGGTCTTGTCGCGGCCGACACCGGGTTCGGAGGTCCAGAGCGGAAAGCGGCGGCCGCGCATGTCGAAATAGGACATCTGTTCGCCACCGCCCCAGACATGTTCGTCCTCATCTGCGATGATCCGCAGCCACAGCCGATTGATGGTTTCATCCAGCGCCGTGACCCTGATGGCATTTCCATCCAGGGCCAGATGAAGGCGTGCGGCCTGCCCGGGTGCGGAAGACAGCGTAACGCTGTCGCCACTGACTTCGGCGTGGCGGAGCGCAGTTCGTTCGATGACATAGTCCTCGATATCGAAATTGCCGCGATACATATCCATCCGCTCCTTGCCGAAACCGGCGAAGAAAGCCGGGTTCTCAGGCGAATGAGAAAGAATGGTGTGGCTGCCAATCGCAAGCGTGAAGCCGTCTCTGGTCTTTTCGAATTGCATGACTGTACCTGTTTAACCCTTGAGACCGCCGGCGGTGAGACCGGAGACGACGCGTTCCTGAAAGATGACGATCAGGATCGCAACCGGGACGATGCCGACCACCAGCGCCGCCGAGATGACGGGCCACGGGAAAGCGAACTCACCCTGGTAAAGCTGGATGCCGACCGGCAGCGTGCGCAGTGCCGGATTGGAATTGAAGGAAAGCGCCAGCAGGAATTCGTCCCAGGCGTTCACGAAAGCGAGAATGCCGGCGGTGAAGACGCCTGGCGCGCATAGCGGCACGACAACCTTGAACAGCGCGCCGATACGGGTGCAGCCATCAATCATGGCGGCGTTTTCCAGATCGCGCGGGATGCTTTCGAAGAAGGACACCAGCATCAGCGTGCAGACCGGCAGGGAGAGCACGGTGTAAGGCAGTATAAGAGCGGTCCAGCTATTGAGCAGGTTGAGCGCACGCATGATCTCGAACAGAGGCACCAGCAGCGTTACCAGCGGGAATGTGGAAACGGCGATGATGAGCGAGAGGATCAGCGCCCGGTACTTGAGATCGAGCCGCGCCAGCGCATAGGCTGCCAGCACCGAAATCAGAATTGTGAGTGCGGTGGAAAGCAGCGCGACCATGAAGCTGTTGAACAGGAAGAGGTGCAACGGCTGGTCGGAAAAGGCCTGCATGTAATTGGCAAGCGTCGGCGCATGCGGAAACCATGTGATCGGTTTCACAGTCAGTTCCGCTTCAGTTTTCAGCGAGGTGAACAGGATCCATATTGCCGGAAACAGGCCGTTGACCAGCAATATGGAGGCCGCAATGAAGCGCAGCGGCTTGCCGGAGAAGAAGGAGGACAGACCGGAGGAGGTCGCAACGGTGCTCATGGGATCAGTCCTTCGTCCTGATAATGCGGAGATAAACGGCAGTGACGCACATGGAGAGCGCAAACATCATGACCGCCAGTGCCGAACCGTAACCGAGATCGAGGAAGGAAACAGTGTTCTGGTGAATGTACATGGCGAGCGTCGTGGTTGATGTGCCGGGGCCGCCGCCGGTCATCATGTATGGAATATCAAAAGTCTGCAGCGCCGTAATCGTACGGAAGATGAGAGCAACGACGATCGACGGCTTTAGGAGCGGCAGCGTGATCTCGAAGAACTGCCTGAGCTTGCCGGCGCCATCCACATCGGCGGCTTCATAGAGCGAGCGCGGAATGGTTTGCAGCCCTGCAAGGATCATCAGTGCCATGAAGGAGGAGGTCTTCCAGATGATCGTCAGGCAGATGGCTGCGAAGGCCCAGTTCGGCGAGTTGAACCAGATGATGCCTTCAAAGCCCAGCCGGTTCAGCACATCGTTGACCACGCCGTATTCGTAGTGGAAAAACCACGCGAAGATGAGGCCGGCGAACGACAGAGGCAGCGCCCAGGGGATGAGCAGTGACAGGCGCATCGGCCATTGCATCGAAAACGGCAGGTTGGCGAGGAGCGCAAGGCCCAGGCCCATGAACAGCGCTCCAGGCACCGTTATCAGCGTTATCAGCACCGTATTCCAGGTCGTTTCCCAGAAAATCGGGTCATCGAGCATCGCCGTGTAGTTTTCAAAGCCGATGAATTCCGCCGGCAGGCCCGATGTCAGCGAAAGGCTGAAAAACGAGGTGTATACGAGACGCGCCACCGGATAGACGATGATAAGCGAAAGAAGAATGGCTGCAGGCGCCAGCAAAAGCACGGCAAGCGACCGGTCACCGAGATCGAGCCACCGCGTCCAGCGCGGCTGCGGTTTCTCGTCCACCCTGACCATTGTTCTCTCCGGCATCGTCACGTCTGCCACTCCCGCAACTGAATTCACGTCATCGTCTCCCGATCAGACCGGTTAAGTCCCGGCCCGTTTATCGCGCCGTTCAGGCGATTTTCACTGGTTCGGCCAAACGGGCCGGCAACGGCATGTCCTGCATGCCGTCCCCGGCCACAGGGCTTAGCGCAATACGCGGCGCAGACGGCTTTCCATCTGCTTTGCGCCGTCTTCCGGCGACATCACGCCCGCAAGCACGCCATTGACGGTGGTGCGGATCGTTTCGCTGACCTCGTTGTAACGCGGTGTGACCGGACGGGCCTTTGCCGTTTCAACAACCGGAAGAGCATCCGCAAACCAAGGGATGGACTTGGTCACATCAGCATCCTTGTAGAGCGAGGCATAGGTGGGCAGCAGCGCGGCATTGATGGCCATGAACTTCGAAACATCCTGGCTGGACAGATATTCCACCAGTTTCTTGGCTTCGTCCTGCTGCTTGGAATAGGCGGAAACGCCGAATTCCCAGCCGCCGAGGCACGTCGTCTGCTCTCCGCCCTTGACGGCCGGCAACCGGGCGACGCCAACCTTGTCGTTCACTTGGGATTCCTTGCCCTGAAAATGGGTCCAGGCGTAGGACCAGTTGACGGCGAAGAGAACCTTGCCCGCCTGGAATTCCTTGCGCGTGTCGTCGGTCGCCACTTCGGAAATGTTCTTCTTGGAAATGCCTTCGTCGACGAAGCTCTTCCAGAGCTTCAGCGAATCCACGGCCGCCTGATTGTCGAAATTCAGCTTGCCGTTTTGAACCAGCGACTTGCCTTCGCTCCAGTAGGGCAGCAGGAACGTGCATACCGCACCTTCGATGGCCTTACCCTGGAAGGAGAGGCCCTGAAGTTCGGGGTTCTTTTCGCCCTCCATCACCTTTTTTGAGGCTTCCTTCAGCTCATCCCAGGTGGTCGGCGGCTGGATGCCGTATTTGTCCAGCAAGTCCTTGCGATAGTAAAGGAACATGGAATCGGCGAACGCCGGCAGCGCCACGATCTTGCCGTTCACGGTGTTTGCTTCTGCATAGGTCGGCAGGTAGGCGGACAAGTCTTTGCCGGAGAAATCGCTGGTCCAGCCAGCGGTTGCGAACTGTGCGGGACGGATGACATCGAGCATCAGCACGTCGAGGCTTGAATCCTTGGCAGACATGACGGTGTTGAGATATTGCGCCTGCATTTCGGAGGTGTTACCGCCGGTCTCGATCACGACTTTCACGCCCGGCGTCTTCGCCTCATATTGATCGAGCGCCTTGCGCCACACATCGGGTTGATGCTGGCTGGAAACGAAGATTTTGAGTTCGGCGTCGGCAAAGGCCTGTCCCGAAAAGCTGAGCATCGTTGCGCAGAGCGCCGCTCCCGTAAGGGCTTTGAATTTCATGTTTTCCTCCCGTTATTGAAATCTTGAAGCCGGGCCGGTGGCGGCCCGATCCTGTCACTGAATGGAGCGTTCCGTCGTCACGTCGAACAGGTGCACCTTCGATGGGTCGAGGCCGATCTTCAGTTCCTCATTCGGAGCCGGTTTCATCTCTGGCGGCATTCTCGCCGTCAGCGCCGCATCACCGAGGGTGAAATGCACCAGCGTATCCGACCCCAAAGGCTCCACCACCTGCACCTTGACGGAGAGCTGTGTGTCAAATCCCCCGGCGGGACCGAAATGTTCAGGGCGAATGCCGACGATGACCTCCCGTCCATCGAGCGCCGTTTCACGGGACGGTCTGATTGCTGCCAGTGGAAGAGAGTTGCCGTCCGTAAATGTCAGCCTGTCGCCGGTCACTCTGGCGCGAGCGAAATTCATGGCAGGCGCACCGACGAAACCGCCGACGAACACGCTTTCCGGACGGTTATAGACCTCGTCCGGCGTGCCCACCTGCTCGATATCGCCGCCGCGCAGAATGACGATGCGGTCAGCCAGCGTCATCGCCTCCACCTGATCATGCGTAACGTAGATGATGGTGGTGCCGAGCTGCTGGTGCAGGCGCTTGATTTCCGTGCGAACCTGTCCGCGCAGTTTTGCGTCGAGGTTGGAAAGCGGCTCGTCGAACAGAAACACCTGCGGGCGGCGCACGATGGCGCGACCCATGGCCACGCGCTGGCGCTGGCCGCCGGAAAGCTGGCCCGGACGACGGTCCAGCAGATGGCTGATGCCCAGCATATTCGCTGCCTCATCAATGCTGGCATTGGCCTGCGAGGCGCTTACACCACGTACCTTCAGGCTGAAACCCATGTTTTCACGCACAGTCTTGTGCGGGTAAAGCGCGTAGTCCTGAAACACCATGGCGATGTCACGCTCGCGCGGCGGCAGTTTGTTGACAACGCGGTCGCCGATCATCACCTCACCGCCGCTGATGCTTTCCAGCCCGGCGACCATGCGCAACGTCGTGGATTTTCCGCAGCCGGAGGGGCCGACGAAAACCACGAATTCACCATCGTTGATTTCAAGGTCGATACCCTTGACGATGCGCAGGGAACCGTAACTCTTGTCCAGCTTGCGCAGGCTGACTGAAGCCATCTTTTCCTCCTCACGTCCGGGGCGTCCAAAATCGGATGAACGCAAACCCGGCATCAACCTTCAAATCCACGCATCGCTTTTCGAAAAAATCATCCCGATCGTCCGGCGATATCGTGGGACGGCCAAACGCCTGTCTCCCTAGGCCCGTGATATTACCTTTCGTCAAAAGGAAATCAATAGTGTATCAATTTTATTTCTGACAGAAATCAAAAACCGGCAAAGCTTTGATTTGTAGAAATATTTCAACGAAAACCCCGGCGTGGCAGGTCGCGGCTTCCTTGCCTGTGGTCAATTTTCTCTGTCCATGTGGATCACGCGAATTTCGTGCGTTTTCAACGTATGCGTGAAACGTACCGTGCGACGGTGTGGTCGAACCATGTCCATGAGACTTCAGCTACGGCTCCGTCCTGACCCTGGCTCAGGCGAAGGACCCGCGGCACCGACGCGCCGGGTTTCTGGCCGAATTGTGCAGGCGCCCATTCTGGCACTTCCCCGAGGTCGATGCGGTCTTCTGCCTTCGATATCCAGAGATTGAGGCGGGTGCGATAATAGAGATAGAGCGATTCCGACAGGTTCTCGATGGTAATCGTGTCGACATAGGAACCGTCTAGCCAGATCTCCTCGATTGCCGCTGGTTTCCCCGCGATACGCCTCAGGCGGCGGATGCGGTGGCCTTCCGGCGATGTGCCAAAGGCGGGCAGGGTGGATGGCTTGGCAAGGCGCGCAACATCCAGCACCTCCGCCGTTGGCAGGCCACCGCCCTCGATCATCTCTAGCCGGAAGAAGGCATAAACGCTCTGGGGATCGCTGACCGCGCGGATATAATTGCCGGAACCCTGCACACGCTCCAGCAGTCCACGCTCCTGCAACTCCGCAAGCGCCTTGCGAAGCGTGCCGACCGCAATGCCGAGATCGGCTGCCATATCCCTTTCGGGAGCAAGCTTTTCACCATCTGTCAGACGGCCCGCAGCGACTTCGCGCACCAGCATTTCGGCGATCTGCAAATACATAGGCAGGCTGCCGCCCGTGTGTTTCATGATGCCATCCCCTCCGCAAAACAAAAATTGATACATCATTGATTTACATATTTCTTGATGTTATGCAAGAAAAACGAGAGCGGCCTTGAGGAGGAATTGCATGACCGTCGTACCCGTTACATCCGCTGATCTCGATGCTGCCGAGGTCTCCTGGTTTTCTGCCCTTTGTTCCGATGATTACGCCTATCTGGGCGTGCCGGATGGTAGCCTGCGCTCCAGCTTCGAACATTGCTCGGATATCGTCAAAAAGGCCGAGGAACTCGGTTTTCGTAACATTCTCTGCCCCTCTTCCTATCAGGTCGGCCAGGACACGTTGAGCTTCGTGGCAGGTTGCGCTCCGATCAGTGACCGCATCAATTTCCTTGCTGCAATCCGTTGCGGCGAAATGCAGCCGATCATGCTGGCGCGTACGGTGGCGACGCTCGATCACATGCTGAAGGGCCGCCTGACGCTCAACGTCATCAGCTCCGATTTTCCCGGCGAGGTGGCTGACAGCGCGTTTCGCTACAAACGCAGCCATGAAGTCGTGCAGATTTTGCGCCAGGCCTGGACCCGTGACACGATTGACCATGACGGCGAGATATACCAATTCAAGGGTGTCTCCACCGAGCCTGCACGTCCGTACCAGCAGAACGGCGGTCCGCTGCTCTATTTCGGCGGTTATTCGCCGGATGCGCTGGAGCTGTGCGGCGCGCAATGCGACGTGTATCTGATGTGGCCCGAAACGAAAGACCAGCTCGCAGACCGCATGCGCGCTGCCCATGAGCGTGCCGCAGCCCATGGCCGCACGCTGGATTACGGCCTGCGAGTCCACATGGTCGTGCGCGATACCGAACAGGAAGCGCGTGAATATGCCGAGCATCTGGTTTCGAAGCTCGACGACGAATATGGCCAGCTAATCCGCAACCGCGCCCACGACAGCGGCTCACTCGGTGTGTCGCATCAGGCGCGGGCCCGGGAACTGGCCGACAAGTTCGGTTATGTCGAACCCAACCTGTGGACCGGCATCGGCCGGGCGCGCTCCGGCTGTGGTGCAGCGCTCGTCGGCTCCACCGACAAGGTCCTTTCGGCGCTGGAGGAATACCAGAAAATGGGTATTCGCGCCTTCATCCTCTCGGGTTATCCGCATCTCGACGAGGCTGAACACTTCGGAACCAAGGTCCTGCCGCAAATGAAAACCTGCTCCCTGCCGCATGCATACGGCCGGGTGCCTTCTGAAACACCTGCCACGCCGCTGGGCAACGGGGAACGCCACTGATGGAACGTATCGCTCTTTCTGAAAACCTGGAACTTAGCCGCATCGTTTACGGCATGTGGCGCATCGGCGACGATGCTGATACTTCGCCTTCCCATGTACAGGCAAAGATCGAAGCCTGCCTGGCGCAGGGCATCACCACCATGGATCAGGCTGATATATACGGTGGATACACGGCGGAAGCCATTCTGGGTGCCGGCCTCAAGGCAGCTCCATCCCTTCGCGACAAGATCGAGATCGTGACGAAATGCGGCATCGTGGCGCCAGCCGGGCGTCACTCAGCCGCCCGTGTCAAGCATTACGATACCACGGCTGGCCATATCAACGCTTCAGTCGAGGCCTCCTTGCGTGACATGGGCACAGATCATGTCGATCTGTTGCTGATCCACCGGCCCGATCCGCTGATCGATCCCGAAGAAACCGGCAAGGCGCTCGATGCACTGGTAGCGTCCGGCAAGGTCAAGGCCGTGGGCGTTTCCAATTTTCGCCCTTGGGATTTCTCCCTGCTGCAATCGGCTATGAGCAATAGGCTGGTTACGAACCAGATCGAAATGAGCTTGCTTGCTACCGATAGCTTCACCAATGGCGATCTGGCCTTCCTGCAGGAAAAGCGCGTTTCACCAATGGCATGGTCGCCGCTTGGCGGCGGTTCGCTGTTTTCCGGTGCGCATGGTGGAACCATGGCTGCCCTGCAGCGCATCGGCAACGAGCAGGGTGTCGATGCCACTGCCGTTGCCATCGCCTGGCTGCTGCGGCATCCGGCAAAGATCGTGCCCGTGCTCGGCACCAACAATATTCAGCGCATAAAAACGGCGGCCGATGCCCTGCGCGTCACCATCGACCGCCAGACATGGTTTGAGCTTTACACACTTGCAATTGGAAGCGAGGTGCCGTGATGACAGTCGCAGAAGCGATCAAAATGCCCAATGAGCACGTATTTGTTCCCGGCGGCGAAAACAGCCGCAGCTTTCGCAATGCGCTCGGCGCTTTCACCACCGGCGTGACGGTGGTGACGGCAACGACGCCCGAAGGGCCGATCGGTATGACGGTCAACAGCTTCGCGTCGGTATCGCTCGATCCGCCGCTGGTGCTGTGGTCGCCTGCCAAAAATTCATCGCGCTATCCGGCCTTCAGCGGCGCAACGCATTTCGCCATCCATGTGCTGAGCGCAGATCAGGACGTGCTGAGCGCCCGCTTCACCCGCAGCGGCCGCGCATTTGACGATCTTGACTGGGAAATCAACGACGAGGGCGTTCCGGTCATTCCGGGCACGCTCGCCCGTTTCGAATGCCGGCAGGCGGCAGCCCATGATGCGGGCGATCACACCATCATCGTCGGCGAAGTGCTGCGTGCCGCCCACCGCGATGGCGATCCCCTGTGCTTTTCAGGCGGAGCCTTCGGGCGGTTTTCAAAGCAGTAGGCAGAACGGGATTTTCCCGTTCGATCTCGGCAGAGATTTACTCCAGCCATCTGTTGCTTATTTAACGGAGCACGCCTGTCGTGCTCCGTTTTTGTTTCGTCTGTCAGTAAAAACCACGCTTTGCGCTGTTCATACTGGAAATCATCTTTCAAACTGGCGTAGTTGATCTGATTCAAAAAATGATTCGCTCGATCAAAGGAAGACCGCAAGTCGCGCGGGTTAGGGAGACTGAATGTCCGCTTGTTTCTGCCATGTTTCGGAAGGGGAAACCTGTCCGACAGCGGAAATGCGTGCCTTGACGCCAAGCAGGCTTTTCGTCTGCGGGACGGCGGGTCTTTTTTTCTTTATATTTTCGCTTGCCGCTACATCGGAGGCTATCGCCGAAACGTTGCTCTGGACGGGGTCCGATGGGGGTGACTGGTTTACCGACGCGGACTGGGGTCCGTCGCGCCGCGTGCCTGGTGCCAGCGATGATGTGATGATCGATACCTACGGGCCGGTCATTACGATAGGGACGAGCGCCAAAGCCCGTGAATTGTTGATAGGCACCGCGCCAGGGGCCGGCACGCTGGTAGTGCAGGGCGGCTTGCAGACAGATTCAGTTTTTCTCGGCGCTGTCAGTGGCGCGTCCGGCACGGCAAGTTTCATCGGTGCGAAATGGCAGAATGACGGTGATGTCTCCATCGGTGGCAGCGGCGTGGGTAACCTTTCCCTTTTGCACGGCACGACGGCATCGTCGAAGAACGTCCTTATTGGCGGAAGCGGGACTGGAAATGGCTCCCTCAAGCTCGATAACTCTTCCACTCTCACGACTTCCGACACCGTTTTTGTGAGCGGGTCGTCTTCCGGAGCTGGCGGCGGTGGAAATCTGGAGGTGCTCGGCGCCAGCGAGCTTTACAGCGCGAGAGGCGTTCTGGCCGAAGACCTCGGCACGACGGGAACCGCGCTGGTTTCCGGTGAAGACAGCCACTGGACCATGTCCGGGGATATGGTCGTTGGCGAAGCAGGCGTTGGTAAGCTCACCGTAACCGGTGGCGGCACGGTCATCAGTCAGACAACGACGGTGATTGCAAATCTGGCTTCTGCGGACGGAAGTTCCGTGACGGTAAGCCGTCTGGGCTCCGCGCTGCAAAGCGGCGGATCGCTCGTCGTTGGCAATTCTGGAGCTGCAACGCTTCTCGTAGAGGCCGCAGGGACCGTAACCAGTGGCGAGGCCATTATCGGTCGCCACTCGGTGAGTGAGGCGACCGTGACCGGCGACGGCTCCAACTGGAGGACCGGCAATCTGCAGATCGGCGGCGACACCGCCGATCTGGGCGGTGCCGCTGGCAACGGCAAGCTCAACGTCCTGGCAGGTGGCTCCGTTGATAGTACGACGGCGCGGCTTGGCGTTGTGGCGGGTGCAACGGGCGCTGCCGCCGTGGATGGGCAGGGCTCGGTCTGGACAGTCAACCGTGGCGATCTCGAGGTGGGGGTAAATGGCACGGGTTCGCTGGCGGTCACGGGCGGCGGCCTTGTCGATGCAGCGAATATCATCATCGGAACAAATGCCGGTGGTACTGGTTCCGCCCGGGTATCCGGCGCAGGCAGCAAATTGCAAAGCCGCGCCGATCTCAATGTCGGCCTTGACGGCAACGGTTCCATGACCGTCGAGGCCGGTGGCACGGTGCAAAGCCGCGACGGCTATGTTGCGTCCCATGGCGGTTCCACTTCCACCGTAACGGTGGCGGGCGACGGATCGAGCTGGGCGATGACCGGAACGTTTTTTGTCGGATACGGAGGCGGGACTACAGGAAATATGTCGGTCAGCGCCGGCGGCGGTATCAAAGCTGCCAAGGTGATGCTAGGTGATCTTGGCGGTTCCTCCGGCACGATGACGATCACAGGAGCGGGTTCGAACGTCACCGCTTATATCGACAACGGCGTTGTGAACTCCGGCTCCGTCGATGTGGGTTTTGAAGGTTCCGGAAGCTTGACCGTTACGAATGGCGGATCGCTTGATGCCTATGATCTCTATGCGGGCAGTGCGGCGGGATCGAATGGAAACGTTCTGGTCAGCGGTGTGGGATCGCGCGTTGCGGTTGGCAATCTCATGGTCGTTGGCGATGCCGGAAACGGTTCCGTGGAGATAACCGGCGGAGCCTCGCTGGCTGCGCCCACTATTCTCATTGCCGCATCGGCGGGTTCCACAGGCGTGCTCAACATCGGAGCTGCCGCGGGCCAAACCGCCCGCTCAGCCGGTGCGTTGGAAGCGCGCACGATTGCTTTCGGTGCAGGCAACGGCAGCATCGTCTTCAACCATTCCGAGACCGGCTATATACTCTCAGCCGATATTTCAGGTGCGGGCAAAGTCGTTGCCGAAGCTGGCGTCACAACGCTTGGCGGCAATAACAGCTATTACGGCGGCACCACGATTTCCTCCGGCACGCTGAAAGGCACCTCAAAAAGTTTCGGCTCGGGCGGCATCGCCAATGATGCGCAACTCGTTGTCGATGGTGCCGGCACGCTTTCCAATGCCATCAGCGGTACTGGCACCTTTGAAAAGACCGGCGATGGTAATCTGGTCTTGACCGGAAATAGTACCTATACGGGCACCACTGCGGTTTCCTCTGGAAAGCTCAGCGTCAATGGTTCGGTTGCAAGCGCTGTTTCGGTCGGTACCGGTGCCACACTCGGCGGCTCCGGCACCATCGGCGGCCTGACCGTCGGCTCGGGTGGCACGCTCGCGCCCGGCAATTCGATCGGCACGCTGGCTTCCACGGGCAGCGCAACATTTGCTAGTGGCTCTCGCTATGAGGTTGAAATCGACGCCGCCGGCAATTCCGACAGGCTTGCCGTGACCGGAACTATCACCATCGACAATGATGTCAGTCTTGTCGTTACGTCGCTGGCGAACCAAACTGCCTATAGCCTCAGCACCCGCTACACGATCCTGACGGCAACGGGCGGAATTACCGGTACGTTTTCAAATGTCGGCGAAAATTTCGCCTATCTGACCGCAAGGGTAGCCCGGAGTGCCGACGACGGCAGCACCTATCTTTCCTTCGCCCGGGCATCACCGGATGCCGGCTTTTTGGCCGCTGAAACATCGACGGCCAATGCGCGCGGGGCCGCCAACGCCATAGAGGCGCTTGGGGAAAGCTCGCCGCTCTACGAGGCGGCCGTGTTTCTGCAGCAGGGCGAAACCCAATCCGCCTTCGCGCAGCTTGCCGGGGAAATTCATCCCTCGCTTGCCATGGCTTTGATCAACCGCAGCCAACTCACCCGCGATGTCATTCTCAACCGGCTGCGCAGTGCTTTCGAAGGTGTCGATGCGCGCCCGATCCTGCCGGTCGCCTATGCTGAAGGCGGATCAAACCCGTTTGACATTGACGAGGGTTCACTCACGTTCTGGTCCAGTGGTTTCGGCTCTCGCGGCCGCATCGATGGCGATGGAAACGGCGCATCGGCCGACATGAAGGGCGGCGGCGTCCTCTTTGGTATTGACGGAGATTTGGCTGATGGCTGGCGTGCCGGGGTGGCCGCCGGATACGGCCGCGATGTGATCAGCCAGGGTTCTCCTGCGGCATCTGCTGACGTGGACAGCTACTATGTGGCGGGTTATGCGGGCAAAACAATTGGCCCTGCATCCCTGCGTCTTGGTGCAACCCACGCCTTTCAGGATGTCGAAACGCGCCGGGCGGTTTCCTTTTCAACATTGAAGGAGGACCTAACCGCTGGTTACGACGCTTCCACCACGCAGGTCTTTGCCGAAGCCGCCTGGCGGTTCGATTTCGATCTCACCCATATCGAGCCTTACGCCAATATCGCTTACGTGAATACGCGGACGGATGCTTTCCGGGAGATGGGCGGTATCGCCGCCGTCTCTTCGGGTGCCGTCAGCCACGACGAGTTTTATTCGACGCTCGGGGCGCGCATCAGCCGTGACATTGCGTTGGAGGGGATGCTTGGACGCGCGATGCTCGATATCGGGTGGCGTCATGCCTATGGCGATCCGATGATGGAGAGTGCACTGTTCTACGATGGTGGCAGTGCGTTTTCTGTGACAAGTGCTGCCATGGCGCGCGACGTGGCATTGATCAATCTGGGGCTTAGCTACAATCTCAACCCATCCGCCACCTTGACATTCCGTTACGGCGCGGTTTTTGGCGCGGGTCTTCTGGATCAATCTGCTTCAGCCCAACTTGGAGTTCGTTTCTGATGAAGCGCAGTCAAAACACGCTTTGGAAAACGGCTCTCACGGTGTTCCTGTCCGCCGGTTTGGTGGCAGGCGGTGCTCCCGCGCAAGATGCAGAAAAAAAGGCGGACGCGCCGTTGCGTGAGGTTCACGGGAGTTGGCAGCTTGCTTGCGTCGCGCCTGCGAAAAAAGATGATAATGACGCCAGTAAGCCGGTGGCGGAGACGGCAAAACCGCTCTGCGCCATCGCTCAGGTCCAGCTTGAGGAGAAGACACGCAAACTGGTCGTCTCCGTCGAGTTCCGGCTTGATGATGTCGGGACGCCGGGTAAGCTTTCCGGCACCGTGGTCATGCCTTTCGGCCTTGCCGTCACAAAGCTGTTTTCGGTAAAATCCGGAAATGTGCGGTTGCAGGAAGTTCAGGTCAGCACGTGTCTGCCCGTGGGCTGCATCGTTTCCTTCACGCCGTTCGTCGAACTTGTAACCGCGCTGAAGGCCGGACAAACCCTGACAATAGAGGCCCCCGATCTGCAGGGCCGAACGGTTTCGTTCCAGTTGCAGGGACAGGGATTTTCCGAGGCACTGGAGCGCCTCGGAAGCTTGCATTAGAGCATTTCCGGTAGAAACCGCATCGCGGTTTGTGTCCGGAAATGCGTATCTACGATCTATGCCGCGACGGAATCGGGTTCGCTGGCACTTTCCGGCTTTTGCGGTTCCGCGTGTTTTTTAGCCGATGTCTTGCGCGAAAACAGCCCGGTGAGGTAGGTACCCAACCTGTCCATTTCCACGAAGATGACCGGGGTGATGAACAGCGTCAGCAATTGCGAGACGATGAGACCACCGACCACGGCAACACCAAGTGGCTGGCGCAGTTCCGAGCTGGCGCCTGAGCCGAGGGCGATGGGCAGGGCGCCCAGCAGCGCGCAGAAGGTCGTCATCATGATCGGCCGGAAACGGCGCACGCAGGCTTCGTGGATGGCGCTGGTGGGCGGTTCGGCCTTTTCGCGGATCAGTTCCACCGCAACGTCGATCATCATGATCGCGTTTTTCTTGACGATGCCGATCAGCATCAACAGCCCGATCAGCGCAATGATCGAGAAATCCATGCCCATCACCTTCAGCGCCACCAGCGCGCCAAAAGCCGCCGCCGGCAGACCGGAAAGGATGGTCAGCGGGTGGATGAAGCTTTCGTAAAGCACACCCAGCACCACATAGATGGTCAACACCGCCGCAAGAATGAGGATGCCGGTATTGCCCTGGCTCTGCTGGAATATCGCCGCCGTGCCGCCATAGCTGGTGAACACGTCCTGCGGCAGGCCGATGGTGGTTTTGATCTGGTCAATACGGCTCGTCGCATCCGAAAGCGCCACGCCATCCGGCAGGTTGAAGGAGACGGTCGTAGAAACGAGCTGGCCCGTCTGGTTGATGGTCACCGGCGCCTGCGTGCGGGTGAGGGTGGCGAAGTTGGAAAGCGGAACCAGAACACCCGATTTTGCCGAGAGAATGTTGATGTCGCTCAGGAAATCGTCATTCCACTGTTTCGAACTGTCGAATTCGACGATCACATCATAGCTATCACCGGTCGACTGGATTTGCGCCGCCGTATAACCGCCGAACGACATTTCCAGCGTCTTGCGCAATTGGTCGTTGGTGATGCCGAAGGCGGCTGCCTTTTCCGGGTCGACCGAAATCGTCGCCGCAATTGCGCCGTTCTGAGCGTCGGAATTGACGGCGGCGAATGTGCGGTCGCGGCGCATCGCCTCCATCAGCTTGTTCGACCATTCATTGGTCGCGTCGGCGTTCAGGCCCTGAATGACGAGCTGGTATTGGCTGGCGGAGCTGCGCCCGCCCAAACGCAAGCTTTGCTGGGGATTGATATATGTGCGGATGCCCGCCACCTTCGATGTCGCCTGGCCAAGTTCCGCCAATACCTGGCTTAGCGGTGCACGCTCTTCCTTCGGCTTCAGCTCCACGAACATCGAGCCGTTATTCAGCGGGTTGCGGGAGTTGCCGCCGACTGTAGAGGTCACATGCACCACGGCCGGGTTCTTGCGGATCTGATCGGCCACCTGCGCCTGAAGATCGCGCATCGCGGTATAGGAAATGTCCTCACGCGCCTGCGTCGACACGGAAAGGCGACCGATATCTTCCTGCGGGAAGAAGCTGGAAGGCAAAGTCTCGAACAGATAAAGCGATGCTGCAACCGATGCCAGGAATGCGCCCAGAACCACGCGGCGATGGGAAAGGCACCAGCCGACGGCCTTGCCATAGAGGCGAAGCGTGCGCTCGAAGCCGGCGTCGAACCAACGGATGATGGCCGGCGGTCTGGAGGAATGACCCGAAAGCCGTGAGGCGAGCATCGGCGTGACAGTCAGCGAAACCAGCGCCGACGCCATGATCGCCAGCGTGACCACCATGCCGAATTCGTTAAACAGCCTGCCGATCACTCCGCCCATCAGCAGAATGGGAATGAACACTGCGACCAGTGAGATGGACATGGACAGAATGGTGCCGCTGACTTCCGCGGCGCCCTGAAGGGCCGCCTCGCGCATCGTCAGGCCTTTTTCCTCGTGCAGTCGCAGGATGTTTTCCAGCATGACGATCGCATCGTCCACCACAAGTCCGACCGACAATGTCAGCCCGAGTAGCGAGATATTGTCGATACTGTACCCCAGAACATACATGGCCCCGAAGGCGGTAATCAGTGATAGCGGCACGGCAAGGCCCGGAATAATGGTCGCCGTCAGATGCCCGGTGAAGAGATAGATAACCGCGACCACCAGCCCGATGGTGAGGAGCAGCGTGAACTGTACGTCGGCAATCGCGTCCTTGATCGCGGTCGAGGCGTCATTCATGACGTTGATATTGACCGATGGCGGCAATTGCTGGCGCAGCGCCGGTAACTTGGCCCGGATGGCATCCACCACATCAACGGTGTTGGCGTCCGGCTGGCGCTGCACGGCAAGAACGATCGCCTGTTCGCCATCGAACCAACTGCCGGCATTGGGGTTGTCGATACTGTCGGTGACATTGGCGATATCGCCGAGATGGATGGAAGCACCGTTGCTTGTCGCCACCACCAGCGAGCGGAAGGCCGCTGCATCGGTGCGCTGGGTGTCTGCCTCTATCGTCAGGCGCTGGTTGTCGTTCTGCAACGCGCCCACGGGCACCTGATTGTTCGCCTGCGCGATGGCGGTTGTGACGGTATCGACGCCAAGCCCTCTTGCCTGAAGCTGCGAGGGATCGAGGCCAATGCGCACGGCATAGGTCTGCGCGCCGTAGATACTCACCTGCGCGACGCCGGAGATGGTTGAAAGCAGCGGCGAGATGATGTTCTCGGCGATTTCGTCCACCTTGCTGGTCGGCATCTCCTTGCTGTTGATGGCAAGCAGCAGTACCGGCGCATCGGCCGGGTTGGTCTTGCGGTAACTCGGCGTTGTCGTCATGTTGCTTGGCAATTGCCGCTGTGCGCGCGAAATCGCCGCCTGAACATCTGCTGCCGCTGCGTCGATGTCACGGTTGAGATCGAATTGCAGCACGATGGAGCTGTTGCCCAGCGTGTTGGTGGCGCTGATTTCGCTGACACCCGGAATGGTCTCGAACTGCTTCACCAGCGGCGTGGTGACCGAGGTGGCCATGGTTTGCGGCGAGGCGCCCGACAGCGACGACGAAACGCTGATCGTCGGAAAATCGACTTTCGGCAGCGCAGCGACGGGCAACAGGCGGAAACCGGCAAGCCCGGCGAGCACGAGGCCGATGGCGAGAAGGGTGGTTGCAACGGGTCGGTTGATGCAGAAATTCGGGATCATGGGTTACCCACCTGTTCCTGCTGCGGAATATTGGCGGCCAGATTGGCGGCCGCGCCGCCCTTGTCCGAGAATTGCTCGACCACCTGTTGACCGTCGGCAAGTCCCGACTGGCCTTCGATGATCACATGCTCGCCGCCGGTGAGGCCGCTGGCAATGGCTGTCATATCGCCGTTGGAGCGGGCAACCTCCACGGTCGTCATATGAACACGGTGGTTGTCATCGACGGTGTAGACGAAATTGCCCTTCGGCCCCGGCCGCACGGTAACCGTCGGCACGACGATCATCTCCGCGTCGGATACGAAATGAGCCGTGACGTTGACGGACTGGCCGGGCCACAACAGCCCGCGATCGTTCTTGAATTCCGCTTTGGCAAGTACGGTACCGGACGTTTGGTCTACGACGTTGTCGTAAAAACGCAGCATGCCGCTCATGGGCTCGCCGCCGGTTGCCGCCGGGTCTACATCGACCGCCGTGTCCTTCTGAACGCCTTCGCGCAATTGCGGCAGGTAGCGCTGCGACAGGCGAAAACTGACAGAGATGGGATCGTATTTCGTGATCGTCACAATATTGATGCCAGCGCTGAGATAGGCACCGGGGCTGACGGTAACATCGCCAAGTCGCCCATCGAAGGGCGCACGGATCTCCATATGTTCGAGCGTTACCTGGTCGGAAGCAAGCGTCGCCTTGTCGGCATCGATCTTTGCGGCGGCGCTGTCCCTGGCTGCCCTTGCCTGATCCAGCACCTGCTGGGATTCTGCGCTCTGCTTGACCAGATTGGCGGCGCGCTGGAAGGCGGCTTCCGTCTGTTCCAGCGTTGCCTGATCGGCAGCGATATTGGCCTTGTCCTTGTCGACGGCTGCGCGGGCGATACGGTCGTCCATCTTGAGGATCAGATCGCCCGCCTTGATATGCTGGCCGTCCTTCGCGGAGATTTCCGTGACGAGACCGGCCTGAAGCGGCGCTATATTGGTGATGTCGGCGGCAACCGCCCATCCCGTCGCCGTAGCATCCATTGGCAACGTCGCCTTGTTGACGGCGATGGTGCTGACGGTAGGCGGCCCGCCATTGCGCCGCCCGCCACCTTGCCTCTGGCCTGTCTGCTGGCCGGCTTGACCGTTCTGCGACGTCTGGCCCTTCTTGCCGGCAGATCCATCGGCCGTTGCCGTTTCTGCATGTGGCGAAACGCTGGCGAATTGTTTGAGATAGGGAATTTGATCAAGGGGCAGGCGATCTTTAAAATACCACGCGCCGGCGGCTGCGATGGCGAGAACGCTGAGGGCGGTCCAGAAACGTTTCATCTGACGGTTCCGCAAAATGAGAGCAATACATGTTTCCCGAACATGTTCGGCAAGCCCTGGGAGCAGCTTTAGCTCCCACAAGACACCCAATGCGCTGCAAAATCACCTTAAACTTTTGTAATGGCGGCGACGATGTATGCCGTCATGTTGCCTTGCGAAACAAGGGTTGTGGCGGTTTTGGGCATGTGCCCGTCGCCGGGCTCGATGCACGGAACTTGACCCCAATCGTGACCAAAATAAAAAGCCGCCTCGTTTCCGGGGCGGCTTTGAACAGGAGCGGCGAGTTGCCGAGGGTCAGAACGCCCGGATGGCGTTGCGCGTCGCAAGCACATCCTCGGAGACGTTGCCGGCCGTTGCGGGAACGGAGCCGACGAGGTCCAGGAACTTGTAAAGTTCGGTTGCCTGAGAGTTGGTCACGTAGATGATATCGCGATCCTGCATCGGGAATTTCGTGGTGGCAAAGAAGGTTGAAGGATCGCGCAGGTTGGCGCGGAAGATGACCGGAACTTCCTGTCCCGGGAACTTGGACATGTCGATGCCAAGCTTCACGAGAAGATCGCGTTTGACGGTACGATAGACATAGACCTGCGCAGGGTCGGCACGGGAATCGAGCAATCCGCCCGCCTTGCCCAGCGCATCCGAGAGCTTCAGCGCGGCGTCCTCAAATTCGAAACGACCATTGAGGCCGGAAGCGCCGAAAGCGAGATAGGTGCGGCGTTCACGCTCCACCATGACCGTGTCGCCCGGAACCACATAGATGTTCTCGGAAGGCGTGCTGACAAGGTGATTGTAGTTGACGCGCGCGGTCTTGCCGCGACGGATCAACGTGACATAGGATTCGATATTCGGGGCGCTGAGGCCTTTTGCATAGGAGATGACGTCGAGAACGCGGTCACCTGCTTCTGAAAGCTGGACCTTCGTCGGCTCCTTGACGTCGCCAAGCACGGATGCCTGTGCGGAGCGGCTGGAAATCTTGGTGATGAGGACCTGCGGTTCGATGGCCCGGTTGGCCAGACGCTCCTCGATCTCGCTCTGCACATCCTCGACATTGCGGCCTGTTGCGCGGATCTTGCCGGCATAGGGAACGCTGATATTGCCTTCCCGGTCTACCGTCTGGTTCGGCAGGCTGATGAAGTTGCCGGGACGGCTGCCCGCATCGTTTGGAATGAAAAGTCCGCCCGCCTGGCTTTCGAAGATTGCGACCTGCACCACGTCACCAACGCCCATCGGCAACGCCGGAACACCACCCTTGCCGCCGCCGAAACTGCCGAGCAGGGTAGCGGTGGTGGTATCGCCGACATAGTTCAGGACGGAACTGTTGATATCGATGAGAGCGTAGTCAACGCCCGCAGTTTTCTTTTTGTCCTTGGAACTGAATTTCACTGAAGCGTTGGATTCGATTGTTGCCGCATCGGGGCCTGATGCCGCGGTCACGGTGCACCCCGCAAGTGCTGCGGAGGCAAGCAGAATCGAAACATTCAATAAACGCATTTGGTCCTCAAAATAAATTTCGTCCGAAAAAAGAAACAAACCGGACATCGTATAGTTTTATAAAAATCGGCACTTCATATTTGACACCGGTAAATCAAATCTCAACCGGGCATTACATCCGTTCAGCAGAATCGTGTCACGAAATGTCTACGCTGGCATCAGGCTTATTGCCTAACTTAAGGCGATGCTTCAAGTTAAGTCGTCGCTCGATTGCGCCGGAAAATCCGTAACATGCACAATATTCACGAACCCGAATGGCGTCAGTATCATCGTTCTTCTATATTCAATCGGACGGCATAATCACTGCGATTACCGCATAGCGCTAGTGCAGTTTTGTCACGCCTGTCCAGTTTCTTTCATGTTTGACTTAAAAACACGATAATTGGTTGTTTTAAAGTATCTTTTCCCCGCATCAGCGGCCGATCCTCAGTCTCCCCGGCTGGCCTGCGGCGCTGGTTTCACGCTTGCGGTGGGCGGAGGCCGGCAGCGCCAGCCACTCTTGGATCCCTAAGCGGACAGCGGCCATCTGTACGATGGCCGGTATGGCAACGCCGATAACGGTCGTGATCGCTAGCAAGCTCGCCATATCCGTGACGTGGAAAAGCTTCACCGCGACAGCTCGGCCAAAGCCTATAGCGATGATGTGCATGACATACACGCCGACAGATAACTGGCCGAGTGTCTTGAGCATCGACGAAATCGCGCTTTCGCGAATAACAAGCGCCTGCGAAATTGCGATAATCAGGAATATGCCGAGAATTGCGGATGGGAAAGGAAGCCGTTCGGGAATTTCGGTTTGCCACGATAAATAGGTGGAAATCGCAAAGGCGACGAGAAGCGCGAGAAATGAGTGTACCGTGTATCGCCTCTGCCGAAAACCATATTGCTTGGCAACAGTGCCAAGTGTGAAATAGACGAGCCCATATGCGATATCCAAGGGAACAGACTGGCTGTGCAGATAAAAAAGTGTGAAGAGGGCAAGCGCAAATGCAATGCGGACAATCGGAGGCACCTGAACGAAAATATATGATGCAAGTTGGCAGAAAAACAATGCGTAGAGAAACCAGAAGGGGCTGATCGGGTTCCACAGGATTTCGAGGACACGGGTGAAATCTATGGTCGTGTTAGTGAGACCAAAACGCCCCATAGCCACCATCAGACTGCCATGCAGAATTGACCAGAACAGATAAGGGTAAGCGATATTCTTTCCGAGTTTGGTAAGAAAATCTGTCGGGTCGACATTTTTTTCGGAGAAAAAAAGTCCAGACACGAAGAAAAAAAACGGCATATGGAAGGTGTAAATCGTATAGTCAATAAAGCCCATAAGGCTGAAGTGCGTCGGCATACCAGAAATACTCAAACCTCTTTCCGCGTGACCAAAGACAACCATAATTATGCCGAGACCCTTGGCTATATCATAGCTGTGATCACGCAACGCCTTATCTTCCATGAAAACACCTAATGTAAATTTTAAAATTATTTATAATTCAGTGAAATATTTAGTTGATGTGGATACAAAATTTATTATGAAATACTAATCGTGTATCGGAAGTATTGAATGAGGTTAAAAATCTGTCTATTGTGGCAGTTGTATAAATATGCTTAATATTAAAAACTTGAAGATTCGTATTTGCCGAGTCCCGATCCTGGTGTTGTTATACGCTCCCTGAAGCGTAGCAGAAGTACGGGTAAAATTGCCTCTACCATCTGGACGTCGCGAATGTCCGATATGGTTTTGGCCAGTTCGTTATAAATAAGCGCGGCCTCCGTTATTGTAGACCGTGTAGGCGACTTTTGGCGACACTCCGCGAAGATCGTCTCGACCCGGTCGCTGATTTTTTGCAGCAGGGCAACGTCGTAGGCAAGAGTAGGTGCCGCTGGCGCCGTGTCAAACATGTCGCCCATACCGGCCACGAGCCAACTTATATTGATGCCGAACCGCTCACGATAGAGCGCCAAAACGCCAGCGTCGGGAATACGGTCGCCCCGTTCATAGTAACCAAGCATTGCAACTGTCAGGCCTAGTGCCTCAGCAAATGGCTCACGCTCGTCAAATTTCAGTGCTTCGCGGACCTCGGTCAGCCGTTTTCCCAACGGCGTCTTTGGCTCGACGCGTTTCCTGCTCATAATTCCGCATAAATATCACGATTTGGTATTTACTAGATACCAATTTGTGATATTCCTCTGTTTGTACAACGACCAAATCACTCATGAGGTAAGGCCGGTCAGGGCCGCCTCGCTCACAACGAGGAATCATTATGCACGGCGACTGCATTGCGGACAAGGCGACGGCGAGCCTGCGCTGGATAAGAGAAGGCCGGTGACGCCACTCGCTTTACCTATGAGTGTCTCTGTCGACGTCAATAGAATATATCCAATATGGATATATTGACCTTGAAAATTGCATGTCAGGCCCGTTCGGCCAGCGCAAAATTCACGGTATCGGCAAATTCTCGCAGGAAGCGTTCACTTGAAAAGCGGGCGGCGTTGTCGACACAGGCGTTCTTGTCGAAACTGTCGGAGTTATCGACAAACTCCTGCACCGCAGCGCAGATGGCTTCAGGCGTTTGCTCGCGGAAATAAAGGCCGGTCGGCTGATTGGAGGCGCCGAGAGGAACAACGGTCTCTAGTACACCGCCTTTTCCATAGGCGATGACGGGTGTTCCCAGCGCTTGCGATTCAACCGGGACGATGCCGAAATCGTCTTCGGCGGCAAATACGAATGCCTTGGCTTCCGCCATGTATTTGTGAAGCTCGTCATTGCCGACGAAACCGAGGATCTCGACATTGGGAGTGGCGATTTCCTTGATGCGTTTCATGTCCGGGCCGTCGCCGATGACGACCAGTCGTCTATCGGGCATTTTTGCAAAGGCTTCTACGATGAGGTGGACCTTCTTGTAAGGCACCAGCCGCGAAGCCGTGACGAAATAATCGCCTTTCAGGTCGGAAGGGGAGAGATGGGAAGTATCCACGGGCGGATAAATAACCGTAGAGTCGCGTCCGTAGCATTTGCGAACCCGGCTGCGAATGAATTTGGAATTGACCGTCATGAGATCGACGCCATTGGCGGTGCGGATGTCCCACATGCGAATATAGTGAAGAACGGCACGGGCGATCCACGAGGCGAAACCGCGACTAAGCTTCGATTCTTTCAGGTACTGGTGCTGGAGATCCCAGGCGTAACGGATGGGGCTGTGAATATAGGAGACGTGAAACTGGCCGGGTCCGGTGATAACGCCCTTGGCGACGGCGTAGCTTGAGGAAATCACCAGATCGTAGCCGCTGAGATCAAATTGTTCGACGGCCAGCGGCATCAGCGGCAGATAGGAGCGATATTTTTTACGAGCGAAAGGCAGTTTCTGGATGAAGGAGGTGTTGACCGGCCTGCCACCGAGAAAGCCCCGGTCTCGATCGCTCATGAAATCGACAAGGCAATAGAGATCCGCGTCAGGATAGATCTCAAGAAGGTTGTGAAGCACTTTTTCGGCCCCACCTCTGTCGGTGAGCCAGTCATGCACGATTGCCGTCTTCATGATTTCCTCAATAATTTCAACGTAATAAAAATTTATAACCCGCCCCGGAATAAAGCTCGTCGGTTTAGAATATCTGGTCTGTCTGCAGCCCTTAAAAACACGGCTGGGAAGGCGAATAACGTAACGATTAATAAGAATGCGAGATTATGTCTGTCGTAATCTGGTCTTGGTCTGATCCTCAATAGCACTTTGTTCGCAAATGCGAAATATCAAAGCCTCTTAATTCCTCCTCTTCGTTTTCCAGTTGAAAGCCAGCCGTAGTTTCCGCAGTTCCGGCTGGCAGCAGCGGTGTTTGCCGCGCGCCGTGTTTCGGGCGAAATAGCCTGTTTTCCATCGACTTACGTTCCGTTTCCGCCTCCTGCGAAGGCCCGTCTTCCATTTCGCCTGTCTTTGAAACCATTCCTCGCGTCGCATTGTCATTGACAAGGCGCCCTATCGAGTTATTCTGTTATAAAGATTGATATAACATAATAATGGAACTCATAAGGTCGGAACCAAGAGCTGGGAGCTTAACAATGAGACGTAAACTTGCATTTCTCGCCACTGCTGCATTGATGCTAGCGCCGGGCGTGATGATGGCTGCGGAAAAGGGCGGTGTCATCAATGTCGCCACGATCGGCGAGCCGCCGACACTCGATCCCATGGCCTCGACGGCCGATCTCGTCGGCATTGTCACGCAACACATTTTCGAAACGCTCTATACCTTCGACAAGGGGTGGAAGGTGACGCCGCTTCTGGCGGAAAGCCTGCCTGACATCAGTGCGGACGGCAAAACCTACACGATCAAGCTGCGGAAGGGCATCAAGTTCCATGACGGCAGCGATATGACCTCGGAAGATGTCGTCGCCTCGCTTGGCCGCTGGATGAAGATCGGATCACGCGGAAAACAGGTCGCCGGTTTCATCGACAATATCTCCGCGCCTGATGCCGAGACGGTGACAATAACGCTCAAGCAGCCCTATGCGCCGCTAACCTCGCTGCTTGCTTTCAACAACTCCGCAGCCATCATTCTGCCCGCTGAAAAGCAGGCTGAGCCGATGACAGAATTTGTCGGCACCGGCCCGTATATGCTGAAGGAACGCAAGGCGGACCAATATATCCAGCTCGTCCGTTTCGACGGCTACAAGTCTCGTGACGGTGAAAGTGACGGATATGGCGGTGCGCGCCATCAGTATCTCGATGAAATCCGTTTCGTTCCGGTTCCCGATCCGAATACCCGTGTCGAGGCCGCTGTTTCCGGCCAGTATGACTACGTCGATTCCATTCCGGTGGAATCCTTCGCCAAGGTGAAGTCCTCCTCGGCCTCGCAGCCGTTGATGCTGAAGCCCTTCGGTTATCCGGTCTTTGTATTCAACACCAAGGAAGGTTTGTCTTCCAAGCTGGAGGTCCGCAAGGCGGTGACCGAAGCGTTGAACATGGAGGACATGCTGGCGGCGGCGTTCGGCAGCACGGATTTCTATGCGCTTGATGGCGCCTACTATCCGTCCAATTTCTCCTGGCATTCGGAAGAGGGCGTCGAAGGCAATTATAATGTCGGCAACCCGGAGGCCGCAGCCGAAAAGCTGAAGGCCGCCGGATATAATGGCGAGCCGCTGCGCATCCTCACCAGCCGTCAGTATGAGTTCCACTACAAAATGGCGCAGGTGGCAGCGGAGTATCTGAAGCTTGCCGGTTTCAAGGTGGATATGCAGGTGGTTGACTGGGCGACGCTGACGCAGCGCCGTGCCGACCCGAAGCTCTGGGATATCTACATCAGCCACAGCCCCTTCCTGCCGGAGCCGGCGCTGATTGGCGCGCTTTCCACAGGTTCGCCGGGCTGGTGGGACACGCCGACGCGCAAGGCGGCGGTGGACGCTTTCACCTCGGAGGCTGATCCGGAGAAGCGCATTGCTCTCTGGGCCAAGGTGCAGAAGACGATCTATGACGAGCTGCCGCTCATCAAGATCGGCGACTTCAACGCCGTGGCGGCGAAGTCCAACAAGCTTGATGGCGTCGATCCGGCTCCCTGGCCCTATTTCTGGAATGCTTCGGTTACGAAGTAAGACCGCTCCGCACTCCGTGACCCCGGACTGAATCCGGGGTCCAGCGCGATCAAGTCTTTGACCGCAAGAGGACGCCTTCACCACGCAGACGCGCGGTGGCTGGATGCCGGATCAGATCCGGCATGACGGAGGCGGGAGTCTTCCAGCCATGAGCGCCGGGTTTACCGGCACTCGTCGACAACTCTGTTCAACCGTCGCCTGAGAGCGGCCCATCACGCGCTTCGGAGCATTCATACGTGATACGGTATATTTTCCAGAGACTTGCCGGAATGATCGTGGTGATGTTTCTCGTCGTCACCATCGTTTTCATCATCCTGCGCGTCACGCCCGGCGATCCGGCGGCGGTGATGCTCGGGCCGGACGCCTCGGCACAGGACATCGCGGAATTGCGCACCAGACTTGGCCTAGATCAGTCGCTTGGCGTGCAATATGTCTACTATATCGGGCAATTGCTGCGCGGTGATCTCGGCCAGTCGATCTTCCTCAACATGCCGGTTGGATCGGCGCTTCTGGATCGGGCGGAACCGACCTTCTTCCTGACGATCTTTTCGCTGTTGATCGCCAGTGCCATCGCGCTTCCGATCGGCATCTATGCCGCTTACCGGCGCGGTTCCTTCGTGGATCAGGCAGCGACAACCATTGCGATGCTGGCGGCGAGCATTCCGAGCTTCTGGCTTGGCCTGATCCTCATGCAGTTCTTCGCCGTCCGGCTCGATATGTTCCCGGTGTCGGGATATGGCGGTCCGGGCGCAAGCTTCCTCGAGCGCATGTATCACCTGACCTTGCCAGCCATCGCACTCGGCCTCGTTTCTTCCGCCCTCATTCTGCGCTTTACCCGCGCCTCGATGCTGGATGTTCTCGGCGACGACTATGTCCGTACCGCCAGAGCCAAGGGCGTCAAGGAACGCCGGGTGGTGATGAAACACGCACTGAAGAACGCACTCATCCCCATCCTCACCGTGCTTGGTCTCACCGCCGCCGTGCTGATTTCCGGCGCGGTCGTTACGGAAACCGTGTTTGGCCTGCCGGGCGTCGGCAATCTCGTCGTGTCAGCCGTGTTGAGGCGCGATTATCCGGTCATTCAGGGCGCGCTTCTCGTCATCGCCGGGCTTTACGTGCTCATCAATTTTGCCATCGACATGCTGTATCTGCTGGTCGATCCGAGGGTTCGTTACTGATGGCCGATATCACCTCCACCGCCCAGCCGGCGCGCAACCCGACCATCCTGTTCATTCGGCGTCTGTTGAAGCGCAAGACGGTCGCAGCCGGTCTGATCGTGCTGCTCGTCTTCGTGCTGCTCGCCGTTTTCGCGCCGATGATCGCGCCTTATTCGCCGTCGAAACTGTCGATCGTCAACCGTCTGAAACCGCCGAGCGAACTCTACTGGTTCGGCACCGACGAGTTCGGCCGTGACGTTTTTTCCCGTACCATCTTTGCGGGAAGGCTGTCGCTTCTGGTGGGGGCCGCCGTGGTGGCGCTCTCGGCGTTGATCGGCATCACGCTCGGCCTGCTTGCCGGTTTCTTCCAGAAACTGGATACGCCGATCGCGCGACTGATCGATGCCATGATGGCGTTTCCGGATATTTTGCTGGCCATCGCGCTAGTGGCCGCACTCGGGCCGTCGCTGACGACGGTAATCATTGCGCTTGCCGTCGTCTATTCGCCTCGCCTTGCCCGCATCGTGCGCGCCTCGACGCTGGTTATCCGGGAATTGCCGTATGTGGAGGCGGCCAAGGCGCTCGGCATCTCCACCTTCCACATCATGACGCGGCATGTGCTGCGCAATCTGATCTCGCCGATCCTCGTGCAGTGCACCTTCCTTTTCGCCAGCGCCATGTTGGCCGAGGCCGGCCTTTCATTTCTGGGGCTGGGTGTCAGCCCCGAAATTCCGACCTGGGGAACCATGATCTCCGCCGGCCGCCAATATATCGGCCAGGCGGACTGGATGACCTATTTCCCCGGCTTTGCCATCATTCTTTCCGTGCTCTCGCTGCAAATGGTCGGCGACGGGCTGCGGGACATGCTCGACCCAAGACTGCGAAGGGATTTGTAATATGACGTCCGGTGAACAGGCAAAAACGCCTTTTCAAGCTCCCATTCTTCTCTCCAATGTGAAACCCGTCGGCTTCGAAAAGGGGGCGCCACAGGCCCAGACCGATATCCTGATCGGCGGCGATGGCAAGGTCGTGGCGGTTGGGCCTGCCCTTCAGGCGCCGGCGGATGCGCAGCGCATCGACGCAAAGGGCGCATTCGTCTCGCCCGGCTGGGTGGATCTGCACGTGCATATCTGGCATGGCGGCACCGATATCTCCATCCGCCCCTCAGAATGCGGGGCCGAGCGCGGCGTGACGACGCTGGTGGATGCCGGTTCGGCAGGGGAAGCAAATTTCCACGGTTTTCGCGAATATATCATCGAACCATCGAAGGAACGCATCAAGGCCTTCCTCAATCTCGGCTCCATCGGGCTTGTCGCCTGCAACCGGGTGCCGGAACTTCGCGATATCAAGGATATCGACCTCGACCGCATCCTTGAATGTTATGCCGAGAACAGCGAACATATCGTTGGCCTCAAGGTGCGGGCGAGCCATGTCATTACGGGTTCCTGGGGTGTTACGCCGGTCAAACTCGGCAAGAAGATCGCCAAGATCCTGAAAGTGCCGATGATGGTGCATGTGGGTGAACCGCCTGCGCTCTACGATGAGGTGCTGGAAATTCTCGGTCCCGGCGATGTCGTGACCCATTGCTTCAACGGCAAGTCCGGCTCCAGCATCATGGAAGACGAGGACCTGTTCAACCTCGCGGAGCGCTGCGCGGGGGAAGGCATCCGGCTGGATATCGGCCACGGCGGTGCATCCTTCTCCTTCAAGGTGGCGGAAGCGGCGATCGCGCGCGGCCTTTTGCCCTTCTCGATCTCCACGGATTTGCATGGCCATTCGATGAATTTCCCCGTCTGGGATCTGGCGACGACCATGTCGAAGCTGCTTTCGGTCGATATGCCCTTCGAAAATGTCGTCGAGGCCGTCACCCGTAATCCGGCCTCCATCATCCGCCTCGACATGGAAAACCGCCTCGATGTTGGCCAGCGCGCGGATTTCACGGTTTTCGATCTTGTCGATGCCGATCTGGAGGCGACCGATTCCAACGGCGACGTTTCGCGTCTCAAGCGGCTGTTCGAGCCGCGCTATGCGGTGATCGGTGCGGAGGCCATTGCCGCCAGCCGCTATGTCCCGAGAGCGCGCAAGCTCGTGCGCCACAGCCATGGCTATTCCTGGCGCTGAACCGACTGGAGCGGCGGGGAGGGATGCTCTCCGTCTTCCGCAAAGAATAGGGATACCCGTCCCGGTATTATGAGGAATTCGCGTGAAACAGTCTTCGCTTGAGGCAGATGGGCGTCATTCGCCCTACGACCGGCTTGCCGCGCTCGGCATCTCGCTGCCGCCGCCACCGCCGCCGATCGCCAATTTCG
Organism: Rhizobium sp. TBD182; assembly: GCF_001950375.1. Lineage (NCBI taxonomy): Bacteria > Pseudomonadati > Pseudomonadota > Alphaproteobacteria > Hyphomicrobiales > Rhizobiaceae > Rhizobium > Rhizobium sp. TBD182. The sequence goes on along the minus strand of NZ_BDLN01000002.1, from coordinate 101,541 downwards.
TCACGCATGTGGTGGAAGGCAACATGCTCTATCTTTCGGGGCAAGGCCCGAGGGAGGAGAACGGACACCTGTACGCCGGCAAGGTCGGAGCCGAGATCGGGCTGGACGAGGCGTACCAGCATGCGCGTTTAACCGGCATCAATCTTCTTGCCGTCATGCATGAGGCGCTTGGGGATCTGTCGCGGGTGAAGAAGGTGGTCAAGCTGCTCGGCATGGTCAATGCCGTCAGCGATTTCCGCGATCATCCAAGCGTCATCAACGGTTGTTCGGATCTCTTCATCGATGTGTTCGGCGATGCGGGGCAGCACGCCCGCTCCGCCGTGGGGTTCGGTTCGCTGCCGGGCAACATCACCGTCGAGATAGAAGCCATCATCGCCCTTAGGGATTGAGGCCGTTCAATGGTTGCGCCAGCCCATCAGCTTCTCGATCCTTTCGGCCGAAACCCTGACCTGTTCGGTATAGTGGTTTTCGTCCGCCAGCACCTTCTGTTCCGGCAGCACGATGGAGATCGTTGCCACGCATTCTCCATTGGTGTCGCAGATCGGCGAGGCGATGCAGGCAACAGCGTAGTCGGATTCCGCAACCTGTATCGACAGCCGGTCACGGAACGCCGTGCCTGCCGATTGAGAAAGCGCTTCCGGGTTGATTTCCGCACGGCCGGTGGGCGACGTGCGGGCGCAGCGTTTGAAAAGCTCGACGCGCTCCTCTTCCGGCAGATGGCCAACGAGCAGGCGGCCGGATGCCGTCCAGTTCAATGGAACACGGGTGCCGACGCGCGAGGCAACCTGGAAATGGCTGGGGCCATCCGCCATGGCGAGCACCAGCATATGGTCACCGTCGCGACCGCAAAGCTGCACCGTCTCACCCGCATGGCGGCACAGATCATGCATTTCGTGGGTGGCGACACCCATGAAATCCAGCGAACGGGCATAGGCAAGGCCGTAGTGATAAAGCCGTGCGCCGAGCCATATGTTACCGTCGGCGTTGCGCGCGAGCATGTTCTTTTCGACCAGATCGTCAACGATCACATAGACGGTGGAAAGTGGCGCCTTGATCGCCTTGGCAATGGCGTAAGCGCCAGCTGGCGATCCGGTTTCGTAAAGGTAATCAATCACCTGAAGAGCGCGATCAATGCCGCTGACACGCGAGCGCTTGGCCACCTTCGCGCCCGGGTTTTCCTCGGTCGCGGACAAGGCGTGTGAAGACAATTCGTCCAGTTTATGGGCGTCCAATTTCGGGCTCCTCATGAATTTTGAGAAGCTATTACATTATTATGGCATATATGTCGATGCCTATCGCATCGCAAAGACAGGAGAAAGACATGACCGAGGATATCAGAAGCAGGATCGGCCTTCGCCCGGTCATCAACGTCTCGGGCACCATGACGTCGCTCGGTGCTTCCATCGTCGTTCCAGAGGCGGTTGAGGCCATGGCGGCGATCCTGCCGCAATTCGTAGAGATCAACGATCTGCAGCGTAAGGCAAGCGCGATCATCGCGAGACTGACGGGCGGCGAGGCTGGTTTCGTCACTGCTTCCTGCTCTTCCGGCATCAGCCTTGCTGTTGCCGGCGCCATCACCGGCAACAATCTCCTGGCCATCGAAAAGCTGCCTGATATCGCACCGGAAAAGAATGAAGTGCTGGTGCAGATGGGGCATGTGGTGAGCTACGGCGCGCCGGTGGATCAGGCGATCCGGCTTGGCGGCGGCAAGGTGGTGCTGGTCGGGCAGGCCACATCGACCCATCGCTTCCACATGGAAAACGCCATCACCGAAAAGACGGCGGCGGCGGTCTATGTCATCTCGCACCATGTCGTGAATTATGGCCTGCTGCATCTTTCCGAATTCGTAGAGATCGCCCATGCCAAGGGTGTTCCGGTAATCGTGGATGCGGCGTCCGAATATGATCTGCAGCTGTTTCTGGCCACCGGCGCAGATATTGTCCTCTATTCCGGCCACAAGTTTCTCGGCGGCCCCACCTCCGGCATCGTGGCCGGAAGTAAGGAACTGGTGCGCAACGCCTTCCTGCAAAATATGGGCATTGGCCGCGGCATGAAGGTCGGCAAGGAAAGCATCTATGGCGTTATGGCGGCACTGGAAGCCTGGGAAAAGCGCGACCATGCCGGCATCCGTGAGCGCGAGACCGGATATCTCAATCTCTGGAAGGAAACGCTGGATGGCCGCCCGGGCGTGACCGCGCTCATCGAGCCGGATCCGACCAATAACCCGCTCGACAGGCTGCGCGTGATCATCGATGCCGAAGAAGCGCATATCACTGCCTGGGACCTGACGACGGCGTTGGCCAGGGGCAATCCTCCCATCATCACCCGCGACCACGAGGTAGAGCATCGCTATTTCTATCTCGACCCATGCAATCTGCATCCCGGACAGGAAACCATCGTGGCGTCTCGTCTGGCCGAGGAACTGGACAAGGCGCGTGCCTCCAACGAGGTGATTGCAACACCTTTCGAAGACCGGAGCCGACACCGCTTCGACGGCATGCTGCGCTGGCCGGACTAGGCTTGACCGCTTGCGCCGCCAAAACCTAACGACAAGAAGGGAACGATCATGACCATGCCGCAGGCCGCACCCGTTGGTGCCGAAGATGCCGTGCTTTCCGTCCGCAATCTCACCACGTCCTTTCACGTGGATGGCGGCTGGAAACCCGTGGTTCGTGATATTTCCTTTGATGTCGGGCCGGGTGAAACGGTCGCGATCGTCGGTGAAAGCGGTTCGGGTAAAAGCGTCACCTCCCTTTCCATCATGCGGCTGCTGGATCGTGAAAGCAGCAGGGTGGAGGGTGAAATCCTGCTTGGAGGGCGCAACCTGCTGTCCCTCTCCGAAGATGCCATGCGGCAGGTGAGGGGAAACGAGGTCGCCATGATCTTTCAGGAGCCGATGACCAGCCTCAATCCGCTGTTCACCATCGGCGACCAGATTTCCGAGGCCTTGTTATGCCACCAGCCGATGTCGAAAATCGACGCGAGGGCGGAGACGGTTCGGCTGCTCGAAAAGGTCCGTATTCCTTCAGCCGCATCGCGTTTCGATGAATATCCGCATCGCTTTTCCGGCGGCATGCGCCAGCGCGTGATGATCGCCATGGCGCTTGCATCCCGGCCGAAGCTGCTGATCGCCGATGAGCCGACGACCGCACTCGACGTGACCATTCAGGGCCAGATCCTTGACCTCATCAAGACGCTTCAGGAGGAGGAAGGCACGTCGGTTCTGTTCATCACCCATGACATGGGCGTGGTGGCTGAGATCGCCGATCGTACCGTTGTCATGTATCGCGGCGAGCAGGTGGAAGTTGGCGCGACCGCTGATATCTTTCATCGCGGCAAGCATCCCTATACCCGCGCGCTTTTGTCCGCCGTTCCGGTTCTGGGTTCCATGACGGGTGAGGAAAGACCGCTCAGGTTTCCCATCGTCAACACCACCACAGGCGAAACGCAGCAGCCGGCGCGGCCGGGCGATACCGTCGATTCGAGTGCCCAGCCGGTGCTCAAGGTAGAAGGGCTGACCAAGCGCTTCGATATTCACTCCGGCCTTTTGGGACGGCTCAGCGGCCGCGTGCATGCGGTGGAGAATGTGTCCTTTGATCTCAGGGCCGGCGAGACATTGTCGTTGGTCGGCGAAAGCGGTTGCGGCAAATCGACCACCGGGCGCGCCATCATGCGGCTGATCGAGCCGGATGCCGGCTCAGTGATGGTTAATGGCGAGAATATTCTCGCCCTCGACAAATCAGGCATGCGCGAGATGCGCAAAACGGTGCAGATGATCTTTCAGGACCCCTATGCCTCGCTCAACCCGCGCATGACGGTGGGTGCGGCGATTGCCGAACCGTTTCTGGAGCACCGCATGGGAAGCGCCCGCGAGGCGAAGGATGTTGTGGCCGATATGCTGGCGAAGGTCGGCCTTTCGCCCGATATGGCGGCGCGCTACCCTCATGAATTTTCCGGCGGCCAGCGTCAGCGTATCTGTATCGCCCGCGCGCTTGCGCTCCAGCCGAAGGTGATTGTCGCCGATGAGAGCGTTTCGGCGCTGGACGTTTCGATCAAGGCGCAGGTCATCAACCTGATGCTGGATCTGCAGCAAAGCCTCGATCTCGCCTTCCTGTTCATCAGCCATGACATGGCGGTGGTGGAGCGCGTCAGCCACCGGGTAGCGGTAATGTATCTCGGCGAGATCGTTGAAATCGGCCCACGTGCGGCGGTGTTTGACAATCCGCAGCATGATTACACCCGCAAGCTGATGGCCGCCGTGCCGGTGCCGGACCCGGAACGCAGAAACACCCGGCGAAATGCCGCGAATGACGAGCTGAAAAGCCCGATCCGCGCGATCGATTACGTGGTGAAACCGCGTGAGTACCGTGAGGTCTCGCCCGGCCACCTTGTCGCCTGCTAAAGCGGGTTAAAGACCAGGTACGTCTGATGTCGCGAAAGGCACGCGGTAACCGCGCCGGAAGGTTTCGCGCTGTCCGAACTGGCGATACCATTGCTGTACCTCCGGAAAATCGTCGAGGTCAATTTTATGGCGCGCGAAACGCGAGACCCATGGCCAGATGGCGATATCGGCTATGGAAAAATCACCGGCGATGAATTCCCGGCCCGTCAGGCGCTGGTTCAAAGTGCGGTAGAGGCGCTCCGTATCCGAGGCGAAACGCGCCTCGGCAAAGGGTGCATGTCCGGTATTGTAGGTCAGGAAATAATGGGCATAACCGAGTGTCGGGCCAAAATTGGCGGCCTGCCACATCAGCCATTCGGTGACTGCCAGCCGCGCAGCAGGGGAGGCAGGCAGAAGACGCCCGGCCTTTTCGGCGAGATAGATCAGAATCGCGTTCGATTCCGCTAGAACTGTGCCGTTATCGCGGTCGATGATTGCCGGTATTTTCGAGCCGGGATTGACGCGGGTATAGTCGGCTGAGAATTGTTCGCCTTTTTCAATGTCGATGGCGTGGCTGATATAGGGCAGGCCGAGTTCCTCCAGCGCAATCGAGATTTTCAGGCCGTTCGGGGTGATCCAGGTGTAGAGGTCGATCATGCTAATCGAACATCGCCTCATCTAGTGGCAAAGCTCGCCTGCCTTTCTTGCCGGTCACATCAGAAAGATCAGTATAAAGACCGCGCAATGTCGCAACGAGTTGGATGATGCGCGGATCGGTGACGCGATAAATCACCTGTTTGCCTTCCCGCGAGCCCTCGATCACACCGGCATCGCGCAATTCGGCAAGCTGCTGGGAAAGTGTCGGTTGCTGAATGCCGAGTTCATATTCCAGTGCGGAAACGGAAGCCTCCGTTTCCATGAGATAGCAGACGATGGCCAGGCGATTGGCGTTGGCGACAAGCTTTAAAAGCTCGCTCGCCTCCACCACGCTGCGGCAGATGAGATTGGAAACCGGTTTCGTCACGACTACAGGTCCATTTTTCAAACTATAAAAAAGTAAATTGTATTGCGATAAATTTCAATAGTTTGATTAGGCCGAGTTTGACCGCGTCAGGAAATTTTTTAAAATCTACAGGATTGATAGATTTCTCTTTCGCTTTCCCGCAGAGGATCGCCAAAACGTTCCTCGAAAACATTCTATAAAAAAGTAGATTGATTAAGAAATGAGGTGTCGACATGAAAATCGGGGTCCATCCCAACAATCTGCATTTGCGGCTCGCCCGGCTCTGGCCCGGCGCGTTTGATGAATTCGATCCGGAATTCGTGCCCTACCGCGAGGGGCGCGATACCGCAGCGCTTTTGGAAAAAGGCGAAATTCATTTCGGCGGCACGGGCTCGACGCCGCCAATCGAGGCGGATGCGCGGGGGCTTTCCGCAGCTTATATCGCTGCCTCGGCACCACGCCCCGCAAACGGCGCGATCCTCGTGCGGCGCGACAGCCCTATCCGCTCTGCGGCCGACCTTTCGGGAAAACGCATATCGCTGATTGACGGGTCTTTTCATACCTATCTTCTTGCGCGTAGCCTGGAAGGGGCGGGGCTTGGCCTTGCGGATGTAATACGCATCGAGAGCGGTGACAGCGATAGCCTGCGCGATCTCGTGGAAGGCCGCGTCGATGCCTGGGTGACGATGTCGCCACGGCTCGAAAAAGCCCTGACCCATGACGGGATCAGTCTTCTGGTCCATTGCGGCTCCACCATTCCCAACCGTTCGCTGTTCTGGACGCTTGCGCGTCACACTGTGGCGCTGGAACAACGCGATGCGATTGCCGCCGAACTGGACCGCGTTGGCCGCGCCGTCATGGCGGATATAGACAGAGCCGCGGCCCTTCTTGCCGCCGAGCCGGGCAGCGAAGGCGATGCGCAGTCCTGGGCAAAGGTGCTGCGCTCACGCGATCTTTCGGTGGTGCCCGCCGCCGAAAATATCCTTGCCGAACAGCAGGAGGAGGCCGATACGCTTTACAGGCACGGCCATTTCTCTCTACCGGTTCTGACCGGGCAGAGACCGGCCCCACAATCAGCCAGCGCGGGAGGCGACAGATGAACGTTTTCTGGTACATGTGCGCGCCCGATGGCGCCTATCCCTGGCAACCGGAAGGATCCCGCAAGGTTGATCTCGGTTATTACAAGCAGCTTGCTCTTGCTTATGATCAGCTTGGTTACACAGGCGCCCTCTTTGCCACCGGCGCGCATGATGTGTGGGTTCTGGCTGGCGCGCTGCTTTCCTATACCGAGCGGCTGAAGTTTCTGGTCGCGATTCATCCGGGTCTTGTCGCGCCAACGCTGCTCGCCAAGATGGCGGCGACGCTTCAGGAATTTTCGCGCGGACGCCTGCTGATCAACGTCGTCTCGGGCGATGCCAAGATGCTCGGTGCATATGGCATGACCATGCCGCATGACGAACGCTACGATATGGCGGATGAATATCTGCAGATCTGGCATCGTCTTTTTGCCGGTGAGACGGTCGATTTCAAGGGCCGCCATTTCCAGACCGAAGGCGCAAAGTTGGCACTGCCGGTGGGGCAAGGCATAGAGCCACCACCGCTATGGTTCGGCGGCTCTTCGGACAAGGCGATCGAGGTTGCCGCCAAACATGTCGAGACCTATCTTTCCTGGGGCGAAACGCCCGACCAGATCGGCGCGAAGGTCGATCTCGTCAAGGCGCGGGCGGAGAAACTCGGCCGTGAGCTAGAATACGGCATTCGCCTGTACGTTATTGTCCGCGATACGGATGAAGAGGCATGGGCCGCCGCCGCCGATCTTTACGGGCGCATGGACGAGCGTGCCATTGCAGCCAACCAGCGTTTCGTCGGCAAGACCGATTCCGTCGGCCAGCAGCGCATGACGGCGATGCATGGTGGACAGAAGCCTGAGAACCTGCGTGATCTCGAAATTGCCCCCAATCTCTGGGCCGGCATCGGTCTTGTCCGGCCGGGACCGGGCACCGCAATTGTCGGCTCGCCCGATACGGTCATCCGCACGCTGGAGGCCTATAAAAAGGCGGGCGTGAATACCTTTATTCTGTCCGGCATGCCATTGCTGGAAGAGGCCTTCCGTTTCGGGGAAAAGGTTCTTCCGCGTCTTGATGTATCGCGGGAAGTCTCGTCAGCCAAACAATTCACCTGGTCGACTTTGTTCGACCGCGACCTCTCGGCAAAGGCATCGTAAACATGGCCTTCCGGGAGTGGAGAAAAAAGACATGACGGCTGGTCCGGCACCAACGATTGCACAACGGCGCATCGGCCCTCAGCGTGCGGCGGAGCGGACGCTTGCCGTTCTGGACAAGGCGCTTGGCGCGGTCGCCGCCGCAATCCTTGCGACTCTTCTCGTGGTGGTGCTGGTCAATGTCACCCTGCGTTATCTGTTTCACACCGGCTTCATCGGTGCGGAAGATCTCGGCATCTGGCTGCATGTGGCGATGATCGCGGTCGGCGCGCCGCTCAGTCTCAAAAGCGCGCTTGCCATGCGGCTCGATGTTTTCGTGCGGTTTTTGCCTGAGCGGTTCCATGCCGCCACCGAAGTTCTGGCGGATGCCTTCTCCTTCATCGCAGCACTGATACTCGCCTTCGGTGGCGTTGAAATCGCGGCGATGCTGGGTGGTACGTCTCCGACGCTCGGTCTGCCGGAATGGGTGCGTTTTGGCTTTCTGGGTGCAGGCGGCGCGTTGATCCTTCTTTACCTGGCGCTTCAGCGTGTCAGTGAGGGCAAGACATTTGCCGTTCTAGTGTCTCTCACCATTGCAATTGCGGCCTATGTCGGCCTGCCGGAAGTCTTCGTAGATACGAGCCTGCCGCCCAGCCTGTTTCTGGCGCTGACGGCGGCGGTGGGGCTGGTGCTGGCAGCACCGCTCGCCCATGCCTTTCTCGCCGCAGCCTATGTGGCGATCGCCTTCGGCAGTACCTTGCCGGAGCCGGCCATCGTTTCCTCAACGGTAACAGGCATGTCGAAATTCCTGCTGCTCGCCATTCCCTTCTTCCTGCTGGCCGGAAGCCTGCTGACGGAATCGGGCGTTGCCAACCAGCTGGTTCGGTTCGCCGCCTCCATGGTTGGACACCGCCGGGCAGGGCTGGCGCAGACGACGCTGTTGACCAGCGTGCTGTTTTCCGGCGCATCCGGCTCCTCTGTCGCCAACGCCGCCTTCGGCGCTTCAACGTTCCAGCCGGAACTGGTCAAACACGGCTATCCGCCGGCGCAGGCGGGCGCGATCATCGCTGCAACGTCGGTGCTCGACAATGTCATCCCGCCCTCCATTGCCTTTCTCATCCTCGCAACGGCTACCAACCTGTCGGTGGGTTCGTTGCTGGTTGGCGGCTTTTTCGCCGGCGGGCTGATGGCGATCTGCCTTGCGGTGGCTATCCATTGGAGCGTGCGCAGCGTCGATACCCTGCCGCGCGCCACGGGCACGGAACGCTGGCGCTCGGCTATCGCCGCCATACCCGCCTTCGGTCTCGGCGTCATCGTGGTGGTCGGCATCCGCATCGGCGTCGTCACTACCACGGAGGCGGCCGCACTTGCCGCACTCTACACGCTGCTTCTCGGCTTCGGGTACCGGCTGGGCGCGGGGCGTATCTTCTCAACTTTCCGGCAATCAGCCGGTGAGGCGGCGGCCATCGGTCTCCTTATCGGCACGGCAGGCCCCTTCGCCTTTCTTCTGGCGGTCGATAATGTCTCCGGCCTCGTCACGGATTTCGTGACATTGCTTGGCGGCAGCAAGATCGCGGTGCTTCTGCTTTCCAACCTCATCCTGCTCGTGGTGGGGCTGGTGCTGGATATCGGTGCGGCCATCCTTCTGTTTGGACCGATCCTGTTGCCCGCGGCCGTTGCGGCCGGTATCGATCCCATCCATTTCGGCGTCATTCTCGTGGTCAACCTGATGATCCATGGCCTAACACCACCTCTCGGCATGCTGATCTTCGTCGTCAGCGGTGTCACCCGCATTCCGGCGACAGCGCTATTCCAGGCCGTCGTTCCCTATCTCCTATCCCTTCTCGTTTCCCTCGCCATTCTGTGCGCCTGGGCCATTGTCTTCTAAATCCGGGGTTTTATTCATGCCTATTATCGATCGTCGCAATCTCCTGAAACTCTCCGCTGCGGGTGCGGCAGCACTTGCCACGCCCGCCTTCGTGCGCAACGCAAATGCCAGGACCCGCAACATTACGGTCGCCTCCCTGTTCGCGGACGACAAGCCGGAGACGAAAATCTGGGTGAAGATCAGCGAGCTGGTGGAGGCAAAGCTGCCCGGCCGTTTCCGCTTCAACATCGTCAAGAGCGGTGCGCTGGGCGGCGAAAAGGAAGTGGCGGAAAATATCCGTCTCGGATCGGTTCAGGCGAGCCTTTCCACGGTCTCTTCGCTCTCCGGCTGGGTGCCGGAACTGCAAATCCTCGATCTGCCCTTCCTGTTCCGCGATGCAGACCATGTGCGCAAGGTGGTGACGGGCGAGACCGGCAGCGAGCTGAAGACCAAGCTTGGCGCGCAGCAATTCGTGGCCGTAGACTTCATCAACTACGGCGCCCGCCATCTCCTGACCAAGGAGCCGGTAACCCGGCCAGAGCAGCTCAACGGCAAGAAGATCCGCGTCATCCAGAGCCCACTGCACACCAAGCTGTGGAGCGCCTTCGGCACCACGCCGGTCGGCATTCCCATCACCGAGACCTATAATGCACTGTCAACCGGCGTAGCCGACGCCATGGATCTGACGAAGTCCGCCTATGCCGGGTTCAAACTTTACGAGGTTGTACCCTACATGACCGAGACCGGCCATATCTGGGCATCGGGCGTGGTTTATTATGGTGCGGCTTTCTGGAACCAGCTCGATGACGAAGAGAAGAAGGCCCTGACCGAAGCATCAAGCGAAGGCGCGCTCTATTTCAACCAGCTGATCGTCGAGGACGAGGCGAAGTCTGTGGAGCTTGCGATTTCGAAGGGCGGCAAGGTGTTGCAGCCGGAAGCCTTGGATGAGTGGCGCAAGGGGGCGCAGGGCGTCTGGCAGGATTTCGCCGGCACTGTCGGCGGCATCGAGAAAATACAGGCGATCCAGTCGGCCTGATACCGAAGCACTATTGTGAATGGGGAGGGCGCAGGAGCGCTCTCCCCATTTTTTTGATCAGCGGATATCCTGCGGCAGAACGTCCGAAGGAATATTCTGGTAGGAAACCGGGCGCGTGAAGCGGCGGATCGACATGGTGCCGACCGAGGTCGCGCCGAAGTTCGTGGAAGCCGGGTAGGGGCCGCCGTGAACCATGGCTTCGGAGACTTCAACGCCGGTCGGGAAGCCGTTTGCGAGAACGCGGCCCGCCTTGCGCTCGAGGATCGGCAGCAGCTTGCGGCCGAGTTCGGCGTCACCTGCGTCAAGATGCATGGTCGCTGTCAGCTGACCTTCGAAGCTCTTTGCCACTTCGATCATTTCTTCAGCGCTGTCGACCGTCACGATCAGGCCGAGCGGTCCGAAGACTTCTTCGGCGAGCGCGTGGTTGGCAACCCAGTCCTTGCCCGAAACGCGGAACAGGTAAGGCGTTGCGTTACGCAGGTCGCAGGTGGTGGTCAAAACGTCGCGCACGCCGTTACCGGCTGCGATGCGGTCGCGACCGTCACGATAGGCAGCGGCGATACCGTCGGTCAGCATGACCTGCGGGCCGACTTCGGAAAGGGCCGCCCGTGCGGTTTCCGACACAGCATCCGCCTGCGAGGCAAGCACCACGGCAATGCCGGGATTGGTGCAGAACTGGCCAGCACCCATGGTGAGCGAACCTGCCCAGCCCTTGGCGATGGCTTCACCGCGCGCGGAAACGGCTTCCGGCAGCAGGAACATCGGGTTGACGGAACCGAGTTCGCCGAAGAACGGGATCGGTTCCGGACGCTGGGCGCAGAGATCGAACAGTGCGCGGCCACCGGCGAGCGAGCCGGTGAAGCCGACTGCCTTGATGCGCGGATGCTGGACGAGCGCGGAACCGACATCGCGGCGGCCGCCCTGGATCAGCGAGAAGACGCCGGGATGCAGATTGTGCTTCTTGACGGCGGCGAGAACGGCCTCGGCAATGATTTCACCGGTGCCGGGATGGGCGGAATGGCCCTTGACCACAACCGGGCAGCCGGCTGCGATAGCGGCGGCGGTATCACCACCGGCGGTCGAGAAGGCGAGCGGGAAGTTGGACGCACCGAAGACCGCAACGGGGCCGATCGGACGCTGCATCAGACGGATATCCGGGCGCGGCAGCGGCTGGCGATCCGGAAGCGCTTCGTCGTGGCGGCGGTCGAGATAGTCGCCCTTGCGGATATGCGATGCGAAAAGGCGAAGCTGTCCGGTGGTGCGGCCGCGTTCACCCTGCAGGCGTCCTGCGGGCAAGCCGGTCTCGGACGTGCCGATTTCAGTGATGGCGTCGGCGCGGGCCTCGATCTCATCGGCGATGGTGTCGAGGAATGCGGCGCGCTCTTCGCGGGTCGTATAGCCGTAGCTCCAGAAAGCCTCTTCGGCTGCTTCTGCGGCCGCATTCACCAGATCGACGGTGCCGACCGAAAAATCGAAAGCTTCGCCATGTGCAGGCTCGCTGCGGAATTTCGCTTCCGTGGCGACCCATTCTCCTGCAACCAGATGTTTGCCGTGCGGCTTGAAACTCATTGTGCTCTTCCCTGAAAATCTGATCCTGTGTGGAAAATCCACCCGATACCGTAAAACCGGACCGAAGGGCGACAGCCTGAAAGGCCATCAGCCGCGATCCTTGTCCGGTTGCCCTCTGCCTTAGCCCGAGTAAGGCTTCAGCGAAAGCCGGTTTGTGCAGTATCTGTCCAAAAAGTGTGATTTATTGGGCGGTGGAAGAAAAAGACGATCTTCCGTTTATGCGCGCAGCGCTCTATTGTGACGCCATGATGACAAATAGACTTCCGAAATACATCGCCTGGTCGGTTCTGCTGCTGATCGTGATCGTTACAGTTTGCCCGATCGGGCTTCGGCCCCATACGCTGACGACCGTCGGCATCGACCGCGCCGCCGCCTTTGCCTTCTGTTCGGCTGCCTTCGTGCTGGCTTATCCGCGTTACTGGCTTGCCATCATTGTCGCGGGTATCGTGGCGGCTTTCGGCATCGAGGCGCTGCAATTTCTGTCGCCCACACGGCATCCGCATATGACAGATGCAGTTGTGAAAGCCGTTGGCGCCATTGCCGGTGGGCTTGCCGCCTTTTCGTATCTTCAATTCAGGACGCGATTGACCGCAAGCTAAGAGGCTGCCGGCGGCCAATCGTGTCGGCTTAATTCGCCTGCTTCGCCAATCCGAAACGGCCATGCGACAGCGTGCGCTCGATGCCGCGAAGCTCTGCCAGCCCCTTCAATCGGCCGATGGCGGGATAACCCGGCTGCGCCCCTCGCGTCAGGTCATCAAGGATTTCTTGGCCATGGTCGGGCCGCATCGGAATGGTGTGGTCTGCACGGCCCTCCGCACGACGGCGGGATTCTTCCGACAGAAGTGCTGCGATAACGGCGACCATATCCGTTCCACCTTCCAGATGCTCGTCCTCGAAGAAGGAGCAGGGCACGGTGTCCGTGTCGCGCGTGACGTTGCGCAGATGCACGAAATGGATGCGGTCTGCAAAACGGCTGGCGATGAAGGGCAGGTCGTTATCCGCCCGCGCGCCGAGCGAGCCGGTGCAGAGCGTAACGCCATTGGCCCGGCTGTCGACTTGCGAGAGCATATGGGCGTAGTCGGACTCCGTTGAAAGAATACGCGGCAGGCCGAGCAGCGGCCATGGGGGATCGTCGCCGTGGGCGCAGATGTTGATGCCGACCTCTTCCGCGACCGGCGTCACTTCCGACAGAAAATCGATCAGGTTCTGCTGCAGTTTTTCGCGGTTTATGCCGTGATATGAGCGCAGCTTTTCGAGAAGCTGGCTGAGCGTGTAACCATCCGCCGAACCCGGCAGGCCCGCGCCGATATTACGTCCGAGTGCGGCGATCTTCGTATCCGGCATGTCGGCGAAACGTTTTGCCGCTTCCTCGATCAGCCACTCCGGATAATCGGTCTTTGCGTCGGGGCGTTTGAGAATGTGAATGTCGAAGGCGGCGAAATCGGAAAGGTCAAAACGCATGGCTTTTGCGCCGTGCTTCGTTTCCCAGCGCAGATCGGTGCGGGTCCAGTCCAGCACCGGCATGAAATTGTAGCAGACGGTGCGAATGCCCGTGGCGGAGAGGCGGCGCAGCGTCTCCTGCCAGTTGGCGATATGGTTTTTCCAGTCGCCCGTCTGGGTTTTGATCTCCTCGGAGACCGGCACGCTTTCCACCACGTCCCAATACAGCCCACCGGCCTTGATCGCCTCATGCCGTTTGGCGATTTCATCCACAGGCCAGACATCGCCGGTGGCGATGTGGTGCAGCGCGCTTACGATGCCTTCCGCCCCTGCCTGAGCCGCATCCTGAACCGTGACCTTGTCCACCGGGCCGAACCAGCGCCATGTATGTCTCATTTTTTATCCTCAAATATCATTCTGCGGAAAATGTCAGCTGCACCTTGCAGGCGGCGGAGCGGTCTCCGGCCTGCTCGAATGCGGATTTCGCTTCTTCAAGCGGGAAGCTGTGGGAAATGATCGGCCGCACATCGATCCCGCGCGTGGAGATCAGGCGGGCGGCAATGGCGAATTCGTCGTGGAAACGCTGCGAGCCGCGCCAGAGGATTTCCTTGCCCACCAGCGCATTGAGCGGAATGGTTATGTCACCGGTGACGCCCACCTGCACGACAGTGCCGCGCGGACGTACACAGGCGAAGGCGGCGCGAAGCGCAGGTGCCGCGGCGGAGCAATCGAAAACGACGTCGAAATACCCCTTATTGTCCTGATAGGGTAAAAGTGCTTCTGCGTTTTTCGCGACATTGATGGTGCGGTCCGCCCCCATGGCGGGCGCGCGCTCCAGCGCCGCATCGGTCAGGTCGGTGGCGAGAATGATGCCGGCACCGGCATGGCGGGCGGCGGCAATCGTCAAGAGGCCGATCGGCCCGGCGCCCGTTACCAGCACCTTGGCGCCGGTCAGATCACCCGCTTGTGCGACGGCATGCAGGCAGACCGCAAGCGGTTCGGTGCAGGCGGCTTCGGCGGGCGAAGTGGTGTCTGAAAATGTCGCGCATTGTTTTGCGGGAACAACGAGCCGATCACGGAACATGCCCTGTTCGTGCGGCAGGCGCATGGCGCTGCCCATGAAGCGCATATCGAGGCAATGGATCGGTTGGCCCTTCAGGCAGAAATGGCAATGGCCGCAAGGCTGCGAGGGATTGACGGCGACGAGTTGGCCGAGTGCGAGCCCGCTGACGCCTTCGCCCAGCGTATGCACCCGCCCCGATGCCTCATGGCCGCAGATGATCGGCTCGCGCACCCGCACAGGCCCGAAGCCGCCGTCCTGATAATAATGTAGATCGGAACCGCAAATGCCGCCCGCCGCCATGGTCAGCAGCACTTCACCGGGGCCGGGCGCCTGCATGTCCTGCGTTTCAACGCGGATATCTTCACGGCCGTATAGACGTGCCACGCGTGTCTGCATCACCGTGCCTCTCATCGTATGTGTATTGGATGAATGAAACCCGCGCGGCTAGCCGCGCGGGCATTGCGTCGATTAGCGGATTAGGCCCATCTCGGTCGGCAGCCACAAGGTGATTGCCGGGATGAAGGTGATCAGCAGCAGCGCCACGAACAGCGGCACCAGCCATGGCAGAATGGCGACGGTGGTGCGCTCGACGGAGAGTTTCGCCACGCGTGAGAGCACGAACAACACCATGCCGAGCGGCGGATGAAGCAGCCCTATCATCAGGTTGAGGGTGATGATGAGGCCGAAATGCACCGGATCGATATTGAACTGCAGCACCAGCGGCAGCAGGATCGGCACGAGGATGGTGATTGCCGCGATCGTGTCTAGGAAGCAGCCGACGAACAGCATCAGCAGGTTGACCAGCAGGAGGAAAATCCACTTGCTGTCGGTGATCGTCAGGATCGCCGCCGATAGCAACTGTGCTGCCTGGCTCACCGTCAGAAGCCATGCGAAGATTGATGCCGCCGCAACGATGAAGAGAACCGATGCCGTGGTCTCTATCGTGTCGAAGGTCGATTTTGCCAGCGACTTGAACGTCATCGTCCGGTAACGGACAAGCCCGAGGAACAGAGACCACAACACGGCTGCGACAGCCGCCTCCGTCGGCGTGAACCAGCCCATCGTCATGCCGCCGATCAGGATCACCGGCGTCATCAGGGCCATCACGGCAGAGAAGTCGAAATACCAGTCGCAGGCGAGCAAGACCACCAGCACGATCAGAATCGACAGGTTGAGCGACAGGCCAAACAGCGTCAGGAGATAGATGCCGAGCGGCACCATCATGACGACGAGCACTTCAAGCGAAGCGCCGAAGATGGTTCTGAGGTTGAACGGCGTATCGGAACCCCAACCCTTGACGTAGGCGAAAACGGCAACGGTGATCATCATCAAAAGCGTCATGACGACGCCTGGAACGATGCCGGCCATGAACAGTGCGCCGATCGAGACGTTTGCCATCATGCCGTAGATGACGAACGGCAACGATGGCGGAAAGATCGGCCCGAGCGTTGCGGAGGCGGCGGTGACGCCGACGGCCGCTTCGACCGGATAACCATGATCCTTCATGGCTTTGATTTCGATGGTGCCGATGCCGGCGGCGTCGGCGAGGGCCGTGCCGGACATGCCGGAAAAGATTACCGAGCCGATGATGTTGACCTGTGCCAGACCACCTTTCATCCAGCCGACCAACGCCACGGCAAAGGAATAGATGCGTCCCGTCACCCCCGCCGTGTTCATAAGATTCCCGGCAAGGATGAAGAAGGGAACGGCGAGGAGCGGGAAGCTTTCCACGCCCGCAATCAGACGCTGCGCCGCGATGATATCTGGCGCGACATTATACGAGACGATGTAGAGAAGCGATGCCGTGGCCATTGAAATGGCGACCGGCAGGCCGATCAGCATCAACAGAAGAAACGAGCCGATAAGAATAAGCATATGTTCAATCCCCCGCGCTCTGGAATTCTTCCGGCCGTTCCAGAACGGAATAGCCACGCTGCATATTGGCGATGAAGACCTGCACCGAACGGAAGAACATCAGGACGAAAGCGGCCAGAACCGTATAGAAAACGATGTTGCGCGGCAGGGCGACGGTGACCATTTCCTCGTCGGCGACGATTTCCAGATACCGCCACATCAGCCACGAGGTGTAGGCGAAGAACACGATGCGCAGCACGTCGACAAGGATCGACATGACGCGGGCAACCTGCGGCGGAACGTAGTGATAAAGCACATCCACCTGAATGTGGCGTGACATGCGCACGCACATGACCGAACCTAGAAACACCACGCCAATCAGGCAGTTGACGGCGATTTCTTCCGTCCAGGCATAGCTGTCGTTAAGCACGTAGCGGGTGAAGAATTGAAGGAACACGCAACCTGTCATCAGCCAGAAAAGGCCAAGCGTAACCCAGTCCTCGAAGGCGTAGACCTTCAGGTCGACTTCGGGCGGCGCCTCGTCAAACGTGTGGGCGAGTTCTTCAGGCGTGACCTGAGTATGAATTTCCTGCGACATTGAGATATCCCGTCTGGAGAGAAAGGGCGGTGCGGCAACGGAGGCCGCACCGGATCTTGGCTCACTTGACGGCGCGAATGGCTTCCCAGTCGGCCTTGTCGTAACCGAAGTCCTCGAACTTCACCTTCTCCATGACGTTCTTCTCAAAGTCCGCCTTGTCCACCTCTGCGACGTTCAGGCCACGCTTCTTGAACTCTTCCACGAGGCTTTTTTCGCGTCCTTCGATGGTCTTCGTGGTCCGCACGGCGGCTTCCTGCATGACGTCCGTGAAGATTTTCTTGTCTTCATCGGAAAGCTTGGACCACAGGTTCTTCGAGATCACCGTGTTGAGGTGGTCGACGATGTGGCCGGTCAGCACGATGTTCTTCTGCACTTCGAAGAACTTCTTTGCCTCGATGGTGGTCAGCGGGTTTTCCTGTGCATCGACCGTGCCGTTCTGAAGCGCCAGATAGACTTCTGCGAATGCGATCGGCGTCGTGTTGGCGCCGCAGGCGCGTGGCATGGCGAGATAGGCCGGAACGTCGGGAACACGCATCTTCAGCCCCGCCATGTCGGCGCAGTTGGCAATCAGCTTGTTCGACGTGGTGTGGCGCGTGCCGTAATAGCTGACGGCGGCGATGTGGTTGCCGGTCTTGTCCTCGTAACCCTTGGCAAGACGCTTGAAGATATCACTCTTGGTATAGGCGATCAGATGGCTCGGGTCGCGGAAGATATATGGAAAATAGGTGACGCCGATCGGCTTGAAGTCACGTGCGGCAAAACTGGAGCCGGAGATGATGATATCCACCGTGCCGATCTTCAGGCCCTGGTTGATATCCGCTTCCTTGCCGAGCTGCGAGGCGGGGAATACATCCACCTTGTAGCGGCCGTCGGTGCGCTTGGCGATTTCTTCCGCAGCCCAGACCGAATCCGTGTGGAACGGTTCGGAGGTCTCGTAGACATGCGCCCATTTCAGCGTTGTTTGCGCCTGTGCCGCCAAAGCCGAAAGCAAAATGGCAGCGGTTGCACCCATCAAAGTCGACAATCTGATTTTCATTCTTAACTCCTCCCGAATTAAAGCCAGATTTCTGTTTTTCCCGTCGCCCGTTGCGGCGCGGTCACTCTTCTCCGATCGTTTCCTCCCCGAAACTCTCGGAAAATCTCTTTTGCGACAGCGTCAGATGCTGGCGCATCGCCTCGCGTGCGCCTTCCGGATCGTTCGCCGCGATCGCGTCGCGGATCACCCGGTGTTCCTGAACGGCAAGAATCCATGTGTGAGGACCCTCGAAATAGCTGGCGAGCTTTTCGAAATAGGGCGAAAGGCTGCGCTCGTCATAGATCAGGCCGGTAAAGCGGTTCAGCGCCGAGTTGCCGATGATGTCGGCAATGGCGGTGTGGAAGGCGCGGTCCAGGTTGAGGGCCTGCGGCGAATTGTCGAGCGCCCCGGCCATGCGTTCGATGATGTCGTCCAGCCTGGCGATGCATTCAGACGTGGCAAGCCGCGCGGCCTCCTCGGCAATAGCGCTTTCAATGATGCAGCGCGCCTGCAGGATTTCGAATGGGCCGTGCGCGTCCTGTACGGGCGACTTTGCCTTGTTAGCCGTGCGGGACGTGTTCACATACACGCCCGATCCCATGCGGATATGGATATGGCCTTCCACTTCCAGAACGATCAGTGCTTCCCGCACCGTCGGGCGGGACACGCCAAAACGTTCCGCCAGATCGCGCTCCGCCGGCAGGCGTTGACCGTCCGTGAGTTCCCCGCTCTCGATAAGCAAGCGAATTTGTTCCGCGACCAGCCTGTAGAGGCGGCGCGGCTCCAGAGCCACAAACATGATGTCCTCCCAGCGCGAAAGTCTCCCCCCTTCGCGCAAGCGGTAAGATGGTCTTACCAATTTTATTAGGTAGGATTTATGCGGTGCTGTCAATTGGCCGCTAGAGGAAAAGTACACGGCGAAAGACTGGGGACCGGTGCGGCAGGCTCGGCGCAATGAATTGGATTTTACGAAACGTGATTGATCCTCGGGACAGACCCGAGGATGACACCGCATGTTTGGGTTGGCTTTTCAGCCCTTGTTACTTGTAAGCTTCAAGCCGCCGTCGTCGCCGATGGTGACGTCCAGCTCACCGTACCCACCGATCGAAAGGTGCGGCGTTTCGATGGGATGCGAATGAGTGGCGTTAATGACCACGACCGTGGCGCCCATGCTTTCCCCCGCCAGAATGCCGGCGGGCGCATCTTCGAAGACGACGCAGTCTTCAGGTGCGACGCCGAGCTTCGCAGCAGCCTTTCTGTAACCCTCCGGGTCAGGCTTGCCGTTCACAACGTCCTCGGCGCAGATCATCACTGGAGGCGGTGTGAGGCCTGCCGCAGCCAACCGGAGTTCGGCAAGGGCGCGGGCGGCGGAGGTGACGATAGCCCATTTTCCGGCCGGCAATTTCTCAAGAAATGCAGCTGCCTGCGGAATCTGGAGGATGCCGTCAACATCGTCCATTTCCTTTTGCAAAAGCATATCCGCCTGTTCCTGGATATCGAGGCCGGGAACTGCCTCGCGACGCACAACCTCCGATGCGCGCATGCCATGGATGCGCTGCAGGAAAGCCTCCGGCTCTATGCCGTTGTCTACGGCCCATTCGCGCCAGACCCGCTCCACCACCGCAATGGAATTCAGCAGCGTTCCATCCATGTCGAACAGGAAGGCGCCATATTCGCGCGAGGAGATCTGGGCGGTCGCCGGGACTTTGCTGTGCATCGCATTCTTCCGTTGGATGTGTCGGGTTGGCCTCGTGTCTATAGCATCGGCAGGCATAACGGAATCGTTTTTCCGCTCCTCAAGCAAATGGCGACCCATCCGCCAGTGGCGAACATCGTGCCGGAATCGGACAGTTTGCACGGACTGCGACTCGGGGCATGGTCAGGCAGGGGAGGCGGCGTCCGCATACGGTTATGCGGGCGTCAGGTTGCAGCAAGGATCAACTGCTATTGTGAGTTTTCGAAAGCAGTCAAAGTTCGCAAAATCAAAAGCTAAACGGAGCTTATGAATGTTGTGCATGAGATTTTTCGCAGCGGAATTCTCTTAACGAAACCGTCGTTTAAGGGGTGTTGTTAACCATTTGTTAACCATATTCGAGGTACCTAATTGTCAACGATTTGTTTACCAAGATGACCAAAGTGCTAACAGACCAGCGTTCGATCCGTATCAAAGGCCGCTCCTTCCTCGCGGTCGTTCTGTCCCCTGAAGCTCCGCTCGATCAATGGCTGGAACGGCTGGATGATCTTGCTGCACGTTCAGCCGGGTTCTTCCTGTCGCGTCCGGTGGTTCTGGATGCGTCTGAGCTGTCGCTGGACAAGGCAGGGCTGAAGGCTCTGCTGGCAGCGCTGACGGAACGTAATGTCGGCATCATGGGGATCGAAGGTGTTCGCCCCTCGATGATCGAGCCGGGCATGCCGCCGTCGCTGAAGGGCGGAAAGCCCGCTTCAGATGTCGAGGTCGAGCCTGTCGCCATCGCTGCCGAATTGCCGGAAGAAAAGCCGCGCGCTTCGGGCGAGGTTCGGGCCGTGGTCCAGTCGCTGGTCATCAACGAGCCGGTGCGCTCCGGCCAGTCGATCATGTTCCCCGAAGGCGATGTGACCGTCATCGGTTCGGTCGCCTCGGGTGCGGAAATCATCGCGGGCGGGTCGGTGCATATTTACGGGGCGTTGCGCGGTCGCGCCATGGCCGGTTCGCTTGGCAATGTTTCGGCGCGCATCTTCTGCCGCAAGCTGGAAGCGGAGCTACTGGCAATCGACGGCGTCTACAAGGTTGCCGAGGACATTGACGACAAGCTGCGCGGCCAGCCCGTTCAGCTGTGGCTGGAAAACGATACGATAAAGGCCGAAAAACTTGGCTGACGACATAGAGAAAACAACACAGGAACAGGAGAGCCGTATGGGGAAGGTAGTCGTTGTTACTTCCGGCAAGGGCGGGGTTGGCAAGACCACCTCGACCGCAGCGCTTGGCGCCGCATTGGCGCAGAACAAGCAGAAGGTCGTGGTTGTCGATTTTGACGTCGGACTGCGTAACCTCGATCTCGTCATGGGTGCTGAACGCCGGGTGGTTTACGATCTCGTCAACGTCATCCAGGGCGATGCCAAGCTGACGCAGGCGCTGATCCGCGACAAGCGCCTTGAGACGCTGTTCCTGCTGCCCGCCTCGCAGACACGCGACAAGGACAATCTGACGCCCGAAGGCGTGGAATGGGTCATCGCCGAGTTGAAGAAACATTTCGACTGGGTCATCTGCGACAGCCCGGCCGGTATCGAACGCGGCGCGACGTTGGCCATGCGCCATGCGGATGTGGCCGTCGTGGTCACCAATCCGGAAGTCTCCTCGGTGCGTGACAGTGACCGCATCATCGGCCTGCTCGATTCCAAGACGCTGAAGGCCGAACGCGGCGAGCGCATGGAAAAGCACCTGCTTCTGACGCGCTATGATTCGGCCCGTGCCGAGCGCGGCGACATGCTGAAGGTCGACGACGTTCTGGAAATCCTCTCCATTCCGCTGCTCGGTATCATTCCCGAAAGCACGGATGTGCTGCGTGCTTCCAACGTCGGTGCACCGGTTACGCTCGCGGATGCCCGTTGTGCACCTGCCATGGCTTACTTCGACGCTGCCCGGCGCCTGTCAGGCGAGGACATTCCGGTGGTCATTCCGGGCGAAAAGCGGGGTATCTTCTCCAAGATCTTTGCTAGGAGGGCTGCATGAGCATTTTCGGCCTGTTCCGTAAACAAAAGTCGGCACCGCTTGCGCGCGAGCGACTGCAAGTGCTGCTTGCCCACGAAAGGGCGTCGTCGGGAACCGATCTCGTCGCCGTCCTCCGGGAAGAAATTCTCGCCGTCATCGCCAAGCATGTGCAGATCGATAACGATCGGGTGCATGTGAAGATGGATCGTGACGAGCACGTCTCCATACTGGAGATTGATGTCGAGATACCGTTGAGCGCCGACCTGCGCGCCGCGTGATGTTTTCTCCGAATACCGCCGCCCCTTGCAGGGCGGCGTTTTTCTTTACTCGGCCGTCGTATCGACCGGCATTCTAAATGCCTCGGCCAGATCGTCGGGAAGCGGGCGCTTGAGGTTTATGCCGTTCGGCGGGATCGGAGCGTTGAACCACTTGTCGTAGATCGCGTTGATTTCGCCGCTTGCATAAATTTTCCCAAGGGCTTCGTTGACGGCGTTCTTGAAGGCGGTGTCGCCCCGTCGGAGCATCAGGCCATAGGGCTGTGGTGGGGCGAGATATTCGTTCGAGATGGAATAGTCTTCGGGCTTGCCCGTTTCAGCGACGAAGGACCTCAGAAGAATATCGTCCATGACGAAGGCCGAGGCTCGATCTTCCGTCACCATGTCGAAACTGCCTTCCGTACTGTCATTTTGCAGGACGGCGATGTTCAGTCCCAGTTTGCGGTTAAGCACATTCAGCTGACTGATATTGATCGTTCCCGTCGTCACCACCACGGTTCGACCGGCAAGATCGCTGACGCTTGTCATGTTGCTTGATTTCAGCGCGACATAACGCGTGCCGGTGATGAAGTGGCTGTAGGAAAACCACACGGCCTTGCGTCTTTCCTCCGTATTCGTGCTCGCCACGCATTCCATGTCGATTGTGCCATCATTGAGAAGCGTGATGCGGTTGCTGGGGGTGCGCTTGACGAAATCGATTTTCAATTCCGGCAGGCCCAACTTCTTCTTGATGGAATCCGCCACCTTCAGGCACAGTTCGATGCTGTAACCGATCGGCTCCGGACCAATTCCCATATAGGAAAAGGGAAGATTTCTGTCGGCAAAGCCGAGCCGGATGGTGCCGGTTCTGGCAATGGTTTCGAGTGTAGGCGGTTGGGTCTCGTCGGCCGCTGCAATGGTGGGTAAAAGACTAAAAACCCCAAGCATGAGCCACAATGTCGATCTCTGCATCGCGCATCTCCAGCCAAAATTATCTGTCAAAACATTTTCATAAAATAGAGTTGGGGTTTTTACGCCCTCAGTCCCGGTACTCGCTCGGATGGTCATAGGCTTGTTTTAAGGAGGCGGTCATCGGCAGGTTCAGGTTCATGCCATTGGGCGGAATGGGTTTGGTGAACCATTTTTCGTAAAGGCCGTGAATGGTGGGACCGGTGAAGATCTGCCGCAGGCTTTCGTTGACCGCCGCCTTGAAGGCCGGGTCGTTGCGCCGAAACACCAGGCCATACGGTTCGGGTGCGCTCAGCGTTTCGTCCGAGAGCGCGTAGAGGTCGGGATTCTCCGATGTTGCCGCCAGCGCCGCCAGCAATATGCCATCCATGACGAAAGCCGAGGCCTTGCCGGCAACGACGAGTTCGAAGGCTTCCTCATTGGTTTTTGTGGGCATCACCGAGATATTGAGGTTCTTTTCGCGGTTCACCGCATTCAGCTGCTCGATGTTGACCGTGCCGGAGGCGGATGTGACGGAGCGTCCGGCCAGATCGGCAAGGCTCTTCAGATTATCCTGTTTACGGGAGAGAAATTGCGTCGCGGTCATGAAATTCGGATAGGAGAAATCCACCATTTTCCGGCGTTCGCTGTTGTTGGTCGTCGCCGCGCATTCAATATCGATCTTGCCGCTACGGACGAGAATGAACCGGGTTGCGGGCGTGGCCTTTACATATTCAATGTCGAGTTTGTCCAGCTTCAGTTGCGTGCGGATGTCCTCGCTGATCGCGCGGCAAAGATCAGTCGAGAAGCCGGTCACTTCTCCATCCGGCAGCTGATAGGAAAACGGCGGTTCGGCCTCACGATAACCGATGCGGATTTTCGCGGTCTTGGCAATCTGCCGAAGCGTATCGCCTTCGCCGGCGGCCTGCACCGGAGCTGTGGGGATAAAGCATGTGAGGAAAAGGCAAAATACTGAAATGCGCATTTTATGTCCTTTTGGCTGTCAGCCGCGTTCTCAAATCGCTTTTTGTGGCGGGTAATAGGTTTCCTGCATCGGTCGCCCGACGTCGCTATATTCGTCGTTTCCGGTTTGGGCGATGACGGCACGGTTCTTGAGTATCCGGGCAAGCGGCGCCGGCTCGGCAAAATAATAGCCCTGTGCCTCGTCACATCCGGAAAGCTTGAGGGCCTCGACCTGTTTCTTGTCTTCCACGCCCTCGGCGGTGACTTTCAGGCCGATCTGTTCTGCCATGTCGATGATGGTGTTAACGATGGCCGAGCACATTGGATTTTCCGGCAGGCCGGAAACGAATTCGCGGTCGATCTTGATCTTGTCGAAGGCAACATGCGTCAGCGTGCTCAACCCGGCATAACCGGTGCCGAAATCATCAAGCACGAGGCGGACGCCCATTTCCTTCAGCAGCTTTAAAGCCCTGGCGCTGTTGTCGCGCTCGAGCATTGCCGTTTCCGTCACTTCAAGCTCGAGCCGCTCGGCCGGGAAGCCGGAGGCTTTCAGCGCGCTGTCAACGATCGGGACAATATCGTCATTGCAAAGCTGCACGGCGGAAAGATTGACGGCAAGTCGGATATCCCTCGGCCAGGTCATGGCGTCCATGCAGGCCTGCGCCAAAACCCATTCGCCCAGAGGTTTGATGAAATTGTTTTCTTCGGCAAGCGTTATGAAGCGATCCGGCGTGATGATGCCAAGCTTGCTGTGCCGCCATCTGGCAAGGGCCTCGTAGGCGACAATGCGGCCGCTCTCCAGATTGACCACGGGCTGGTAGTACAGCTCGAATTCGTGGTTTTCGAGCGCGGATTTCATGTCTATTTCGAGCGCGTGCTTGTGCTGCGCCGCCATGTCCATGCCAGGCTCGTAAAAGACAAAAAAGCCGCATCCCATGGATTTCGCCCGGTAGAGACCAAGGTCCGCATGTTGCAGAAGCTGGGTGGCGGAGTTGCCGTGATCGGGCGCGCAGGCGATGCCGATGCTGGTATCGACGCTTATATGGCTACCTTCGAGGCTGAAGCTGCGCGAGACCGCATGGACCACGCGCTTTGCCAGCGCGCCCGCATCCTCGCGACAATTATCGGTCACCGCTTGTATGATCGCAAATTCGTCGCCGCCGAGCCTGCTCACCATGTCGTTTTCACCGAGCACGGAGGAAATCCGCGAGGCCACGGCCACCAGCAGGGCGTCGCCTGCCGCGTGTCCCAACGTATCGTTGACGGCCTTGAAGCGGTCGAGATCGAGCAGCATGACGTTGAACGGCTGGCCGGATGAGGAAAGGTGTTCGAGACGGTTCTCCAGCGTCTTCATCAAGAGCACGCGGTTGGGAAGCCCCGTCAGCGCATCATGATGGGCCATATGTTCCAGTTGCTGCGCCATGTCGCGTATCTGCCTGAGCCGTCCACGTTCCAGAACGGCCTCCCGCAGGGTTTCGATGGCGGTGGCCATGTCGCCGATCTCGTCCCGTCGATCCTGAAACGGCGTGACGACATCGGTTTCCTCACGGGCGATCCTGAGTGTCGCCTGCACAAGCGCCGGAACGGGTTTTAGAAAATGCCTGGCAATCAGCGTCACGAGAACGCCGGTGACGGTCAGAACAACGATCAGGGCGACGAGCGAATTGTAGATGAGCTTGCGCTGCGCGCCATAAAGCGCATCCGAACCGCCGATGCTGACGGCGACCGCGCCAATCGGCTTTTTCGTTTCCGTGCTGATGATCGGCAACAGGCCGATATAATGGCTGGAATCGCCAATCGTCGCAAAGCCGGTGGCAAAACGCGCGGCGACCGCATCTCTGGAGAAGATGGGATCGGTGGCAATCGGTTTTTCGGCGTCGTCGGTGGCGTTGTCGAAGGCCGCCGCGATTTGACGGAATCCGGAATCGGCCTCATCGTAGCGGAAAAGCCAGACGGCATTCTTGGTCTGCGCACCGATGAGGGCGAGAACGTCGCTGGGGTTGAAGCCGGTAACGAGGATGGAAGCGTCGTCGCCAATCGGCTTGTCGGTCAAGATGCCGTTCACCTGTCCGTCCGTGTCGGCGGTGACGCTGACATAGGTATAGATGCTGCGCAGGGTGGCGCTGGCAATCTGTGAATTGACGCGGGCCTGGTTGAGCCATTGCTCGCTGGCGGCGGCAACGAACATGTACCAGCCGACGAGCGCCCCAATGCTGTAGGAAAAGATCACGCCGCCGAGAAATATCAGGGTTATCTTGCTGGCGAGCGAACGCCGTCGCGAAAAGCGGCCCGGTACCGGCTGCGTCGTTGAGCGAAGCGTGTCACCGGTTTCAGTCTGTCTATCTATCCCCCGATAGGCAGTCTCTTCCATTCGCGATATTCCCCCGCGATGTCGCGTTATGATTGTTTTATGGAATTTTTATAGGGCATGTATTTCAATGGTGTCTGCTAAATAATTCAACAAAGTTTAGATGCGATTAAGAATTAATCCGTCTTTTTATAGTCGCCGCTTATATAAGGCGCCGAAAATATGCACCTCAGGTTGAAATATTCGATGGCTTGCGATGGGACATCGACGCCGAATACGACGATGCATTGGGGCCTCTTTTCGCGCTCATCAACCGGGCTTTATGGTTGCAAGGGTACCGCGATTGACCTTGCCAAGCTGCCGATAAACGGCATGTTGTGCGTAACATGCCGGTTTCAGGGAACATATCATGGCTCACAAGGGCAAAAACATCGCGCAGCTTTCCATTCTCATCCAGAGCGGCCATCTTGATCCGCGCGCCTTGGCGGAAGAGACGCTTGATGCAATCGGGAAATCGGAAGACCGGGCGATCTTTGTCGGCTTGACGGCGGAGCGGGCCATGGCTGAGGCGGAAGGCGCCTTGAAACGCATTCGCGAGGGTCGATCCTGCGGCGTGCTCGACGGCATTCCGGTCGCCTGGAAGGACCTTTTCGATCTCGAAGGCACTGTGACCACGGCTGGATCGACGGTGCTTTCGAATGATGCGCCTGCGTCCCGTGACGCGGATGTGGTGAGCGCGCTGATGGAGGCCGGGATGGTCTGCGTCGGCCGTACCAATATGAGCGAGTTCGCGTTTTCCGGCCTTGGCATCAACCCGCATTACGGAACGCCGCGCAATCCCGCTTCCACGGATGGCCACCGGCTGCCAGGCGGCTCTTCTTCCGGCGCGGGTGCAGCGGTTGCGGCCGGTCTGGTGCCGGTGGCAATCGGTACGGATACCGGCGGATCGGTGCGCATTCCCGCCGCCTTCAACGGTGTGGTGGGGTACAAGGCGAGCCGCGGCCGTTACTCGATGCGCGGCGTCTATCCGCTGGCTAAAAGTCTCGATTCGCTCGGCCCGCTCACTCGCACTGTGCAGGACGCCGTGTGGGTAGATGCCGCCATGCGCGGCAAGGCGGCTGTTGATGCGGCGCGCACGCCTCTGTCCGGCTTGTCGCTCGTCGTGCCGGAAACAGTGTTTTTCGATGGCATCGAGGAGGGCGTCGCGGTCGCTTTTGAGCAGGCAGTGGAACGGCTTTCCCGGGCCGGCGCTTCTGTACGGCGGCAGGCATTCCCGGTCTTTTCGCAATTACTCGATCTTATCAAGGAAAAGGGTGCGCTGGTAACGGCGGAAGCCTTCGCCCTGCACAAGGCGCGGCTGGAAGGTGCTGATGCGGCTCGCATGGACCCGCGCGTGGTTGCGCGAGCAAGACTGGGCGCGAATATCTCCCTGCCGGATTACATCGCCATCATCGAGGCGCGCGAACGCATGACGGCGGCTTTTTCGGGCATGATTGGCAAGAATGAGCTGCTGATATCGCCGACATTGCCTCATGTCGCGGCCAAGGTCGCACCGCTTGTGGAGAATGATGAGACCTTCTTTGCCATGAATGCCAAGACCCTGCGCAACACCCAGATCGGCAACTTCTTCGATCTCTGCGGCGTTTCCATTCCCTGCGGCACTGGCGAGGCGGGCATGCCCGTTGGCCTGCTGCTATCAGGCCTGCACGGCACGGACGACCACGTTCTGGGTGTGGCGATGGCTGCGGAAGAAATTATCCGGGGCTGATGATAAAGAAAAAGGCGGCCTTGTTTGGCCGCCTCTCAATGCACGCTTCAACGTGCCGCCCAGTTGGCGCCGCGGCGGAACATGGTCTTCATCTGCGGCACGGAAAACTCCTTGGCCTGATGGCCGAGCGCCGAATAGAAGACGCGGCCCTTGCCGTATTTGCGTTTCCAGACCACCGGCATCACTACACCGTCGATCCACCAGGCGTGGTCGCCGGTGAATTTTGTCGTCGCCAGCACCTCGTTGGAGGGATCGACATGCATGTAGTATTGCTCCGATGTGTAGGGGAAATCTGAAATCCCCTCCATCAACGGGTCGTCGGGGCGGGTGATGTTGACGTGGTAGTCGATGATATTCCCGGGATGGGCGACCCACTGGCCGCCGATCATGAACTGGTATTCGACGCAGTCGCGGAAACTGTCGCCTGCACCGCCATGAAAGCCGGCAATGCCGACGCCGTTTTCGACGGCGGCGGTGAGGTTCTTGATCTCTTCCTTCTCGATCTTCGACATTGTCACGATCGGCACGACAAGGCTCAGATCATGCACGGACGGATCTGCAAAAGCCTCCGTGCTGTGTTCGACATAGACCTTGAAACCATCCTCTTCCAGAATATCCTTGACGATTGTGGCGCATTCCTGCGGCTCGTGGCCGCTCCAGCCGCCCCAGACGATGAGTGCTTCGCGCATTTATTTCCTCCTCGGGATTATTTGCCGAGCTGGCCGTCGACCAGCGAAGTTTCAAGGGGAGCAGGGCGCTCCACCTCGGTGATGATGGAAACGGTGGTGCCGCTGTCCGATGCCGTCTGGAAGGCTCCCATGACCTCCAGCACGTGCAAGGCAAGATCGCCATTGGCGCGGTGCGGGCGGTTTTCGCGGATCGCATGGGCCATGTCGGCCACGCCGATCGAGCGGTAGTTGCCGTCAGCATAGGGCGAAGACAGTGCCTGCGGCTCGAACTGGCCGCCCTTTTTCAGCAATTGCACCTCACCGCCGAAATGATTGGGGTCGGGCACGATCAATGTGCCTTCCGTTCCGTAGATTTCCAGCGGTACATGTTTGTGGCCCGCCACATCGAAGCTCATGCCCACCTGCACCACCGCGCCGTTCTTGAATGCCAGCACGCCGGAAACATGGGTGGCGACATGGACTGGGATTTTCTCGCCATTCTTAGGTTCGCTGGTGATGAGGCGTTCGTTGCGCGTCGCGATGGCGAAACCTGCCACCTTGGCGACTGGGCCGAACAGGTTGACGAGATCGGTGATGTAATATGGTCCCATATCCAGCATCGGCCCGCCGCCGACTTCGTAATAAAAGGCGGGGTTGGGATGCCAGCGCTCATGGCCGGGGCACATGAAGGTAGCCGTTCCGCCAACCGGCTGGCCGAGCACACCCTCGTCGATCAGGCGGCGCGCTGTCTGGTGCCCGCCGCCGAGGAAAGTGTCCGGTGCCGAACCGATGCGCAGGCCCTTTGCCTTTGCCGCGTCCGCAAGCCGTTTACCCTCCGCGAAATTGATGCCGAGCGGCTTTTCCGAATAGGCATGTTTTCCCGCCTCAAGTGCGCGCAGGCCCACCTCCACATGCGCCTTGGGAATCGTCAGGTTGACGATGATTTCCACGGAGGGGTCAGACAGAAGTTCGTCGATACTTCTTGCCTGAAGGCCGAACTCGTCTGCCCGCGCTTTTGCTGCCTCCTCGTTCATATCCGCCAGTCCGCGAATGTCGAGAATGGGAAACGACGCCATCGCCTTGAGATAGGCGCTGGAGATGTTGCCGCAGCCGATGATGCCGATACCGACCTTGTTCATGTGATTTCCTCCCGTAAATCATAAATGCCTAAGCCCACTCTCAACCTTGCCGGCTAGAGCGCCGGCCCTGTCGTGTTCCATGGCGATTCGTAAAGCTCGTAAAGTGCGACAGCTGCCGCACCCTGCGCCCACAGTTCGTCGCTTGCGACGTCGAAAACCAGCTCTGCGACGCCTGCCAGCGATGGCGGCACGGCGGCGTTGTAACTGTCGCGGATGCTGGCAATGAAGGGCTCGCCGAGCTCGAGACTGGAGCCGGTGATGATGACCCGTGGCGGCGCAAACAGCGTGACGATATTGGCAAGCGTCAGGCCAAGGGCTGCACCGGCGCGCAAGGCTGCCGCAATAAGATCGTTGTCTTCCGCCGCAATCAGCGCATGGGCATGCTGCATGCCGCGACCAAGCCGGATAGCTTCTGCAAAACGCCCGTCCACCGGGCGGGAACCGAGAATGGCGTTCTCGCCCGCCTGGCTCGCCAGCCGCACGGTTCCTTCACTGGCAAGGCCAATCACGAGGTCGCCGAGATTGTGGCTGAGGCCGCCTGCACCACGAAACAGCTGGTTCTGATGCATCACGCCAAGCCCGAGTGTCTGCTCGAGCGAGATCAGCACCATGTCCTCAAGATCGCGCGCATGGCCGAACCAGTGATGGGCAAGCGTGATGGCGTGGGCGTCGCTTTCGATGATGGTGGGGGAATTCAGCCGTGAAGTCATTTCCTCGGCAAAATCGACGTTTACTTCCCGCAGGATAGGGCTGCTGCGGATCCTGCCGGTGCGATGTTCGATGACGCCTGGCAGGCCAAGGCAGACCATGTCCACATCTTCCAGCGACAGTCCGGCATCAACCACGCAACGCCGCACCCCGTCTTCCACCAGATCGGCAATGACGCCGATCGGTTGGCGGTCTACACGGATCGGCAGGGCGAGGGTGGACAGCACGTTGCCGCAAAAGTCGGTGACGACGAAGACCATGCGGCTTGCCGCAATCTTGGCGCCCACCACGCGGGCCGCATCCGGGTTCAGCTCCAGCATCACCCGCGGCCTGCCGCGTGAGCCCTCCGTGCGGATATCGCCGATATGGCGGGTAAGGATAAGCCCGTCATCGAGCAGCGATGCGGTGATCGCCGATACGGTTGTGGTGGAAAGCTGCGTTCTTTCGCTGATTTCCACCCGGGAGATCGGTCCATGGCGGCGGATGCTGTCCAGCACGCTTAGCCGGTTGATCGCGCGCATCAGTTCTGGGTCTGCGGTCTTCATGGGGTCCTGCTGCGATCAATGCCGGTTCGAAAACCAATTTATGTCGGATTGCGGATTAAATAACGGTGTCAGGGAGGGGTGTGTCAAGCCGTTCGCTCAAAAAATCGGCATGGCGCCTTGACAATGAGCGAGCGCTAAGGTGAATTAATCCGCATTGGGGAATAAATGAGGAAATCCCCGAGGGAGGATCACGATCATGACGATTA
The DNA here is from genome assembly GCF_001950375.1 of Rhizobium sp. TBD182. NCBI lineage: Bacteria > Pseudomonadati > Pseudomonadota > Alphaproteobacteria > Hyphomicrobiales > Rhizobiaceae > Rhizobium > Rhizobium sp. TBD182. The sequence continues at coordinate 70,320 of NZ_BDLN01000002.1, read as the reverse complement.
GGCACGCAGGCGCAAGCCTGAGCGGCAGGCTGATAGGCTTTGCCACAACGACAAGCATTGCTCTCATGCTCGGCGCCGCAAGCGCCTCGGCCGCAACGGTCGTTAAATGGATGCATGTGGAATTGGACCCCAAAGCCGTGGCCGTCTGGGAGGAGATTGCCAAGGACTATGAGGCCAAACATCCTGACGTGGACGTGCAACTGCAGTTTCTGGAAAACGAGGCCTTCAAGGCCAAATTACCGACGTTGCTGCAATCCAACGACGTTCCCGATTTCTTTTATAGCTGGGGTGGCGGCGTCCTTGAGGAACAGTCAAAAACCGGCGCACTCAAGGATTTGAGCGAGGTATTCGATGCCGATGGCGGCAAGCTGCGGCAGGCCTATAACGCGGCGGCAATCGACGGCCTCTCCTTTGACGGCAAGGTCTGGGCAGTGCCCTACAAGGTCAGCCTCGTCAGTTTCTTTTATAACAAGGAGCTGTTTGCCAAGGCGGGCGTAAAGGCGGAAGACATCAAGACCTGGGACGATCTCGGCGCCACCGTCAAGAAAATCAAGGCAGCGGGAATCGTTCCGATTGCCGGTGGTGGCGGTGAAAAATGGCCGATCCATTTCTACTGGAGCTATCTCGTCATGCGCAATGGCGGGCAGACCGTGTTCGACGCCGCCCGCAAAGGCGAGGGGGAAGGCTTCATGGATCCCTCCATCATCAAGGCGGGCGAGCAACTGGCCGAGTTCGGCAAGCTCGAACCCTTCCAGCCCGGCTATCTCGGCTCCACCTGGCCCCAGGCGCTCGGCGTCTTCGGTGATGGCAAGGCCGCGATGATCCTCGGCTTTGACAATACTGAAGCCAACCAGCGCAAGAATGCCGGTGACGGCAAAGGCCTTGCGGCAGACAATATCGGTCGCTTCGCCTTTCCCGCCGTCGAAGGTGGTGCTGGCAAAGTCACCGACACGCTGGGCGGTCTGAATGGTTGGGCAGTCACGAAAAACGCTTCCAAGGAAGCGATCGATTTCGCGACCTTCCTGACCAGCAAGGAAAGTGAAGAGAAGATGGCGGCTGCGGGCATGATCCTGCCGGTTGCGACGGGTGCGGATGGAGCGGTCAAGAACCCGCTGCTGGCGGATTCGGCCAAGCAGCTTGCAAGCTCTACCTGGCACCAGAACTTCTTCGACCAGACACTGGGCGCGGCCGTTGGCCGCGTGGTCAACGATGTCTCCGTCGAAATCGTTTCCGGCCAGATGAGCGCCGAAGAGGGTGCCAAGCAAATTCAGGATGCTTTCGAGCTTCGCTGATTTCGGTTCCATGACGGCGCCGCGCGGGATGCGGCGCCGCAGTATCTGCCTGAATGAAAGCGGATAGAGATGACGGATATTTCCATGACTTCTGCGTCCATACCGGCGCGCGGCGCGTCGAAGACGAAGCGCAAGCAAAGCTCGGTCGCGCATGACCGTGCGCTGACCCTGCTGGTCTTCCTTCCGCCCGCATTGCTGCTCTTTACCCTGTTCGTCATCCTGCCCATGGGCGAGGCGGCATGGTACAGCCTTTACCGCTGGAACGGTTACGGCACGCCGACCGATTTCGTGGGCTTGAAGAATTTCCAGGTCCTGTTCGGCAATGCCGCCTTTTCGCAGGCTCTGCTCAATAACGGCCTCATCATCCTGATTTCCGTGCTGATCCAGATCCCGCTGGCGATCTGGCTTGCCATGATGCTGGCGCACCGCCTTCCGGGCGTCGTTGCCTTTCGGCTGGTTTTCTTCCTGCCCTATGTCCTTGCGGATGTCGCGGCCGGCCTGATCTGGCGCTTCGTTTATGATGGTGATTACGGCCTTTTCGCTGCCATCTCCAATTTCTTCGGCTTCGCCAATCCTTACGTGCTGGCCGACAAGGATGTGGCGATCTACGCCGTGCTTGGCGTCATCGTCTGGAAGTATTTCGGTTTCCACATGATGTTGTTCATCGCCGGCCTTCAATCCGTCGACAAGAACGTGCTGGAAGCTGCCGAAATCGACGGCGCCTCCGGCTGGCAGAAGTTTCGATACGTCACCTTGCCGATGCTCGGCTCAACGGTGCGCCTGTCCGTCTTTTTTGCGGTGATCGGCTCGCTACAGCTGTTCGACATGATCATGCCGCTCACCGGCGGCGGTCCGTCCAACTCCACGCAAACCATGGTCACCTTTCTCTACACCTACGGCGTCATGCGCATGCAGGTGGGGCTTGGCAGCGCGGTGGGTGTCGTTCTCTTCGTTATCTGCGTGACGCTCGCCTTCGGTTACAAAAGGATTTTCATGCGCCATGACTGAACCATCCACTTCCGTCCGCATGCCACTGCAAACAAAGCTCTATCTTTATATATCGCTGAGCCTGATCGCGGCCATCGTGCTCATCCCGCTTCTGACGACGGCGCTTGGCGGCTTCAAGACGCTGGGGGATCTGCGCGTCAACCCGTTCGGCTTGCCAGCCGAGTGGCAATGGGCCAATTACGGCGATATCCTCTTTGGCAAACGCTACTGGCTGCAGATATTCAATTCGCTGGTGATTGCGCTGTTGACGGTCTTTCTGACGCTGACCGTCTCGGCCATGGCCGCCTTCACCTTTGCGCATGTGAAGTTCTTTGGCTCGTCTTTCCTGCTGAATTACTTCCTGCTGGGACTGATGTTCCCGGCGGCGACCGCCATCCTGCCGCTGTTCATCCGCATCCGCGACCTCGGTCTGCTCGATACCTATTGGGGCGTGGTTCTGCCGCAGGTGGCTTTCGGGCTCGGCATGAGCATCCTTCTGTTTCGCAATTACTTCCGCAATCTGCCGGAAGAATTGTTTCAGGCCGCTTTCGTGGATGGTTGCGGCTATCTGCGCTTCTTCTGGCACATTTCGATGCCGCTCTCACGACCCATCGTGGCGACGGTTGGGATCGTTTCCTTCGTCGGCAGCTGGAACAGCTACATTCTGCCGCTGATCATGCTGAACTCGGAATCGAAATATCCCTGGCCACTCGGCATCATGGTCTATCGCGGCGAATTCGGCACGGAATGGCAGCTCGTGCTCGCCTTCATCACGCTGACGATCCTGCCGACCGTCATCGTCTTCTTCCTCGCACAGAAACACATCATCGCGGGCCTGACGGCCGGTGCCGTCAAATCGTGACTTGAAAGGAGCAAAACATGGCTTCCGTCGAACTTAGGGATATCCGCAAGTCCTATGCCTCGCTCGATGTCATTCACGGCATCTCGCTCGATATAACCGACGGCGAATTCATTGCGCTGGTCGGGCCTTCGGGCTGCGGCAAATCTACCCTGCTGCGCATGATCGCCGGGCTGGAGGAAATCACCGATGGGGATATCCTCATTGGCGGCACCGTCGTCAATTCCATGACGCCGCGCGAGCGCAATATCGCCATGGTATTCCAGTCCTATGCGCTTTATCCGCATATGACGGTCGCCGAAAACATGGGCTTCAACCTGAAGCTTGCCGGGCAGCCGAAAAACGTCATCGATGAGCGCGTGGCGGAAGCCGCACGCATGCTCGATCTCGGCAAGCTTCTGGACCGCAAGCCCTCGCAGCTTTCTGGTGGCCAGCGCCAGCGCGTCGCCATGGGCCGCGCCGTGGTGCGCAACCCGGCCGTCTTCCTGTTCGATGAGCCGCTGTCCAATCTGGATGCCAAGCTGCGCGTGCAGATGCGTAGCGAAATCAAGGCTCTGCATCAGAAAGTAGGTACGACCTCCATCTACGTCACCCATGATCAGATCGAGGCAATGACGCTGGCCGACCGGGTGGTGGTGCTCAATCACGGCCGTATCGAGCAGCAGGGCACGCCGCTCGAACTTTACAAGACACCTGCCAATCTTTTCGTTGCCGCCTTCATCGGCTCGCCGGCCATGAACCTCATCGAAGGCGTGGTCGACGGCGAGGGCGATCAACCTGCCGCCCGGCTGAAGGACGGGACGGCGATCCGCATTGCCGCCTCAAGAAATGTCAAGCGCGGCCAGCCGGTGACGATTGGGTTGAGACCGGAACATATCGGTTCGACCGTCGGCGGCGATATTTCGCTGTCCGGCAGGACGGTGTTGGTCGAGCCGACAGGCGCGCAGACGCATGTGGTCTTCGAACTGGCGGGCGATCAGGTTACGGCGGTGGTGGATGGCGAGCAATTGGTCAAGGTCAACACCCCCTTTGCCGCCACCGTGCATCACGAGCGTGTACATGTGTTCGACAGGGCAAGCGGTCTGGCGCTTTAGACGTGTTTCGTTTTTTAGTGGAATAACGAAATTCTCTCGCTCCCCGGCATTTGGGGCTTGTCTGAAAATTATGAGCGGTTAGCTTGGCAAATTGGGAGCCAAAGCGGTTTTACCGCTGAACTGTATCGATACAGGAGGAGATTTTTATGAAAACGATCAAGGGGCCGGGTCTTTTTCTCGGTCAGTTTGCCGGTGATGCTGCGCCTTTCAATACATGGGACGGCATTACCAAATGGGCAGCAGAAAAGGGTTATGCCGGCGTGCAGGTTCCCACCTGGGCCGGGCAGTTGATCGATCTGAAAAAGGCTGCGGAATCCAAGGATTATTGCGATGAATTTGCGGGTGTCGCCCGCCAGAACGGCGTCGAGGTAACCGAGCTTTCCACCCATTTGCAGGGCCAGCTGGTTGCCGTTCACCCCGCCTATGACGAAGCCTTCGATGGTTTTGCAGCACCTGAAGTGCGCGGCAACCCGAAGGCTCGCCAGCAATGGGCGGTGGAACAGGTGAAGCTTGCCCTGAAGGCTTCGAGAAATCTCGGCATCAACGCACATGCGACCTTTTCGGGCGCTCTTGCCTGGCCCTTCATCTATCCGTGGCCGCAGCGCCCGGCCGGTCTGGTGGAAACCGCCTTTGACGAGCTGGCAAGACGCTGGACGCCGATCCTCGATTACGCCGATGAGCAGGGCGTGGATGTCTGCTACGAAATCCATCCCGGCGAAGATCTGCATGATGGCGTGACTTTCGAGATGTTCTTGGAGCGTGTGAAGAACCACAAGCGCGCCAACATGCTCTACGACCCTTCGCATTACGTGCTGCAATGCCTTGATTATCTTGACAATATTGACATCTACAAAGACCGCATCAAGATGTTCCATGTCAAGGACGCTGAGTTCAATCCGACCGGCCGCCAGGGCGTGTATGGCGGTTATCAGGGTTGGGTCAACCGTGCGGGCCGCTTCCGCTCGCTGGGTGACGGGCAGGTGGATTTCGGTGCGGTCTTCTCGAAAATGGCTGCCAATGATTTCGACGGATGGGCAGTGGTTGAATGGGAATGCGCGCTGAAACATCCTGAAGACGGTGCCCGGGAAGGGGCCGAGTTCGTCAAGCACCATATCATCCGCGTCACGGAAAAAGCCTTTGATGATTTCGCATCTGCCGGCACCGATGATGCGGCCAACCGGCGCATGCTTGGGCTTTAAAAGCATTTCCAGGAAAAGTGTGAAGCCGTTTTCCGTGTGGGAATGCGCTTAGAAAATGCCGAGGAGACATTATGGCTATTGAAGGAAAGACAACCGACAAGGCGAACACGCGGATTCGCCTGGGCATGGTGGGTGGCGGTTCGGGTGCATTTATCGGCGGCGTTCACCGCATGGCCGCGCGGCTCGACAACCGCTTCGATCTCGTGGCCGGGGCCTTGTCCTCGACACCGGAAAAATCCCTCGCCTCCGGCCGCGAACTCGGGCTTGCTCCAGAGCGTTGCTATGGGTCATTCGAAGAAATGGCCGAGAAGGAAGCGCTTCGCGAAGATGGTATCGAGGCGGTAGCGATCGTCACGCCCAACCACGTACATTATCCTGCGGCGAAGGCGTTTCTGGAACGCGGCATCCATGTCATCTGCGACAAGCCGCTGACCTCCAATCTGGACGATGCCAAAAAGCTGAAGGACGTGGCGGACAAGGCGGACGCGCTGTTCATCCTCACCCATAACTACACCGGTTATCCTATGGTGCGGCATGCGCGTGAACTGGTGGAAACCGGTGCGCTCGGGAACATCCGTCTGGTGCAGATGGAATATCCGCAGGATTGGCTGGCTGAGCCGCTGGAGCAGACCGGTGCGAAACAGGCCGTCTGGCGCACCGATCCGGCGCAATCCGGTGTCGGCGGCTCCACAGGGGATATCGGCACCCATGCCTATAATCTCGGCTGCTTCATTTCCGGTCTGGAAGCCGATGAACTGGCAGCGGATGTACATACCTTCGTGGAGGGTCGCCGTCTGGACGACAATGCGCATGTGATGCTGCGCTTCAAGCCAAAGGACGGCAAGCAACCAGCCAAGGGCCTGCTTTGGTGCAGCCAGGTGGCTGTCGGGCATGAAAACGGACTGAAGGTCCGCGTTTACGGCGACAAGGCAGGCATCGAGTGGACGCAGGCTGATCCGAACTATCTCTGGTTCACGAAGCTTGGCGAGCCGAAACAGCTCATCACCCGCGGCGGTGCTGGCGCCGGTGCTGCGGCCGCGCGTGTCACGCGCATTCCCTCGGGCCATCCGGAAGGATATCTCGAAGCCTTCGCGACCATCTATACCGAAGCGGCTCACGCCATCGAAGCCCGCCGCACCGGTTCGGAGCTCGACAAGGCGGTCACCTATCCGACCGTCGATGACGGTGTCAAAGGCGTTGCTTTTGTCACCGCCTGCATCGAATCCGGTAAGAAGAATGGCGGCTGGGTGAAGCTGTAAGATCGACATGGCGTCGCGGCGTATTTCTTCCCCCTGCGGGGGGGAGAAGGGCCGGATGAGGGGGCAAGCTCTCGGCGTATCTCTGCCTGCTTTCCCCTCACGACCCACCTGAAGACGCGATCAATTTGCGCGTGTCATCTGCTGCTGCATCCGTTCAGTCACGGGGCAACCGTCCTGTATTCTCGTCCAGGATGAGACGTTGAGTTTCATTTCGCAGCGCGCGAGATAGGAGCCGCCATCGACCCTGAGGCAGGATGTCTGGCCGAGTTCGAACATGACACCGCGATTTCGGCATTTGCAATTGTGGGCATCCGCCAAGGTGGGGATCAGGGCCAGGGCTAGACCAATTACGAGCACTCCAAAACGCATGGCTGAGGCTCCAAAAGACAGGCCACCAGATTATACCTGTCCGACGGTATAGTCAAAACAGCCACCTTCAACGATGCGCACCGCAAGGCCATAACAGGCTCGAACTCTCCCGCTTTCACCCGATCAAAATCGCCCTGATATCATTTACATTCGTCAGCGTCGGACCGGTCACGACAAGGTCGCCAACCGCCTTGAAGGCGGTGTAGCTGTCGTGTCCCACCAGCGACTGGCGCGGATCGGCACCGGCGTTGCGCATACGCGCAAGCGTATCCGGCGTCACCAGTGCGCCTGCCGCATCCTCAACGCCGTCTATGCCGTCGCTATCGCCGGCGATGGCCCAGATACCGCCTGCACCCTTCAGCGTCAGCGCAAGGCTCAGCAGAAATTCCGTGTTGCGCCCACCCTTGCCGGCCAGCCCTTTGCCGATCGTCACCGTGGTTTCTCCGCCGGAAAGCAGCACGGCCGGGCCTTTGACTGGCAGGCCCTTGCGGCTGGCGGAGAGGGCGATACCCGCCATCACCGCGCCGACATCCTTTGACTCGCCCTCCAGCGAATCCCCGAGGATGAGCGGCGTAAGGCCAAGCTTCACCGCCTCGTCCGCCGCCGCCTGTAGGGCGAGCGAGGGTGTCGCGATCAGCCTGATGTCCTCTTCTATATCGCCTGCCTTCGGCGTTTCCTCGCCCTTTTCCAGCACTTTGCGCACATTCTCGGGAAGATCGAGCGCATAACGGGAGACGATTTCCCGCACATTGTTGATATCGCTCGGATCGGCAACCGTGGGGCCGGAAGCGATTTCGGAGGGATCGTCGCCCGGTACGTCTGAAATCAACAGCGAAACCACTCTGGCCGGTTTGGCGGCCAGCGCCAGTCGTCCGCCCTTGATGCGGGAGAGGTGCTTGCGCACGGCATTCATCTCGGAAATCGTCGCACCGCTGGCGAGAAGCGCGCGGTTGACGGCCATCTTGTCCGCAAGCGTCACGCCTTGTGCAGGTGCGACCATCAGTGCCGAACCGCCGCCGGAAATTAGCGCGATCACCATGTCGTCTGCGGTCAGCCCTTCAACGGCGGCAAGAATGCGTCTTGCCGCTTCCGCACTCATGTCGTCGGGCACGGGATGGGAGGCCTCGATGATTTCGATGCGCCCGGCCGGAACGGCATGACCGTAACGGGTTACGACGATACCGGAGAGGTTCACATCCGCCCAGGCCTTATCAAGCGCTGCGGCCATGGCAGCCGAGGCCTTGCCCGCGCCGACCACCACGCACCTGCCCTTGGGCGGGGAAGGAAGATGATGTTGCAGCACCTTTGCGGGATCGGCACTCGCCACTGCCGCCATAAATATGCGGTTGAGGGCGTCTTTTGCGCGGAGATCGTTCCATGCGGTCATAGGTTCATACTCCGATCCAGAGGAAGCCGAGCGCAAACAATGCCGGCAAAGCCTGAATGAACAGGATTTTCATATTTGCGGTAATGGCGCCGAAAATGCCGGCTATCAAGACACAGGTGAGGAAGAAGACCTTGAAACTCAGTCCTTCATCGCCCTGCGTGAGCCCATAGATCAATCCGGCTGCCAGAAAACCATTGTAAAGCCCCTGATTGGCGGCAAGCACCTTCGTCTGTCGCGCAAAATCCTCAGAGAGGCCGAAGGCCTTGCGGCCGGCCGGCTTTTCCCACAGCAGCATTTCCAGAATGGTGATGTAAACATGGATGGCCGCAACCACGGCAATCAGAATGCTGGCGATCATCGGCGGTTTCCTCCAAACCCTGATGTCCGGCGCGTCAATTATCCGCAAAAAGGGAGAGGCCGACCGGATAATCCGTTTTAACGGTGGTACACATGGCCGCAAGGCCATAATCCCTCTCTTCCCGCGCAAACCTGTTGAAGAGCCGCACAGCATTGCTTGACTCTTTGCTGAAATAAGAACAAAACAGGAACAATAAAACTGAAAAACCGGAATTGAAACCTGTCATGCCATGCAAAAGCGCGCGGAACAGTTGCTCGTTGTCGAAGAGCTGCGTGAAAGGCTGGAAAGGATCGGTGGCGGTCCTCACCGCCTGCACGAGGCCTTGCCTTTCGGCGTGGATGCCATCGATCACCATTTGCCTGGAGGCGGGCTGAAGCTCGGTTGCCTGCATGAGGTGAGCGGCGGCGGCAATGGCGCCGCCGATGGTGCGGCAGCGGCGCTTTTTGCGGCCGGTGTGGCAGCAAGGCTGTCCGGCAAGGTCTTATGGTGTGTTACCCGCAGGGATCTGTTCATGCCGGGATTGACGCAGGCGGGCCTGTCGCAGAACCGCGTCATCATCGTCGAATGCCGCGATGAGAAAGGCGTGCTCGACTGTTTCGAGGAAGGCTTGCGCTGCAACGGTTTTGGCGCCGTGATGGGCGAGCTTGCGAAGTTGCCGATGAATGCCTCGCGACGGTTGCAACTGGCGGCGGAAACCTCTGGTGTCACCGGCATCGCCATCCGCCGCTTCCGGCGCCCGGCCGATGCGGCGTTGTTTGGCGAGCCGACGGCCGCTGTAACCCGCTGGCGTGTCTCTGTCCGGCCATCTTCGCCCCTGCCGGTGCCGGGGGTGGGCAGGCCACGCTGGTTTCTGGAACTTTTGCGATGTCGCGGCGGCGAAAGCGCTGCATTTGAAGTGGAAGCCTGTGATGCAAAGGGTCGTCTCGCTTTACCTGCCGACATGGTCGACGGATCGCTACCGGCGTCTTTCGGGGCAGAACGCGCCGCCGGTTGAAAAGCCGCTGGTCATGATCGGCCGTCAGGGCAGCCGCCGCCTGGTGCTGGCGCTGAACAAGGCAGCAAAGGCGGCGGGCATCCGGCCCGGCACACCCGTCAGCAAGGCGCAGGCTTTGGTGCCGGGTCTCGTCGTCGAGGATCTGGATGCGGCGGCGGATGCCCGCGCCTTGCAACAACTCGCTTTTCATTTCCTGCGTATCTATGCCCCGATCGTCGCCGCAGATCCGCCTGATGGGCTGGTGCTGGATACGGCAGGTGCGGACCATCTGCACGGCAATGAGACGCTGATGTTGAGCGGCATGGTGAACCGCCTGCATGCCGCAGGCTTCGCCGCCCGCGCTGCCATTGCCGATAGCTGGGGGGCGGCCCATGCGCTTGCCCGGTTTGGCCGTGAGGAGATCGGCATCGTATCGCCGGGCGGGCAGCGGGCGGCGATCAGCGGGCTGCCGCTGGCGGCGCTCAGGCTGGAGGAGCGTATCGTTTCCGGATTGAAGGTGCTCGGTTTTCGCACCATAGGCGAACTTGCCGAGGCTCCACGGGCGCCGTTGACCCTGCGTTTCGGCCCGGAAGTGGTCAGGCGGCTTACCCAGGCTTTCGGCGAGACTGGCGAACCTATCGAGCCGGTGCGCATTGCCGAACTGGTGGAGGTGCGCCGCGCCTTTCCCGAGCCGATCGCGGCGGCGGAGACAATTGCCCGCTATGTGCAAAAGCTGGTTGCTGAGCTTTGCGTCTCGCTGGAAAAGCGCGGCCTTGGCGCACGTCGCGTCGATCTGGTGCTGCACCGGGTGGATAGCGGCTTGCAGGCCGTGCGGGCCGGCACCTCCAGACCGGTGCGTGATGCCAAACAGCTTGTCCGGCTTCTGACCGACCGTATCGACACCATCGATCCCGGCTTTGGCATCGAGATGATGGTGCTGACCGCCACCCATGCCGAGCCGCTTGTCGCCGCGCAGGCCCGGTCCTCGCTTCTGGAGGAAGGGCGTGCGGAAATCGCCGATACGGTCGATGTCATCCTCAATCGCGGCCACAGGGTCTATCGTTATGCGGCGGTGGCAAGCGACGTGCCGGAACGTTCTCTTGCCAGCGTTGCGGCGCTGGCACCTGAGGATACCCTCGGCTGGCCTTGCCACTGGCCGCGCCCGGTCAGGCTTTTTGCAAGGCCGGAACCCATCGAAACTCTGGCGCTGCTTCCGGATCATCCGCCGCGTTATTTCATCTGGAAAGGCGTGCGCCATAATGTGCGGCGCGCTGATGGGCCGGAACGGGTGTTTGGCGAATGGTGGAAACGCGACCGCGAAAAGGCCGCCGTGCGCGATTATTTCACTGTCGAAAACGAAAGCGGCGAGCGTTTCTGGATTTTCCGCTCCGGTGATGGCGAACATACCGAGACGGGCTCGCAGGGCTGGTTCATCCATGGGGTCTTCGCATGAGCACGCCGCGCTATGCCGAGCTTCAGGTGACAACGCATTTCTCCTTCCTGCGCGGTGCAAGTTCCTGTGATGAACTGTTCGAACAGGCAAAAAATCTCGGTATCGAGGCACTCGGCATCGTCGATCGCAATAGCCTTGCGGCCATTCCCCGCGCCTATGAAGCGGCCGATAATCATGGCATCCGGCTCGTCATCGGCTGCCGGCTCGATCTGGATGACGATCTTTCCGTGCTTGTCTATCCCATGGATCGCCCGGCTTACGGGCGGCTTTGCCGGCTGCTTTCCGTCGGCAAGAAGAGGGGTGGCAAGGGTAAGTGTCGGCTCACATGGGACGATCTCGTAGCTTATGGCGAAGGCCTTATCGTGGTGCTGCTCGCCGATCTGGCTGACGATCTCTGCGCGCTTCGCCTGCGCCGGTTGAAAGCCGCTTTTGCTGACCGGGCCTATATGGCGCTGAGCCTGCGAAGACGACCCAACGACCAGATGCGGCTTTTCGAATTGTCGAATATGGCTGCAGCCGCTGATGTGCCGACTGTTGTTACCAATGACGTGCTGTTTCATGTGCCCGAGCGTCGCATGCTGCAGGATGTCGTTACCTGCATCCGGCACAATTGCACCATTGACGAGGCGGGTTTCCGGCGCGAGCGGCATGCCGACCGCTATATGAAGCCGCCTCAGGAAATGCACCGGCTGTTTGCCCGCTACCCGGAAGCACTGGTCCGCAGCCTCGAAATCGCGAAGCGTTGCACCTTTTCGCTGAAGGAGCTGGTCTATCAATATCCTGAAGAGCGCAGCCTGCCGGGGCTGACGGCGCAACAGGCGTTGGAAAAGCTCGTCTGGGAAGCGGTGCCGGGGCGTTATCCGGATGGTCTGCCGGAGAAGGTCGAAAAGGCGCTGCATCATGAGTTGGATGTTGTCGGCAGATTGCAATATGCGCCCTATTTCCTGACCGTGAGTGCCATTGTCCAACAGGCCCGTAAGATGGATATTTTGTGCCAAGGACGCGGTTCGGCAGCAAACTCGGTTATCTGTTTCGTCCTTGGTATCACTGCCATTGATCCTGCTCGTTTCAGCAATCTCGTCTTTGAACGTTTCGTTTCCGAAAACCGGGGTGAACCGCCTGATATCGATGTGGATTTCGAGCATCAGCGGCGTGAGGAAATTATTCAATGGGTCTACAAAACCTATGGCCACGATAAAGCCGCGCTTTGTTCAGTCGTTACCCGCTATCGTGGTCGAGGGGCATTGCGAGATGTTGGTAAAGTACTAGGTCTGCCAGAGGATCTGACCAAACTTCTATCCTCGCAGGTCTGGCGCTGGAGCGAGGGCGTTGGCGAAAAACAGGTCAAGGAATTGAACCTCAATACAGAGGATCGTCGCCTGCAACTCGCTTTTGAATTAGCCAACCAGCTTGTTGGCACGCCACGCCATCACAGTCAGCATCCCGGCGGCTTCGTGCTTTCCCATGATCGGTTAGATGAGCTCGTCCCGATTGAACCAGCTGCCATGAACGATCGACAGATCATCGAATGGGATAAGGATGATATCGATATCGTGCGGTTCATGAAAATGGATTGCTTAGCGCTTGGAATGCTCTCCTGCATGAAGCGTGGCTTCGATCTGTTGGAAGCGCGTACTGGAGAGAAATACGATCTCGCTGCGATGCCGCCGAATGATCCTGCAACATTTGCAATGATTCAAAAGGCAGACACGCTAGGCACTTTCCAGATCGAAAGTCGGGCGCAGATGTCAATGTTGCCCCGTTTGAAGCCCGTCGAATTTTACGATCTTGTAATTCAGGTCGCTATCGTTCGTCCCGGTCCCATTCAGGGAGATATGGTCCATCCATATTTGCGGCGCCGTCAGGGAAAAGAGCCCGTTCGATATGAAAAACCAGAGCTTAAAAATATTCTCGAAAAGACGCTGGGTGTCCCGCTATTCCAAGAGCAGGCCATGAAGATTGCCATCGACTGCGCCGGTTTTTCTCCCGGCAAGGCGGACCAGTTGCGCCGCGCGATGGCGACTTTCAAGAATGTCGGCACGATCTCCAAGTTCCAGCAGGATTTGATCGATGGCATGGTGGAACGCGGCTATGACGAGGACTTCGCCAAACGCATCTTCAAACAGCTAGAAGGGTTCGGCAGTTATGGTTTCCCGGAAAGCCACGCGGCGTCCTTCGCGCTGATTGCCTATGCTTCCGCATGGCTGAAGTGCCATCATCCGGATATTTTCTGTGCCTCGCTTCTGAATTCGCAGCCCATGGGCTTTTACGCCCCGGCGCAGATCGTGCGCGATGCGCGCGATCATGGGGTGGAGGTTCGCCCGGTTTGCGTCAACAACAGCCGTTTTGATTGCACGCTGGAGCCCACGGGCAAGAAGAATGCGAATGGTAAAGAGCGCTACGCCGTGCGTCTTGGCCTGCGCATGGTGAAGGGGCTTTCCAACGATCATGCAGCAAAAATCGTCGCCTGCCGTCAGGATCGCGATTTCGTTTCCGTGGACGATCTCTGGCGGAGGGCAGGTGTTCCCGCCGC
>NZ_BDLN01000002.1:0-56547 GCF_001950375.1 Rhizobium sp. TBD182 | reverse complement strand
TAGTCTGTCTCGCCGAGGCCGATGCCTTTCTGCCGTCGCTGTCGCTTTCCAGACGCGAGGCGCTGTGGGCCATCAAGGCGTTGCGGGATGAGCCGTTGCCGCTTTTTGCTGCCGCTGCCAGCCGGGAAAACGCTGTGGTGGATGAGCTTTCCGAACCCTCCGTCGCGCTGCGGCCCATGACTGATGGCGGCGAGGTGGTGCAGGATTATGGCCATGTGGGGCTGACCCTGCGCGAACACCCCATGTCCTTCCTGCGGCGCGATCTTTCCCGCCGGCGCATCGTCAGCTGCGCGGAGGCGGTGCGCGTCCGTGATGGAACGTGGCTGGAAACGGCGGGGCTGGTTCTGGTGCGCCAGCGCCCAGGCTCGGCAAAGGGAGTGATCTTCATGACTCTGGAGGATGAGACGGGTATTGCCAATGCGGTTCTGTGGGTAAAGACCTTCGAAAAATACCGGCGCGTGGTGCTTTCCGCCGGGATGGTCGGTATTTACGGCAAGATCCAACGGGAAGGCGAGGTGGTGCATCTGGTCGCCCACCGGCTGACCGATCTGTCAGAGGCGCTGGCAAGCGTGGGTGAGCGCAACCACCCCTTTCCTCTGCCGCATGGGCGCGGCGACGAGTTCCACCACGGTATTCCGCCGGACGATCATCGCAACATCAGGAAACGTCCACCGCCTGCGACCCAGGATGGAGATGAGGTGGAGCGGATAAAGGTAATTTCCCGCAATTTCCATTAGAGCATTTCCAGTAAAAATGCGTAGCGGTTTTACGTCCGGAAAATGCGTAAAAACAAAGAGATAGAGCGCGTCCAAAGATTCTGTTTAAGCCGGACGTGCTCTAAGATGCGGTCTATGCCGCATCTTCCAGACCAGAGGTGTCCTTCCTGCGGAACTGGCTGGGCGGCGCGCCGATCACGCGTTTGAAGGCGCGGCTGAAGGATGCCTCGGAATCGTAGCCGAGCTTTTCCGCCGCCAACGTGACACGCATACCCTCGCGCAGCCACAGTCGCGCCTGATGCATGCGTATGCGAACGACATAACGGGCTGGGCTTTCACCCACCACACGGGTGAAGCGTTCTGCAAAACTCGAGCGGGATGCACCCATCAGGGAGGCAAGCTCTTCCACGCTCCAGTCTTTCTCGGGGGTAAGGTGGATCGCTGCAAGCACCCGTCCGAGTTCGGGATTGCGCACGGCGGCAAGCCAACCGCTGGAATCGCCGCAACCATATTCTACCCATGTGCGGATCAGTGTTGCCGTCAAGACATCGGCAAGCCGCGCCAGAATGCCACCGGCACCAACGCGGTTCAGTTCCACTTCGCGCGCCATGGCTTCCAGGAGATGCGGAATGGCCGGATCGCTTTTGGCGAGATCGCTGGTCAGCATCACGTCCGGCATCAGTTGCAAAAGCGGATGCAGATTATCCATGTTGAAACGCATCGAGGCGGTAAAGGCTACCGTGTCGCCGCCGGCACCGGCACATTCCATGTCGAAAATGCCCTGACATACTTCCTTTTTACCGAACCGGTCGAAGAGGGCGGGTGTCACATCCTCGCCGCTGCCCAGCACATGGGCGTGGCCACGGGGAAGAAGCACTGCATCGCCGCACGTAAGCGTCAGCCATTCTCCGGAAGGTTTGCGTAATTTTGCCTGGCCCACGCCAATAAAATGAAACCGCGCCGCCTCCTGCTCGGGAAAGGCCGTCGCCCAGGGCGTTGCCATGCGGCAGCGGCCATATTCCACGCCGTCAAGCCGCAGACCACGCAGCATTTCCGTCAATGCATCATTCATGGCAACTCACAAATTCGGACGTTTGGTTAAGGAATGCGGATTTTTTAGCATGGAAACGCCGAGCTGTCACGCGTAGCTTACGACCATCGATTTGTGAGGCGACGCACCGGGCTCCCACCGGCTTCATCGTTTTGCCATTCCGTTTCAGGGCTCGTTCCCAGAATGCGCATCAGGAGATTTTCATGAATAACCGAACAATCAACGAACTTGAATATGCGCCACACAGACAGGAGCCGGATGCGAAGTGGGCGGCGGTGGTTTCGCTTTCGCTCGGTGTCTTCGGGCTGGTAACAGCGGAATTCCTGCCGGTCAGCCTTCTGACGCCACTGTCGACCGATCTTTCCATCAGCTCCGGCATTGCCGGCCAATCCATCACTGTCACGGCACTGGTCGCAGCGGTTGCCGGTCCCGGCGTCGTCATCGGCACGCGCAGCATTGATCGCCGGTGGACCCTGCTTGGCCTCACGACGTTGCTGATCATTTCCAGCACATTGGCCGCTTTTGCCAACGGTCTTTTCATGCTGTTTACATCGCGCGTTTTGCTCGGCATCGGCCTCGGCGGCTTTTGGGCCATGTCGGCGGCGCTGGCGCTAAGGCTTGTTCCGCTGGATAAGATGCCGCGCGCCATGGCCATCATCCTAACCGGCGTTTCGGTTGCCACCGTTTGCGCAGCCCCTGTCGGAGCGTGGATCGGCGCGACGCTTGGCTGGCGTGCGGCCTTTGCCGTCGCCGGCGTGCTGGGTGTCATCGCACTTGTCGTGCAGTTGCTCACCGTTCCCTCGCTGCCGCCGGCCGGTGCGCCCGGCCTGTCCACCATGTTCCGGCTATTGCAGCGCCCGCAGGTCAGGATCGGCCTTCTGACGACGCTATTCATCGTCGCGGGTCACTTCGCCGGCTTCACCTATGTTCGCCCCTTCCTCGAAGACGTGCCGCAGCTTGGCGTCGAAGCAATCTCGCTCGTTCTTCTGGCTTACGGCGTGGGCGGTTTTTTCGGTAATCTCTTCGGCGGCTTCCTCGCCGAGAAGAACACGGCATGGGCCGTGACGTTTGCTGCCACCCTGATTGCCGCATCCGCTTCCGTGCTGGTGATTGCCGGTGCATCTCCCGTTGTCGCTGGCTTTGCCATTGCCTCCTGGGGTTTCGCCTTCGGTGCGCTTCCTGTCAGCGTACAGAGCTTCATCACCCGCGTCGCCTCAGATGAGGCCGAAAGTGCGGGCGCGTTGCTGCTCACCACCTTCCAGATAGCCATTTCCAGCGGCGCTGTTCTGGGCGGACTGCTGATCGACCTTCAGGGTGCGACCATGGTCTTCGTTTTCGTCAGCATTGCAGCACTCCTCGGCGCATCGCTCATGGCATCGCGCCGTGGCGTGGTGCCGCAGATTGAAGCGTCGCAGGGGTAAGATAGTTGCCGGAAGAAAAAGGGTCCGCATCCGTGCGGGCCCGAATTTTATGATGAAAAGCAAACCCCGCCTCCGTCATGCCGGCATCAGGCCCGGGGTGACAGAAGGGATGTCGATAGGCCTTTCGCCTTCAAGGCGTCTTGATTGCCTTTCGCGTCCGGTCCTTGCCGACCTCGATTACATGGCGCATGGCTTTCACGGCGGCGTCCGCATCACGGGCGGCGATGGCGTGCACGATCCGCAGATGGTTTGCGGCGATCTCGGCGATGGTTCCGGGCGACGAGGCCGGGGATGAAAGCTGGAATGAGATCGCAAGGGCGGCTTCGATCAGCCCGCTTGCCGAACGCATGAAGGGATTGCCGGACATATGCGCCACGGCGAGGTGGAATTCGAGGTCGACCTTGGCGATGGTTTCCGGCGTATGCTGCGGATTGTCGAACTTGGCGGCAATCACATAAAGGGAAACGATATCGTCATTCGATGCCTGAAGCGCGGCAGCTGCCGCCGCCGCCGGTTCGAGCGCGAGGCGGATTTCCGCCAGATGTGTCACGAATTCCTGGTCTATTCCGGCTTCGCAGCGCCAGCCCAGCACATCCGGGTCAAAGAAGTTCCAGCTCGAACGGTCGAGAACGCGGGTGCCGACCTTTGCCTTGGGTTCGACCAGCCGCTTGGCCGCCAGCGTCTTCATCGTCTCGCGCAATACTGTGCGCGAGACCCCGAAACGGAGAGACAGTTCGGCATCGTTAGGCAGCAGGGATCCTTCCGCAATCCTGCCCGAGACGATGGCGCTGCCGAGTTCGGAGACCACATGCGCGTGGCTGTTCCGGCGTTTTCGCCCGCTTATCGTCGTTTCGAGCAGCCCCAATAAAGCCTCCGTGTTGGTTATGCCGGACGTGGTCCGGCCAGTCTCCTGTTTGAATACCAGATGATTGCGCGCTGCAACACGATGAAGACAAAAAGCAGCACGCCAATAACGATTTTGGTCCACCAGGATGACAGGGTTCCGTCAAAAACGATGTAGGTCTGGATCAACCCCTGGATCAGCAGTCCGACGAAGGTTCCCGCCACCAGCCCCATTCCACCCGTCAGAAGCGTTCCGCCAATGACAACAGCTGCAATAGCGTCCAGCTCCACGCCCACGGTCGCCAAGGAATAACCCGATGAGGTGTAGAGCGTGTAGACGATGCCGGCGAGGCCGGACAGGAACCCGGAAAGTGCGTAGATGCCGATTGTCGTTGTACCGATCGGCACACCCATCAGTTCGGCCGATTGCGGGTTACCGCCAAGTGCATAGACATTGGCGCCGAAGCGGGTGCGGCTGGCAATCAGCATGCCGGCGGCAAAGACGAGAAGCATGACAATAGCAAGTGCTGTCAGCCTGCCGCCGCCGGGAAAGCGGAAATAAAATCCCTGTATCGCATCGATGAAGGGATGCGAGATCGGCACGGATTGCGTCGAGATCAGATAGGCCGCGCCACGCGCCAGGAACATACCCGCCAACGTCACCACGAATGGCGGGATCGACAGGAAGCGTATCATCGCCCCCATCAGGCAGCCGAACAGCGTCGAGATCACGAGCACGATGGCGAAGGCCAGCAGCGGGTGAATATTATAGGTGCCGACCATGACAGCTACGAAAACGCTGGTGAAGGCGATGACGGAGCCGATGGACAGATCGATGCCACCCGACAGGATCACGAAAGTCATGCCAACGGCAGCGATGCCGAGAAAGGCATTGTCGGTCAATAGATTGCCGATCACCCGTGTCGACAGGATCGCTGGATATTGCAGCACGCACAGAAGATAGGCGATAAGGAAGATCGTTAGTGTGGTGAGGAACGGAAGATTGCGGCTGTGGATCATCGCGCGGTACCTTCCTTGGTCATTCCGTTAGCCGTGGCCGGTTTTGCGTGTGGCTTTGGCGTTTTGACAAAGCCCAGAACCGCCATGATTGCCGGCGATTGCAGCGTGAGCACCACCATGATGATGCCAGCCTTGATGATGAGGTTGAATTCCGGCGGGAAACCGGAGACCAGAATGCCGGTATTGATGGTCTGGATGATGAGCGCGCCGATCAGCGATGCGGTGATGGAGAAGCGGCCGCCATTCAGCGATGTACCACCGATCACCACCGCCAATATGGCGTCCAGTTCCAGCCACAGCCCGGCATTGTTGGCATCCGCGCCGCGAATGTCGGCGGTCACGATCATGCCGGCGATGGCCGCGCAGAGACCGGAAACGGCGTAGACGAAAAACAGGAGGAACCGTGCCCGCACACCGGCAAGTGCCGCCGCGCGGCGATTGATGCCGGTTGCCTCGATCAGAAAACCGAGCGCGCTCTTGCGCACCAGAAGGCCGATTACCAGTGCCGCCGCCACCCAGATGATGACGGGCAGGGGAATGCCTGCGAAGGAGCCGGAGCCGATGGCGGAAAAGCTGTCGTCGTTGAAGGTGAGAATGACGCCTTCGGTGATGAGCTGGGCGATGCCGCGCCCCGCCACCATCAGGATCAGCGTGGCGATGATCGGCTGGATGTCGAGAAGGGCGACCAGCACCCCGTTCCACAGGCCGCAGGCGATGCCGACAGCAAGCGAGATGGCGATGACGGTTGGGATGGAATGGCCGTTGCTGATGAGTGTTGCCGCCACCGCGCCACAAATAGCGATAACAGCACCGATCGACAGATCGATGCCCTTGGTAGCGATCACCAGCGTCATGCCAATGGTCAGGAGCGCCACGGGTGCGGCACGCACGAGAATATCCATCAGACTGCCGTAAAGCCTGCCGTTCTGGAACGAAACATGCAGAAAGCCCGGCGAAACGATTGTAATCGCTGCCAGAATGACGAAGAGGGCGATCAGTTGGGGAGCAAGCCTTTTCAGGCGCCGTGTCACAGCCACCATCATGCCGCCTCCGTTCTGGCCGCATCCGCAATTGCCCGCATGATGTTGTCGGCCGTCACCTCGCCGCCCTTCAATTCGCTGACATGCCGGCGGTCGGACAGCACGACGACCCGGTGGGCAACGGCGGTCAGTTCTTCCAGTTCGGACGAGATGACGACGAGCGACATGCCCTCGGTGCAGAGTTTTTCGATCATTTTGAGGATTTCCGCATGGGCGCCGATATCGATACCACGGGTCGGCTCATCGAGGATAAGAAGCCGGGGATGGGTTGCAAGCCAGCGCGCCAGAATGGCTTTCTGCTGGTTGCCGCCGGACAGGAATTTTATCGGCCGGTCAGGATCGGCCGGGCGGATGTCCAGCGATTTGATGAAGCTTTCGGCCAGTTCCACCTTCTGCCGGCGCGAAAGCGGCCGCGCCCACCCCTGGCGGGCCTGGAGAGCCAGAGCAATATTGTCGGTCACGGAAAAGTCGCCGATGATACCGTCAGTCTTGCGCTCCTCCGGGCAGAAACCGAACCCGGCCGTGATTGCGGCTTCAGGCGAAGAAAGAGCGATGGTCTTTCCGTCTATCGTGGCCTTGCCGGTATCGGGCTTGTCGATGCCGAACAGCAGGAAAGCCGTTTCCGTTCGTCCCGACCCCAAAAGACCGGCGACGCCGACGATCTCTCCCGGACGAATGCCGAGGTCGAAGGGGGCGATGCTGCCGCGTTTGCCGTACCCCTCGAAACGGATCGGCGGTTCGCCCTCGGCAACCGTGTCGTCAGTGGCCTGATGCTCGTGGGTGATGTGCTGAAGCTCGCGACCAAGCATCATGGCGATGAGTTCGGACCTCGGCAGGTTGCCGATGTCGCGCGTGCCAACGAGGCGGCCGTTGCGCAGAACCGTCACCCGGTCGGCGATATCGTAGACCTGGTTTAGGAAGTGGGTGATTATGACGATGCCGATGCCGCGGGCGCGCAATTTTCGCAGCACGCCGAACAGCATCTCGACCTCATGGGCATCGAGGCTGGCGGTCGGCTCGTCCAGCACCAGCACCTTGCCCGAAAGATCGACGGCGCGGGCAATGGCGATGATCTGGCGGATAGCCACGGAATAGCTGGAAAGCAGGGCGTTGACGTCGATCGAAAGCCCGTATTGGGACAGCAGCGCCTGCGATTGTCTCTGCATCGAGGCTCTGTCAATGAGCCCGAAGCGATGCGGTTGGCGGCCGAGAAAGAGGTTTTCGGCAACAGTCAGATTTTCGAGAAGGTTTACTTCCTGATAGACGGTGCCGATACCGAGGGCCTGCGCTTCGCCGACATTGGTGGGCGATATCTCGCTACCTTCCAGAAAGATGGAGCCGCTGTCGCGGTGGTAAACGCCGGTCAGTATCTTGATGAGTGTTGATTTCCCCGCGCCGTTTTCGCCGAGAAGCGCGTGAATTTCACCGCGCCCGAGCGAAAAATCGACGCCGTCCAGCGCCGTTATCCCGAGAAAGGATTTACCGATGGCGCGTGCTTCCAGAAGTGGTGCCGTTTCGGACATTGCGCAGGCCCTGCATGAAAGAAGCTGTGACGGAGCGGCACGCATGACATGCCGCTCCTTCCGAAGATAAGGGGTCTATTAGTAGCCCAGACCCTTCTTCGCCTCGTAGACCTTCATCGGGTCGTCAGACGCTGTGTAGAGCTTGGATTCGGTCTGAATCCACTTCGCCGGTGCCTTTTTGTCTTTCAGATAGGCTTCGAGAGCGTCGAAGGCAGGACCGGCCATGTCAGGTGTCAGTTCCACCGTCGCATTGGCTTCACCGGCGGCCATGGCCTTGAAGATGTCAGGTACGGCATCGATGGACACGACCTTGATGTCGGATCCCGGCTTCAGGCCGGCTTCCTTGATCGCCTGGATCGCGCCGACGGCCATGTCGTCATTGTGAGCGTACACGGCACAGATATCCTTGCCGCCGCCTTCGGCCTTGATGAAGCTTTCCATCACTTCCTTGCCCTTGGTACGGGTGAAGTCACCCGTCTGCGAGCGCACGATCTTGATGTTCTTGTGCGAAGCGATGGCTTCTTCGAAGCCCTTCTTACGGTTGATGGCGGGCGAAGAGCCGGTCGTGCCCTGCAATTCGACAACCTTGCAGTCCTTCGCGCCGACATCCTTGACGAGCCAGTCGCCGGCAACCTTGCCTTCGTGAACCTGATCCGAGGTGACCGCGGTCAGGTAAAGATCATCCGGCGCTTCGATCTGGCGATCGAGCAGGATGACAGGGATTTTTTCTTCCTTTGCTTCCTTCAGCACGGCGTCCCAGCCGGTTGCGACGACAGGTGCGATCAAGATCGCGTCGACGCCCTGCGCGATGAAGCCGCGAACGGCCTTGATTTGGTTTTCCTGCTTCTGCTGTGCGTCGGCGAATTTCAGCGTAACGCCGCGCTTTTCGGCCTGCTGCTTGGTGACAGTGGTTTCAGCGGCGCGCCATCCGGATTCGGAGCCGATCTGCGAGAAGCCGACGGTCAGCGATTGTGCGGAAACACTGGATGCAAGGCATGCGGAAACGGCGACAGTGATTGCCGCAAGAGCTTTTCTCATCTTATCCTCCCAGAAATGATGTCAGCGTGACGACGTCACTATGAGCATATAGTAATACTCTTGAAAAGGGGTTTTTTAGCGGATTTCCAATTCACGTCATGCCGATTTTATGGAGGTGCAGAATTAAACAATTACAAATCAATGGCTTATTGTGTGTATTCTAATTTCTGCGCCGTGCAAAACTCGCCCGCAATATAGTCTGATCCGGCTTGACAGGCCGCGCCGCTATCTAATAGTAATACAAATAAGCAAGTCAGGTCGTGACGGAATGTGGGGCCTCGGGTCAGTTACAATCCGGCAAGGCAGGGAGGGAAGAGGCCATTGCGCAACGTCGGTATGGTCGTAAACACCGAAAAATATTCGGCTAAAGCTGAAGAACGGCTCCAGGTCACTCGTCTGGCGCTCGTCTGTCGGTTATGCGTGCTTCCGAGAAGCTGATTCCATTTTCCTTGCGCACAACATAAGCTTGTCGCATTTCGTAATATTTTACCGTTGGCCACTTCCGGCTGGAGACCGCATCATGACCAAATCCGACAATCTGCCCGCAACCCAAGGCAAGCTTCGTTCGCGCGCGTGGTTCGATAACCCCGCAAACGCTGATATGACCGCGCTTTATCTCGAGCGTTACATGAACTTCGGTCTCAGCCAGGCCGAGCTTCAGTCCGATCGCCCTATCATCGGCATCGCGCAGACCGGCTCGGACCTTTCGCCCTGCAATCGCCACCATCTGGAGCTGGCGCATCGCCTGCGCGAAGGCATTCGTGAAGCGGGCGGCATTGCCATTGAATTTCCGGTGCATCCGATCCAGGAAACCGGCAAGCGCCCGACGGCGGGTCTCGATCGCAACCTCGCCTATCTCGGCCTCGTGGAAGTGCTTTACGGCTATCCGCTCGACGGCGTTGTTCTGACCATCGGCTGCGACAAGACCACGCCTGCCTGTCTTATGGCGGCGGCCACCGTCAACATTCCGGCCATCGCTCTTTCCGTCGGCCCCATGCTGAACGGCTGGTTCCGTGGCGAGCGCACCGGTTCCGGCACCATCGTCTGGAAAGCGCGTGAACTGCTGGCCAAGGGCGAAATCGATTATCAGGGCTTCGTCAAGCTCGTCGCTTCTTCCGCACCTTCCACCGGCTATTGCAACACCATGGGCACGGCGACGACGATGAACTCGCTTGCCGAAGCACTCGGCATGCAGCTGCCCGGCTCGGCCGCCATTCCGGCGCCTTACCGCGACCGTCAGGAAATCTCCTATCTCACCGGCCTTCGCATCGTCGAAATGGTCAAGGAAGACCTTAAGCCTTCCGACATCATGACCAAGGATGCCTTCATCAACGCCATCCGCGTCAACTCGGCCATCGGTGGCTCCACCAACGCGCCGATCCATCTGAACGGCCTAGCACGCCATGTCGGCGTTGAACTGACGGTCGATGACTGGCAGACCTACGGTGAAGACGTGCCGCTGCTCGTCAACCTGCAGCCGGCCGGTGAATATCTCGGCGAGGATTATTACCATGCCGGCGGCGTTCCGGCTGTCGTCAACCAGCTGATGACCCAGGGGCTCATCATGGAAGACGCCATGACCGTGAATGGCAAAACCATCGGCGACAATTGCCGTGGTGCCATCATCGAAGACGAAAAGGTCATCCGTCCCTATGACCAGCCGCTCAAGGAGCGCGCCGGTTTCCGTGTTCTGCGCGGCAACCTGTTCTCCTCTGCCATCATGAAGACGAGCGTGATCTCGGAAGAATTCCGCAAGCGTTATCTCTCGAACCCGAACGACCCGGAAGCCTTCGAAGGCCGTGCCGTGGTGTTCGACGGTCCGGAAGATTACCATCACCGCATCGACGATCCGTCGCTGAAGATCGACGCCAACACCGTTCTCTTCATGCGCGGTGCCGGTCCGATCGGTTATCCGGGTGCGGCAGAAGTGGTGAACATGCGTGCGCCGGACTATCTCTTGAAGGAAGGCGTCAATTCGCTGCCCTGCATCGGTGACGGCCGCCAGTCCGGCACGTCTGGCAGCCCGTCCATCCTCAACGCTTCTCCGGAAGCAGCGGCAGGCGGTGGTCTGGCCATCTTGCAGACGGGTGACCGCGTTCGTATCGATGTGGGTCGTGGCAAGGCCGACATCCTGATTTCCGGCGAGGAACTGGCCAAGCGTTACGAAACGCTCTCCGCCGAGGGCGGCTTCAAGTACCCCGATCACCAGACGCCATGGCAGGAAATCCAGCGCGGCATCGTCAGCCAGATGGAAACCGGCGCGGTTCTGGAACCGGCCGTGAAGTATCAGCGCATTGCCCAGACCAAGGGTCTGCCGCGCGACAACCACTAAGGCAGGGTCGTTTACGGCTCTTTGATGGAAAGGGCTTTGCCCTTTCCATCGTCATGCCCGGACTTTGTCCAGAGCATCTGCAAATATTTGATTTTTCGAGATTTTGTAAATCCTCGGGTCAAGCCCGATGATGACGTTGCATGTTTAAAGTGTACGTCACGGATCGCCTGTTTCACCGTGTTTGAGGCTACGCTGAACACATTTCGGCTCAAGGCCGCAGGACGGGAAAACGACGTTTCAACCGCCCCGTCAGCCTGCGCTTAAAAACTTAAATCACAGGATAAAGCGACCAGAAGAACAGTTCGTATTCCTGATCACGGTCGTCATCGTTGGACTGGTCGTCCGGTCTGCGTGGCGTCCTGTCCTGCAAATCCTTCTCGACCCGCTCGTTTATGGCGGGCGTTCTTCGGCCGATGCCAAAGAGGTCAAAGGAGAGCATGTTGAACCCTGCTACCATGGCCATTTCCCTTCTTCACGCGAGTTAACAGTGCGTTAAGTTTCGCGCGTTGCCATGATTTCGTCAAGATTGGCCAAGGAATTTGTCTACCATTTTTAACAACAATGGCGTGACTGACGTTCCGCCAGCACCCGATTTCGCGCAACGAACGTTTATCGGCGCTGTCAGAGTCGCTTCGAGGAGGTGCCGGAATAGCTTTTTTCGGCCGCTTCCAGCGCGGAATCGGTATCTGCGGCATGGCCGAGGCTTCTCAGGGCGCTTGAAACAGCGGTGATATTGGCTTGCACCGAATCCTGGTTGGCGCGCCGGCCGGTGTGATTGAGCCTTATCAGCCGTTCCGCACCGGGACCGACACCGCCCGAGACATCCGCACCTTGCTCCCTGGACGCAGCCGCCAGAAATGCGCCGGCATCCACCGTGTCCGGCAAGATCGCTGTCGAAACCAGAGCAGACGCGTCAGTCTCCTCCACCCACGTCGACATGCCAAGGGCCCTGATGCCGTTACGAGTAGCTGTCGCCGCTCGTTCGTGGCGTTCATTGGCGGATGCCAGACCCTCTGCCTCTATCCGGTCGAGCGCCGCCTCCAGCGCATAGAATTCCAGCGGCGCAGGTGTTCCCGGGAGCGCGCCGCGGCCGGTATCGAGCCAGAGTTTCTTCTGGTCGAGAAGTGAAAGCATGGAGTTCTCAGGTGCATTGCCATGTGAAAGAAGTTTCCAGGCACTTTCGCTGACGGAGATGGCGGATAAGCCCGCCGGGCCTGCCAGCGCCTTTTGCGGGCCGATGACCGCAATATCTATGCCGAGCTGGTCAACCTCGAAGGCATGGCCGCCGATGGAAGCGACGGCATCGACGACCGTGACGACGCCTCTGTCTTTGGCGAGCGCGGCAATGGCGGGCAGGGGGTTGAGAATGCCGCTTGCGGATTCCGCGTGCACGATAGCGAGAAGATCAAAACCTGGCCCTTCGTCCAGCGCTCTCTCGACCTCGTGAAGTGATATCGGCTTTGCCGGAGCGGTGGTCAGGTTGCGAACCGTTGCGCCGCCACGCTCCAGCCAGCCCCCAAACCACGCGCCATAGGGACTAGTGACGATATTGAGCGTTCTCAGACCAGGCCGCGCGAGGCTGGTGGCCGCAGCTTCAAGCGCAAGCACTGCTTCCGCCTGTACCAGAAGCACATCGTTATTCGTGCCCATCAGCGCCGCCAGCCGGTCGGCGAGAGCGGCGTAACGGTCTGCTGGAAAGGCGGGCGGGTCGAGCAGCAATGCGTAATCCGGGGCGGGCATGTCTTATCCTTGCGTGGTGATGGTCAGGCGCGGCGCAGCCTCGATCAGGGTTCTGGCGGTCGAGGATTGCGGCGTGGAAACGATGTTTGCTGTCCTGCCGATCTCGACGATCCGACCCGCCTCCATGATGGCGACGCGGTGGCAGACGGCGCGGATGACCGCGAGGTCGTGGGAAACGAAAATACAGGCGACGGCCGTCTCTCGCTGTATTTCGACCAGCAGTTCTAGAATTTGCCTGCGTACGGAGACATCGAGCGCTGAAACGGCTTCGTCCAGAATGAGAAGGGATGGTCTGAGTGCGATGGCTCTGGCAATTGCCACGCGCTGCCGCTGGCCGCCGGAAAGCTCGAACACCGAGCGGCCGGCATAGCTGGCGGGCAGCCCGACTCGCTCGAGAAGGCGGCGGATTTCCGCCGGGCGTTCGCGTCGTTCGACGATGCGATGAATACGCAGCGGTTCGCCTATGGCATCCTCGACGCTGGCGCGCGGGTTGAACGCGCCATGCGTATCCTGAAACACCATCTGCATATGCCGCCGCGCCGCGCGCAGTTCGCCGCCATCAAGCGTCAGCCAGTCGCGAGTTTCAAAACGGACCGTGCCTTCGTCGGCCGGGATCAGCCGCATCAGGATGCGTGCCAGTGTCGATTTTCCGCAGCCGGAGGGGCCGGCAAGCCCAAGCGTCTCGCCGGGCTGAAGCGAAAAGGATATATCGGACAGTGCTTCCACCGTGCGTGCGCCGGTCCGGTAGGTTTTCGAGAGGTTCTCTACGCTCAGAAGGGCTTCGTTCATGATGCGGCCTCATTGATCAGAGGCGGTGTCGAAAGGTCGAGATAATCTGAGAGCAGTGCGCGCGTATAGTCGTGCGCAGGCGCGGATAACACCCGCCTGGTGGTGCCGTGCTCCACCAGCCGTCCGGCATGCAGAACGGCGATCTCGTCGGCAAGGCCGGAAGCAAGACCAATATCATGGGTGATGAAGACCAGCGTTCTTTCTTCTTCACGCACCAGCCCATCCAGCAGTGCGGCAATCGCGGCCTGGCTTACCGTGTCCAGCGCGCTTGTCGCCTCGTCGGCGATCAGGATTGCGGGGTGCGCGGCAATGGCGGCTGCAATCGCCACACGCTGTCTTTGCCCGCCGGAAAGCTGGTGCGGATAGGCGCCGAGGAGATGGGTGGGATGCGGCAACCGCACCCGTTCCAGAAGATCGCGGGCAAGATCTCGTGCCTGCTTCCATGAAAGGCCAAGATGCCGGACAGCGCCTTCCGCCACCTGTTCACCGATGGTGAGAACCGGGTTCAGCGTCGCACCGGTATCCTGGAAAATATAGCCGATATCGCGACCCGGCTGCGGCCTGTCTGTGAAAAGACCGCTGTCGCGGCTCCAGGAAATATCGCCGGAAACCCGTGCGCTCACAGGCAGAAGCCCGGCAATTGCCTTGGCGAGCGTCGATTTGCCCGAACCGCTTTCGCCGATGATCGCCAACCTTTGTCCCTGCCGGATCGTCAGCGAAATATCCTGCAGCGCCGGTCCGTCGCCGGCCGCATAGCGGACGCTGAGATCGTCGATCCTGCAGAGTGCATTGCCGCTCATGGCGTTTCTTTCCTCGTCGCCATCGCTTTGTTGATTCCCTCCGCGAGAAGATAGACGCCGAGAACCGTGACCAGAAGACCGATGCCGGGGATGACAGAGAGAAACGCCGCCGAGCGCAGGACGTTGCGTCCTTCCGCGATCATCGAACCCCAGGTGACGATATTCGGATCGCCGAGGCCGAGGAAGGACAATGCCGCCTCGGTTAAGATAGCGGCAGCGACGATGATGGCGGCGAGCGCCAGAACCGGCGGCAGCGCATTGGGAAGTATTTGCCGAAACGCGATCTCCAGCGGATACATGCCGATGGCGCGGGCGGACTGCACGTAATCCCGCTCGCGGATACTCAACACCTGCGCCCGCATCAGTCGTGCTGGATCCGCCCAGGCGCCAAGCGCAATCGCAAGGATGACGATGGGCATGGATGGGCCGATGGTGCTGACGAAGGCGAGCGCCAGAAGGAAATTCGGCACGATCTGGAAGGCGTCGGTAACACGCATCAGCGCCTCATCTACGAGGCCACCGGCAAATCCGGCAATTGTGCCGACGACGGTGCCGATCATGAGGGCGGCAGCGGCAGCGCCGATGCCGACGAGCAGGGATGCCTGCGCACCGTGGGAAAGTCCCGCCAGTACATCGCGGCCCAACCGGTCGGTGCCGAGGGGGAAGGCGGCGTCGGAGAAGGGCGCGATGAGCGGCTCACCGACGATCGACAGCGGGTCACCGGGAAACAGAAGGGGAGCGGCGAGCGCTGTCACAGCTAGCAGTGTCAGGATGATGGCGCCTGCTGCACCTTCGAAACTGCGCAGGAGCCGGAGGGTGAAACTCATGTCTGTTGCTCCCCGCTGCCGATGCGCGGATCGAACACGGCATAGAGAATATCAACGACGAGATTGATCAGGATAACGAAAACGGCGCTTGTCAGAATAATGCCCATCAAGAGCGGTGTGTCGCGGCCGCTGACGGCTTCCTGCGCAAGCCGGCCAAAACCGGGAATCGCAAAAACGCTCTCGATCACCACGCTGCCGCCGAGCATGGTTGCCGCTTGCAGGCCAAGCACGGTGACGAGGGGCAGTGCGGCGTTGCGTGCGACATGGCGCAGCACGATCCGCCGTCTCGAAAGCCCTTTGGCCTTGGCGAAGAGTACGAAATCCAGCGGCCAGACCGCCGCCATGGCAGTACGCATGACACGCAGGAAAAGCGCCAGATAGATCAGGCCGAGACTGGCGACCGGCAGGACAAGATGGCGGGCAATATCGAGCGCCCTTGCAAATCCCTGTTTTCCGGATGCGATGGTTTCGATGCCGGATGTTGGCAGCCACCTCAGTTGCACGGCAAAGACGATGGCGAGCACAAGGCCGAGCCAGAACCCCGGCGTGGCGTAGAGCGCCAGCGACAGGGCCGAGAGTACCCGGTCGGTCAACCCGCCGGGATGGGCGCCCGCCAGGATGCCGAGCGCGGTGCCGGTGATGAAAGCAAGTGCGGTGGCACTGCCCATCAGGAGCAGCGTGTTCGGCAGCCGTTCGAGTATCAGCCCCAGCACCGGTCGGTCAAACGCAAGCGACCAGCCGAAATCGAGTCGCAGCACCGAGCTGGCGTAAAGCCAGAAGCGGGCCAACACCGAACCGTTCAGACCATATTGCTCGCGCAGGGCATCCCGCAGTCCGGCGTCGCCGCCACCGATGGAGACGAGATAGGCGTCAACCGCGTCACCGGATGCGTTTTCAAGCAGCACGAAGGTAAAGACTAGAACGATCAGCAGCACTGGAATGGCGCTGATCACCCTTCGCCGTAGCAATGTCGCCGCGCGCCTCACGGCGCTTCCTCAGGTGCCGACCACCGTATCCGCCCAGTTGGAAACGGCCCAGCGTGGATTGCTGGCGACGTGTTTGACAGTATCGCGCGCAACCGTGATGAAACCCCATTCGGCGACATTGATCAGCGGCAGATCGGCGGCGACCTGCTTCTGGAAATCCTTGTAGAGTACCGTGCGGGCTGCCGTGTCCACGGTTTCCGCCGCCTTGTCGATCAGTGCATCGAGCGCCTTGTTCTCATAGCCGCCCTGATTGGAGAAGCCGACGCCGGCAGGAATGCCGGAGCGAACGAGAATGGTGGTGGAGATCGCCGGATCGCCACGGAAGACCGGGGGCGCGATGGCGAGATCGAAGGCATGGTCGGTATAGACGGCCTTCTGGTGCGCGGCGGCATCATTGTTGACCAGCTCAGCATCGATGCCGATTTCCTGTAGCGCCTGGCGAAGATAGGAACCGAATTGCTTGGTTTCATTGAAGTAAGGGGCCGGCAAAAGCTTCAGTGAAAATCGCGTTCCGTTCGCTCCGCGTGCATAACCCGCCTCGTCCAGCAGGGCGTTCGCCTTGGCGACGTCGAAATCGTATGTCTCGACGTCCCCCGTGTAAAACTGGGGTGCATTTTTCGGTACGGGGCCGGTCGATGCAGTGGCGTAACCGAGGAAGACCTTGTCGATGACGAATTTCTTGTCGATGGCGTGGGCGATCGCCTTCCTGACCTTGAGGTCGGCCAGCTCCTTGCGGCGGTGGTTGATTTCCACGACGAGCTGATAGGTGAGGGCTTCGTAACCCTCCGGGATGACCTTGATGCCCGGCTCCTTCGCGATGCGGGCAAGATCGGCAAGCGGCACGGCGGAAAAGGCCGCGAGGTGGATTTCTTCGGCTTCAAGCGCAGAAGCGGCGCCCGCCCGGTCGGGCAGAACGCGATAGATGATCTCATCGAGTTGCGGCTGGTTCTTGCCCCAGTAATTGGGATTGCGGGTCAGGCGGTAATATTCGCCGGGCTTATATTCCGCAAAAACGAAAGGTCCGGTGCCGACTGGTTTCGTATTGGCCGGATTGGTGGCGATATCGCTGCCTTCATAAAGGTGTTTCGGCACGACGCTGGTAACAACCGGCAAAGCGTTGCGGATGAGCTGGAAGGGTGTCGGCTTGGAGAAGCGGAAAATGGCCGTGTGGTCATCAGGCGTATCCACTTTTTCAAGATTGGCAAAGACCAGCCGCCCAAGGTTTTGCAGCGGCTTCCAAACCGAAAGTGCGGAAAAGGCCACATCTGCGGAGGTGAAGGGTTTGCCGTCATGCCAGGTCACGCCTTCGCGCAGCTTGAACGTGGCACTCAAACCGTCCTCCGATCCATGCCATTCCGTCGCAAGCCTTGGTTCCAGCCCGTCCCTGCCATTGAAGGAGGCTTCCGCCAGCGGCTCAACGATCTTGCTCGAGATATAGAACACGCCGTTGGAGGCAACGATGGCCGGGTTGAGGTTCTTCGGCTCCGAATCGGCCGCAACGATCAACCGCCCACCGGGCTTTGACTGCTGCGCGGCGGCGATGCCCGCAAGTCCGGTGGTTGCGGCAAGAAGGAGCGAGGTCTTTAGAAGCGAGCGGCGGGACAGGTGGACAGGCGACATGAGGTTCACTCCGGAATGAGGGCGGGCGGGCCTTTCCGCTGGGCCGCGGCCTGCCCGATCTTAAGACTGCAACCGCAGCAGTGTCCACGTTAATTCACGGGCTTTACAGCAATGATTTTACGTTGCGCGACCGCTTGCGGAAACAATATGCTTCAAGGCGCCACTCCCCTTTTCTTAAGCCGCGCCCGTTGCCGTAAAACGGCGATGAAAAACTGATTTAACGCAATAAATATAGAGGCTTGGAGTGCCGATTCCTTGCTGGTGCATGTCACGTCTCACCTGTGGCTAAAGCGAAATTCTGCCTGCGTGACCCGGTTTGGAAAGGGGTAATTAACCTTTATTTTCTATTTCAGGGAGACCGAAATATGTACGTTTATGATGAGTGTGCACGCTGCCATGAGCTTCTCCCGATCCAGATTCCAGAATTCGTCCAATAGCGTAGGGGAGGGGAGCGATAAGGCTCGTCATGCCGGCGGCAAGGCCGTTGCCGGTCAGGAGCAGGCCGCGGCAATGAAGGCGGGTGTTGTGCCCCGGCCGAATGCCGATGTCAGTGCTGCCGACGCCATCGAAGGCCGCGCTGAAATGCCGGGCTGGCAGAATGCTTTCGTGCTTGGCCCGAATGTGCGTTTCACCCGCACGCCGGAAAGCGCCTTTAGCCGGCGCATGCCGGTCGAGACGCCGCATCTTGCGGAAGAGGAGGCACCCGCCGACATCCTGTCTGAAGCTGCCGAGCCTGAGATGGTCGTGCAGCCGGAGGCTGCTGTACAGGAGCCTGCAATTGCGACGGTCGTAAAGTCGCCGGAGCCGCGCATTCAACCGCCACGCATGCCGTTTCTGCCGCAGCCGCCGGATGCGCGGGGCGCAAGGGCGCTGACCTACAAATTGCGACTGGAGCTTGCGCGCAAACAGGCGGAAGAAGCCGCTGCAGCAGCGCTGATGCCGCCTCAGCCGGTTGATGCAGCCGCCGTCTTCGAAGCGCCGGTGCCGGGAACCGATTCACCTGTTCAGCCGCTGCCCGCCGCGTCGGTTGCATCTGTCGAACAAGTTGTAACGCCGCAGGCATCCATTCCCGCCTTTGCCGCCCATCTGCCGGATGAGCTTTTCTGGGAAGTGATGACGCTCGATCTGCCGGATGACGCCGGCGAAGGCCTTCCCGCATCTGCGCGCACCGTTCTCGCAAACCCGTTGCTGACAGCGCCTGCGATTGCCCCGACGCTGGCATCCGCATCTCCGGCCGCTCCGGCAATCCGGCTTTCGGCCGTACCGCCGGTCATCAGGATTCCGGGTGGTTCAGCGATCAGGCTTTACCGCGAAATCGGCGTGCATCATCCTGCAATTCCAGCCCCAACTCAGGTCGTTGAACCAGAGGTCGCTCCGCAGCCGGTCGTGGAGACGGTCGCAGTTGCTGAGCCGCAGAGACCTGTTGAGCAGGTTCAGCTGGCGGAAAGAGTCGTTGCCGAGCCACGTTTCACGCCCCGCGCGCCCATCCAGGCCTCGCAGCCTATGTTCCGGGAAGCGCCGGTCTTTGCAGACGGCGAATATGAATACCCCTCCATCGATCTTCTGCAGCAGGCTCGCGTCCAGCAGACCACGACCATGACGCCGGAGGCGCTAGAGCAAAGCGCCGGCCTGCTGGAAAGCGTGCTGGAGGATTTCGGCATCAAGGGCGAGATCATCGATGTGCGCCCCGGCCCAGTTGTGACGCTTTACGAATTCGAGCCCGCCCCCGGCGTGAAGTCCTCGCGCGTTATCGGCCTGTCGGACGATATCGCCCGCTCGATGTCGGCGCTCTCGGCGCGTGTCGCCGTCGTGCCCGGCCGCAATGTCATCGGTATCGAGCTTCCCAATCCGGTGCGCGAGACGGTCTATCTGCGCGAGCTTATCGAAGCGACCGATTACAGCGAGACCCGCCAGAAGCTAGCCCTTTGCCTTGGCAAGACCATTGGTGGCGAACCTGTCATCGCCGAACTGGCGAAGATGCCGCATCTGCTCGTTGCCGGTACCACCGGTTCGGGCAAGTCGGTCGCCATCAACACCATGATCCTGTCGCTGCTCTACCGGTTGAAGCCGGAGGAATGCCGGCTGATCATGGTCGATCCCAAGATGCTCGAGCTTTCGGTTTATGACGGCATTCCGCATCTTCTGACCCCTGTCGTCACCGATCCGAAGAAGGCGGTCATGGCACTGAAATGGGCCGTACGCGAAATGGAAGACCGCTATCGCAAAATGTCGCGTCTCGGTGTGCGCAATATCGACGGTTACAACGCAAGGGCCGCTGCCGCCCGCGCCAAAGGGGAGACGGTGTTCTGCAACGTGCAGACCGGCTTCGACCGCGCAACCGGCGAAGCTGTCTACGAGCAGGAGGAAATGGACCTCACCGCCATGCCCTATATCGTCGTCATCGTCGACGAGATGGCCGACCTGATGATGGTCGCAGGCAAGGAGATCGAAGGCGCGATCCAGCGCTTGGCGCAGATGGCGCGCGCTGCCGGTATCCATCTCATCATGGCCACCCAACGCCCCTCGGTCGATGTCATCACCGGCACGATCAAGGCCAACTTCCCCACCCGCATTTCCTTCCAGGTGACCTCGAAGATCGACAGCCGCACCATCCTTGGCGAACAGGGTGCCGAACACCTGCTCGGCCAGGGCGACATGCTGCACATGATGGGTGGCGGCCGCATCTCCCGTGTCCACGGTCCGTTCGTGTCGGACGAGGAAGTGGAAAAGGTCGTGGCGCATCTGAAGACCCAAGGTCGGCCTGAATATCTCGGCACCGTTACGGAAGACGCCGACGAGGCTGACGACGAGGCGGAAGAGGAAACGGCGGTCTTCGACAAGACATCGATGGGCGACGACGATAGCGACGATCTCTATGAAAAGGCCGTTAAGGTGGTGATGCGCGACAAGAAATGCTCCACCTCCTATATCCAGCGCCGCCTGTCGATCGGATACAATCGTGCCGCCTCCCTGGTCGAGCGCATGGAGCAGGAAGGCATTGTCGGTCCCGCCAACCATGTCGGCAAGCGCGCCATCATCGCCGGTGAGCGCGACACCTACGAGGCGATTGGCGGCGACGACTGATTGATCCATTCGGGGCGCGATATTCGATTGCAAAAACGCGCCCCGTGACTAGCTTGTGCGGCATGGATTCTGGAATCGGGAGGTTCCCCTGATGTCGCACAGCAATGAAAATGTCACCGTCCTCGCAAGGCTGGATGAACTGGAGCGGTTTTGCCGTTCCGTTTTCCTGGCTGTCGGCACCGATGATGAAACCGCCGATGCGGCGACCCGCGCCATGATGCATGGCACACGGCTGGGCGTAGACAGCCACGGCGTTCGGCTTCTTGCTCACTACGTCGCAGGACTTGAAGGCGGGCGTCTCAATCCGCGGCCGCAGATCAGCCGCGTGTCCGGCTTCGGCGCAGTGGAGACGATCGATGCCGACCATGCCCATGGCGCCCGCGCTACCTATGCGGCCATGGACAGCGCCATGGCGCTTGCTGGGAAATTCGGCATCGGCGCCGTTGCGATCAGGAATTCCTCGCATTTCGGCCCCGCTGGCGCTTACGTGCTGGAGGCGGCGCGGCAGGGGTATATCGGCATTGCCTTTTGCAACTCCGACAGTTTCGTGCGCCTGCATGACGGCGCGATGCGTTTCCACGGCACCAACCCCATTGCAGTCGGCGTGCCGGCAGCCGATGACATGCCCTGGCTTCTGGACATGGCCACCAGCGCCGTGCCCTATAACCGGGTTCTGCTTTACCGCAGCCTGGAACAGCAATTGCCGGAAGGAGTTGCGTCTGATGGCGACGGTATCGACACGCAGAACCCCAATGCCGTTGAAATGCTGGCTCCGCTGGGCGGTGCCTTCGGTTTCAAGGGAGCGGCGCTTGCGGGAATGGTGGAAATCTTTAGCGCCGTTCTCAGCGGCATGAAGCTCAGTTTCGATATCGCCCCAATGTCGGGGCCTGATTTTTCCAAGCCGCGCGGGCTTGGGGCCTTCGTTCTGGCGTTGAAGCCGGAAGCCTTCCTTGAACGCGAAGTGTTCGACGAGGGCATGAAACGCTATCTCGAGGTACTGCGGGGATCGCCAGCGCGGGAGGACTGCAAGGTCATGGCGCCGGGCGATCGTGAATGGGCGGTAGCGGCAAAGCGGGAGAGGGAGGGCGCACCTGTCGATCCCGTCACGCGTGCTGCGTTTTCGGAACTTGCAGCAAAATTCTCGATCATTCCGCCCGCATATCACTAAGACGGGGCCTGTCGGTGACGGTGGCTTGCCGCCGCCATCGCATCGTCAGGCGGGGCGCTGTAGCATTTTGGGCTGCGGGTAGGGGGTAGTCGCCACGTTCAGCCTTTCGGCGACGACCGGGCGTCCGATATAATAACCCTGCGCATAATCGATCTCTAGCTGGCGCACGAGCCTCAGCTGCTCTTCCGTCTCCACGCCTTCGATCAGGATCTTGTGGCCGCGATTGCGGATGAGACGGATCATGTCCTGCAACATCGCCCGGCCACGGGGTGTCTTGCTGTCATGCAGGAAGGAGCGGTCAATCTTTACGGTATCGAAATCCGTCATTCGCAGCCAGGAAAGGCCCGCAAATCCGGTTCCGAAATCATCCAGCCATATATTGATGCCGAGCGTCTTCAGATCTTTCAGACAGCGCAATACATCCGAATGCATCTCCATATCCAGACCCTCGGTGATCTCGAAGGCCAGCCTGCCGCCGGCAATCCCCGCCTCAACGAGGATCGCTGCGACCGAAGTGGCAAAACCAGGGTTCTTCAGCTGCATCGGCGATACGTTGACGCTGACCACCGATACCTTGTCATCGGCCAGTATCTGCCGGCAGGCGGTCTTTATGGTCCAGAGACCGAGCTCCATTATCGTGCCGGTGCGTTCGGCAATCGGGATAAAGGTGCCGGGCGAAACGGAGCCACCGTCGAGCAGGCGAAGCCGCATCAACGCTTCGGCTCCTGCCGTCTCGTTGGTCGATATGTTGAGGATCGGCTGATAGACGAGAGAAACGAGGTTTTCCGCGACAGCGATTTTCAGAAGTGCGGCGATATTTTCGGTTTCGTCGCTGGTCTGCGGATCGTCCGGATCGAACAGCTTCATGCAATTGCGGCCATTGGCCTTGGCAATATAAAGCGCCCGGTCGGCCTCGTTGATGATCTTTTCGAGCTTGCCATCCGGATTGGGACGGGTGAAAGACGCGCCAATGCTGACGGTGACGATGAAGGTTCCGTCCCGGCGCTGATCGTGCGAAAGCGACAGGTCTTCGACGGTGTGGCGGATGGTTTCGGCAAGCTCACCCACCTGCTGTCTGGACTTGAACGGAGCGAGTACGATGAACTCCTCACCGCCATAACGGCCGATGGAGGCGCCATGGTCGATGATCGCGTCCTGCAGGGCGTTGCCCACTGTCACGAGGCACTTGTCGCCTTCCTGGTGGCCGTAGCGATCATTGTATTTCTTGAAGAAATCCACGTCGATCAGAAAGACGGCGAAACCTTCCCCCTTCTTGCTCCAATTGTCCCACAACAGGCGCAGATGCTGGTCGATGGCGCGGCGGTTCTGCAGGCCTGTCAGGGAATCGGTATTTGAAAGCCGCAACAGCGCCTGCCCGCGCTCGTCCGCCGCTTTCTGCTGGGCCTTGGCTTCCAGTGCGTTGAGAAAGACGTGGTAGCGTTCCCGGTTCAGGTTCCAGTTCACGTAAGAGGTGAAGACGAAGCAGGAGATATAGAAGGTGCCGAAAGCGAGCTTGTAGAACGCATCTTCGGGAAACTGCGTCGCCGCCAGAAAGTAGGTGACGAGAATGATGCCCGATGACACGAGCGAAAGATGGAAGCGGAAGGTGAAAAACAGATTGGCGCCCATCATGAAGATCGCCCCGAAAACCATGTAATAGGACATGTTTTCGAGATTGTCGGTCAAGAGCGAGGGCACAAGCCAGCCAATATAGCCCATGACGAGCGCAGTGGCGCAGGTGAGGTCAAGTGCGGCGGTGCTCGCGCCCATGCGCAATTGAATTTCGAGTGTGAGCAGGGACGTCAGGACGACGATAACTCTTGCGATTATGGTGTAAAATGCGACGTCGGGCACCAGAATGATGTCGGTAATGGCAAATAGCAGATAGATGAAAACAGCCGTCCACAGGCCCCGCCTGATCGAACCCCGGCGGCTACGCTCACCTTCCTGCTGGTAAAGGGCAAGAAGTTCATCAGAAAACCGGGCGTCCGGCCGCCGATATTCTTGCTGTCCACTCACCTCGCCTAACGTGTGCTTCATGCACTTTCCCATAGTGTTGCGTATACTTTATCAAGTAACTGCTTATTCGACCTTTGCGTGTACTTTCACGATAAGCGCGATTTCCTGCCGATTTCTCTCCATGCGGGCGGAAACATGAAAAGCAAGAGCGCATCATACGCTCGCAACATTAAGTTTCACTAAATCGCGTATCCGCTTTCTCCTCCGGTCCACGAGTGTGACCAAAAAAATACGCTAATAAACTAATGTATCCCTACACTGCTCAAAAATCGAAAGCGAGTGGCCTTCCGTCTCCCAGAAACGTATAGTTAACAATGTGTTAATACTGGAGGCTGAAGTGAGGCAGGTAAAGAAAAGAAATCTGGACGGGGCAAGTCTGATCACTCCTGATACTGTCGCAAAAGAGATTTTTGCACGGAAAACGGAAGCGTTCGATGAGCATTTCGCAGTTGCGAAAGCAGAGATCGCGATCATTCTCGAATTGGCACAACAGCAGTTCGAAAATGGTGTTTCAGCACATGAGATAATACATCGAACGGCAGGCGCACTGCATGGCCTGCGCGAAAAGCTCCACTCAAGCGTGTGGGCTGAACTAATTCCTCTGGTGCAGAATCACTCCGTGTCGGACTATTTTCTGGAAGATCCCTTCACGCGCTGGTCGTTCGAAAAGCCGCGGGGCTATTCGGGCGATGCGCAGCTTCTCGACTTCATCTACGGTCACGACAGCGTTGCCGATAAGGTGAAGAACGCAACGCCGCTTGGCGCGGCTCTCTACAATTATACGAAGGACGCCAGTTCCTCGGTCGCTGTCCGCGAGCGGCGGGATTTGCTGACCCGGTTTGTTGACGAGGCTGCGGCCCGGCATGGAAGCGAAACGGAAATCCTCACCATTGCTTCGGGACATCTGCGCGAGGCGGATGCATCCGTGGCCTTGAAAGAGGGCAAGATCCGGCGCTGGGTGGCGCTCGATCAAGATCCCCTGAGTGTCGGTTCCGTTGCCCGCGATTTCAACGGCAGCTGCATCGAGGCGATTGACGGTTCGGTGCGTGACATTGTCCTGCGTTCGCACGAGCTCGGCAAATTCGATCTGGTATATGCCGCCGGTCTTTACGATTACCTGAATGACAAGGTGGCGATCAAGCTCACGCGGCGCTGCATGGAGATGCTGAAGCCCGGTGGAATGTTCCTCTTCGCCAACTTCTCCGAAGACATTGTGGTCGATGGCTACATGGAGACGTTCATGAACTGGGCGCTGCTGTTGCGTTCGAAGGCGGATATGTGGCGGATCGTCAACGCCAGCGCCGATCCCGCAAGTATCGAGGCGGAGGTATTTTTCGGCGAAAACCACAATATCGTCTATGCCACGATGCGCAAAAAGGCCTGAGCCCAACCTCGTTTCGCATGTCCGCGCGAAATAGGCCGCCCGCATTTTACCATGCGGGCGGCAAGGCCTGTGCACGCCAATAATTATTTGATTAAACGTCGCTACAGGCCTAAGAATTCGCGCGAAATGCGTTGCAGAATGGAATGGCTGAAATGAAGAAATATTATTCGGATATGGGCGGTCTGCCGGGTCAGACGGAACTGCTGTCGAGCAAGGCTGTTTTCAAGACTGCCTATGCGGTCATCCCCAAAACCGTCATGTCCGATATCGTGACGAGCGTGCTCCCGCACTGGACAGGGACCCGGGCCTGGATCATCGCCCGACCGATGACCGGTTTTTCCGAGACTTTTGCGCAATATATCGTTGAAGTCCAGCCTGGCGGCGGCAGTGAGCGGCCGGAGCCGGACGCAAGCGCGCAAGCGGCGATCTTTGTCGTTGATGGTGAAATGACCGTGGAATTTGAGGGTGTGCAGCATGCATTGCGGACCGGCTCCTTCGCCTTCCTGCCCGCCGGCTCGCGCTGGCAGCTGCGCAATTCCGGCACGGCACCAGTCAAGTTCCACTGGGTCCGCAAGGCGTTTCAGGCGGTGGACGGGCTGGAGCCGCCGCCGGCGATCTTCACGCATGAAGATGAGCGCGCTCTGTCGGCGATGCCCGATACGGACGGCAAATGGGCGACCACCCGGTTTATCGATCCCGACGACGTGCGTTACGACATGCACCTCAACATCGTCAGCCTGGAGCCGGGCGCTACCATTCCTTTCATGGAAACCCATGTCATGGAGCACGGTCTTTACGTGCTGGAAGGCAAGGCGGTTTACCGGCTGAACGAGGATTGGGTGGAAGTGCAGGCGGGTGATTTCATGTGGCTGCGCGCTTTTTGCCCGCAGGCTTGCTATGCGGGCGGGCCGGGCCGTTTCCGCTACCTGCTCTACAAGGATGTGAACCGCCACGTGAAGCTCTGGTAACGGGCGGAATCTTGGCGAAACCGAGATTTATCGCGCAATCCGTTGGCTTGCGCGATAAAGGCTTGCGTTGGATCGAATATCCCTAATAAATCCAGATATGCGGTCAGTCATCGCTGTCTCGCACGATTTCGGCATTCGGCATCCGCCCTTATTATCCTGAAGAAGACTGCCCGTATGATTGAAACGATCGATACCAATATCTTCAATCTTGCCCCTGTGGCGATGTGGATCGAGGATTTCAGCGAGGTGAAAAGCCAGTTCGATATCTGGCGGGCGCAGGGCGTCGAGGACATCCGGGCGTTTTTGCTGGAAGATCTATCGCGGGTGGCGGCGTGCTCGCAGAAAATCCGCGTTGTGCAGGTTAATGCCAAGACACTTGAACTGTTCGAAGCGCGGGACAAGGCGCATCTGATCGATAATCTGCACCGGATTTTCCGCGATGACATGCTTGAAAGCCATGTGAACGAGCTTTCCGAGCTTTGGGCTGGAAAAACCGAATTCATCAGCAACGCCGTCAATTACTCGATTGGCGGAAAGCGGCTGGATATCCAGCTGCGCGGTGCGGTCATACCCGGCTACGAACAGACACTCGGGCGGTTGCTGCTGACCACAGAGGATGTGACGGAACGTGAGGAGGCTCGCCGCAAGGAGCTTTTCAACCGCCGTTATGCTGAAGGCATGTTCCAACATTCGCCCGTTTCCCTCTGGGTGGAGGATTTCAGCCGGGTTCGGCGTCTGATCGAGGAGGTCAGGGAACGCGGCATCATCGACTTCCGGGTGTTCATGGATGTGCATCCCGAATTCGTGCGCCAATGTATGAGCGAAATCCGCGTGATCGACGTCAACCGGGCGACACTGGACCTGTTTTGTGCACCGGACCGTCAGGTTCTGTTGCAGCGGCTTGGCGATATTTTCCGGGGTGAAATGGAAAAGCCCTTCCGCGAACAGCTGATGGAGCTGTGGAACGGCAATCTTAACCATCATCGCGAAGTGGTGAACTACGCGCTGGATGGTTCAGAGCGGCACGTGCTGCTGCATTTCTCCGTTTTTCCGGGCCACGAACGCGATTGGTCACTGGTGCAGGTCGCGCTGACTGATATTACGGCGCGGAAAAAGGCGGAAGCCTATCTCGAATATCTCGGCAAGCACGATGTGCTGACCAAGCTGCACAATCGCGCCTTCTATTCGGACGAAATGAACAGGCTGGAACGCAGCACGATCCGGCCCGTTTCGGCCATCGTCATCGATCTCAATGGCCTCAAGGACGCCAATGACAAGCTCGGGCACGACGCAGGCGACGCGCTGTTGCGGCGCCTTGGCGAAGTCCTGAACGGTGTCGTTACTGCGCCAAACCATGCTGCGCGCATTGGCGGTGATGAATTTGCGATCCTTTTGCCTGGCGCAGACAAGCAGATCGCCGCGGCGATGGTGGATACCATTTACGAACTGCTGAAGATAAACAACCAGTTCTACTCCAATGCGCCGCTTAGTCTTTCGCTGGGCGTGGCAACCAGCGAGGCTGGAGAGACAATGGAATCGCTGGTGCGCCGTGCAGACATGCATATGTACGAGCAGAAAAACGCCTATTACGCCGCGATGCGCAACAGGTCTGCCGACAACAGCGATACAACGAAGGCCTCCCCGCAACCGGAAGCCAGCTCCCTGAAGCGCCTTCTCTAGCCACAGGCATCCCATGGGTGCCTTGCCTCACTGAGGATTTTCAACGCTCTGCGGGACCATGGCCGCCTATTTTTTAGCCCTTAGGCACCATCGTCCTGGTCAAATTTGAGTGTATTCTAAAAGACCAGCGAAATTTGCTTTACGTACCTCAAAACGGACGTTAGCTTCTTCCCAAGAGCTTTGGGAGGAGTTCGTGCATGATGATTTCAAGTAAAATCGAGGGGCAAGATCCGTTCATTCGCACCGGGTACCGGTGACGACACATGGCTTTTGCTGAGGAATCTCCAGATCAGGTCCTTATACGGACTGTCGGGTTGTCCAAGTCTTTCGGTCCCGTCCAGGTTCTGAAGGATATAGAGGTTGCCGTGCGCGCCGGTGAAGTTCACGCCATCATTGGCGAGAACGGGGCTGGTAAATCGACGTTGATGAAACTGCTTGCGGGCAATGAGAAGCCTTCAAGTGGGGAAATCAGGATCGATGGCGAGGCAGTTACGCTGAGCGGACCTGTCGACGCCGAACATCGCGGCATCGTTCTCGTGCATCAGGAAATATTGCTGGCCCCGGATCTGACGGTGGCTCAGAACATCTATCTGGGCCGCGAATTGTGCAAAGGCCCGATGATGGACGACCGCGCCATGCGTGCCGGCGCCCTGAGGGCTATCGCCGATCTCGGCGGTACGATCGATCCCGATGCCGTCGTCGGCAGCCTGTCGATTGCCCAGCGCCAGCTGGTGCAGATAGCCCGCGTTCTGCTCGTGCCGCATCGCGTCGTCATTTTCGACGAGCCGACCGCAAGCCTCACGCCCATTGAAACCGATGCGCTGTTGAACGTTATCAGGGACATAAGGGCAAAGGGCGTGGCCGTGCTCTATATTTCGCACCGCCTGCCGGAGGTGAAGGAGATTGCCGACCGTGTGACCGTTCTGCGCGATGGCAGGTTGGTCGGCTCCCACCCAATATCGGCGCTTGAGCCCGCCGATATGGCGCGGTTGATGGTGGGACGCGATGTCGCCAAGCTCTATCCGGACAGGAACGCCGGCGGCGAGCACAAGCCTGTCTTACAGGTGGAGCATTTCACCGTTCCCGGCTATGCGCAGGATGCCGGTTTCAGCCTGCGAAAGGGCGAAATCCTCGGTTTTGCTGGTCTCGTCGGCGCGGGCAGAACGGAGCTTATGGAGGGCGTGCTTGGCCTGCGTCCAGGGCGGGGGACGATCCGCCATCTCGGAAAGCCTGTGCATTTTGCAAAGGCGGAAGACAGTCTGAAGGCCGGTATCGTTTATCTGAGCGAGGATCGGAAGGGCAAGGGATTGCTGCTGACGAAGGACTTGCGGGTCAATCTCACACTCGCCTCGCTGAGGAAATTCAGCCGCCTGTTCCAGATCGATATCCGTCGAGAGAAGGCAGCGCTCGATGATGCGGTGCGTGATTTCGATATTCGCACGGGAAGCAAGGACTTGCTCGCGGGCCAGCTGTCCGGCGGTAACCAGCAAAAGCTGCTGCTCGCCAAGATGATGCTGCTCGATCCATCGATCGTCATCATCGACGAGCCAACACGGGGTATCGATATCGGCACCAAGGAACAGATCTACCGTTTCATAGCAAAGCTTGCAGACGAGGGCAGGTCGACCATCGTTGTGTCCTCGGAGATGCCGGAACTGATCGGCATCTGCGACCGCGTCCTTGTAATGCGCTCCGGCAGGATCGTCGGCGAGGTGACGGGGGAACGCATGACCGAAAACGATATCGTGGCACTCGCGACTGGCGTGCACACGCAGGAGTTCGCCTGAGGGCTGATGTCCCGGCAGATTGGCCTGAAGAAAAGACAATTGAGGGGAAATATGACTGAGGCCGCACTTGATAACGGCAAAACGCCGAAGACCTCGAAAGACTGGGACCTGCGCGCCGTTGCGCCCTTTGTGGCGCTGGCTTTGCTGCTGGTTCTCGGCGCCGTCGCAAATCCGAATTTCATCGGCATCGACAATCTGCTGAACGTGGTTACCCGCAGCGCCTTCATCGCCATCATTGCGCTCGGCGCCACATATGTCATCACATCCGGCGGACTTGATCTCTCCGTCGGCGCGATGGTGGCTTTCGTTGCCAGCCTGATGATCCTGTTCATGAACAGTGGCGTTATTGCCAATCCGCTGGTGATGCTACTGGCCGCCATGGCGCTGGCTATCGCCATCGGCGCCGCTTGCGGGCTTGCAAACGGCCTCATCACCACCATCGGCCGCATCGAGCCCTTCATCGCCACGCTTGGCACCATGGGCATTTATCGTGGGCTGACCACCTGGCTGTCGCAGGGTGGCGCGATCACGCTGCGCAACCCGGAAATCCAGACGCTTTATCGCCCGGTCTATTTCGGCAATGTGATCGGTGTGCCGGTGCCGGTCATTGTCATCTTCGTCACTGCCGCCATCGCCGCTTTCGTGCTTTATCGTACCCGTTACGGCAGGCATCTGACGGCGGTGGGTTCCAG
Organism: Rhizobium sp. TBD182; assembly: GCF_001950375.1. Lineage (NCBI taxonomy): Bacteria > Pseudomonadati > Pseudomonadota > Alphaproteobacteria > Hyphomicrobiales > Rhizobiaceae > Rhizobium > Rhizobium sp. TBD182. The sequence goes on along the minus strand of NZ_BDLN01000002.1, from coordinate 26,019 downwards.
CGAGGATGTGGCGCGTTACTCCGGTATCTCGGTCGTTCGCGTCCGCACGATTGCCTATGTGGTTCAGGGGCTTTGCGTCGCCGTTGCCGTCCTGCTTTACGTGCCGCGTCTTGCCTCCACTTCGGCCACTACAGGCATGTTGTGGGAGTTGCAGGCCATCACCGCCGTCGTCGTCGGCGGCACGGCGCTACGGGGTGGTGTGGGCCGCATCTGGGGTACGATTTGCGGCGCCTTCATTCTGGAAATCGTGGGCAACATCATGATCCTGTCGAACTTCGTCAGCGAATATCTGATCGGTGCCATTCAGGGCGCGATCATCATCATCGCCATGCTGGTGCAGCGTTCGCTCAGCCGCAGATAGCCGGACGATCGATGAGACATCTGGCCGCGCAATCTGGGGCATGCGCGGTTTAAACAGGAGGAACGCCCCGGTCTTGGGAGGAAATAGACTATGCGTAGAAAATTCATCGGCGTGGCATTTGTCGCGCTGGCTGCCGTTCTTGCGGGTTCTGCCCATGCGCAGGAGAAGAAGGTAACGATCGGGGTATCCATTCCGGCGGCCGACCACGGCTGGACGGCGGGCGTCGTTTACCATGCCGAACGGGTGGCAAAGCTTCTGATGAAGGAGCATCCGGGTCTGAACGTCATCGTCAAGACCTCGCCGGATGCCGCCAACCAGGCAAACGCGCTTCAGGATCTTGCCGTGCAGGGGCTGGACGCATTGGTCGTGCTGCCGTCTGATCCCGATCCGCTCGTCAACGCCATCAAGGAGATCAAGGACAAGGGCACCTTTGTCGCGCTCGTCGACCGCGCGCCGAGCGTCAACGACAATTCGATCCGCGATCTCTACGTTGCGGGTAACAATCCGGCACTCGGACAAGTGGCAGGCGAATACATCAAGAAAACCACGCCTGATGCGGAAGTGGTGGTCATTCGCGGTCTGCCGATTCCGATCGACCAGCAGCGCCAGGATGGTTTCGACAAGGGTATTGCCGGCTCCAGCGTCAAGGTTCTCGACCGCCAGTACGGCAACTGGAACCGCGACGACGCCTTCCGCGTGATGCAGGACTACCTGACCAAATACAAGAAGATCGACGTGGTCTGGTGTCAGGACGACGACATGGCGGTTGGCGTGCTGGAGGCAATCCAGCAGGCGAAACGCACCGATATCAAGTATATCGTTGCTGGCGCCGGTTCCAAGGACATGATCAAGCGCGTAATGGACGGCGACAAGCTAATTCCGGTCGACGTGCTCTATCCGCCGGCGATGGTGGCGACCGCCATGCAGCTTACGGCAGGTCATTTTTACGATCAGGTGCCTGTTGCTGGCGAGTATATTCTCGACGCTACGCTCATCACCAAGGACAATGCCAAGCAGTTCTACTTCCCGGATTCGCCGTTCTGATAAGCCGTTTCCGGCTAAGCAACGCCCGCTGAAAGGCAGGCGTTGCATCCGCACTCCTGCACCCCGGACCAGATTCGGGGTGCAGCGCGATCAGGTCGTTGATCGCGATAGAGTCCTTCATAGCGCGGGCGCGCCGCGGCTCGATGCCGGATTAAATACGGCATGACGAGGGGAAGGTCGGCGGAAACTATACCGCTCCCCCGCTCTTCATCCATTTTTCCTGAACCACGCCGAGAGATAATCCACGAAGCTGCGCACTTTGGCGGGAAGGTAACGGCGGTGGGGGTAGACGGCATATATGCCGCGGTCTTTGGAAATATAGTCGTCGAACAGGGTCACAAGCTCGCCGGACTGGATGAAGGGTCTTGCAATGAAGTCCGGCACCATGGCGATGCCAAGCCCTGCGCGGGCGGCCCGGAGTGTCGCCTGCGGGCTGTTCACCTCGATCGGTCCACTGATGGTAACGGAGTTCGAGCCGCCATCCGCTTCAAGATAACGCACGGTGTTGTGGAAGCGGGTGTTGGTGTCGATGATGAAGGGCACGCGGGAAAAGTCCTGCGGACCATTGAGCGGGCCGTGTCTGGCGACAAAATCCGCCGTCGCCACTGCATAGACCCGGAAATCGGAGATCTTGCGGGCGATGAGGCCTGAATCTTCCAGACGCGTTATGCGAATCGCAAGGTCGAACCCTTCCTCGATCAGATCGACGAATCGGTCATCGGCGACGATTTCCAGAGACAGTTCCGGATTTTCCTTGGCGAAATCGATGAGGCTCTGGCCAACATCGGCGTCGATGAAGGTGCGCGGAACGGATATTCTGAGCTTGCCCTTCAGATCGGCATTCTTCTCGCGCACCAGATCGGCGAGGTTGTCGATCTCCTTCAAAATGTCGGAGGCGGTGCGATAATACGTATGGCCGGCCTCCGTCAGCGAGAATTGCCGGGTGGTGCGGTTGAGAAGCAGTGCACCGAGATCATCTTCCAGTTCCCGGACATATTTGGACAAAAGCGCTTTGGAACGCCCTGTCTTGCGGGCAGCGGCGGAAAAACCCTCCGCTTCGACAACGTCGATAAAGGCGCGGATGCGGGTGAGCGTGTCCATGAAAATCCTCCGGTTCGTTCTATATAATTGAACGCTGAGCCGTGACTGTTCAACCCGTAAAATGGTTGCCGAAAAAATCCGCTATATGGTGAAAAAATCCTCTTGATTATGACGGCGAATATTCTTATCTCCCGTGCTGCCCAAAGTCGCACGTGCCCATGTGTGTCCGCCGAGTCCTCGATGTGGTGAGGAGTTCGGTAAGGTACCTGGAACTAACCCCTCCAGTCGCTATTCCGGCCAACCGGGAAATGCGAGGACATATGAAGCAACGACGGTGCGGGCCTTTCTGGTTCTCTGCCGGCTTTCCATCAGCCGGGGTACTGAAGAGGCACACCATCATTGCCTGAAGTGCGGTCGGGTCATTCCCTCCAATCGATGGCAGACAAAGCCGAATGATGCTCTGGCAGGGCGTCATTCATATTTGCGCCTTGAGCGTATGCTATCGATTCTGCGCCTCCACCGGCTGATTCGTATGCATATCTCGAGCGTCCTTTGTCCTCCGGATTTTCCGGAGCCGGTTTTATAGGGAATATATCGATGACGACTGCACGCATTCTCGATTTCATCAAGACCCGACGTCCCGAAGGCCCTTGCCTCGTCGTCGACCTCGACGTCGTGCGCGACAATTTCAACGCGTTCCGGCATTCCCTGCCGAACAGCGCGATCTACTATGCGGTCAAGGCAAACCCGGCTCCCGAAATCCTGAAGCTGCTTGCTTCGCTCGGCTCGAACTTCGATTGCGCCTCCGTGGCTGAAATCCAGATGGCGCTTGATGCAGGTGCAACGTCCGACCGGATCTCGTTCGGCAACACCATCAAGAAGGAACGCGATGTCGCCCGCGCTTACGCGCTCGGCATCGATCTCTTCGCCGTCGACAGCCATGAGGAAGTCGAGAAGGTTGCCCGTGCCGCTCCTGGCGCGCGCGTGTTCTGCCGCGTGCTGACGGACGGTGAAGGTGCCGAATGGCCGCTGTCGCGCAAGTTCGGCTGCGTACCGCAGATGGCTGTTGATGTTCTGGTCTACGCACATCAGCTGGGCCTCGAATCCTACGGCGTTTCCTTCCATGTCGGTTCGCAGATGATGAATCTCGACGCATGGGATGCAGCGCTGGGCGATGCCAAGCGCGTTTTCGCTTCGTTGTCCAAGCAGGGTATTCACCTGCAGATGGTCAATATGGGCGGTGGTTTCCCGACCAAGTACCTGCGCGACGTTCCTGCTGCCGAAGAATACGGCCAGGCTATCGACACGGCGCTGCGCAAGCACTTCGGCAACCAGATCCCGAAGACGATCATCGAGCCGGGCCGTGGCATGGTGGGTAACGCTGGCGTCATCAAGGCGGAAGTTGTTCTCGTGTCGCGCAAGTCCGACAACGACAACCATCGCTGGGTGTTCCTCGACATCGGCAAGTTCGGCGGTCTCGCCGAGACGATGGATGAGGCTATCCGCTACCCGATCCGCACCGAGCGCGATCAGGACGAGATGGAGCCTTGCGTTCTGGCCGGTCCGACCTGCGACAGCGCCGACGTGCTGTACGAAAAGAACATGTACCCGTTGCCGGTCTCTCTGACCATCGGCGACGAGGTTCTGATCGAAGGCGCAGGTGCCTATACGACGACCTATTCGGCGGTTGCCTTCAACGGTTTCGAGCCGCTGAAAGCCTACGTCATCTGATCCGAACGCCGCCCGCTGAGTAAGGCGGCGTCTCGAACAAGCTTCCGTTCCGGCTTTGCCGATTGTGCTGTTGCGCAAATCCCTGCTTGCTGCTCCTCTTCCAGCCGAGGAAAGCGTGTCGGCGGGCCGGAACGGCTCCACCATTTTTGATCAAGGGCCGCGTGTGGGCGGTTGTGTGATGGAGGGCCGAGAGATGGCCGCTCTTCTGAATTCGGTACGTGCATTTTTCACCCCGCAGACATTTCATGTCGATCAGGAAAATCCGGGCGATGTCGTTGCCCGTGAAAACCTGCTCGACCGCGCCATGGGCGCTGGCCGCCGCCGCAAGTCTTCCGAAAAGCTGCGCGCCGGCCGCGTGCCAGCGGAAGGTCTGGCGCTCGTTGCCCGTGACGAGGACGGCCATGTCATCGGCACGGTGCGCCTGTGGAATGTCGAAGCTGGCATTTCGCGCGAAGGCCGCGCTGTCGAAGCGCTGCTGCTTGGCCCGCTTGCGGTTGATGCTGCCCATGAGGGCAAGGGCATCGGTTCGGCGCTGATGCGTGCGGCAATCTCCGAGGCAACCAAACGTGGCCATGGCGGCATTCTTCTGGTCGGCGACGCCGCCTATTATGAGCGCTTCGGCTTTTTTGCCGATAAGGCCCAGCACCTGATCATGCCTGGCCCGTTCGAGCGCAGCCGTTTTCTGGCGCTTGAACTCAAAGCCGGCTGGCTGGAAGGTGCGGCTGGTATGCTGGTCGCAAGCGGCCGCAGGCTCTCTGCCTGAGACGAGCCCTGTCACTGATATGAAACCCCGGCTTATTGCCGGGGTTTTTCTTTCTACCCTGTGGCCTGGCGGACGGCCTTTGATTGCCGATAATTTCCGAACATCTCTTGCGCAGTAGAATTTGCGGGTATATACCCGAGACAAATGCCAAACGATAGTTGTCACTGCATCCTGCTGCGCAAAGCATCCCGTAAGATCTCGTCCTATTACGATGAGGCGCTGGCGCCGCTTGGCGTCAATATCGGCCAGTTCAGCCTGTTGCGGAACATCAACCGCATGGCGCCGGTGTCGCTCACCGATCTCGCCGCGCGGGTAGAATTGGACCGCTCTACCGTTGGCCGTAATACCAAGGTGCTGGCCCGGATGGGGCTGGTGGCCATCGGCCATGGCGAGGATCAGCGCGAAGCGATGCTGACTGTGACGGAGCAAGGGCAGGAGATACTGAAAGCAGGCGCGCCCCTCTGGGACGGAGTACAGGACGAAATCGAGGCCCGGCTCGGCCCGGAAAAAACCGCTCAATTGCAGGAACTACTCGCAGCCCTGTAATTTTTTTTGATGATAAAACGGGTATCTGCCCGCAATATAGGGTATATACCCGTAAAATTTCGGCCGCTGGCCGCTGGAAAGGGATTTCGAACATGCTCTCCACACGCCTTGCCAGCTGGATGGCCGACAGAAACATACATTATGGCTGGCTTGTTGCTGCAACCACCTTTTTGACGATGCTGGCAACCGCCGGCGCGATGGGATCGGCCGGGGTGATGATCCAGCCGCTGCATCAGGAGTTCGGCTGGGATATTGCCGATATTTCATCTGCCATGGCGGTCAGGCTGGTGCTCTTCGGCCTGCTTGGGCCCTTTGCCGCTGCCTTCATGAACCATTTCGGTATTCGCCGGGTCGTGTCGACGGCCCTTGCGCTGATCATGGGCGGCATCGTCGTCTCGTTCTTCATGACTGAGGTGTGGCAGCTGTTGCTGTTATGGGGCGTGGTGATCGGTGTTGGCACCGGCATGACGGCACTGGTGCTGGGCGCGACCGTGGCATCGCGCTGGTTTTCAAAGCGCCGGGGACTGGTGATCGGCCTGATGACGGCCAGCAACGCCACCGGCCAGCTGGTTTTTCTGCCTTTGCTCGCGGCGCTGACGGAGGCTTATGGCTGGCGCACCGCGCTGACGCTATCCGTTGCGGTGATTGCGATCGCCATGATTCTCGTGCTGCTCTTGATGCGTGACCATCCCGCCGATGTCGGCCTGCCAGCCTATGGCGAGACGGTGGTGGTAAAACCGCCGAAGCAGGACCACAAGTTTCTTGCAACACTGGCATCCCCGATACTGACGTTGAAGAGCGTGTCCGGAAACCCGGTTTTCTGGGTGCTTTTCGGTACGTTCTTCGTCTGTGGACTTTCTACCAACGGCCTTATCCAGACACACTGGATTTCCATCTGCGGTGATTTCGGGATGGCGGCGGTCACGGCGGCCGGCACGCTGGCTGTGATCGGCATTTTCGATTTCTTCGGCACCATCTTCGCCGGCTGGCTTTCCGACCGTTTCGACAACCGCTTCCTGCTCTTCTGGTTTTACGGTCTGCGCGGGCTGTCCCTGATCTATCTCTCCTTCTCGGGCTTCAGCTTCGTGGAGCTTTCGGTCTTCGCCGTGTTTTACGGGCTGGACTGGGTGGCAACCGTGCCGCCAACGGTGAAGCTTGCCGCTGAGAGTTTCGGCCGCGAAAAAGCGGGCCTGGTTTTCGGCTGGGTGTTTGCGGGGCATCAGTTGGGGGCCGCCACCGCTGCCTTTGGCGCAGGTTTCTTCAAGAGCGACTTCGACACATACATGCCCGCACTGCAGATTGCCGGCGTGATGTGCATGATCGCTGCTGTCTCGGTACTGCTTCTCAAAAAGCCGGGTTCCGCGACTTTGGCACCGCAGGCCGCCTGAGATTGCAAAGGAGAAGGCTTGTGAAAGCAGGCCGACTTCCGACTGCCGGGTCCGCTATTTTGACCGTTGTCATGGCTATCCGTTGCGTATTTGTCACACCAAGCACCGGGTAGCTGCCCTGGCTTATCGTTCGCCTTTCGGTTTGATCCATCTCAATCCGCTCACCTCTCCCTTGGAGATAGTGGCCGTAGCGGCTGCGGCAAGCGAGGATTCGCGAAGGCCCGCCGCCATCAGCCGGTTTCCCGGGCTTGCCCGGCTGCGGCGCGCGATAGGAGAGATGGAATGACGAACAGGAAGAAAAAAACCGCCTTGCTTGCCAGTGTGACGGTGAGTGTCGCGGCGATGCTGATGTCGGCCAACGCGATGGCGGCAGATCTGGCCCCGCCGGCACCAGCCCCCACCGCTGAAGAGGCGATTGCGGCGGCGAGCCCATGGATGCTGCGCGTGCGTGGTCTCGGGGTCATCACCCATGACAGCGGCAGCGTTGACGGTGTGCCGGGTGCGGGTCTCTCATATTCGGATACGGTTATTCCTGAACTCGACATCAGCTATTTCTTCACCCCGAATATCGCTGCCGAACTCATCCTTGGCACCACATACGCCAAAATCAACGGCGAGGGTGTGCTGGCCGGCACGCCGGTGGGCAAGACATGGTTGCTGCCGCCGACGCTGACCCTGCAATATCACTTTACTGATTTCGGCGCCTTCAAGCCCTATATCGGCGCGGGCGTGAACTATTCGATGTTCTACAACCAGTCCGAAAAACCCGGCTTCAGCAATCTTGATGTCAAGAACAAGTTCGGCGCGGCCGTGCAGGTAGGTTTCGACTATATGTTGGACGAACATTGGGGCGTGAACTTCGACGTGAAGAAGATTTTCCTGAAGACCGACTGGACCGCAGAACTTGGCGGCACGCCAATCAGTGGCAAAGCGAAACTCGATCCCTGGTTGATCGGTGCGGGTATCACCTATCGCTTCTGACCCCTTGGCCTCGCGCCGTCGCTGCCTTTGACGGGCGGCGCTTTCTGAGCTATATGGACGGCCACGGGCAGAAGAGCCCCGGCCGTCCGCAGGCGTTTACGCCCTTGGTGAAGCTCTTTTTGGAATAACGGTCATCCCCATGTTTTGCATGTCGTCGATGGCAACGCGGACCCCTTCGGAAAAATACGGCATGCGCATGTTGGAGAACCGTTATGAACGTGTCCAAACCGCTTCCCGCGCTTGAGGGATTGAAAGAGCAGGCAAAACGGCTGCGCGCCGCCCTTGAAGGGCAGGGGCAGGCAATCACCCATTCAAAGGCGCTTGAACTCATCGCCGCGCAATATGGCTTCCGCGACTGGAACACCCTGCATGCCACGGCGGGAAACCGTCCCGCATTCAATCCCTATCTTCTTGGTTCCCGGGTGGAAGGCCTCTATCTAGGCCAGCCCTTCGTAGCATCCGTTCTGGGCGTGCAAACGCTAGGCGGCGACCCGGAACGCTACCGGCTGACCCTGCATCTCGACGATCCCGTGGATGTGGTGACCTTCGAAAGCTTCTCGGCTTTCCGGCAGCGTATCCACTGCAATATCGATACGTCCGGACGCACGGTGGAGAAAACCTCCAACGGTAGGCCACAGGTTGAGCTGGTCTGGTAGTCCGAGCACCCGCCGAGAGGCGGGTGTCTCCTTGTCCTTCGTAAGACCCTAAATCCGCTTCCCCGCCGCATCGAACAGATGGAAGTCCTTCGTCTGGGCGGCAATCCGCAGGTTCTCGCCGATGCCAAGCTGCGAACGGCCAGGAACGCGGAAGACGATGGTGGTGCCGTCGGTGAAGGAGCCATGCACGTAGCTTTCCGCGCCCACCAATTCCACGGCGTCCACCCGCACGGTGCCAGTGAAAGCGGCATCGGGAACTTCTGTTTCCGCGAGCGTAATGTCTTCCGGACGGATGCCCAGTGTTGCGGTGGTTTGCGGCAGCGCGCCTGATCCATTCACCGACCACCCGGATGCGCCGTTAGCCGATGGGGGGCCGTAGGGCAGGAGGTTCATGGAGGGCGAACCGATGAAGGTGGCGACGAAGGTGGTGGCCGGTTTTTCGTAAAGCTCGATCGGAGTGCCGATCTGCTCGATGCGGCCGGCATTTAGCACCACCAGGCGGTCGGCCAGCGTCATGGCTTCCATCTGATCATGGGTTACGTAGACGCTGGTGGTGGCGAGAGAGCGTTGCAGGCGGCGGATTTCGACGCGCATCTGCACGCGCAGCTTGGCATCGAGGTTGGACAGCGGCTCATCGAACAGGAATGCGGCGGGCTTGCGCACGATGGCACGGCCCATCGCCACGCGCTGGCGCTGGCCACCCGAGAGCTGGCGCGGCCTGCGCTCCAGATATTGTTCGATTTCCAGCGCCTTGGCTGCCTCGGTGATACGCCGGTCGATCTCGTCCTTCGGCGTGTTGCGGTTCTTGAGGTCATAGGCGAGGTTCTGCCGCACTGTCATATGCGGGTATAGCGCGTAGTTCTGGAACACCATGGCAATATCACGGTCTGACGGTTCGAGATCGTTGACGACGCGGTCGCCGATGACGATCTCACCGCCCGATATGCTTTCCAGCCCGGCGATCATGCGCAGCAATGTCGATTTTCCGCAGCCAGAGGGGCCGACCAATACGATCATCTCGCCATCGGCTATATCCATCGATACGCCCTTGATGGCGTCGACATTGCCGCCGTAAACCTTGCGGACGTCTTTCAGCGCAATTTTTGCCATTACTTCTCGGTCTCCACCAAACCTTTGACGAACCAGCGCTGCATCAGCACCACAACGATAATCGGGGGGATGATGGCGAGGATCGCCGTCACCATCACATAATTCCAGGGCGTCGAAGCGTCGGTGAAATCCACCATGCGCTTGAGGCCGATGATGATCGTGTTCATCTTGGCGTCGTTGGTCACGAGCAGCGGCCAGAGATACTGGGTCCAGCCATAGATGAACAGGATCACGAAGAGAGCGGCGATATTGGTTTTCGACAGCGGCAGCAGAATATCGCGCATGAAGCGGAACGGCCCTGCATTGTCGATACGAGCCGCCTCGACCATTTCGCCGGGAATGGTCAGGAAAAACTGCCGGAACAGGAACGTCGCCGTCGCGGACGCCATCAGCGGAAGCGTCAGTCCCGCATAGGTATCGATAAGCCCGAGGTCGACGATGACCTTGTAGGTGGGCAGGATACGCACCTCGACCGGCAGCATGAGCGTGATGAAGATCATCCAGAAGAAGCCCATGCGGAAGGGAAAACGGAAAAACACGATTGCGAAAGCCGACAGGAAAGAAATGACGATCTTGCCGATGGCAATGGCGAGCGCCACCACGAAGCTGTTGAACAGCAGCCGTTCAAGGCTGACGCCGACCACTCTTTCGACGCCGCCGACCATGGCGTCTGTATAGTTTTCACCAAGATGGTCGCCGGGCAGCAGCGACATCGGTGGGCGAATGATGTCATTCGACGTCATGGATGACGCGATGAAGGTGTAGTAGATCGGGAAGGCCACGATGATGATGCCGAGAACCAGCATCAGATGGGCGATCACGCGGGCGACCGGGCGATTTTCAATCATCAGGAAATCCTCAGCCGTAGTGCACGCGCTTCTCGACGAAGCGGAACTGGAAGGCGGTCAACGCAATGACGATCACCATCAGGATGACGGATTGCGCGGCGGAAGAGCCGAGGTTCAGGTTAACGAAGCCATCATTGTAGACCTTGTAGACCAGTGTTTCCGTCGCCTTGGCAGGGCCGCCGCCAGTAACTGCGTGGATGATGCCGAACGTATCGAAGAAGGCATAGACGGTGTTGACGACCAGCAGGAAGAAGGTTGTCGGCGCCAGCAGCGGGAAAACGATAGTCCAGAAGCGCCGCGAACCACGTGCGCCGTCAATGGAGGCCGCCTCCAGCAATGATTTCGGAATTGCCTGCAAGCCTGCGACAAAAAACAGGAAATTGTAGCTGATCTGCTTCCATGCGGCGGCTGCGACCACGAGCAGCATGGCCTGATTGCCGTTGAGCAGCGGGTCCCACATGATGCCGTTGCGGCGCAGGATATAGGAGAAGGTTCCCATGGCCGGATTGAACATGAACAGCCACAGCATGCCAGCGACGGCGGGTGCCACAGCATAGGGCATGATCATCATGGTGCGGTAAAAACCCTTGCCGCGCACCACGCGGTCTGCCGCCGTTGCCAGAAGTAATGCCAGCCCCATCGAGACAAGTGCGGTCAGGACGCTGAAAATGACCGTGACGTGCAGCGCGTTCAGATAGCTGTCATCCGAAAGTACGGCGGAAAAATTGGCCAGCCCGACGAAATTGCTGTTCAGCCCGAAGGCATCCTCGCGCATGGTCGACTGGTAGAGTGCCTGACTTGCGGGCCAGAAGAAAAAGATCACCGTCAGGATGATCTGTGGCGCGACCAGCAGATAGGGCAGGATCTTGTTGGGGAATACGACGCTTTGCACGGCGATCTCCTGATGAAATGGGAATACCGCCCGCACCGGGTAAGGATGCGGGCGGGGGCAGGGATCGTTTAGTTGCCGGTTGCCTGCTTGATGGCCGCATCACCGCGCGTGACAATCTTGTCGAGTGCGGATTTCGCGTCCTGCTTGCCGGCCAGCATCGCCTCGAACTCTTCGTTCATGATGTCGCGGACCTGCGGCAGGTTCACGAGGCGCACGCCCTTGGAGTTTTCTGTCGGTGGCTTGCCCATCATCTGCAGAAGTGGCGTTTCGCGGCCGGGATTCTTGTCATAGAAGCCGGATTTCTTGGTTTCCTCATAGGCCGCGATCGTTACCGGCATGTATCCGGAGACCTGATGCAGACGAGACTGGATCTTGGTCTGGGAAAGGAAATGGAAGAACTCGGCCACACCTTTATATTCGGCATCGCTCTTGCCGCCGAAGACCCAGAGGCTCGCGCCGCCGGGAATGGTGTTCTGCGGACCATGACCCTCGTAATAGGGAAGCTGGCCGATACCGTAATTCATGCCGGTCTTGATGATATCGCCAAGGCCGCCGGAGGATTCGGTAAGGATGCCGCATTCGCCGGACATGAACAGCTGCTTGGCTTCCGAAGTGCGCCCGCCGTAACGGAAGGTGCCGTCTTTCGCAAGGTCGGCAATGGCCTGGAAGTGTTCGACGAAGAGCGGCGCGTTGACGGCAAGCTTCACATCGGTGCCGCCCAGCCCGTTTTCATTGCTGCCATAGGAGACGTTGTTCCATGCGGCAAAGTTTTCGGTCTGGATCCAGGTCAACCATGTTGAGGTGAAGCCGCATTGGGCAGCGCCGCTTGTCTTGATCTTCTTGGCCGCTTCGAAAACTTCCGGCCAGGTCTTCGGCGGATTTGCCGGATCAAGGCCTGCCTTCTGGAAGGTGTCCTTGTTGTAATACAGGATCGGCGAGGACGAATTATAGGGGAAGGACAGCATGGTGCCGTCAGGCTTGGAATAATAGGCGACGATGCCGGCCAGATATTCTTCCTTGTTGAAGGTGTAGCCGCCTTCCTTCAGTACTTCCGCCACCGGTTTGATTGCGCCGGCAGCACCCATCATCACGCCGGAACCGGCGTCGAAGACCTGAATGATCGCCGGCGGCTGCTTGGCGCGGAAGGCCGCAATGCCGGCATTCAGGGTTTCCGGATAGGTGCCCTTGAAGACGGGCATGATCTTGTAGTTTGTCTGGCTATCGTTGAACTCTTTCGCGAGCGCGTCCACGACCTCGTTATTGGCGCCGGTCATGGCATGCCACCATTGAATTTCCGTCGCGGCGAATGCGTTCGATGTGACAAAAAACGAAAGCGCAGATGCCGCAGCAAGACGGTAGCTGAGTTTTTTCAAGGCGATTCCTCCCATTTTAAAAACAGTAAAAGATACAGCCCCTTATTGCAGCCTATCCTCCTCGATATAGCTGCGGGCGAGCTTTTCTGTATTAGCGGCCTGATTTAAAGCGAACTCTAATGAAAATGCAATAGATGGTGGAACGAAAAAAACGAAAGTGAACGAAACGGTTTTATTATTCCATTTTGGGTCCGCTTTGGTTTTTTCGTGTGCTTGTGGGCATGGCTCGGGACGGGATACCGGAAGCGGTCTGCCGAGGCCATGTTCAAGAGGAACTTCTAACAAGGGGTATTGATATGTTATTACATTACGTATTAAGTCTCTCCAAGATTTGCTGCTTGAAGGTGCGGATGTGTTCGGAATGAAGCGGAAGAAGGCGGTTGCACCAGAAGACGTCTCGTCCGTCACCCCATCCACCGGAACGGTGCCTGTCACACTGCTTACCGGCTTTCTGGGGGCGGGCAAGACCACGCTTCTGAACGAGCTTCTGAGCGAACCGGAAATGCGTGGTGCCGCCGTCATCGTCAACGAATTCGGTTCGGTGCCCATCGATCACGGCCTGGTCCGCACCGGTTCGGAGCGTTATTTCAGGACCACGACCGGCTGCATCTGCTGCACCGCCACCAGCGATATCCGCACCTCGCTTTACGAGTTGCATCAGGCCTTTCTGGAAGGGGTGGTGCCGGAAATATCTCGTGTCGTCATTGAAACCACCGGCCTTGCCGATCCTGCGCCGATCATCAACAGCCTGATTCCCGGCGGTACGCCTGCCGCCGGCCTGCGCGACCATATCGTCGCCCGCCACTTTCATCTCTCCGGTGTCGTTACTGCTTTCGACATTACCTCCGGCCAGGCGATGCTCGACAGTTTCATCGAGGGCTGGAAACAGCTTGCCTTTGCCGATCACATTGTTTTGACCAAAACCGATCTCACTGACGGGGCGGAGATGGGCTGTGAGAGCCTCTCCGATCTCAATCCTGCCGCGCGTCTGCATGACCGCAACGCGCGCGACTTCAATCTGATGTCGCTGTTTGCGCCGGCGGATTATTCGTTGCGTAACAAGCCGGAAGACGTGACGGGCTGGCTTGCCGCCGACAGGCTGAGCCTGCATGCCGCGCACGGGCACGATATCAACCGTCATGGTGCGGGGGTAGAGGCGTTCGATTTGACGTTCGATGGGGCTTTCGATCCGCAGGCGATCGTTACCTTTCTCGAACTCGTCACCAGCAATGTGCATTCCGGTCTGCTGCGGCTCAAGGGAATTTTCGGTGCGACGGATGATCCGGACCGTCCAGTGGTCGCCCATGCCGTGCAGCACCGGCTTTATCCGCTTAGCCGTCTGGAAAGCTGGCCAGATGGCAACCGTGCAACCCGTGTTGTCCTCATCGGCATGGATATGCCGCAGCAGCCGATCCGCGATCTTTTCGAGGCATTGGCCTCGCATGCGGCAAGAAGGGTTTCCCGATGACGGCAAGAGCAAATCCGCTTGCACGCAGCGGCTCTACGATAGTCTCTAAGGCCCGTCTTCTGAAACACTGGACGCGGGAACTGCTTGCCCTCCGCGAAGACGAGATCGTTTCCGTCAACGAGATTGCCTGCGTACAGCCGGATTGCCCGCCGAAGGAAACGGTAATCCTCGTTTTGTCCGCATCCGGCAAAACCCGGCAATTCTCAATTCACCAGGCGCTGCTGGATATAGAGCGTGATGATATCGTCAGAGCCGTCGCCGCCAATCCTCCGTAAGGCCGTCTGTATCGAACGCCATGGCGCTTGACGACAGGTGTCGTCATCCGGCACTTCAGGAGCAGCGGGATTCGCTAAAGGTGAAGGGTACGGAATGGCCGATCTGGCGGTATATGCGGGTTTGTTTCTGACGGCTTTTGTCGCGGCAACCATCCTGCCCATGCAGTCGGAGGCCGCACTTGCCGGCCTGATCCTTTTGAAGTCCCAGCCGGTCTGGCTGCTGGTTACTGTTGCCAGCGCCGGCAATGTCGCCGGATCCCTCGCCAACTGGCTGCTCGGCCGTGGCATCGAACGCTTCCGGCATCGGCGGTGGTTTCCTGTGGGGGAAGCCGCGCTGCAACGTGCCCAGAACTGGTACAGGCGTTACGGCAAGTGGTCGCTGCTGCTCAGCTGGGCGCCGCTTATCGGCGATCCGCTGACGGTTGCGGCCGGCATCATGAAGGAGCCGCTGCCGGTCTTTCTTTTGCTTGTTACCATTGCCAAGGTTGGGCGTTATCTTGTGCTGACGCTGGTGACACTGAATTTTCTTTGAATTGCGTTGCCGATACCTTCTCCCCGTCGGGGAGAAGGCGAAAGAGGCATGCACTGGTCAAAAAGGTCGGAGTTGAGAACCAATCAAGCCGCCTGCCGGTCCCAGCTGGCGAAGGGGTCGGGCAGGTGTCGCCATGCGTCCGGGGTGAAGGCATCTGTGTCAATCAGGCATGCATCGAGCTGCGCGCGGATGCGCGCTTCGCTCATGGGATCGGAACCGATGAAGACGATTTCCTGCCGACGGTCGCCAAAGACCGGGTCGAGATAGGGCTTCATCATGTCGAGGAACTGCTGCTCGCGCGGCCATTGCTCGCTCGGCACGGCGGACCACCAAAGGCCCATCTTGCCGGTGCGCACCAGTGCGCCGGCCTGGCTTATCTCGCCGACATAAGCTGGCCGCGTGGCCAGCCAGAAGAAGCCTTTGGCGCGCACCACACCGGGCCAGGCGCGGTCGATAAAACGTTGGAACAGCACGGGATCGAAAGGCTTCCTGGCGCGGTAAACGAAGGAGCGGATGCCATATTCCTCGGTTTCGGGAATGTGGTCCTTGAAACCGTGCAACTCCTTGAACCACAGCGGGTGTTCTTCGGCCTTGGCGAAATCGAAGCGGCCGGTGCCCAGCACCTCCTTCAGTTCCACCTTGCCGAAATCGGCCTCAATGAGTTTCGCATCCGGGTTCAGCCCGACGATGATCTTGCGGGCGGCGTCCCGCTCATCCGGCGTGGCAGTGCCGATCTTGTTGAGGACGACGACATCGGCAAATTCGATCTGCTCGACCAGGAGGTCTACGATGGTTCGGTTGTCGCCTTCGCCTGCCGTCTCACCACGGTCGGCAAGAAAGTCAGAGGAACCGTAGTCGTTGAGAAGATTGGCGGCATCCACCACCGTTACCATCGTGTCCAGATGCGCGACATCGGAAAGGCTGCGACCGTTTTCATCGCGAAAATCGAAAGTGGCGGCCACTGGCAGCGGCTCGGCGATGCCGGTGGATTCGATCAGCAGATAATCGAACCGGCCCTGCTCGGCGAGCGCGCGTACCTCATTCAGAAGGTCGTCGCGCAGCGTGCAACAGATGCAGCCATTGGTCATTTCCACAAGCTGTTCCTCGGTGCGCGAGAGATTGGCGCCGCCATCTCGCACAAGCGCCGCATCGATATTGATCTCGCTCATGTCGTTGACGATCAACGCGACCCGCAGACCGTCGCGGTTGGCGAGAATATGGTTGAGAAGCGTTGTCTTTCCGGCACCAAGAAAGCCGGAGAGGACAGTGACGGGAAGTTTTTTCGACATGCGGGCCTCGTTTTATTAGCGGTGGTAGCGTGGGAGTCATCGTCGTCACGACTTGCGGTAGAGAACGACGGGGCTGGTGGTCACATCGCTTGTTGCGTGTAACGTAATAACATTACATAAGCGCAACGTGTCAACTGGCTTTAGGAAGATTGCTTGCCGGATGCTTCCTTCGGCTTGTCCTTGGAATCCAGAACCTGGCACGACCATACCCCCGAGGTGATCCTGGAGGTTTCGTCCAATGTGAGATGGAGCCTACCTTTCCGATAGTTAATGTTATTTCATTACATATTTGTTTGACGAATGTAATAACATTACATATGAGGGGGTCATCAAATGACATCATGCCCCGGAGGGATCGATGAACGATCCGTGCCTTGCCTTTAAAAATCTGACACTCGGATATGCCGGCCGCGCGGCGGTGCATCATCTGGATGGCGATATTGCCAAAGGGTCGCTCACGGCGGTGATCGGCGCCAATGGGTCGGGAAAATCGACGCTGATGAAGGGCATCGCCGGCATTTTGAAGCCACTTGGCGGTGAATGCCGGGTTACTCCAGGCGTTTCCGTCGCCTATCTACCGCAGCAGTCTGAACTCGACCGTTCCTTTCCGGCACAGGTGCGCGATCTGGTCGCGCTTGGTCTCTGGCCCAAACGCGGCCTGCTCGCTCGCCATCGCCAGTCGGACCGGGCGGCCATGGCCCATGTGCTGGAAGCGGTCGGACTTTCCGGCTTTGAAAAACGCAATATCGATTCACTCTCCGGCGGCCAGATGCAGCGCGCCCTTTTTGCCCGCGCCATGTTGCAGGATGCGCAGCTGATTTTGCTGGATGAGCCCTTCAACGCTGTCGATGAGCGCACCGTCGCCGATCTAATGGTGCTGATCAAAGCATGGGTTGCCGAGGGGCGCACGGTTCTGGCCGTTCTTCATGACTACGAGCTGGTGCGTCAGCATTTTCCGCAAACGCTTCTGCTTGCCAGACGGTTGGTGGGCTTTGGCCCGACACGGGAGGTTCTAAGGCCCGAAATGATGCAGCAGGCACGACGGTTTCACGAGGCATGGGACGGCGACGCCCCATGGTGCGAACCCGCAGCAGCGACGGTGAACGCCGACCTGGCGGAAAAGCCGCAGGATTTCCACAAACACTCGCAGGCGCATTCGCATATCCATGTCTGATTTATTCATCGAGCCATTCATCCAGTATGTCTTCATGCAGCGTGCGCTTGCCGGTGCCTTGATCCTTGCTGTCAGTTGCGGGCCGGTCGGGGTGTTTCTGATGCTGCGCCGCATGAGCCTGACGGGTGATGCCATGTCGCACGCCATTTTGCCGGGGGCGGCGGTGGGCTTTCTGTTTTACGGGTTGGAGATTTTGCCGATGACCATCGGCGGGCTGGTCGTCGGTCTTCTGGTGGCACTGGGTGCCGGTGCGGTTTCGCGCTTCACCATCCAGAAGGAGGACGCCTCGCTTGCAGCCTTTTACCTCATTTCTCTGGCACTCGGCGTGCTGCTCGTCTCCTGGCGCGGCTCCAGTGTCGATCTCATGCATGTGCTTTTCGGCACGGTGCTGGCACTGAACAATGAAGCGCTCGGCCTCATCGGCGGTATCTGTGTCGTCACACTGACGGTGATGATGGTTTTCTGGCGCGCGCTGCTGGCGGAATGCCTCGATCCCCTGTTTCTGCGCTCGGTCAGCAACTGGGGGAGCCCCGTGCACTTCCTCTTCCTCGCCATCGTCGTCCTCAATCTGGTCGGCGGGTTTCAGGCGCTCGGAACCCTGCTTTCGGTTGGCCTGATGATGCTGCCCGCTGCCGCCAGCCGCTTCTGGTCCAATCGCGTCGCGCCAA
This sequence comes from Rhizobium sp. TBD182, assembly GCF_001950375.1. Classification (NCBI taxonomy): domain Bacteria; kingdom Pseudomonadati; phylum Pseudomonadota; class Alphaproteobacteria; order Hyphomicrobiales; family Rhizobiaceae; genus Rhizobium; species Rhizobium sp. TBD182. The sequence continues at coordinate 7,879 of NZ_BDLN01000002.1, read as the reverse complement.
TGTGCTTCATCTCGATCGGCATCGGCATGGTCTCGTGTTTTGCAGGCCTGCTTCTGTCCTATCACGCGTCGCTGCCATCAGGTCCGGCGATCATCCTGTCCGCAGGCGTCATCTATGTCCTGTCCATCGTCGTCGGCACACGCGGTGTGCTTCGCGATCTTCTCGGTTCCGGTCGTCACAGAACGGCCTGAAAACAGCGTTTGAAAAAAGGAGAACCCTTCATGTTCCAAACCCTACGTCTTGCTACCTGCGTAAGCCTTCTCTCCCTTTCCCCAGTCCTGATGGCGCAGGCTTCTGCGGCTGAACTCAAGGTCGTGGCCAGCTTCTCGATCATTGCCGACTTCGCGAAGAATGTCGGCGGCAACCGCGTCGAAATCACCACGATCGTCGGACCTGACGGCGACGCGCATGTTTACGAGCCGCGCCCGGCCGATGCCGTTGCCGTCAGCAAGGCGGATGTTGTGCTGGTGAACGGCCTTGCATTCGAAGGCTTCCTGAAGCGGCTGATCGATACCAGCGGCACAAAGGCGCCGGTGGTGGAGCTGACAAAGGGCGTGAAACCCCTCAGGATTTCCGACGAGCCAGCCGGTCACGCACATCCGGAAGCCGAGGAAGAGGCGGGTCACGACCACAAGGCAGAGGAAGCGCATGACCATGAGGGACACAATCACGGTGAATTCGATCCGCATGCCTGGCAGTCAATCAAGAATGCGGAAATATACGTGAAGAACATCGCTGGCGCATTTTGCGAGGTCGACAAGGCCGGTTGCGCAACTTACACCGCCAATTCACAGGCCTATATCGCCAAGCTCGCGGCTTTGAACGAGAAGGTGAAGACCGAGATCGCCGCCATTCCGCCGGAAAAACGCAACATCATCACCTCACATGATGCCTTCGGTTATTTCGAGCATGCCTATGGTCTCGAATTCCTGGCGCCGGAAGGTATCTCGACGGATTCCGAAGCGTCTGCCGCCGACGTCGCCAAGCTGGTGGATCAGATCAAGCACGACAAGGCTTCGGCGATCTTCGTCGAAAACATCACCGACAAGCGGTTGATGGACCAGATTGCCAAGGAAACCGGCCTGAAAGTTGGCGGAACGCTTTATTCCGACGCGCTCTCGACAGCCGACGGCCCGGCCGCAACCTATATCGATATGGTCAACCACAACATCGATACCATCAAGGCGGCCGTGCTTAGCCAGTAAGAAGACAAAACGGGCGAGGGTGGCACCAGCCACCCTCAGACACCTGACTAACGTATCCCCACACTCGATGTCATCCTCAGGCCCATTCCGAGGATCCAGTCACGTATCGTAAAATCAATAGCTGGCAGATGCTCGCGATAGGCCCGAGCACGACGGAGGAGAAGTTTTTTCCTTCTGTCCTAGGCCCTACGGTCGATTGTGCCGTCTCGCAAATTTTGCCCAGCCGGTAAGCCTTCTCCAGCGTTACCAACGCCCAAATCTCTAATTTCCTTCTATTTTTCCCCGAATACGCGGTTCCACAGGGATGTGATCTCCCTGTTTAGGCTGCTTGCGTTCCCCGTTGACAATCGATCAGCCGTTTGAAATGGTAAGATGTCAGACCAATTCAAAGGGTAAGTCTTGGATAGATCCAGCCGCGAACTGATGCAGCCTATTCCACCCAGCGACCGTGTGCGCCAAGTCGAGGCGGCACTCTCCGATTACGTCGAGAGGGCGGGACTGAAGGCTGGAGATCGGTTGCCGGCCGAGCGAGAGCTGATGGTGGCGCTGGGTGTCGGCCGTTCCACCATTCGCGAGGTCATCCGTAAGTTTCAGGCGCTGGGCGTTATCGACAGCCGCAAGGGCAGCGGCAATTATCTGCTTAAGCCGATTTCCGCCGCAACCGTGCATATGCCTATCTCCATCGATGCCGAAAGCCTGCGCGATGCGTTGTTGATGACGTTGGAAGTCCGGCGTGGCATCGAGGTTGAGGCCTCGATGGCTGCGGCGCGCCGGCGCACGGTGGAGGATATCGCCACGATGGAAGCGCGGCTCGATGAGATGGAGCGGGTGCATCTGGCTGAAGGCACGTCCGGCAAGGCCGACCTTGCCTTCCACCTCTCCATCTATGACGCCACGCATAATTCGCTGTTCAAGCAGCTGCTCGAGCAGATGCGCGAAGGTTTCGAACGTTTCTGGCTGAAGCCTTTCGACCGGCCGGACTTTGCAAGCCGCTCCTTCCCCTTTCACCGCACGCTGTTCAACGCCATCGCCGCCGGCGATGCGGAGACCGCCCGTGAAGAAACACTGAAAATCCTCGCTGTCGTCGAGGAGGATATCAAGGACATGTCGAAATGAACCAAGGCAACGATCTCTTCGATCCCGCCTCCCTGATCGTCGCCCATGACGAGACCCACGCTTTCGAAGCTGTGGTGCCGCCCCTTGTGCAGACTTCGCTTTTCACCTTTTCCAGCTACGACGAAATGGTTTCCACCTATCGCGGCGAAAAGGTGCGGCCGGTCTATACGCGAGGGCTCAACCCGACCGTCAGGATGTTTGAGGAAATGCTGGCAAAGCTTGAGGGCGCGGAAGATGCGCTTGGCTTCGCCAGCGGCATGTCGGCCATTTCCTCCACCGTTCTCTCCTTCGTTTCGCCGGGTGACCGCATCGTCGCGGTGCGCCATGTCTATCCCGATGCGTTTCGCCTGTTTGGCACCTTCATGAAGCGCATGAATGTCGAGGTGGTCTATGTCGACGGCCGCGACGAGGCGGCGGTTGAAAAGGCTATGCCCGGCGCGAAGCTCTTCTACATGGAAAGCCCGACCAGCTGGGTGATGGAGGCCCATGATGTCGGTGCGCTCGCCGCGATCGGCAAGCGCCATGGCGCCGTCACCGTCATCGATAATTCCTGGGCAAGCCCTGTCTTCCAGCAGCCGATCTCGCTCGGTGTGGATCTCGTCGTGCATTCGGCGTCGAAATATCTCGGCGGGCACAGCGATGTGGTCTCCGGCGTGGTTGCCGGTTCAAAGGCAATGATCGACCGCATTCGTGCAGAGACCTATCCCTATCTCGGTGGCAAGATGTCGCCCTTCGATGCGTGGTTGCTCATCCGCGGCTTGCGCACCCTGCCGCTGCGCATGAAGGCGCATCAGGCATCGGCGCTGGATATTGCCAGCCGCCTGCAGGCGCTCGATGTGGTGGAAAAGGTTTGCCATCCGGGATTGGCGAACCGCCTGCCGCCCGGCCTCAACGGTACGTCCGGCCTGTTTTCCTTCATTTTCAAGGAAGGGGTGGATGTGCGCGCTTTTGCCGACCGCCTCAAACTTTTCAAACTGGGTGTTTCCTGGGGTGGGCATGAAAGCCTGATCGTCCCGGGTGAAGTGGTGCTTGAACAGAAGGCGCAGCCAAACTCCGCGCACACGTTCGGCATCAGCGCGCGTTCCGTGCGCCTGCATGTCGGACTGGAGGGCACAGAAGCGCTCTGGAACGATCTCGAACCCGCGATCAAGGCGGCCTCGGCCGTCTGACGCGTCTTAAAACTGACGACAAAAAGGGGAGAACGACATGAAAAAACTGGTAGCAGCAGCAATCTTTACCGCCCTGATGACCGGAACGGCGCTGGCGGATACGACCTTGAAACTGGTAGAGGTCATTACAAGTCCCGAACGGACGGAAACGCTGAAGGGCATCGTCTCGAAGTTCGAAAGTGCCAATCCCGGCACCAAGGTGGAGATCATCTCGCTGCCCTGGAGCGAGGCCTTCCAGAAATTCGCCACGATGGTCTCCGCCGGCGATGTGCCTGATGTCATGGAAATGCCCGACACCTGGCTTTCGCTTTATGCCAATAACGGCATGCTCGAAAGTCTCGAACCCTACCTCGCCAAATGGGAATACACCAAGGGTCTGAGTGAACGCACGCTGGAACTGGGCCGTGATGTGAAGAACACGGCCTATATGCTTCCCTACGGCTTTTATCTCCGGGCCATGTTCTACAACAAGAAACTGCTGGAACAGGCTGGAGTGAAGGAGCCGCCGAAGACGCTCGACGAATTCGCCGATGCCTCCAAGAAGGTTGCAGCACTTCCCGGCAAATACGGTTATTGCCTGCGTGGCGGGCCGGGCGGACTTAACGGCTGGGTCATGTTCGGCGCGTCCATGGCGGGATCGAACGAGTTCTTCACCAAGGACGGCACCTCCACCTTCGACAGCCCTGGCTGGGTGAAAGGCCTGACCTATGTGATCGATCTCTACAAGAACGGGTTGGCACCGAAAGACAGCGTCAACTGGGGCTTCAACGAGATCGTCGCGGGCTTTTATTCCGGCACCTGCGCCTTCCTCGATCAGGATCCGGACGCCCTTATCGCAATTGCCCAGCGCATGAAGCCGGAAGATTTCGGCGTCATGACCATGCCGAAGGGACCTGACGGCAAGACCTTCCCGACCATCGGTTTCGCCGGCTGGTCGATCATGTCGGCATCCGCCAACAAGGACCTCTCCTGGAAACTGGTCGAGACGCTGGAAGGGCCGGAAGGCAATATCGAGTGGAACAAGAAGACGGGTGCGCTGCCGGTGCACAAGTCGGCGGAGAAGGACCCCTTCTACGCCAGCGAGCAGTTCAAGGGCTGGTTCGACGAACTGGCGGACAAGAACGCCGTGCCGACGAAGATGCCGACCTATCTTGAGGAATTCGCATTCTTCAAGGATTCACTGGTTATCAAGACATCGCAGGAAGCGCTTCTTGGCGATATCTCACCGGAAGACCTCGCCAAGCAATGGGCTGACTATATGACGAAGGCGCAGCAGAAGTTCCTCGCCTCCAAATAAACCACACGGTTGGCCGCGCGAGGTTTGAACCCGCGCGGCCGTTCTTGCGGGCTGTCACCAACGGCAGGCCCCATTTCAAAACGTGCGGACCGGCTGGCCAGAAGCGTTAGAAAAACCTGTCCGCCCCGCCGTCCGATCAGGAGCGATCAATCATGTCCTATGCCCATGGCGCCGGACCCGTGGCCGCGCGCAACCGCGCCGGCAAGCCGGCAATGCAGCGTTTTGCCGACTGGGCCGAACCCTGGCTCTATAGTGCGCCGGTTCTCGTGCTCATTGTTGCCGTCATGCTGGTGCCGCTGGTGCTCGGCCTGTCCTATGCGTTTCGCGACGTGCAGCTGCTCAATCCTTTTTCCGGCGGTTTCGTTGGCTTGAAACATCTGGAGGCACTGTCGCAGGATGCGGCCTTTTACCGGGCGCTGAAAAATACGCTGTGGTGGACGGGGGCTTCGGTATTCCTGCAGTTTTTCTTTGGTCTCATTCTGGCGCTGCTGCTGGACAAGCCGTTCGCGGGCAGGGGGCTGGCCCAGGCGCTGGTGTTTCTTCCATGGGCCGTGCCAACCTTTCTTGCCGGTCTCAACTGGGCGTGGCTGTTCAACCCGGTCATAGGACCGCTGCCGCACTGGATGGTCTCGCTCGGGCTTCTCTCCGCGCCCAACAATATTCTTGCCGATCCGCAGCTTGCCATGTGGGGGCCGATCATCGCCAATGTCTGGTGGGGCATTCCTTTCTTCGCCATCACATTGCTTGCCGCACTTCAGGCGATCCCGCGTGATCTTTACGAGGCCGCTTCCATCGATGGGGCAAACCCGTTGCAGCGCTTTACTTCTATCACCCTCCCATTTCTCGCACCCACCATCGCCATCACCGTTTTGCTGCGCACCGTCTGGATCGCCAATTTTGCCGATCTCATCATCGTCATGACCAATGGCGGACCGGCAGACCGCACCCAGATCGTTGCGAGCTACATCTTTACGCAGGCCTTCCGGCGGCTCGATTTCGGTTATGCCTCGGCCATCGCGCTGGTACTTCTGGTGCTGCTTCTGGCCTATTCCATACTCATCGTGCTCCTGCGCCAACGCCTTATCGAGAAGGACTGACCGATGACATCAAGGATATTCCTCACCCTTGCCCATCGCCTGGCGATCCTCGCCTATATCGTCTTTGCGCTGTTTCCGCTGTTCTGGCTGCTCAAGGTCTCGGTCACGCCGAATGACCTGCTTTATAGCGAAGGCGTGCGAATGTGGCCGTCGCACGCGACGCTCGATCATTATCGATATGTCATAGAAAACAGTGCCTTCCCGACATTTTTTAAGAACAGCGTCATCGTTGCCGGCTCCACGGCACTTGCCGTTACGGTACTCTCGTCACTGTCCGGTTATGCGCTGTCGAGGTTCCGCTTCAAGGGCAAATACTGGATCGTCGCGCTGATGCTGATTACCCAGATGTTTCCGCTGGTCATGCTGGTCGCGCCGATCTTCAAGATGCTGTCGCCGCTCGGCCTCACCAACAGCCTGACGGGTCTCGTCATCGTCTACACCGCCTTCAACGTGCCGTTTGCCACTTTCCTCATGCAGTCATTCTTCGACGGTATTCCGAAGGATCTGGAAGAGGCGGCGATGATCGACGGGGCAAGCCGCTTCACGGCATTCCGCCAGATCATCCTGCCGCTGACATTGCCGGGCATCGCTGCGACGCTGGGCTTCGTCTTCACCGCCGCGTGGAGCGAGTTGCTGTTTGCGCTGATGCTGATTTCGGGCAACCAGAGCGCCACATTCCCGGTCGGGCTGTTGACCTTCGTTTCAAAGTTTTCCGTCGATTTCGGGCAGATGATGGCGGCGGGTGTTCTGGCGCTCATTCCGGCCTGTCTCTTCTTCCTGCTCATTCAACGTTATCTCGTGCAGGGCCTGACGGCCGGCGCGGTGAAAGGATAATCCCATGGCTTCCATCGAGCTGAAGAATGTCGGCAAGACCTATGGCGACCTTGCGGTCCTGCACGGGGTCGATCTGAAGATCGAGGACGGAGAATTCATCGTCCTCGTCGGCCCATCCGGCTGCGGAAAATCCACACTGCTGCGAATGATCGCCGGTCTGGAGGAGATTTCAGCAGGCGAATTGACCATCGACGGTGAGCGCGTCAACGACCGCAAGCCGAAGGACCGGGATATCGCCATGGTGTTCCAGTCCTATGCGCTTTATCCGCATATGAGCGTCGCCGACAATATGAGCTACAGCCTGCGCCTGCGCCGCAGCACCAAGGAAACAATCGCGGCGGCCGTGGCCGGTGCTTCGGCGAAACTCGGTCTCGATCCCTATCTGGCACGCCGTCCGAAGGCGCTTTCCGGCGGCCAGCGCCAACGCGTCGCCATGGGCCGGGCCATCGTGCGCCAGCCTAAGGCCTTTCTGTTCGATGAGCCACTCTCCAACCTCGATGCACGGCTTCGCGAGCAGATGCGGGCCGAAATCAAGCGCATGCATGCTGATCTTGGCGCTACCTCGGTTTATGTCACCCATGACCAGATCGAGGCGATGACGCTTGCATCCCGTATCGTCGCGATGAATGCCGGCCATGTGCAGCAGATCGGCGCACCGCTCGATCTCTACGATCGCCCAGCCAATCTGTTCGTCGCTGGTTTTATCGGTTCGCCGGGCATGAATTTTCTGGAAGGACGGCTCGGGCGGGAGAATGGCGGTAGTTTCGTCGTGCTCGGCGATGGCACACGCCTCGAACTCGGCCGCGACGTGAAGCTTGCCGATGGTGAGCCGGTCACACTCGGTATCCGGCCGGAACATGTCACCGTCTCGCCTGCGGATGGTGCTGTCGAGGCGACCGTCGATCTCGTCGAGCCGACGGGTCTCGGCATCATCCTGCACCTGACCGTGCATGGATTGCCCTTCAAGCTGTTTTCGTCTGATCGGGCGCTGTTGCAGCCGGGCAAGTCCATGCGGGTCGGTTTCCCGCAGGAACGGCTTCATGTTTTTGACCGAAACGGTGTCAGGATCGACGAGGCCTGAACTTGAGGCGTCATATCGCGATGCCCTTGTCATCGAACCTGTGGATTTTGGCATCATCTGGTGTGATGAAGACGGTATCG
>NZ_BDLN01000001.1:1749140-1766251 GCF_001950375.1 Rhizobium sp. TBD182 | reverse complement strand
GGAGCAGCCCGGTAGCTCGTCAGGCTCATAACCTGAAGGCCGCAGGTTCAAATCCTGCCCCCGCAACCAATATTCCAAAAACCCCGTAGCTTAAGCTGCGGGGTTTTCCTTTTGCGAAATACCTCAAATAACATCCAAACCAATATAAGTTCGCATCGTCCGCAATTGGCGCTCTTTTTTCTGCGACTGATTCAGCCTTTCTGCGTTGCGATAGCCCCTGATTTGGCCATGATGCGTAAACCGTCCAGCTCATAAGAAAGCCAACGTGACCACCGATCCCTTGCAGATTCTCAAGACCGTGTATGGCTACGATACGTTTCGTGGACAGCAGGCCGAAATCATCCGGCATGTGATGGCAGGCAACAATGCATTTGTATTGATGCCAACAGGGGGCGGGAAGTCGCTTTGTTACCAGATTCCGGCGCTCGCCCGTAAGGGAATGGGGCTGGTTGTTTCGCCCCTGATCGCGCTGATGGTTGATCAGGTCGCCGCCTTGCGTCAGGCAGGTGTGCGGGCAGAAGCTCTCAACTCCGATCTTTCCCCAGAAGAGCGGCGGATACTCTGGCAGGATATGCGGGCTGGCAAGGTCGATATTCTCTATGCCGCGCCGGAGACCCTTCTCAAGCCGGATGTTCTGGATGCGCTTCAACCTATCAGCCTGTCGCTGATCGCCATCGACGAAGCTCATTGCCTGTCGCAGTGGGGGCACGATTTCCGTCCCCCTTACCGCCAGCTAGACACGTTGATCGAGCGCTTTCCGGATACGCCACGCATGGCGCTCACGGCGACTGCGGACGAGCCAACCCGCGCCGAAATTCTGGGTCATCTCGGGATCAACGGAAGCGACGCCTTCATAGCCGGATTCGATCGGCCAAATATCCGCTATGCGATCATGGAAAAGGATAATCCACGTACGCAGCTGAAGCGCTTCCTGACGGGTCGCGAGGACGAAAGCGGCATCGTCTATTGCCTTTCCAAACGCAAGGTAGATGAGACGGCGGCCTGGCTGCGTGAGGAGGGGCGCGATGCGCTGCCCTATCACGCCGGCATGGACAAGGCCGCCCGCGAGGCGAACCAGACCCACTTCCAGCATGGTGAAGCTGTCATCATGGTTGCAACCGTGGCTTTCGGTATGGGCATCGACAAACCGGATGTGCGCTTCGTTGTGCATATCGATCTGCCCAGCAGCATCGAAGCCTATTATCAGGAAACCGGCCGTGCCGGCCGTGACGGTCTGCCGTCCGACGTGCTTATGCTTTACGGTTATGAAGACATCGCATTGCGCAACCGCTTTATCGAAGAGTCGGATGCGGGCGACCAGCGCAAGAACATGGAGCGCCGGAAGCTCGATGCGTTGCTTGGCCTCGCGGAAACAGCCGGTTGCCGTCGGCGGGTGCTTTTGTCTTATTTCGGCGACCATTGTGAGCCCTGCGGCAATTGCGACACCTGTGCGGAGCCGCCGGACCTGTTTGATGGTGCCATTGCCGCGCAGAAGTTGCTGTCCTGCATTTACCGCACGGGAGAACGTTTCGGCCAGGCCTATGTCATCCGCGTATTGCTGGGCATGGAAGATGAACGGATATCGAACTTTGGTCACGATCGGATCACGACCTACGGCATCGGCAAAGAGCACGACAATCGCACCTGGCGGGCCATCCTGCGCCAGATGGTTGCGCTGCGCCTGATCGAGGTTGATCTGGCCGGTCACGGGGGATTGTCCATTTCCGAAGAAGGGAGGCGGTTCCTGCGCGAAAAGCCGTCCCTGATGTTGAGGATACCGTCCGCTCCCCGTTCGGCGCGACAACAGACGAATCGCAAGCCCACCGCCATTGTTCTACCGGATGCCGATCGTAGTCTCTTTGAGGCGCTGCGTGCGAAGCGCATGGAAATTGCCCGCGCACAGAACGTTCCGCCCTATGTGATTTTTCACGACAAGACACTCATTGAGCTTGCGGCATCAAGACCGGCCTCTGTGGGGGAAATGGCGCAGATACCTGGAGTGGGAGACACAAAGCTGGAACGATACGGCCCTGCTTTTCTGGCGGCGATCATGGAACATGCCGCCAGCGAGTGACCATTTGAATCCGGCAAAGAGTCCCGCCAGGAAATTTCGGCAGGGCCTGAAACCTCAGCCTGTCGTGTCCTTGAACAGAACATTCTGGTCGATGAGATAACGGGAAAACAGGGGCAGGCTCGCTCCCCCGATAGCCCGGGCCTGGCTGCCGACCGCTCCCTCGATGATCTCCGGCAGCGTAACACCCTGAAGATCGTGATGTTTGAGGGCAAGGCGGGTGGCGGAGACTATTCTTGCTCTGACCCAATCCGGAAAACCGCCATCGATGATGACGCTGGAAAAATCGATGATGGAGGCTGCAGCGATAACGGCTTGCGCAAGGGCCGCGGCCGTTTTTCCGATCCAGCTTTCCAGCGGCTCGCCGAAATCGATCCACTCGTCCGGCGAGAACCACAGGGGACGCGGATCGATGCCGCGTTCGCGCAACATGTTTTCCAGAACGAAGATGGAGGCGATTTTCAGAAGCTGGACCGTGTTGCCGTCCTGCCCCTGAACTGGCAAGGGGCCGATTGCACCGGCGGTGCCCGTCTTTCCGGAAAACAGTGCGGAATTTAAAACGACACCGCCACCGATGAAGGATCCGATGAAGATATAGAGAAAATCGGGGTAGTTCTGGCCTGCACCAAAAACCAGTTCTGCACCGCAGGCACTGGTCGCATCGTTCTGCAGGAAAACCGGATAGCTGACGCCATCCGCAATTTCGGAACGGATATCGACGTCGCGCCAGCGCTCCATCTCATTCTGCGGGGCGCCCACCTCCTGCGCCCAGTTCCACAATTCGAACGGCGCGGCAATGCCGACACCGGCAATTTTTTGCCGTTCGACCGGAGAGAGCTTGGACTCGAGTTCCGTGATACCCTCGATGACGAATGGCAAAATCCATTCCGGCATAGGATAGGGGTAAGTTCTGCGGAGCTTCAGCTTGATCCGGCCGACGAAATCCATCAGCACCAGATCGACGCTGCGACGGCCGATTTTTACGCCAAACGAGAAGACGGCATCGGGATTGAGGCGCATCGGCGTCGAAGGCTGCCCGACTTTGCCGCGCAGTCTTTCGCCACGAATAAGAAGACCGTCACTTTCGAGCGAGCGCATGATGACCGAGACGGTCTGCGCCGAGAGACCGCAAAGCCTGGATATTTCGGCTTTCGACAAGCCGCCGTGGCGGCGAACCAGCGACAGCACAAGCCGCTCGTTATAGGCACGCACCCCGATCTGGTTGGCGCCGCCGCTCATATCCATGTTGGTGGACGGCGCGGGCGGCGCCGTCTCGACAGATTGTCTCATAGTTTCATCCTCCCGCCCGCCATATCCGCCGCGACCGATACATGCAGGCTTTATGGCAATCTTGCTATCGCAACGTTAAACGACGCGGCGATATTCCTCCCTGCCGCTTGTTAGAATGCCATACGGAATTAATAATTCAATCGGATTTATTTATTGACAGCCGTTTCCTTTGGTGGTTCCATCTGTGTCAACGGTCGCTGTTCTCGGAGGAGACGAGATCGCCGGGTAACCGTCACGGTACTCAAACATTCAATGGGAGGATTACAATGAAGACGACTGTTTCCGCTCTTCTGGGCGCGCTTGCGCTCGGCGTTTCTTTCGCGTCCGTCGCGTCCGCCGCCGATACTTCGGTTTGCCTGATTACCAAAACCGACACCAATCCCTTTTTCGTCAAGATGAAGGAAGGCGCCACCGCCAAGGCTAAAGAACTTGGCGTGACGCTGAAGTCCTATGCCGGCAAGATCGATGGCGATTCCGAAAGCCAGGTTGCCGCGATCGAGACATGCATTGCCGATGGCTCCAAGGGTATCCTGATTACCGCATCGGACACCAAGGGCATCGTTCCGGCCGTGCAGAAGGCGCGCGATGCCGGTCTTCTGGTCATCGCCCTCGATACACCTCTCGAACCCGTTGATGCCGCTGACTCCACTTTCGCTACCGACAATCTTCTGGCCGGCGAGCTGATCGGCAAATGGGCTGCCGGCACCCTCGGCGACAAGGCCAAGGACGCGAAAATCGCCTTCCTCAACCTCACGCCTTCCCAGCCAACCGTTGATGTTTTGCGCAACCAGGGCTTCATGAAGGGCTTCGGTATCGACGTGAAGGACATCAACAAGATTGGTGATGAAGACGACAAGCGTATCGTTGGTCATGATGTTACCAACGGTAACGAAGAAGGCGGCCGCTCTGCGATGGAAAATCTGCTGCAGAAGGATCCGACCATCAACGTCGTTCACACCATCAACGAACCTGCAGCTGCCGGTGCTTACGAAGCGCTTAAAGCCGTCGGCCGCGAAAAGGATGTTCTGATCGTTTCCGTCGATGGCGGTTGCCCTGGTGTCAAGAACGTTGCGGAAGGCGTGATCGGCGCAACGTCTCAGCAATACCCGCTGCTGATGGCGGCACTCGGCGTGGAAGCCGTCAAGAAGTTTGCCGACACCGGTGAAAAGCCGAAGCCGACCGCAGGCAAGAACTTCTTCGACACCGGCGTAACGCTGGTAACCGACAAGCCGGTCAAGGGTCTCGATTCGATCGACACCAAGGAAGGCCTGAAGAAGTGCTGGGGCTGATACTTCACCATTGAAATCGGCGGGGGGCAATTTGCCCCCGCCCTTGAACCGGAATGGTTAAAAAGAACGATCTGGGTGATCGGACAGGAACAAACGAGCGCGCCCGGCGTCCGTGGACGTAACTGAGGCACGCTTCTCAACAGTTTGAATCTACGCATTGTCCCCTCTGGAAAATAATCCCGGGTTCGGGGCTGATGCGATGGAGCGATCGGGAGGAAAATCCATGAGCGATCAGCCAGTGCGGGCTCAACCGCATAATGAATTTGAAAAAGTGCTGTCGGGAAGTTCGACCCAGGTCGCTGCTTTCGATACGCACAACAAGAGTTTGCTTGAAAAATTCCAGCACTTTCTGCATTCCAGCCCGGCGGCCGTACCGCTGATCGTTCTGGTGTTGTCGCTGGCTGTCTTCGGCATGACCCTGGGCGGCAAGTTTTTCTCGGCCTTTTCGCTGACCCTTATCCTTCAGCAGGTGGCAATCGTCGGCATCGTCGGCGCGGCACAGTCGCTGGTCATTCTGACTGCGGGTATCGATCTTTCGGTCGGTGCGATCATGGTCCTGTCCTCCGTCGTCATGGGACAGTTTACGTTCCGCTATGGTTTGCCTGCCGAACTCTCGATTATCTGCGGTCTCGCAGTTGGCGCATTTTGTGGCTTTATCAATGGCGTGCTGGTTTCGCGCATGCGGCTGCCGCCCTTCATCGTTACACTGGGCATGTGGCAGATCGTGTTGGCCACCAATTTCCTCTATTCGGCCAACGAAACGATCCGCTCACAGGATATCGTCCAACAGGCGCCCATTCTCCAGTTTTTCGGCAACAATATCCGCATCGGCAGCGCCGTCTTCACCTATGGCGTCATTGCGATGGTTCTGCTGGTTGCCCTGCTCTGGTATGTGCTGAACCGCACCGCCTGGGGTCGACATCTCTATGCAGTGGGTGATGATCCCGACGCAGCCGAACTGGCCGGCGTTAACGTCAAGCGCATGCTGACGACCGTCTACACACTTTCCGGGCTTATCTGCGCCTTCGCGGGCTGGGCTCTCATCGGCCGCATCGGCTCGGTATCGCCGACCGCCGGTCAGTTTGCCAACATCGAATCCATCACCGCAGTGGTCATCGGCGGCATATCGCTGTTTGGCGGACGCGGCTCGATCATGGGCATGATCTTCGGCGCGCTGATCGTCGGTGTCTTCTCTCTCGGCCTGCGACTTATCGGAACAGACCCACAATGGACCTATCTGTTGATCGGCGTCCTTATCATCTTGGCTGTCGCAATCGACCAGTGGATCAGAAAGGTAGCAGGCTGATGGCAAAAGAACCTATCCTCACAGCACGCAATCTCGTTAAACGCTACGGTCGTGTGACTGCGCTCGACAATGCCGATTTTGACCTTTATCCGGGCGAAATCCTCGCCGTCATCGGTGATAACGGTGCTGGAAAATCCTCTCTCATCAAGGCGATTTCCGGTGCGGTGACACCCGATGAAGGGGAGATCAGGCTTGAAGGCAAGCCGGTACAGTTCCGCTCGCCGATCGAGGCACGCAAGGCTGGTATCGAAACCGTTTATCAGAACCTTGCGCTGTCTCCCGCATTGTCCATAGCCGACAATATGTTTCTCGGCCGTGAAATCCGCAAACCCGGTATTCAGGGAAGCCTGTTCAGGGCACTGGACCGTCCGGCGATGGAAAAGTTTGCCCGTGAGAAACTCTCTGAACTCGGCCTGATGACGATCCAGAACATCAATCAGGCGGTGGAAACCCTCTCCGGCGGCCAGCGCCAGGGTGTTGCGGTGGCGCGTGCAGCCGCCTTCGGCTCCAAGGTCGTCATCCTTGACGAACCGACGGCGGCGCTCGGCGTCAAGGAAAGCCGCCGCGTTCTCGAGCTCATTCTGGATGTGCGCGCGCGAGGGCTACCGATCGTTCTCATCTCGCACAACATGCCGCATGTTTTCGAGGTTGCTGACCGGATTCATATTCATCGGCTGGGCAAGCGTTTGTGCGTCATCAATCCGAAGGACTATACCATGTCCGACGCTGTCGCCTTCATGACGGGCGCCAAGGAAGCGCCAAAGGAAACGCTGGCCGCATGACGTTGAAGCTTGAAACGATCGTCGAAGACGTTCTTCGGCGGGCAGAGGATAAATCTCGTTTTATCATTGCCATTGCCGGTCCCCCTGGGGCCGGCAAATCCACGCTGGCGGATGCCCTGTGCGGTGCCCTCGTGGCGCGCGGCGAGGCTGCGGCTGTCCTGCCCATGGACGGCTTCCATATGGATAACGGTATTCTCGAAGAACGGGGGCTCTTGCCGCGAAAAGGCGCACCGGAGACCTTCGACGTGCGCGGCTTTCTTGATATCGTCTCCGCAGTTCGTCAGGGCGGACAGGAAATCCTTGTCCCGGTTTTTGACCGCTCACGCGAAATAGCCATTGCCTCCGCTCGCGCCATCGCGCCAGAAACACGCTTCATCCTTGCCGAAGGCAACTATCTGCTGTTGAACGAGGCGCCGTGGACGAAGCTTTCCGGCAGCTTCGATCTTACCGTCTTCGTAGGCCCATCCGTTGCGGTGCTCGAGGAACGCCTGCGGGATAGATGGCAGGGCTATGGTCTCGATGCGACCGAGATTCACGCCAAACTGTTCGAAAATGATCTTCCCAACGGAAAGCGGGTGATTGAGAACTCCCGCCCCGCCGATATTCGCATCGATATCTGGGAATAACCCGCCGCTTCCGTCCGTAGGCGGCATCAAGCATTCACCGTTAAGCCTTTGTTGACCATGTGTTGAATCTTTTTGATCCACAGGGTGGGGCTTTCGCATGTCTAATTATTGACGAAAAAAAATCCTCATATACTATATGTGGTGTTCAAGGTTCTTTCGATTCGCAAGCGTCGGGAGCTAAGACGGGAATTCGGTGCGCAACACCATTATGGGGAAGCAATGCCGAAACTGCCCCCGCAACTGTAAGCGGTGAGCATCGTTCCGATTTGAGCCACTGGCGCTAAAAGCTCCGGGAAGGTGGGAATGGATGTTTTGACCCGCAAGTCAGGAGACCTGCCTTGAGCGAAAACGTCCACGGGCGGGGTGTCCGGAAGGAAGGTGTATGACGCAAATGAATTGCGTGCGCCCTTTTCTGCCCCCTCCAGAACAAGCTTCGGGGTGAAGTCATGCCAGTGCATTTTTATGAGTTTCTACGCTCGTCGGCGTAGACAGCGATCTTACGCGGCCTCACCCGCGCGCCTCGCCAGAATGACAGAACCATCGCCACCCGCTTGTGATTGCAGGCGGGCAATGTTGAGCCGTGCGTAAAAGCGGCTTCGAAAGAGGAAACAATGACCGTCACCGTTTACAGCAAGCCCGCCTGCGTCCAGTGCACTGCCACCTATCGTGCGCTTGACCGCATCGGTGTCAGCTACGAGATCGTCGATATCTCCGAAGATGCGGATGCCCTCGATCGCGTTCGCGGCCTTGGTTACATGCAGGTTCCCGTGGTCGTTGCCGGCGAACGCCATTGGGCGGGTTTCCGTCCGGACATGATTGGCTCGATCAGCTGAGGAGGCGATGCGATGGGGCTGATCGTCTATTATTCCAGCCGGTCTGAGAACACTCATCGCTTCCTTCAGAAACTGGGGCGACGATTGCTTCGCCTGCCGCTCGGCGCCGAGGAAGACGTTCCTCACGTGTCGGAGCCCTATGTTCTCGTCACCCCCACCTATGGGGGTGGCGGCATGAAAGGAGCGGTACCGAAACCGGTTATCCGGTTTTTGAACGAGCCCTCAAACCGAAATCTCATTCGCGGCGTCATCGCGGCGGGAAATACGAATTTTGGCGCAGCTTTCGCATCCGCCGGAGATATCGTGTCGCGTAAATGCGCGGTGCCGTTTCTCTACCGCTTCGAGCTTCTCGGCACGGAGGAAGATGTCGCCAACGTCAATCATGGATTGGAACGATTTTGGACACGCTGACCTCGAGCGCGGTGCGCAACACGGATGCCAAACAACAAGTAACCGCTGCGCAGAAACACCTGGACGCGGGACTGGACTATCACGCGCTGAACGCGATGCTGAACCTCTACGATGAAAACGGGAAGATCCAGCTCGACAAGGACCGCCTTGCGGCACGGCAATATTTCCTTCAGCACGTCAACCAGAACACGGTGTTTTTCCATAATCTCAGGGAAAAGCTCGATTATCTCGTGACTGAGGGATATTACGAACAGGAGGTGCTGGACCAGTATTCCTTCAATTTCGTCCGTGACCTCTACGACGAGGCCTATGCCAGAAAGTTCCGTTTTCCGACATTTCTCGGCGCCTTCAAATATTATACGTCCTATACGCTGAAGACCTTCGACGGAAAGCGTTACCTGGAGCGTTATGAGGACCGCGTCTGCATGGTGGCGCTGGCTCTGGCGCGTGGCGACGAGCAGCTTGCCCGCGATCTGATGGATGAAATCATTTCCGGCCGCTTCCAGCCGGCAACCCCGACCTTTCTCAACGCTGGCAAGAAAAGCCGCGGTGAGCTGGTTTCGTGTTTTCTGCTGCGTGTGGAAGACAATATGGAAAGCATCGGCCGGTCCATCAATTCAGCATTGCAGCTTTCCAAGCGGGGTGGTGGCGTAGCACTGTCCCTGACCAATATTCGCGAAGCCGGCGCGCCGATCAAACAGATCGAAAACCAGTCCTCCGGCGTCATTCCTGTCATGAAGCTGCTGGAAGATTCGTTCTCCTACGCCAACCAGCTTGGCGCGCGCCAGGGCGCTGGCGCGGTCTACCTGCATGCCCACCACCCCGACATCATGCGTTTCCTTGATACGAAACGTGAAAACGCCGACGAAAAAATCCGCATCAAAACCCTTTCGCTCGGCGTGGTGATCCCTGATATCACCTTCGAACTCGCGAGAAACAACGAGGATATGTACCTGTTCTCACCCTATGATGTTGAGCGGGTTTATGGCGTGCCGTTTACCGAGATTTCCGTCAGCGAAAAATATCAGGAAATGGTCGCCGACAGCCGCATCCGCAAGAAGAAGATAAAGGCACGCGAGTTCTTCCAAGTCATCGCAGAAATCCAGTTCGAAAGCGGTTATCCCTATATCATGTTCGAGGATACGGTGAACCGCGCCAATCCGATCGCCGGCCGTATCAGCATGAGCAATCTTTGCTCGGAAATCCTACAGGTCAGCGAGGCGAGCGAGTTCAACGACGATCTCTCTTACAGCCATATGGGCAAGGATATTTCCTGCAATCTCGGCTCGCTCAACATTGCTTCAGCAATGGATTCGGCTGATTTCGGCAAGACGATCGAAACCTCCATCCGGGCGCTGACGGCCGTTTCTGACATGAGCCACATCTCGTCTGTCCCCTCCGTGGAAAAGGGCAACGATGCGAGCCACGCCATCGGGCTTGGTCAAATGAACCTGCATGGCTATCTGGCGCGCGAGCGCATCTTCTACGGCTCCGAAGAAGGCATCGATTTCACCAATATCTATTTCTACACGGTGACCTATCACGCCATCCGCGCCAGCAATCGCCTTGCCACGGAAAGGGGCCAGAGCTTCAAGGGCTTTGAAAACTCCAAATATGCCTCGGGCGACTACTTCGATAAATATACCGACCGGGAATGGCTGCCCGCGACGGAAAAGGTCCGCGACCTTTTTGAGAAAGCCGGCATTTCCATTCCGACACAGGAGGACTGGAAAGCGTTGAAGCAGGCAGTCATGGAGACCGGCCTCTATAACCAGAACCTTCAGGCCGTGCCGCCCACAGGCTCGATCTCCTATATCAACCACTCGACCTCCTCGATCCATCCCATCGTCTCGAAGATTGAAATTCGCAAGGAAGGCAAGATCGGCCGTGTTTATTATCCGGCTTCCTACCTTTCGAACGACAATCTCGAATATTATCAGGATGCCTACGAAATCGGTCCGGAAAAGATCATAGATACCTATGCGGCGGCCACCCAGCATGTCGATCAGGGTCTGTCGCTGACGCTGTTCTTCCGCGATACGGCAACGACGCGCGATATCAACCGGGCGCAGATCTACGCCTGGAAAAAAGGCATCAAGACCATCTACTACATCCGTTTGCGCCAGATGGCGCTGGAAGGCACGCAGGTTCAGGGCTGCGTATCCTGCACGCTCTGAATTGAGGGACAAGACAATGAATATTGCCGTAAAACCCGCGTCCCGTATTCGCGCGGTCAACTGGAACCGCATCGAGGATGACAAGGATCTCGAAGTCTGGAATCGCCTGACATCGAATTTCTGGCTACCGGAAAAGGTGCCGCTCTCCAACGATATCCCGTCCTGGGGAACGCTGAAGCCGGAAGAGCAGACCCTGACGATCCGCGTCTTCACCGGGCTGACATTGCTGGACACGATCCAGAACGGCGTCGGTTCCGTGCGCCTGATGGCGGATTCGGCGACGCCGCACGAAGAGGCGGTGCTTTCCAACATCTCCTTCATGGAGGCGGTCCACGCCCGCTCCTATTCCTCGATCTTCTCGACGCTCTGCTCCACGCCTGACGTCGATGACGCCTATCGCTGGTCGGAGGAGAACGAATTCCTGCAACGCAAATCCGCGCTCATCATGCGCGAATATGATAGCGGAAATCCGTTGAAAATGAAGGTCGCCAGCGTGTTTCTGGAGAGCTTCCTGTTCTATTCCGGCTTCTACCTGCCAATGTTCTGGTCAAGTCGCGCCAAGCTTACCAACACGGCCGATTTGATCCGTCTCATCATTCGCGATGAGGCCGTGCATGGCTATTACATCGGCTACAAGTTCCAGCGCGCGCTCGAACGTCTGGGCGAAGCGGAAAAACAGGAGATCAAGGATTTCGCCTTCGATCTTTTGCTCGAGCTTTACGACAACGAAGCCAAATATACCCAAGACCTCTATGACGGCGTTGGCCTGACGGAAGACGTCAAGCAGTTCCTGCATTACAACGCCAACAAGGCCTTGATGAATCTGGGTTACGAGGCGCTGTTTCCGCCCGAGGCTTGCCGGGTCAATCCTGCGATCCTCTCGGCGCTGTCTCCCAATGCCGACGAGAACCACGACTTCTTCTCCGGCTCCGGCTCTTCCTATGTCATCGGCAAGGCGGTCGCCACAGAAGACGAAGACTGGGATTTCTGAACCGGTTGCCGCCAAGAACCCGCAAAAGTTATTGCGGGTTCACGACCTGGCTCGCAAGCCGGAAAGGGCTGGATACTGTTGCCCCGATAGCATCGAACACAAAGGCACCCGCGCGGCCTATCCCGTTTTCGCCGTTGCCGTTCCGGCTCGCCTCCAGTTGTGGCACCAGCGACGCGAGTGCAGCATAGCGGTCGTGGTTGAGCGGATCCGATGCCTTGAGCTTGGAGATGTCAACGAACTGAACGCCCTCTTTCAGGGCGGCTTCCTGCACTTGAGGATCGGTCACATCCAGCGCGCCTATGCGGGTGACGTCCGCCCCGAGGATGGAGGAAGCCTTCAGGGCGCGGTCGTCCTTGGAGACGAGAATGGTGAGCGGCGGATTGAGCCTTCCCACCACCTCGATCTGCTTGCGGAAAACATCGGCGTCGATATCCGGCGCGGCCAGTACTACCTGTAGTTTGGAGAGCACATCGTTCCTGCCTTCGAAGCGCAATTGTCGCAGCGCTTCCATGACCAGCCAGCCGCCCATGCTGTGACCGAACACGACAATGCTTTTTTTCGGTGTTTGCCTGGTAAGGTCGGTCAGCACCGTGGCCAGCGCGTCTCGCGAATAGGTCGCTGATTCCTTGTCGGCCACGTAACCGGTGACGCTCGCCTGAGACGGCCATGAAAAGACCAGTGGCACACCATCCATATTGGCATCGGCTGCCATTTGTGCCGCACGGAACAAGGCTTCCTGATAGCTGTAATTATAGCCATGCACAAAAAGCGCGATCTGCTTGCCGGAGCGGGTGACGTCGCCAAGATCGGAATTGAAACGCGTTTTCGTCAGCATATCGGCTTTGGTGACGACGAAATCCTTGCTCGGGTTCGGCTTGCCTTTGGACCATTCGATATTTCCGCTTTTATGGCTGGGAGGAATGGAAATGTCGAAGCGCGCATAATTCAGCTCAGCCGCCCGCCCAGCGCTAAAGCCCTTTTTGGCCTCGTTGTTTTTCTCCCGCGTGCTCGCCACATAGGCTGTCACGATTTTCGTATCGGTGGTCTTGGTGTTTATGGCCTGCAACACATCCGCCCCCGGTCTGCCCGCGCAGGATGAAAGAAGGCTGAAAGCGAGGAGGAGCGAAAAAATCAGGCGCATGGATGGGGTTACCGATAATGAGGGACCACGCATAAATAACCGGACGCTCAAAAAGTTGCTACTGGAGACTGGATTGCGGTGTGGTTGCATTATGTTCAATGCGGACGACGCATTCCCCACCTTGCTATCCAGCTATGTTCGTTTTAGGCCGTACAGATGACGAATAAGGTGTCGCTTTTACGGCTGAAACTCACGGACTTCCGCAACTATGCGGCGGCGTCGCTTGCGCTGGATGACCGCCACGTGGTGCTGACGGGTGACAACGGTTCCGGCAAGACCAATCTCCTGGAGGCTGTTTCGTTTCTGTCGCCCGGAAGGGGCCTGCGCCGCGCCACCCTGTCCGATGTGACGCGAGTGGGGGCGGAGGCCGCCGGTTTTTCGATTTTTGCGGATGTCGACGGCATGGACGGCGAGGTCGCCATCGGAACCGGGATCGAGGGTGACGGCGAGGTAGTGTCGCGCCGCCTGAGGCTGAACGGGACATCGGTGAAGTCGGTCGATGAATTGACGGATCATCTGCGGGTGCTGTGGCTGACGCCTGCCATGGATGGGCTTTTTACCGGTTCATCCTCGGATCGCCGGCGTTTTCTCGATCGGTTGGTGCTCTCGCTCGATCCCGCGCATGGGCGGCGGGCAAGCGACTTCGAAAAGGCCATGCGCGGCCGCAACCGTCTGCTTTCGGAAGGCCGTTTCGATCCGGTCTGGCTGGACGGTATCGAGAAGCAGATGGCGGAACTCGGCATTTCCATGGCGCTCGCGCGCTATGAAATGTTGGGTCTTTTGAAAAGCCTCATCGAAGGCCGTTCCGGCAATGCTGCCTTCCCCTCTGCAGCGCTGGCGCTCTCGGGTTTCATGGACGACACGCTCAACCGGCCGGCTGTCGATCTGGAAGACGAGTATAGGCTTATGCTGCGCGAAGGCCGGTATCGAGACGCGGCGGCGGGCCGCACGCTTGATGGACCGCACCGTGTCGATCTGTTCGTGCGCCATGCGGAAAAGAACATGGAGGCAGAGCGTTGCTCGACCGGAGAACAGAAGGCGCTGCTGGTGGGATTGGTGCTTGCGCATGCCCAGCTCACCGCCAACATGACCGGCCATGCGCCGGTTCTGCTGCTCGACGAAATTGCCGCGCATCTGGATGAGGGCAGGCGGGCGGCTCTGTTCGATCTCATTCACGCGCTCGGTGGTCAGAGTTTCATGACCGGAACGGATGCGGCAATGTTCTCCGCCCTTGGCGACAGGGCGCAATTCTTCAATGTCTCCCACGGGGGCATCACGGCATGACGGCGAAAAAATGGAGTGCGACATGGACCCGCTGAGCCCGGACGAAATCGAACGCTACAAGCGCCATATTCTCTTGCCGGAAATCGGCGGTGCCGGGCAGCAGCGTCTGAAGGCCGCGCGGGTCCTGGTAATCGGGGCTGGTGGCCTCGGCGCGCCTGTCCTTCATTATCTTGCTGCAGCCGGTGTCGGCACGCTTGGCCTGATCGATGACGACGTGGTCTCCCTGTCCAATCTCCAGCGGCAGGTGATCCACGATACCGGCACGATCGGTGAGCTGAAAACGGCAAGCGCCCGCGCAGCCATCGCCCGGCTCAACCCGCATGTGCGTACCCTTGTTTTTGAGGAGCGTTTTTCGCAGGTCTGGGCGCACACCCATCTGCCATCCTTCGATCTCCTTATCGACGGTTCTGATAATTTCGACACACGTTATGCCGCTGCCGATGCCGCAGAGGCTGCTAAAAGGCCGCTGGTAACGGGCGCTGTCGGCCGTTTCGATGGTTCGGTAACGGTGCTGAAACCCTATGAGGCGGGTGCCGATGGTAATCTGCTGCCGGGGTATCGCGATCTGTTTCCCGAGCCACCGCCGCAGGGGCTTATTCCGAATTGCGCGGAAACGGGCATCGTCGGCGCTTTGACCGGCGTGATCGGCACGATCATGGCCATGGAGGCCATCAAGGTGATCACCGCTGCCGGCGAGCCATTGGTCGGCCGCCTGCTTCTCTATGACGCCCTGTCGGCCCGCTTCGAAACCGTGCGTTACAAGCGCCGCCATGCTGGAAAAAAAACATGACCGAGATCACAAGGATTGGCGAAGAATTCGAGCGCTGGCAGGAGCTGCTTGCGCTTATCATGTCGTCCTTCGCCTATATGGACGGCGTCATCGACCCACCATCGTCCGCTCACCGTTTGACGCTCGAAAATCTCGCGGAGAAGGCGAGGGCGGAGACCGCTTTCGTGGCGCTGGATGGTGATGAGATTGTTGGCTGCCTGTTTTGCCGGCAGGAACCACCGGCCTACCTTTACGTCGGCAAGCTGTGCGTCTCCCTGAAAGCGCAGGGCAAAGGCATCGGCAAAATGCTTCTGGAACGGGCCGAAGCATTGGCCCGCGAATTAGCGTTACCGGCGCTGCGGCTGGAAACGCGCATCGAGCTTGTCGGCAACCACGCGAAATTCGCCGCCTGGGGTTTCATCAAAACCGCTGAAAACGCCCATCCGGGTTACGACCGCACGACTTCGATTGAAATGACGAAATTCCTCGGCTGAGACGGCTCAATTTGTGATCCGCTTAAAAGCCTGCTTCTCCCTCCCACGTCACGATCAGACACGGCTTGTCTGAACCGGTTCAGTTCCGCCCCGGCAGCACCCGGTTCGGCGGTCGATGTCCGTCGAAAAGCGTGCGGATGTTGATGATGACCTTGTCACCCATCTCGATCCGGCCCTCGATCGTTGCCGAGCCCATGTGGGGAAGCAGCACGACCTTGCCTTCTCTCGCGAGCTTGATGAGCTTGGGATTGATTGCGGGCTCGTTCTCGTAGACATCGAGACCGGCTCCGGCGATCTTTCCGTCGCGCAGGCACTGGATCATTGCCGCCTCATCGATGATATCGCCGCGCGCCGTGTTGACGATGTAGCTTGTCGGCTGCATCAGAGCGAGCCGTCGTGCCGAGATCAGGTGATAGGTCGCAGGTGTGGAGGGGCAATTGACGGAAACAATATCCACCCGCGCCAGCATCTGGTCGAGGCTGTCCCAATAGGTTGCCTCAAGCTCCGCTTCCGTCGCCGGGTTGACGCGTTTGCGGTTGTGATAGTGTATGGAGAGGCCGAAAGCCTTGGCGCGCCGCGCAACTGCCGTACCGATGCGGCCCATGCCGACAATGCCGATGCGTTTGCCGGAAATGCGCCGTCCCAGCATCCAGGTCGGCGACCAGCCCAGCCATTCGTCGGCGCCATTGGCAAGCACACGCGTGCCTTCGATCAGACGGCGCGGCACGGCCAGCACCAGCGCCATGGTGATATCGGCGCTGTCTTCGGTCAGCACATTGGGCGTGTTGGTCACGGTGATGCCCTTTCGGGCGGCCGCGTCCACATCCACATGGTCTATGCCGTTGGAGAAGCTGGCGATCAGCTTCAGTTGCGGCCCCGCTTTCTCGATCATGGCGGCGGTGATGCGGTCCGTGACCGTCGGCACCAGAACGTCGACCCGCTGCATAGCGGCCACAAGCTCCTCCTCGCGGCGCTGCGTATCGTCGATATTCAGTTCGGCATCGAAGAGTTCCCGCATTCTGGTTTCGACGACGTCAGGCAATTTGCGGGTGATATAGACTGTCGGTCTCTTCTTGTGGGTCATCGTTTGCCGCTGCCTTGTTCAGAAGTCATTAACCAGAAAGAGCGATAATTTCTTTCAATCAGGGCGTTTCTACCAGACCCACCGGCGAAGACAAATAAAACTCGCCGAAGCTTGAGGCGTGTGGAAACGAGCCTCCTCGAATTTAATCCGGTTTGCAGAAGGCAGGAAACGGAAATGGGCATGCGCAGTGTGGTTTCTATGGTTTGCATTGCATTGTCTCTGGGCCTCTTTGGTGTGGCGAACGAGGCCATGGCGCAAGGCGCTGCCAAAGGCGCAAGCGGCCTGCCTTTGCCGCGTTTTGTCAGCCTGAAATCCAAGCGCGTCAACATGCGCATCGGACCCAGCACGGATTATGCCGTTTCCTGGATGTATATGAAATCGGGAATGCCGGTTGAAATCATTCAGGAATATGAGAACTGGCGACGCATCCGCGATGCCGATGGCACGGAAGGCTGGGTTAACCAGGCGCTACTCTCTGGCGAGCGCACGGCCGTCGCCGCGCCGTGGATGCGCGGCAAGGGCAAGGATGTCTACGTGAACATGCGCCGCGACGCACAGTCGGG
>NZ_BDLN01000001.1:1242025-1749130 GCF_001950375.1 Rhizobium sp. TBD182 | reverse complement strand
CCGTCATCGCCCGGCTGGAGCCGGGCGTCGTCTTCAGGATCGGTGAATGCAACGGCGACTGGTGCCGCGCCGAGGCCGGTCAGGCCTCAGGCTGGGTGTCGCAGGGTGAAATCTGGGGTGCTTATCCCGGCGAGGCCTTTAAATAAGGCCGTTTTTCTCGCCCAGCGCCTTGAGCGATGACATCGGACGCGGCCCGACCTGCTGAATGACGGCGGCAGCAGCAAGGCAGCCGAGTTTGCCGCAATCTTCCAGAGACCGATCCTGCGTGTAACCGAACAGGAAGCCGGCGGCGAAAAGATCGCCGGCGCCTGTTGTGTCGACCACGTCATACACTGGATAGGCTTCTACCTTCACGCGTTCCGTGCCGCGCAGGATAACGGCGCCTTCTTCGCTCATCGTTACCGCTGCGATCTTGCAATCGGCAGCGATTTTCGTCAGCGCCAGCTCGAAATCGTCGGTTTCATAGAGCGAGAGAGCTTCCTGCTTGTTGGCGAAAACGATGTCCACGGTGCCGGAACGCATCAGGTCGAGAAATTCTTCGCGGTATCGGCCTACGCAGAAACTGTCTGAAAGCGTCATGGAGACTTCACGGCCGTTCTCATGCGCAATGCGGGCGCAATCGCGAATGGCATCCTTGGCGCGCGGCGGATCCCACAGGTAACCTTCGAAATAGGTGACCTTCGTGTTCGCCACGACGTCTTCTTCTACATCTTCCGGACCGAGATCGACGCAGGCGCCGAGATAGGTGTTCATCGAGCGCTCACCGTCTTCCGTGACGAAGATCATCGAGCGGGCAGTCGGCGGAAACGTGCCTTCCGGCTTCGTTTCGAAATAGACGCCCTGCGCGCGGATATCGTGCTGGAAGATTTCGCCGAGCTGATCTTCGGCCACCTTGCCGAAATAAGCCGCCCTGCCACCGAAATTCGCCACGCCCGCCGCCGTGTTGCCCGCACTTCCGCCGGAGGCCTCGAGAGCGGGTCCCATCAGCGAATAAAGCAGTTCGGCCCGCTCCGCGTCGATGAGGTTCATCGCGCCCTTGGTGATGGCGTTATCATTGAGGAAGCGATCATCACAACGGGAAATGATGTCGACGATGGCATTGCCGACAGTCAGTACGTCGGATTTCGTCATAGGCCCTATCCGGTTTGCAGGGTGCACATTTTTGAACGGTCTTAAACAATTCTGGCGGCAAGAAAAGCCCAAAGGGGAAATATGCGGTTCTCCACCAGAGACAGAAACGCGTCATGTGCCTGTAATGTGGTTAAGCTATCACTCCGATCAGAGCAAACGGTGCGTGAATACGGACCAGAATAGAAGACATGAGGTCTTCTGGCTCACCCGTTATCTCCGTCACGGATGTACTGACGGCGTATAACGGATATGACAAAAGGCGGGGGAAACCCCGCTTTTTCTTTTGGTCCACCTTTGGTGCGCCCCTTTCTAGAGTGCCGCAAGCGGGTTTTCATTATAGACGGTACTCGAAAGACCGACCGCAGCGCCACTTGATCCAGTGACCGGTTTTGAGGGGCTTTCTGCAAAAATACCTGACGGAGCTACGTCGCGTATTGAATGAAACATCCGGGTGCAGCGTTTTCGCGATTCCATTCCCTTGGAAAAGGCTCTAAAGCGGAGTATCTCCCGCAAAAGCCGCGAAAGCTCTCCCTCCATGTCTGCCGTTGCCGCGAACGTCGCTCCGATTTTCATTCTTATCCTGATCGGCTGGCTCACCGTCAAGGCCGGCTTGTTCAGGGCTGATGCCGGTGAGATTCTCAGCGATTTTGTATTCAAGATCGCCGTGCCGACTTTGATCTTCCGCACTCTTGCGGAGGCGAATTTTCATGGCGCATCGCCCTTCCGGCTGTGGCTGACCTATTTCGCCGGCGTGGCCGTAACCTGGACGGTTGGGCATATCGTCACGCGGTACATCTTCAAGCAGGATAGTCGCATCGCCGTCATAGCCGGCATATCCTCGGCCTTTGCCAACAATATCTTCATCGGCCTGCCGCTCGTCGGGCGGTCCATCGGGGATGAGGGGCTGGTCGCCCTCTCCATTCTGCTGGCCATCCATCTGCCGGTCATGATGATTGCCGGTACCATCCTGATGGAGAACGCCACGCATAAGGCGGTGGGCGGCGAAAAGCGCAGCATGGCTTCTGTCTTCAGGCAGGTCGGCCGCAACCTCATCACAAATCCGCTGGTGATCGGACTTTTCATCGGGCTTTCGACCAATGTTTCAGGCGTGACGCTCACGCCCATCCTCAAGACCGTGGTTGATCAGATCGCGTCCATGGCGGGACCGGCAGCGCTCATCTCGCTCGGCATGGCGCTGACGAAATACACCATTCGCGGTAATCTGGGGATTGCTGTCACCATGACGGTTTTCAAACTGCTGCTTCTGCCCGCCTGCGTGTGGGCCATGGGCCATGCTCTCGGTCTCAGCCGGGAATGGACAGCTGCCCTCGTGCTCACCTCGTCGGTGCCGACAGGGGTGAATGCATGGCTGATCGCCAACCGCTTCGGCATCGGCCACAGCGTTGCGGCCTCCACCATCAGCATTTCCACGGCGACCGGTGTTCTCTCCGTGTCGCTGTGGGCATGGCTGTTGAGCTGATGATGCTCGAATTGCTTACTTCTGGGCGCTCAGGATCTTGAAGCGCGCGTTGCGGCATACCTCGGCGCTGGTGCGGAATTCCGCCGCCAGCACCGGCTCATAGGGCATGCCGCGATTGGCGACCAGCAGCAGCTTTCCACCGTTGCGAAGCGCGCCGGCAGCCGTCTTGATAAAGGCCTGACCGAGAGCGGGTTCTGCCGCCTGTCCTGCCGCGTGGAAAGGCGGGTTCATGATGATGAGGTCGTATTTTTCTTTCGGCGGCTCGTTTGCAAGGTCCTGCCAGAAGAAGCGCGCCGTCAGTCGCGGATTGTTTTCAAGAAGATTGGTCTTGGCGAATTCGAGCGCGTTCCAGTCCGCTTCGAAAAGATCGATACGCGCCGTGCGCGGCGATTTTTCCGCCAGCATGACCGAGAGATAACCCCAGCCTGCGCCGAAATCGGCGGCGTTGCCGTCAAAGTCGGTCGGCAGGCGCGAGGCGAGCAGCTCCGAGCCATCGTCCACGCGGTCATGCGAGAACATCCCGGGCATGGCGGTGAAACGGCCAGCAACCGTAACGGAATGTTGCGCGAGTTTCGACACGGCAGATGCAACGTCTTCCGGCCGTTTGAACCAGAGGGCGACGCCGTGGTACTTCGGCGTCGATTCCGCCTCGATGCCAAGCTTTGCCAGCGTCTTGCGCAGCGTCAGAATGCCGTCTTCTTTCGATCCCGCCGCCACGATCAACCCACCCGCCTTGACGCGAGAGAGCGCTTCAGCGACGCGGTTTTCGTTCTCGCCGCGATGTTTGCCGCAAAGCAGCAACGCCGCATCGTAGTCCTCGCCGGAAATATCCGGCGTGACCTCTGCGTTCTGCGCCTGAAGAGCCCGGTAAAGCGGTCGAAAATTCTGAACCGAGACGATGTCAGCGTTAAAACCGTCTAGCCGCGGGCCGGCTTCCGCTCCCAGAAACAGAACGCGCTCGCCCTCTTTCGGCAAGTCGAGCATCTCTGCGGCAAAGGGATGGAAAAGGGTTTTAACAGCATCACGGCTCATTGGAGCGTCCTCAAGATGGAATAGAAAAAAGGCGCGGGCAAAACCCGCGCCTCGATAGGGTCTGGCGAGGCTGCCTTACTCGGCAGCGGCTTCGCCATCTTCCTTCTTCTTGTCTGCGGCAACTTCCTTGCCGGTTGCCTGGTCGACAACCTTCATGGACAGGCGAACCTTGCCACGCTCGTCGAAGCCCATCAGCTTGACCCAGACCTTGTCGCCTTCCTTGACGACGTCGGAGGTCTTGGCGACACGCTCGGAAGCGAGCTGCGAGATGTGAACGAGGCCGTCGCGGGCGCCGAAGAAGTTGACGAAAGCGCCGAAGTCAGCGGTCTTGACGACCGTACCTTCGTAGATCTGGCCGACTTCCGGTTCTGCAACGATCGAATGGATCCACTTGCGGGCCGCTTCGATTTCCTTGCCGGAAGCAGAAGCGATCTTGACGGTGCCGTCGTCTTCGATGTTGATCTTGGCGCCGGTCTTTTCGACGATTTCGCGGATGACCTTGCCGCCCGAACCGATGACTTCACGGATCTTGTCGACCGGAATGTTCATCACTTCGATGCGCGGTGCGAATTCGCCAAGCTGGCCGCGGCTCTCGGTGATGGCATTCGCCATTTCGCCGAGGATGTGCTTGCGGCCACCCTGTGCCTGCTCCAGAGCGATCTTCATGATCTCTTCGGTGATACCGGCGATCTTGATGTCCATCTGCAGCGAGGTGATGCCGTCGGCAGTACCTGCAACCTTGAAGTCCATATCGCCGAGGTGATCTTCGTCACCCAGGATGTCGGAGAGAACCGCAAAGCGCTCGCCTTCGAGGATAAGGCCCATGGCGATACCGGCAACTGGCTTGGCCAACGGTACGCCAGCGTCCATCAGTGCAAGCGAGGTGCCGCAAACCGTTGCCATCGACGAAGAGCCGTTGGACTCGGTGATTTCGGAAACGACGCGCAGCGTGTAGGGGAACTGTTCCGCAGTCGGCAGCATCGGACGGATAGCGCGCCATGCGAGCTTGCCGTGACCGATTTCGCGACGGCCCGGGGAGCCCATACGGCCCGTTTCACCGACCGAGTAGGGCGGGAAGTTGTAATGCAGAAGGAAACGTTCCTTGTACATGCCGGTCAGGCTGTCGACATACTGTTCGTCTTCGCCGGTGCCGAGCGTCGCAACAACGATCGCTTGGGTTTCACCACGGGTGAACAGCGCCGAGCCGTGCGTACGCGGCAGGATGCCAACTTCCGAAACGATCGGACGAACGGTCGACAGGTCGCGGCCATCGATGCGGCTCTTGGTGTCGAGAACGTTCCAGCGAACGATCTTCGCCTGAAGGTGCTTGAAGACAGCGCCGATTTCTTCAGGGCTATACTTCGCTTCGCCTTCTTCCGGCAGGAAGTGAGCCTTGACCTTCGCCTTTACGGCGTCGACGGCGGCGTAACGGGCAGCCTTTTCGGTGATCTTGTAGGCGGTGCGCAGTTCGGTTTCGGCAAGGCCGAGCATTTCGTTTTCGAGCGCGGAGAAATCTTCCGGTTCGAACTCGCGCGGTTCCTTGGCGGCAACTTCAGCGAGCTTGATGATCGCGTCGATAACCGGCTGGAAGCCGCGATGGCCGAACATGACGGCGCCGAGCATGACGTCTTCGTTGAGTTCCTTGGCTTCCGACTCCACCATCAGGACGGCGTCCTGCGTGCCGGCAACAACCAGATCCAGAACCGATTCATCCATCTCATCAAGATGCGGGTTCAGAACATATTCGCCGTTGATGTAACCAACGCGCGCGCCGCCGACCGGGCCCATGAAAGGAATGCCAGACAGTGTGAGCGCAGCGGATGCGGCAACCATCGACAGAACGTCCGGGTCATTTTCGAGGTCGTGCTGAATGACCGTTACGACAACCTGCGTGTCGTTCTTGTAGCCTTCAGGAAACAGCGGGCGGATCGGACGGTCGATCAGGCGGGAAACCAGCGTTTCCTTTTCCGACGGACGGCCTTCGCGCTTGAAATAGCCGCCGGGGATCTTGCCGGCTGCGTAGGTCTTTTCCTGGTAGTTCACGGTGAGCGGGAAGAAGTCCTGTCCCGGCTTCGGAGACTTTGCGGAAACCACCGTCGCAAGAACCATCGTCTCGCCGTAGGTTGCGATGACGGCGCCGTCAGCCTGACGGGCAACCTTGCCTGTCTCGAGCTTCAGCGGGCGGCCAGCCCATTCGATTTCCACGGAGTGTTTATTGAACATATCTTGTCCTTGTTTGTGTATGCCCGCCTTGCGAGGGGGCAACGAACGACGCAATCACGGGCAAGACAGCCGGAGGCTTTTCAAGGTGCAAGCATCCGGCAATCCTGCCCCATGACAGGTCTGCGGTTGAAAAGGCTGCACCGGCCCATCCGGGGCTGCCTTATCGTCCGGGGGCCACATCTATGGCGAACGCCCGGAAATTGAAGATGACCTTCAAAAGGCCAGATATAAAAACCGGCGGGTATCGTTGCGAAACCCGCCGGATAAGGTTTTAGCGGCGAATGCCGAGAGCACCGATCAGCTTGCTGTAACGGGCTTCGTCCTTCTTCTTCAGATAGTCGAGAAGCGAACGGCGGCTCGAAACCAGCGTCAGAAGGCCACGACGGGAGTGGTTGTCCTTCTTGTGGTCCTTGAAGTGACCGGTCAGGTTGTTGATCCGCTCGGTCAGAATAGCGACCTGAACTTCCGGAGAACCGGTGTCGCCTTCGTTCGTTGCATATTCCTTGATGAGGGCGGCTTTGCGCTCTGCAGTAATCGACATCGGACGATCCTTTCTATTTTAAGGAAAAATGGGACGCCTAGAGCCGGGATGTCGTCCAGCTCTGGCCATTCGGCAGCATAGGCAAAGCCCAAGCTGGCGCTGCCTATAAACTATTCCGGGTACAATTGAAAGAGGCGATTGACGCCGCCCCTCAAGGCTCGTCTCAACCGAAAACGCGCTTCGGCCGGAATTCGCCCTCGCCGATCTCGCCGATGGCAATGAGCTTGCCATGCGCAGTGGCATAGGCCTCCGGGTGATTGGCCGGCGCATCACGCCCGCGCAGCAGGATCGGGTTGCCCATCTTCAGCCGGTGTGCCTGATCATCATTGATGATGAGGTGGGGAAGGGATGAAAGCGCTTCCGCCGTGTCGATCAGAAAAGCATCGAGCGCTTCAAGCCGCTCGTCGCGGTCTTCGATGGCTTCGAGCGCCGTCAAGGTTTCGAGCGGTACCATCATGTCCTCGCCGAATGGCGCGACCATTGTACGGCGCAATTGCGAAATATGACCGAAACAGCCGAGATCCCGGCCCATGTCGCGCGCAAGCGCCCGCACATAGGTACCCTTGCCGCATTCCACTTCGAAATGCGCTGTGCTGGCGTCGGGGCAGGCGAGCAGCGTCAGGCGGTGAATTTCCACCTCGCGCGCGGGAATCTCCACCGTTTCGCCTTCACGCGCCAGATCATAGGCCCGCTCACCGGCAATCTTGATGGCGGAAAACTGCGGCGGCGTCTGCATGATCACGCCGGTATAATTGGGCAGAATATCGCGGATCGCCTGTTCGTCCGGGCGCTGGTCGGAGGAGTTGACTACCTCGCCTTCCAGATCGTCGGTTGCGCGTTCTTCACCCCAGGTGACGGTAAACTCGTAGATTTTCCGGCCGTCCATGACGTAAGGAACGGTCTTTGTGGCGTCACCGAGTGCAATCGGCAACATGCCGGACGCCAAGGGGTCGAGCGTTCCGGCGTGACCTGCCTTCTGGGCGTTGAACAGCCATTTGATCTTGGAAACGGCTTCGGTTGAGCCGAAATCGAGCGGCTTGTCGAGAATGAGCCAGCCCGAAATCGGGCGGCCCTTGGGTTTGCGGTTCTGCTGTTTGCGTGGTTTGGACATGCTTCAGTTCTGTTCGTCGTCTTTTTCGTTCGAAGGTCCCAGATCGCGCTGCACCTCCGGTGACCGCAGGAGTGCGTCGATCTTCTGGTAGTTGTCGAAACTCGTATCGTCGCGGAAACGCAGTTCCGGCATGTACTTCATCTGCCGCAGCTGCGGGCCGAGGCGGCCGCGCATGAACTTGGCATGGCGGTTGAGCGCCGTGATGATGTCGGTATGATCCGCAACGCCAAGCGGCGTCACGTAAGCGGTCGCGATCTTGAGATCGGGTGACATGCGCACTTCCGAGATGGAAATGACGGTGCCTTCGATCAGATCGTCGCGGACTTCACCGCGCTGGAGAATTTGGGTCAGGGCGGCGCGCACCTGTTCGCCAACACGCAGCATGCGTTGCGAAGGGGCCGATGATGTTGCTTTTGCCATGGGTAATGCCTCAAACGGAGCGAGCGCCGGTGAAGCCGGCGCCCGACAGAAAAGTCCTGTTTTGCGGCGAGACGCTTAGAGCGTTCTCGTGATGTGTTCGACGCGGAAGCACTCGATGGTGTCGCCGGCGCGAATGTCTTCGTAATTCTCGAAGGCCATACCGCACTCCTGACCAACAGGCACTTCGTTGACTTCGTCCTTGAAGCGCTTGAGGGTCTTGAGCTTGCCTTCGTGGATAACGACGTTGTCGCGCACCAGACGCACACCCGCACCACGTTCCACCTTGCCCTCGACGACGCGGCAACCCGCGACCTTACCGACCTTGGTGATGTTGAACACCTCGAGAATTTCGGCATTGCCGAGGAAGGTCTCGCGACGTTCCGGCGAAAGCAGACCCGACATCGCCGCCTTCACGTCATCCACCAGATCGTAGATGATGTTGTAGTAGCGGATTTCGATACCGGCGCGTTCGGACGCCGTACGCGCCTGTGCGTTGGCGCGAACGTTGAAGCCGATGATCGCGGCGTTCGATGCCTCGGCAAGCGAGATATCCGATTCCGTGATGGCACCAGCACCAGAGTGAACGACACGAGCGCGGACTTCGTCTGTGCCGAGCTTGTCGAGCGAAGCGATAATGGCTTCGACCGAACCTTGCACGTCCGCCTTGATGACCAGCGGGAATTCCTTCAATCCCGAAGTCTGCAACTGGCTCATCATCTGTTCCAGCGAGCCGCGCTGACCGGTCTGACGGGCAACAGCCTTGTCGCGAGCCAGACGCTGGCGGTATTCGGAGATCTCGCGAGCACGACCTTCGTTTTCGACAACCGCAAAACGGTCACCGGCCGACGGCGTACCGGAAAGGCCGAGGATTTCGACCGGCATGGCCGGACCGGCTTCCTTCACGTGGTCGCCCTTGTCGTTGACGAGCGCGCGCACACGGCCCCACTGATCGCCGGCAACGATGATCTGGCCGGGCTTCAGTGTACCCTTCTGCACGAGAACGGTCGCGACGGCACCACGTCCACGGTCCAGCTCGGCTTCGATGACCGTGCCTTCCGCAGTGCGGCTTGGATCCGCCTTGAGATCGAGGATTTCCGCCTGAAGCAGGATCGCTTCGAGCAGCTTGTCGAGGTTGAGCTTGTTCTTGGCCGACACTTCGACATCAAGAACTTCACCACCCATCGATTCCACGAACACTTCGTGCTGCAGCAGCTGCTGGCGAACCTTTTCAGGGTTTGCCTCGTGCTTGTCGATCTTGTTGATCGCAACGACGATCGGAACACCGGCCGCCTTCGCATGGTTAATCGACTCGATCGTCTGCGGCATCACGCTGTCGTCGGCTGCGACAACCAGCACGGCGATGTCGGTTGCCTGCGCACCACGGGCACGCATTGCCGTAAAGGCGGCGTGGCCGGGGGTGTCGATGAAGGTGATCTTCTGACCGTTCTTTTCGACCTGATAGGCGCCGATATGCTGGGTGATACCACCGGCCTCGCCAGCAACGACATTCGCCTGACGGATAGCGTCGAGCAGCGAGGTCTTGCCGTGGTCGACGTGGCCCATGATGGTCACGACCGGCGGACGGGAAACCATCTCGCCTTCATCGTCAGCCTTGTTGAAGAGACCCTCTTCAACGTCGGATTCGGAAACGCGCTTGACCGTATGGCCGAATTCGACCGCGATCAGTTCCGCCAGATCGGCGTCGATCACGTCGCCCGGCTTCAGCATCTGGCCTTCCTTCATCAGGAACTTGATGACGTCAACGGCGCGCTCGGACATACGCTGCGACAGTTCCTGAATGGTGATGGTTTCCGGCAGGATGACTTCGCGCAGAACCTTTTCGCGGGTTTCCTGCATCTGGCTGCGACGGAATTTCTCCTGGCGGCGGCGCATGGATGCCATGGAGCGGCCACGCGGCGTACCATCTTCTTCCAGATTGGCGGCGGTCACGGTCAGCTTGCCACGACGGCGCTCTTCTTCGGTCTTCAGGCGGGCTGCAGGCTTGGCCGGAACCGGAGCCACGACCTTGCCACGAGCCGGAAGGCTGCTGCCGCGACGGACTGCGCCGCGATCGTCCTCGTCGTCGCCACCGGTGCGGCGTCCGCGGGGAGCGGCGGCGTCGGGCGTGGCGGGAGCGGAACGGGGAGCAACAGGCTGGGGACGGGCGTCAGCGCGTGGCGCCGGCGCAGCGGCCGCAGCCGGCTTTTCGCCGGACAGATCGGATTTCGCTTCCGTAACAGGCTGGCTCGCAGCGATCTTTGCCGCAGCAGCCTCTTCGGCAGCGCGGTTTTCGGCTTCGATCTTTTCAGCGGCGATGCGTTGTTCTTCTTCCACCTTGCGGCGGGCTTCGTCTTCGGCGCGCTGCTTGGCTTCGATAACATCGCGAGCCTGCGCTTCTATCAGCGCACGGCGGCGGGCTTCCATCTCGCCTGCGGACAGGTCGTGCAGAACGTTGCCGCGCGGACGGTCAGGCTGGCGCTGCTGCGGTGCGGACGAGCCGGGGCGCTGCTGCGAATGGGAAGAACCCGGACGCTGCTGTTGGTTGCTCGGCTGTTGAATGCGTTGCTGTGGGGCCTGCGGACGCGGTGCCGAAGGGGCAGGCGCTGCCGGCTTCGGCGCCGGAGCTGCCGCCACGACAGGCTGAACCGGCTTCTCGTCTTCGGGACGCAGGGGGCGGCGCTTGCGTGTTTCCACGACAACCGCGTTGGTGCGACCTCGACCCATGTCCTGCCGCACGGTGCCCTGATTCATCCCGCCCGGTTTCAGGGTAAGAGTCTTCTTGGCCGGCGCATTGAGTGTCTTGTCGTCGTTGTTGTCGGTCATTCCGTTCCCGTTCCTACGGACGAGAACCGGATGACATCCATCAGGTCTCGTCGTTCAATTGCTGCATCGGAACGCGGCGGCCGTTCATGTTTGGCAACCGCGTCATTGTACTGTCCGGGCAGCGTCGCGTTCCGCCTCAGGCTGACCGCCAAGGCGGTACTGCTTAAGCATCTTTGCGCGCTTCACTACACCCTCACCCGCCTGCCCCGCAAGCGCGCAAGCATGGATAAAAGCATTCTGGCCCATCAACTCGTCCATTTCGGCTTCGCTAAAGAGCCGGAAGGACGGAATTTCATTGCCGGCATCGCTGCCGAGCTCCCAGGCCTTGCGGGCCTGGTCCAGTTTTCGCACGCCGTCTGCCGCGGCATCGGTTGCGTGGAACACGGCAATCGCATTCCCCGAACGGACGGCGGCATCGACTTTCGTCGCGCCGCTGATGAACTGACCCGCCTTGCGCGCCATGTTCATCATTCCGGCAAGCTGCTGCGACATAAGCCGGTCGAGAAGAGCGAGAAGCTCCGGCCCGGCCTTGACGTCGCGTTTGAGCGCCCGTGCGAAGATCTTCTTCGCGATGGCTTTCTCTATCAGGGCGCGCTCCGGTTTTACCCAGCATCCGCGCCCCGGCAATTGGCGTTTCAGGTCCGGAACGACGTTGCCGTCCGGCCCTGCGACGAAGCGGATCAACTCGTCTGGAGATCCGCTCTGCCTTGTCACAATGCACATACGTCCATTGACGTTGCCTTCCAGCCGCCCGTCCTCATCGGTTTCGGGCAGCTCGTCCGGCTCATGCACCTGCGATGTCATTCCTGTCCGGCGGTATCCGCCTCCTCAGTAGCTTCCGCATCGACTTCTTCTTCGGAAGCCAGATCCTCGGCCGTGATCCAGCCTGCCAGAAGACGGGCCTGCACAACCATGTTCTCAGCTTCGACGCGCGATACGTCGAGCTTGGAGAAGATGCCTTCGAACTTCTTCGTCTCGCCGTCCTTGCGTTCGCTCCAGCCGACCAGATCGTCTGCGGCGCAACCGGCAAAGTCCTCGATGGTCTTGATACCGTCTTCACCAAGGGCGACCATCATCTGCGAGGTCAGGCCTTCGATCTGGCGCAGCTCGTCGGCAACGCCGAGTTCCTTGCGCTTGGCGTCCATTTCGGCTTCCAGGCGTTCCAGATATTCGCGGGCGCGGGTCTGGATTTCATCGGCGGTGTCATCATCGAAGCCGTCGATCGAGGAAATTTCGCCAAGATCGACATAGGCAAGTTCTTCAACCTGCGCGAAGCCTTCGGAAGCCAGAACCTGACCAACCATCTCGTCAACGTCGAGGGCGTCCATGAAGAGTGCCGTGCGCTCGTTGAATTCCTTCTGGCGACGCTCGGATTCTTCCTGCTCGGTCATGATGTCGATATCCCAGCCGGTCAGCTGCGATGCCAGACGTACGTTCTGGCCGCGGCGGCCGATGGCGAGCGAAAGCTGCTCGTCGGGAACCACAACTTCGATGCGCTCGGATTCTTCATCCAGAACGACCTTGGCCACTTCAGCGGGCTGCAGAGCGTTGACGATGAAGGATGCCGGCTCCTGGCTCCACGGAATAATGTCGATCTTTTCGCCCTGCAATTCGCCGACAACGGCCTGAACGCGCGAACCGCGCATACCGACGCAGGCGCCGACCGGATCGATCGACGAGTCGTTCGAAATGACGGCGATCTTGGCGCGCGAACCGGGGTCACGGGCAACCGACTTGATCTGGATGATGCCGTCGTAGATTTCAGGAACTTCCATGGTGAACAGCTTCACCATGAACTGCGGATGTGTACGCGACAGGAAAATCTGCGGGCCACGCTGCTCGCGGCGAACGTCGTAGACGTAAGCGCGTACACGGTCGCCATAACGCATGTTTTCCCGCGGAATCATCTCGTCGCGACGGATGATGCCTTCGCCACGGCCCAGATCAACGATGACATTGCCATATTCGACGCGCTTGACGGTGCCGTTGACGATTTCGCCGATGCGATCCTTGAACTCGTCATACTGACGGTCGCGTTCTGCTTCGCGCACCTTCTGAACGATGACCTGCTTGGCGGACTGTGCGGCGATACGGCCGAAATCCATCGGCGGCAGCGGATCGGCGATGAAATCGCCGAGCTTGGCGTCCGGGTTACGGTCGCGGGCAAGTTCGAGCGGAATCTGGGTCGAATAGTCTTCGGCCGTCTCTACCACTTCCAGAAGACGCTGCAGGCGGATTTCGCCGGTCTTGGAGTTGATGTCGGCGCGAATGTTGGTTTCCGAACCATAGCGCGAGCGGGCGGCTTTCTGGATAGCGTCGGCCATTGCGGCAAGCACGATTTCGCGGTCGATGACCTTTTCGCGCGCCACAGCATCGGCGATCTGCAGAAGCTCAAGCCGGTTAGCACTCACTGCCATTTTTTTGTCTCCGTAAGTCGCATAATTGCGGGGATCACCCGTTTTCCGGGCTTTTACGTTGGAATTAGTCTTCGTCTGCTTCGTTTTCGTCGTTCTGGTTTGCGGCGGCGGCCTTTGCCGCCTTGTCTGCCCGCAGCGCATCACGAATAAGGTCGTCCGTCAGAATGAGCTTCGCGTCGGAAAGCGCGCTGAACGGAATGGTGACTGTCGGTTCGTCGCCATAGGCGATCTGGTCGCGTTCCAGCTTGAAGCCGTCCGCATCCACCTCGACGATCTTGCCGCGAAACCGCTTGCGATTTTCGACCAGAATGGATGTTTCGGCCTTCACCAGATGGCCCTGCCAACGGGTGAAATCCGACTTGCGAACCATCGGCCGGTCGATGCCGGGCGAGGAAACTTCGAGATGATACGCCTTATCGACCGGATCTTCCACATCAAGAACCGGTGAAATCGCCATTGACACGGCTTCGCAGCCCTCGACGGTCATGGTGCCGTCTTCCCGCTCGGCCATCACCTGCAGGGTCTGCCGTTCTGGTTGGAGAGCCGCACGCGCACCAGAAGATATCCCATGCCCGTCAAAACAGGCTCGATGATTTCGGCGATGCGCTGGTCGATTCCCGTTTCGGTTATCAGTCGCGGTTCATGTACGGTGTCTGCCATCTGGCCTTCCGGTCTTTAGATTTTCACCGGGCGCTCAGCCCGTGGTTTCCGGTTCGCCTAACGAAAAAGAGCGGAGCCTTGCGGCCCCACTCTTCATCAAGCGATCAAGAATTTCAAAGGTCATATAGACCCATCAGGGCAGGATTGCAAGGTTTTCGCGGGCAGGGCGCTTCAGTCACGGCTTCGGCCACATTTTCACCGTCACCGTGTCGGAAAGGGTGGCATGATTTCCGGCACTGTCTATAGTTGCCGTTTGACAAATCGCAGTTGCATCAAGTGGACTGATCGTGCCTGACCGTAAATCGCCACTCGCGCCTTTAAGGCATTTGACTTACAGACGAATCTGGATCGCGAGCCTTGCCTCGAATTTCGGCGGTCTGATCCAGGCGGTTGGCGCCGCGTGGATGATGACCTCGCTGTCGAGTTCCGAAAACATGATCGCGCTGGTACAGGCCTCCACCTCGCTGCCGATCATGATGTTTTCGCTGATTTCAGGCGCACTGGCCGATAGTTTCGACCGCCGCCGCATCATGATTTCCGCTCAGATCCTGATGCTGACGGCTTCCGTGCTGCTGACGGTTTTTGCCTGGTCCGGCTGGCTCACTCCGTGGTTGCTGCTCTTCTTCACCTTCATGATCGGCTGTGGCACGGCGCTCAACAATCCGTCCTGGCAGGCGTCCGTCGGCGAAATGGTGCCGCGTGAGGATCTGCCCGCTGCCGTGACACTGAACAGCGTGGGCTTCAACATCACCCGCAGCGTCGGTCCTGCCATCGGCGGCATCATCGTCGCTGCCGCCGGCGCCGCGGCCGCGTTTTTCGTGAACGCGCTCAGCTATTTTGCCCTCATCTACGCGCTGGTTCGCTGGCAGCCGCCCAAATATGCCTCGACCTTGCCGCGCGAGCAGCTTCTTGCCGCCATATCGGCCGGGATGCGTTATGTGGCGATGTCGCCGAATATCGGCAAGGTTCTGGTGCGTGGCTTTCTCTTCGGCCTTTCCGCCAGCGCCATCCTGGCGCTGATGCCGATCGTTGCCCGCGATCTGGTCGAGGGTGGCCCGCTGACCTACGGCGTCATGCTCGGTGCGTTCGGTGTCGGCGCTATCGGCGGCGCACTCGTCAGCGCCAGACTTCGCGAGGTTTTGTCCAGCGAATGGATCGTGCGTGTCGCCTTTTTGGGCTTCGCCTTCAGTTCCGGCGTGACGGCGGTCAGCACGAACGCGATCGTAACCTCGCTTGTTTTGACTATTGCCGGTGCCTGCTGGGTTCTGGCGCTTTCCCTGTTCAATACCATCGTCCAGCTTTCTGCCCCGCGCTGGGTGGTGGGCCGGGCGCTGTCGCTTTACCAGACGCTGACCTTCGGCGGCATTGCCGTCGGCAGTTGGCTGTGGGGCGAGCTGGCGGAAGATTACGGTATTTCCTATTCCCTTCTCGGTTCGTGCGTGCTGATGCTGCTGGGCGTCGTCGTCGGCCTCAAACTCGCCATGCCCGCTTTTGCTTCACTCAATCTCGATCCGCTCAACCGTTTCGTCGAGCCGCCGCTAAGGCTCGATATCAAGCCGCGCAGCGGGCCGATTGCCATTCTCATAGACTATGAAATTCATGACGAGGATCTCGGCGAATTCCTGCCGTTGATGGCCGAGCGTCGCCGCATCCGTCTGCGCGATGGCGCGCGCAATTGGAACCTGATGCGTGATCTGGAAAATCCAGATATCTGGACGGAAAGCTACCATGTACTGACATGGGTGGAATATGTCCGCCACAACCACCGCCGCACCCAGGCGGATGCGGAAGCCTGGGACCGGCTGCTGGCCCTTCATCGCGGCAAGACACGGCCCCGCGTGCACCGGATGATCGAGCGGCAGACCATTTCGCCGACAGATGACATCTTCCACAAGCCGCATACGGACCAGCACTAAAGGGAGTTCGATCCCAGCCCTCTGGCTATTCCTGTCATCCCGCCGTTGCAGGATGCGTATATTGCCTCGAACGACAGGGGAACGATATGGAAGACCAGAAGGTTATTTCAAGGCGTGCGACACTTATGGATGCCGACGATGTCGCCGCAATTTTCCGTACGTCACGCAGGCATTTTCTTCCCTATTTACCAGACTTGCACAGTTTCGAGGAAGACAAGGACTATTTCAGCAATATCGTCTTCAAGGAAAATGAGGTCTGGGTTGCGGAGGAAGACGGCGTTCTCGTCGGCTTTTGCGCTTTTCGGAAAGAATGGCTGGATCATCTTTATTGTCTGCCCGCTCGCGTAGGCAGAAATCTGGGCGCGACCTTACTAGACAGGGCAAAGCAAGAGCAACAACTCCTTCAATTGTGGGTGTTCCAGCAAAATACACGCGCCACTAGCTTTTACGAGCGTCATGGGTTCCGCAAGGTGCGGGAAACGGATGGGTCCGCCTGCGAGGAAAAGTTGCCGGACGCACTCTATGAATGGCGCAGGCAAACCGCCTGACTGGAGCGGGGGAAATCAGCGCAGGCGGTTCTTCAGTGTCACATCGGGAAAGCAGGTCGGTGACAGACCGTTTTTCGCCTGCCAGTCGCCCAGTGACCGGCGTGTCTTGAAGCCGGCCAGCCCGTCCGCTTTGCCGACATCATAGCCCTTGGCGACGAGTGCCTTCTGCATGGCAAGAACGTCGGAGCGCAACATCGATCCGACATTGCCCCATTCGCCCTTGAACGGCCCCGCCCCATGGGAGATGCGGTCGGCGAGATTGCCGATGAACAGCGCGTAGAGATCGGAATTATTGTATTCCTTGATGACGTAGAAGTTCGGCGTGACCACGAATTCCGGCCCGTGCCGCCCGGCCGGCACAAGCATCATGCCGTCGGCGGAGACGTCGTTGGATGGAAAGGCCTTTCCGGAAATGCGGGTGATCCCCATCTTCGCCCACGCACTCACCGGCCGGGCAAGATCCGGGCCTTCCTGGGCGCAGGAGACGTTGCCGGGTATAGACACTTCGAAGCCCCAGTCGCGATCCCTCTGCCAGCCGCGCTGCGAAAGATAGTTCGCTATGGATGCCAATGCGTCCGGCACGGAGTTCCAGATATCGCGGTGGCCGTCGCCATCGAAATCAACGGCATATTTGAGATAGCTCGACGGCATGAATTGCGGCTGACCGAGCGCGCCTGCCCAGGACCCCATCATGCGCGAGGCCGCAATATCGCCGCTTTCGACGATCTTCAGCGCATCGATCAGCTCGGTGCGGAACATCTCCTTGCGGGTCGACATATAGGCTTTCGTCGCCAGCACATCGACAACCGAATGCGGCAGTTTCGCACGGCCGAAACCGGATTCGCGGCCCCAGATCGCCACGACGACATCGCCGGGCACGCCATATTTGGCTTCGATCCGGCGAAGGGTGGCGGCATGCGTCGCGGCCAGAGAGCGGCCGGTGGCGGCAAGCCCCTGCAATCGTTTTTCGGAGAAATAAGCGCCGGGCGATGAAAATTCGGCCTGGCTCTGGCTCTGTTCCTTCGGCGGCTTCTGGCCGGGGATGACGAGATCAGGCAGACTCCAGTTGATGGAAAGGCCGCTCAGCGCAGCCTCCAGCGTCTTTTGCGAAATTCCCGCCTTGCGCGCTTCCGGCCAGATTTCCTTTTTCAGCCACGCATTGAAATCGGCATCGTACCGGGCAGCAGCGGCACCTGTCGGCGCGGATTGCGCCAGAGCGTCCGTTGCTGAAAAAACGGAAAGAATGGTGGCCAATGCCTTGAGGCTTTTCCAGGAAAAGTGGAGGCCGGTTTTCCGTCTGGAAATGCGCCAAAACAAAGAATCAAATCGGTTTCGCATTCGGTCTCCTCTTCGAGTGACGGACAGGGAAAGAAGGCGTCAGATCGTTGTGCGAGCGCGCAGCGCCGCCGTCAATGTGCCCTCGTCGAGATAGTCCAGCTCGCCGCCAACAGGCACGCCATGCGCAAGCCGGGTGATCTTGATGCCGAGATCGGCCAGGCGGTCGGTGATGTAATGGGCTGTTGCCTGTCCCTCCACCGTCGCATTGACGGCGATGATGAGCTCGCGAATACCGCCGGCGCTGACGCGATCGATCAGTCCCTTGATGTTCAGATCTTCCGGCCCGACGCCATCGAGCGGCGATAGCGTGCCACCAAGCACATGATATGCGGTATTCATTGCGCCTGCTCGCTCCAGCGCCCACAGATCCGACACGTCTTCCACCACGATGATGACCGACTGGTCACGTCTATCATCGGCGCAGACCGTGCAGGGATCGATGGTATCGACATTGCCGCAGCACGAGCAGATCTTCACCTTGTCATAGGCTTCACCCATCGCGTGGCCCAGCGGTCCAAGAAGCTGTTCCTTCTTCTTGATGAGATGCAGCGCCGCCCGCC
This sequence comes from Rhizobium sp. TBD182, assembly GCF_001950375.1. Classification (NCBI taxonomy): domain Bacteria; kingdom Pseudomonadati; phylum Pseudomonadota; class Alphaproteobacteria; order Hyphomicrobiales; family Rhizobiaceae; genus Rhizobium; species Rhizobium sp. TBD182. Next base: position 1,730,930 of record NZ_BDLN01000001.1, on the reverse strand, counting down.
GCGCCGAGCGGGGCCCAAGCCCCGGCACTTTTGCAAGCAGCTGGATCAGTTTTTCGATTTCGGGACCGGTGACTCGTTTTGCCATGAGCGCTTTCTACTGCATAAATCGGGAAACGGGAATCATGAAGCGCGAAGGGCAGTCCATGAAAATACGGGCAGTGTGCCGGGGCGAGGCGAAGGCCTTGCCGGGAAAGACGGCGAAGACGGGTATTTTCAAACATGCCGTGCAGGGCGCGGTGATGGTGGATGCGCAAGGCATCGTCAGCGACGCTGTCTGCAATCGTAAACATCACGGCGGGCCGGATCAGGCGATCTACGCCATGGGTTCCGTCGATCTCGATTTCTGGTCGCGTACGCTGGGTTTTGTGGTTGAGCCCGGATTTTTTGGGGAAAATCTGGTTCTGGAAGGTGTCGATAGTGCAAAACTGCATGTCGGCGACAGGTTTTCAGCCGAGGAAGTGGTGCTGGAAGTGACCGCCGCCCGCATTCCCTGCGCCACCCTGTCAGCCCGGCTCGGCGATCCCGGCTTCGCGCCGCGTTTTCGGCAGGCGGGGCAGCCGGGCTTTTATTGCCGGGTTCTGAAAGGTGGAATGCTCAGCGCCGGCGAAGGCATCGCTTTCGAACCCTATCAGGGAACGAAGCTGCCGATACCGGTCATTCTCCAGCGCTTCCGCCCCATGCAGCTTACCAGGGACGAACGTGCCGCATATCTCGGCACCCCGCTTGCGAGCCGGTTCCGCGCCATGCTGGAAGTCTGAATTCGTAAGAATATCAGAACGGCAGCTTCATGCCGGGCGGGATCGGCAGGCCAGCCGTGATTTCCTTGGTCTTTTCAGCGGTGATGGCCTCGGCGCGCTCCTTGGCGTCATTGTGGGCGGCGACGATCAGGTCTTCGAGAATTTCGACGTCGTCTTCCTTGAAGAGAGACGGATCGATCTTCAGGCCCAGCAGGCTGCCCTTGCCATTCAGCTTCACGGTGACGAGACCGCCACCGGACTTGCCTTCGACTTCAAGCGCGGCGATATCCGCCTGCATCTTTTCCATCTTGGCCTGCATTTCCTTGACCTTGCCCATCATGCCCATGATGTCGCGCATGTGCCAAACTCCTGTTTTTGTTATGTATTAAAATTCGATATCGTCGCCGGGAAGGATGTCGCCCTCGCTCGATTCGGCAACCGAAGGCGGCGGGGCGATCTCGTCCGGCTCGTCCTGCTGGGTGACGCGAATGCGCACGTCGGTGATTTTTGCACCTGGAAACTGTTGAAGAATGGCTGCCACGTCAGGGTCCTGCCTCGCATCCACGAGGCGGGCGTCGCGCGCACTCCCCTCGGCTTCAACCAGCGTCGGCTGACCCTGTTCCTTGCTAAGGCTGACGATCCAGTGGATACCGGTCCACTCTTTCAGCTTCACACCAAGCTCGCCGGGGAGCGATCCGGGTGCGCCATCGCCGAGGCGCATGTCGAGCCGGCCCGGCTCCAGCCGCACCAGCCGTACGAAGTTGCGAACCTTCGCCCGCATGACGGGATCGCGATTTTTCTGGCACAGGTCGGCAATGTCCTGAAGAGAGTTGACGGGAACCTTCGGCTCCGGCCGTTCTTCGGTTTTCGGTGCCGCGACCTGCATTTCCTGCGGGCGGCTGTCAGGCACGGCGCGCAGCATGGTCGAAGGCTGCGAGCTTGCCGGCCTCTGGGCGGAAAGCTCCACAGGTCTTCCTGCGGCCACTGTCTGCCCTGAGGAATAGGCGCGAGTGCCGCCGCCATTGCCGCCACCCGAAGGCGCGCCATTGGAATAGCCGCCATCGCTGTTGGAAAGTTCGAGCAGGCGTCGCGCCGCGTCTTCCGGTGCCGGAAGATTGGCGGCGTGCGAAAGGCGGATCAACACCATTTCGGCCGCACCCGCAGGACGTGAGGCATTTTCAGTTTCCGGAATACCCTTGAGCAGCATCTGCCAGATACGCGACAGCGCAGTCACGGCGATTGTCTCGGCAAATTCCGCGCCACGCACGCGTTCGATCTCGGACAGCGAGGGATCTTCCGCCGCATCCTGCACATATTTCATGCGGGTGACGAGGTGAGTGAAATCGGCAAGGTCGTTCAGCACGACGACGGGGTTGGCGCCTGCCTCGTATTGACCATTGAATTCAGAAAGTGCCGCCGCGACATCGCCTTTGATGATGTGCTGGAAAAGATCGACGATGCGCGCCCGGTCGGCAAGACCCAGCATGCCGCGCACCGCCTCGGCTTCCACGCGTCCGCCGCCATGGGCGATCGCTTGATCGAGCAGGGAAAGACCGTCACGGGCGGAACCCTCAGCCGCGCGGGCAATCATTGAGAGCGCCTGCGGTTCGGCCTCGAAACCTTCCTTGCCGGCAATGGCAGTGAACAGGCCGACGAGATCGGCGGCGCTGATGCGGCGCAGGTCGAAGCGCTGGCACCGCGACAGCACGGTGATCGGAACCTTGCGGATTTCAGTGGTTGCGAAGATGAATTTCACATGCTCCGGCGGCTCTTCCAACGTCTTCAGAAGACCGTTGAAGGCCTGCGTCGAGAGCATGTGCACTTCGTCGATGATATAGACTTTATAGCGCGCCGAAACCGGGCGGTAACGCACCTGCTCGATGATCTCGCGAATGTCGTCAATACCGGTATGGGAGGCGGCGTCCATCTCGATCACGTCGACATGACGGCCTTCCATGATCGCCTGACAATGTTCGCCGGGGATACGCAGGTCGATGGTCGGTTTGTCGATGGTGTCGGTCTTGTAGTTCAGCGCACGGGCAAGAATACGCGCGGTGGTCGTCTTGCCCACACCGCGAACGCCGGTCAGCATATAGGCCTGCGCGATGCGGCCGGTCTCGAACGCATTCGTCAGCGTGCGGACCATCGGCTCCTGGCCGACCATCAGATCGGAAAAATCCTTCGGACGATATTTGCGTGCCAGTACCCGGTAGCCGGTCCCGCCCTGGGATTCGCTTGATGTGGTGGGTAAGGTGTCGCTCATCGCCTCGCCAGTTTATTTTGCCAGTTTGTCCTAGAGCGCCGTGCGTCCCATTGGACGCATCAGGCACGCTCTATTCCTCTAAAGTCTGCACATCATGCCGATACGCAGGGGCCGCTTTCAGGCTGAACTGGCCCGGCGAAAGCTGAGCGGAATTTAAAAAAGGTGGGAGGCTGGCACGGCGACCCGTGCCTGGCTCGTTAGGGCTGCTTCCTTCCGGACCTGACCCGGTTGGCGAGTGGCTCGTCCACCACCAACCTCCCGGGGCCACATATCGGCAATATCGAAAGCAAATGCAAGCCAAGCCTTCAAAAAACTGCTATCACAATGAAAACAAACATGGAGGACGCCTTGGAGACATTCCGGCTGGACGACAGGCTGGCGCGCGACAGTGCGCTTGTAATGCGTTTGGGACTATGCGAGCTGCGTTTGCAGAACGACAGCCGCTGGCCCTGGCTGGTGCTGGTGCCACAGAGAGGCGGCGCCAGCGAGCTGTTCGATCTTACTCCGCTCGATCAGGCCGTGCTGACGTTCGAGACCAATCTCGTCGCGTCCGCGCTGAAGGACGTTACCGGGGCCACCAAGATCAATGTCGGCGCGCTGGGCAATATCGTCCGGCAACTTCACGTCCATATTATCGCCCGCAACGAAGGCGACACCTGCTGGCCCGGCCCAATCTGGGGTCACGGGACGCCAGTGCCCTATGGCCCGGGCGAAAAGGAATCCTTGATGAAAAAAATATCCGGCGCGCTCTGATGATATCAATGACTATTTTCGAAACCACTGCTCCCCATCCCGAAGCAAGCCTGCTGACAGCCTTTTCCAAGAACGCCCTCAACCGGTTCGCCGAAAAGCGGACGGAAGACTGCGTTGCCGATGCGCTGAAAGTCGATGGCACCCATATTTTTGCCTTCTCCGGCAACCGGCTTGTCCTGAAACATGACGAGCAGGTCATAGATCCCCTGTTTTCCGCCTATGAGCTGGCGGAATTGCAGCCGGATTTCGACAATGCCGTTCTGCTTGGATACCGCGAAACCGGCGAACCGAGAATTGCGGTGCCGGTGGCCGTCACGGAAGACACGCTAGCGAGCCACTATAAGCTGGCCGATGCCCGCACCCTTTATCGCGATCATCTTCTCGATGAGGAATTGCTGAGCGAGGTAGCCCAGGCCGTCAGCCTTACGCACTGGAATGCCGACAACCGCTTCTGCGGACGGTGCGGCGGCACGATGGAATTGCGTATCGGCGGCTACAAGCGCATCTGCGCCGCCTGCAATCACACTATTTTTCCCCGAACCGATCCCGTCGTCATCATGATGACGATCGATATCGAGCGCGATCTTTGCCTGCTCGGACGCGGCGCGCATTTTGCGCCGGGCATGTATTCCTGCCTCGCCGGTTTCGTGGAGCCGGGCGAAACCATCGAGCAGGCCGTGCGCCGCGAGACGCATGAAGAATCCGGCGTCGAAATCGGCCGCGTGCGCTATCACGCTTCCCAGCCCTGGCCGATGCCGCACACGCTGATGATCGGCTGTTATGCCGAGGCTCTCTCGTTCGATATTTCCCGCGATGAGATCGAGCTGGAGGATTGCCGCTGGTTCACGCGGGCGGAGGTTGCCACGATGCTGGAGGCTGCTGCGGGCGAGGGCTTTTCCGCGCCTCCGGGCGGTGCCATCGCGCACCGGCTGATGCGCGACTGGGTGGAATGGACGAAATGAAGATTTGCGGCAGGCTCAGCTCTGGTTGAGCTTGCCGCGCATCGCATGACCCTTGTAGACGCCGAGAATTCGGACCTTCTCGGAAAAGAAGCGCAGCTCGTCCAGCGCGTGCCGCACCGGCTCGTCATCCGGATGGCCTTCGATATCGGCATAGAACTGTGTTGCCACGAACCTTCCGCCGAGCTGGTAGCTTTCCAGCTTCGTCATGTTGATGCCATTCGTCGCGAAACCGCCCATTGCCTTATAAAGCGCCGCCGGAATGTTGCGGACATTGAACACGAAGGTCGTGACGATGGTTTCATCCGGTGCTTCGCCTTGGGACTGGCGTTTGGCCCAGTTCTCATCGCGCGAAAGAATTACGAAACGGGTAATGTTGTTTTCTGAATCCTCGACATTTTCAGCCATGATATCAAGGCCGTAGAGACCGGCGGCAAGACGCGGTGCAAGCGCTGCCATGCTGCGATCACCCTTTTCAGAAACCAGTCTCGCCGCTCCAGCCGTATCGCCGGCAACGACTGGCTTCCAGCCGTTGGAACGGATGATCTTGCGGCACTGGCCAAGCGCGTGGATGTGGCTGTGAACGGTGCGGATCTCGTCTTTCTTCACGCCCGGTATAACCATCAGCTGGAAGCGGATCGGCATGAAATATTCACCGATGATGTGAAGGCGTGATTCCGGCAGCAGATGATGGATATCTGCAACGCGACCGGCCAGCGTGTTCTCGATCGGGATCATGCCGAGATCGGCTTCGCCGTTTTCGACGGCATTGAAAGCATCCTCGAATGTCGGGCACGGCAAAGGCTCCATATCCGGGAACATGTCGCGGCATGCCATGTCGGAATTCGCGCCAAATTCGCCCTGAAAGGCAATGCGGTTTGTGCTCAAGGTCATGGAATTATCCATCAGAGGGTTCGGTTTGCGAGAATAGTGCGGGCTTTTTCGAGATCGTGCGGCGTATCAACGCCAAGCGGCACGGAGTGAACGATTTCGGCATCAATACGCATGCCCGCTTCCAGCGCGCGCAATTGTTCCAGCCTTTCGCGCTTCTCGAGTGGCGAAGGCTGAAGCCTCACGAACGTTTCGAGGGCGGCGCGGCGATAGGTATAAAGGCCGATGTGATGATAAAGCGGTCCGTCGCCATAGGGCGCAGTCGCGCGGGTAAAATAAAGCGCGCGCAATCGCGTCTCGGAAAGCGGGCTGCCAACCACTTTCACCACGTTCGGATTGGTCTTTTCTTCCTCGTCGGTGATCTCAACCGTCAGCGTGGCAATGTCGACGGCGGCATTTTCCAACGGGCGCAACGAGGCGCGGATCGTTTCCGCTTCGATGGTCGGAAGGTCGCCCTGAACATTGATGATATATTCGGCGTTGCCATAGGGGTCGGCCTTCTGCAGCGCCTCGAAAATGCGGTCCGAACCGGATTGGTGATCATCTCGCGTCATCATTACGTCGAAACCGGCATTTTTTACGGCTGAAAATACCTGTTCGTCATCGACTGCAACGACGATGCGCGTCGCGCCAGCTTCACGCGCCCTGAGTGCAACCTGCACAATCATCGGTTTGCCGCCAATATCCGCGAGAGGCTTGCCCGGAAGCCGTGTCGATGCCATCCGCGCCGGTATAAGGACGACAGCTTTCTCGAATTCCCGATTCTTCATCCGACACCCTTCAAATCCCAACCGAAAAGTGTCAAAACGTCACGGAGTGGGGAATATTATTCAAGTTGCGCAGGCTGTGCAAAAGCCATAGCTTTTGAATAATTTCAAGATGCCCGGTTATATGGAGCGGATGCGAGGGAGCGCATATAGATGAATTCTTATGTAAATATGGGCGTTGGGGCGTTGCTGGGCACGGTTTTCGTTCTGATGTCGGTGTCAATTGCGTCTGAGGGCATTTTTCATGCGCCCACCCCGGAAAAGGAAGGTTACGCCATCGTCGCGGAAGCGAGCGGCGGCGAGGCTGCAGGCGAACCCGCTGCAGCGGCAACCCCGATCGCGAAATTGCTCGCCAGCGCGGATGCTGCCAAGGGTGAGGCGGTCTTCAAGAAGTGTACGAGCTGTCATACCGGAGAGAGTGGTGGTGCAAACAAGGTCGGCCCCAATCTCTTCGATATCGTCAACCGGCCGATCGCCAGCCATGCGGGTTTCAGCTACTCCGCAGCAATGAAGGATTTCTCCAAGGGCGGTTCCGTGCACTGGGATTACGATCATCTCAGCTACTTCATCGAAGCTCCCAAGAAACACGTTCCCGGCACGGCCATGGGCTTTGCGGGTGTGAAGAAGGAGACGGAACGCGCCGATCTCATCGCTTATCTGCGCACGCTGTCGGCAAACCCGGCGCCGCTGCCGGATCCGGCTGCGGCTCCCGTGCCGATAAACTGACGGAAATGGTGATTTCATAAGAAAAGCCCGGCATCGCTGCCGGGCTTTTTTGATTCTATCTGTCTGATTTCTGAAAGATCAGAAACCCTTGCCGCCGCGCAATTCGGAAATGACCGTTCCGATCATGATCTTGATATCCAGCCAGACGGAAAAATTGTCGACGTAATAAAGATCGGACACGATGCGGGCACGCGCCTTGTCACTGCGATCCGTCGGGCCGCGCAAACCCCGCATCTGGGCAAGACCGGTAATGCCTGGTCGCATCCGGTGCCGCAGGTGGTAGTGGGGAACAAGTTCCTCATAAAGACGGCCGGCGGCCAGCATGCCGATCGCATGGCAGCGCGGACCCACCAGCGACATGTCGCCTTTCAAGACGTTGATGAGCTGTGGCAGCTCGTCGACATTTGTGCGGCGAAGCACGGCGCCGATCCGGGTTATCCTCGGATCGTTCTTTACCGTTTGCGCCACGCCGGTGGCATCGCCCAGTTCGGTCCGCATCGAGCGAAATTTATAGACCCTGATCTTTCGCCCGTTCATGCCCCAACGGACTTGTGAGAACAGGACCGGCCCTTTGCTGTCGAGTTTGACCAGCGCCGCGACGGTCAACAATACGGGCGCGAGTGCGACAAGGGCGATGGACGCCCCTGCAATGTCGATCGTTCTTTTGAGCACAAACTGGCTGCGCAGGAACACCGATGTGTTGGTTTCTGAAATGGAAGGTTGTGTTTCCGCCGCGTCGAAAGTGACAGCCGCAGGATAAGGGGCGCCGTAAAACACGGCATGCGATGAGCTTTTAGTACCCAGCATAATATGAAGCCCTGAAAAGTTATTTTGAAACAAGAAAATTAATTTATATGAACGATTAATAATTCATTTACCGTAAAAAGTCATCCGAAATGTAATCGTTTTTGCGCAAATAGCAATCTACGGTTAACGTGGATGCACGCATATGTTGCAAACACAAGTGCGGTCTCCGCTCTTGGCTGCGTTGGCTGCCCATTCGGTGTAATCAAGTCTTTGGAAAATTGAGTATTTGCGGGAAAGGCGACAGGATCGTTGCCGGCCCTTCGCTTGCCGGGTAACCGGTGAGCCGATTACCCAAAAGGCAATTAATTTCCCATCAGAATATCAAGAAGGGTCGTCTGCTTCGGTCCGGAAGTTGCCGGCGCCCGGCCGCCGATATCGGCTGGCGGCACAGGTCCATTGTCGGCTGAATAGCCGGGTTCGATATCGCGGGAAGGGATGTTTCCAGGCGGCATGGGGACGCCCGGCTGACCAGCGTTTGGCGAGACGGGCGCTTCGGGATAGGCTCGAGTGTTTGTCGTTCCGCCGCCGCCGAGAGCATTGGAAATGATGTCGCCGATGGAGGAAGGCGCGCTCTCGGGCGCCGGTTGCTGTATTTCCCCAAGCGGCGGCACGCCGCCTGCGCCGAGACCGAAGAGCGGCGATGGCGAGAGCCCGGAATGGGCGGCGGTCATGAAATCTTTCCAGGCCTTTGCAGGCAAGCCGCCGCCGGTGACCTTTTTCATCGATGTGCCGTCGTCATTGCCGAACCAGACGCCCGTTGTCAGGTTGCTTGTGTAGCCGACAAAAAGCGCGTCGCGGAAAGACTGTGTCGTGCCGGATTTTCCCGCTGCCTGCCAACCCTGGAGGCGGGCGGCTTTCCCTGTTCCTTCGGTGATGACGCGCGACAACATGCCGTTCATCGTCGCGGCGATCTCCTCGCTCAGCACGCGCGGCGGGTTGTCGTATCTGTTTTCATAAAGCACCTTGCCGTCAGCATCGGAGATGCGTTTGACGATATGCGGCGTCGCCTTGTAGCCGCCATTCATGAAGGGAGCGTAGGAGGCGGTCAGCTCCATCAGCGATACTTCCGAGGTGCCGAGTGCGATGGAAGCGTTGTTCTGAAGCTCCGATTCGATACCCATGCGATGCGCCACCTGCGTCACCCGCTCAGGACCGACTTCCATCACCAGTTGCGCGGCGATCGTGTTCAGAGAATTGGCAAGCGCAGTGGCAAGCGTCACTTCGCCGCGATATTTCTTCTCGTAATTTTCCGGTGTCCAGTTTCCGATGCGGACCGGCCCGTCATTGCGAATGGTGCTGGGGGTCAGACCCGATTCGAGCGCGGCGACGTATACGAAGGGTTTGAACGCCGATCCGGGTTGCCGTTTCGCCTTCGCGGCCCGGTTGAACTGGCTTTCGGCATAATCCGCCCCGCCGACCACGGCCCGGATTGCGCCTGTGCCATCGATGGAAACGAGAGCCGCTTGCGAGGCGCCCTGCTTTTTACCATCACCCTGGAGAACATGGGTCAGTGCTTTTTCGGCGTCGCGTTCAAGATTGGGGTCGATGGTCGTATCGACGACGATGTCCTGCTTGACGTCGCCAATCAGGCCACGAACTTCCTCCATCACCATATCGGCAGCGTAATGTTCGGCACCGGACCAGAAACGTTTGGCCTTGGTCGGCGGCTGCGACATCGCGGTCTTGATCTCGTCATCGGTGATGAACCCGACATCGCGCATGGATCTCAGAACGACCTGCGCCCGCTCCTCCGCCGCCTGCGGGTCGCGCGCCGGTGAAAGGCGCGAGGGGGCCTTGAGAAGTCCGGCAAGCGTTGCCGCCTCGCCAAGATTGACGTCGCGCGCGGATTTGTTGAAGTAGCGTCTGGAAGCGGCTTCGACGCCAAAGGCGTTGGAACCGAAATAAACGCGGTTGAGATACATCGCGAGGATCTGATCCTTGGTGTATTTATGCTCCAGCCAGAAGGCCAGCAGCACTTCCTGCACCTTGCGCTCCAGCGTCCGGTCCTGTGAGAGGAACAGGTTTTTTGCCAGCTGCTGCGTCAGCGTCGAGCCGCCCTGCACTGTTCGTCCCGTCATCACATTGGTCACGATGGCGCGGGCCAGGCCGAGCGGATCCACACCGAAATGGGAATAGAACCGCCGGTCTTCGATCGCCATGACCGCTTGTGGAAGGTAGGGCGACATGTCTTCAAGCGCGAGAGCCTCGCCACCCGTGGTGCCGCGATTGGCAAGCACGCTGCCGTTCACCGAAACGATCTTCACATTCGGAGGGCGTTCGGGAATGGTCCAACTGCTGGCACTCGGCATGCGCGCGCCGTAATAAAGGACAAGACCGGCAACGCCGATACCGCCCCAGATGCCGAGCACGATGCACCAGTAAACGAGGGACCGGATAAAGCCTGTTGTGCCACCGCCGGAACTGCGTGTGCGCTTTTCCTTTTTTTGCGGTTTGGCGCGGCCGGATGTGGACTTCGGTTTTCTGGCGGGCTGCTTTGCGGTTCCGCCAATGCGCTCGCTGGCATCAAGACGCAGATCGTCACCGGATTCGTGGAAATCCCCGAAGGAAGGCTCTACCCGATCGCGTGATTTACCCTTGCCTGCCATCCAGCCGAAGTCGCTCCTTATATTCGCGAAACCGTTCGCACTTCAGGCTTCTATGCCTGCGCGATCCTTAATCCAGGATGAAGAGTTTAAATGCGGCAATTTAAGGCGGGGTTAAGTCCTCGCCGGATCAAATCGGCGTCATTGGCAGACGTCGACCCATTCCGCTCCCGTCAGTCGCGCCATCATGTCAGGCGAAATCCTTACCGCCGCATTGGTGGCACCCGCTGCCGGAACCACCTCGGGATAGTTTTTCAGGGATATGTCGCAAAACACCGGAAGGGGAGAAGGCAATCCGAAAGGACACACGCCACCGATGGGATGGCTGGTCACCGCAACGACTTCTTCCGCCCCCAGCATGCGCGGCTTGGCGCCGAAATGATCGCGGAATTTACGATTGTCGAGCCGTTTCGTGCCGGCGGCAACGACGAGAAGAATTGTGTCGCCCGCCTTCAGGCAGATCGTTTTGGCAATCTGGTCGGGATCGACGCCGTGCGCTTCTGCAGCCAAAGCGACTGTCGCCGAACTCGTTTCCGTTTCGATAACGGTCACTTCGGGGGAATTCTCGGTGAAAAACGCTCTGACGGATTCGATGGTCATGCGTATTTATTAGGCGGTATGCCAAGAGGCTTCAAGGTGTCGCGAAGTAGCTATGCATTTTATGCAATGCTGCGCTGCGATGAAACGTCTGTTTTTTGAGCGAAGATCCTGTATCTTCAAATCATCGAAGCGACGCACTCCTCCTCCCAGCGTCGCCCGATTGGACTGACAATACTCCTCCTCCCAATTGTCAGTCAGTTTCAAGAACCCGGCGCACCTCCTCCCGCGCCGGGTTTTTGCTGTTTAAGGCCTTGTTTCCCGCGACTTTCATTTGCCGACGCTTCACAAAAATCGCCGGGCTTTTTCAAAGAAACTTGACTTTCAGGCCCTTCCAACCTAGGTGTTCGCGCATCGATATTTGTTTGACGACCAGAGCTTCGGCGCCTTTTCTAAGGTGCACACGACGATCTTTCCTTCAAATTCGACCCAAGACCGCACTGCGCGCAGTGCAAATACAATTTGCCAACGGAAGGAAATCGTTATGGCGACTGGTACAGTAAAGTGGTTCAACGCAACCAAGGGCTACGGCTTCATTCAGCCTGACGACGGTTCGCAGGACGTATTCGTTCACATCTCCGCCGTTGAGCGCGCTGGTATGACCTCCCTCAACGACGGTCAGAAGCTCTCCTACGAGCTGACGCAGGACCGTCGCTCGGGCAAGATGTCTGCAGGCGAGCTCGTCGCTTCCTGATAAGCGGCTTGGCCTGAACGGGTCATTCGTATGAATATGAAAGGCCGGATTTTTCCGGCCTTTTTCTTTTGGAAGGTGCACCGGGTCCGGCCGCTCTTGAAAAAGCTGGAGTGCATACCAATATAGGGTTCAACAGTGCTCCGCACGGAATTGCTAGGCTGGTGCTTTTAAAGTGCCGCTGTTGTTGTGTTAACCAAAGATTAACCAAAGCAGCCGATCCTGGTCGTGAAAAGCAGCGTCGACTTTGTTGGCGCGCTCTGGAGCATCGGACCGTTTGAACGCTTTGACCACGGATGTACTGGCACTGACGAAAAACGGATGGAAAGGTCGGGCTTGCCCGGCCTTTTTGTTTTGAACCACCAAAATATAAGAGAACGGGGAGGCATCGGGTAACCGGCGCCTCCTTTCTTTTTGACTACTTCGCGGCCAGGGCGTCGAGAATGCGGATCCAGGAGCGGATGCCCTTGTGGAACGACTGCAGGTCATATTTTTCATTCGGCGAATGAATGCGGTCATCGGTAAGGCCGAAACCGACGAGCAGCGAATCCATGCCCAGCATCTTCTGGAAATCGCCGACGATGGGGATCGAGCCCCCCATGCCGATCACGACGGCAGGTTTGGGCCACTCTTCCGAAAGCGCGTTTTTCGCCTTCGTCAGCACTGGCGAATCATAGGAAAGCTGGATAGCCGGCGATGCACCATGCTCGTGAAATTCCACCGAGCAATCGGCTGGAATTTTGGAGCGGACATAGTTCCGGAAGCTCTCGCGGACCGCTTTCGGGTCTTGCTCTCCGACGAGACGGAAGGACACTTTAGCAGAGGCTTTTGCGGCGATAACCGTCTTGAAGCCGTCGCCGGTATAGCCGCCGATGATGCCGTTGACTTCCGCTGTTGGCCGCGCCCAGGTCTGCTCCAGCACGGAGCGGCCCTTTTCGCCCGATGGAATCGAAAGGCCGACTTCGCCGAGGAAGGCCTCAGCGGTGCGGCCCAGCGTTTCCCAGGAAGCCTTGATGTTGGCGGGGGTTTCTTCCACGCCGTCATAGAAGCCGGCAAGTGTCACGCGGCCGGTCTCGTCATGCAGGCCGGCGAGAATATCGGTCAGGATGTGAATGGGATTTGCGGCCGCACCACCGAAAAGGCCCGAATGCAGGTCGCGGTCGGCCGCCGTGATTGTGATTTCCTCGCCGACCAGGCCGCGAAGGGCGGCGGCGATGGCGGGCGTATCGCGGTCCCACATGCTGGTATCGCATACCAGTGCATAATCGGCCTTCAGCTCATCGGCATTGGCATCGAGGAACGGCTTCAGCGAGGGCGAACCGGATTCTTCCTCGCCCTCGAAAAGAATGGTGACGCGCACGGGCAGACTGCCATTGACTGCCTTATAGGCCCGGCAGGCTTCCACGAAGGTCATCAGCTGACCCTTGTCATCAGCCGTTCCACGCCCGGTGATCACCTGCCGGCCGCCGCCGATATCTTTCACGGCCGGTTCGAACGGATCGTTTTCCCAAAGATTGAGCGGATCGACCGGCTGCACGTCGTAATGGCCGTAGAAAAGCACATGCGGCGCGTCTTTTGTCGCGGCGTCGTGATGCGCCACCACCATTGGATGACCGGCCGTGTCGCGGACGGAAGCCGCAAAGCCCAGTGATTCAAGCGTTCTGACCAGCCATTCCGCCGCCTTGCGGCACTCCGCCTTGTAGGCGGGGTCCGTGGAAATGGACGGGATGCGCACCAGTTCGAACAATCGCTCGAGGCTGGAGGTGAGGTTGTCGTCGGCCGTGGAAAGAATGGGGGAAACGTCTGTCATCGCTGATCCTGTCATGTCTGTCGCAACCCGGCGATGGACGAAACATCCTGGTATCGCGCATCGCGTGGGAACAAGGGGCTGACGTGTCGTTGAATCGGCAAGCGCGCAGCCGCCGGAACGATAGAGCAGTTCAAGAAAAGTGCGAAGTGGTTTTCCGTCCTAAACTGCGCGGAAACAAAACCTTGGAGGCTGCAGGCGATAGAAGGCCAGGAGCAAAGAAAGCGTTTCGAGTTGTAAATGCTATTTCGCTTTTTTGGCGCGGTCGATCGCCCGGCGCATATATTCCAGCAGAAGCTGCTTTTCGAAACGGCGGAAATCCGCCAGCAGCGTATCTTCCGTGGCTTCGGAAGCGGCAATGGCGTTCGCCTCGAGATCCCTGCCGCGCTGGGTCAGTTCGATGATCTGCGCGCGGCGGTCGCTTGGGTGGGATTTGCGCACGATCAGCCCGTCGCGCTCCATGCGGGACAGCGTATTGGCAAGCGTCGCCTGCTCCACGTCGATTCTATCCAGCAATTGCCGTTGCGTCAGTCCCTCCTCATGCCACAGTTCGATGAGGATGGGGAATTGTCCAGGAGAAAACCCCAGCGCGGCGGCTCTCTTCTGGAGCGCCATGGTGAATTCCCTCGCCATTTTTGCGGCGAGATAGATCGCCGATTCGTCCCGGGAAAAACCCATTCATCAATCCGTCTGGCATCTGGCCGGCGCAATCGCGCGATTTCGATAGTGGGATATATATCGCATGATATGTTTATGCCAGTCAGAAACCCGGCACAAATAAAAACCGCCATGGCCGGGAGGGGACGGCCATGGCGGTCATATAAGAGGACAAAGGCCCGGAGAGGGGGGAAAGGCCTTTGTCCGGTCTGATGCGGCGGGGGACGAGCCTACAATCAGACTACGGCGTGATCAGGCGCCGTCCACTAAGAAATGTGTGTGCAAATGCGGCTTTTCAAGGGAAAATCTATTACAAATTCGTAAGGTTCACGCGAATTTTGCCGGTGCCTCCAGCGGCTTAGCCCCGCGCGCTTTGCAGTGCGTTGTTTGAACTTTCTGTGGACGTCAAAACGGCCCCGCGCTATCCATATCGCCATGAAAAAAGGCGATCATCTCTTCCTCGTTGACGGCTCCGGTTTCATTTTCCGGGCGTTCCATGCCATTCCCCCGCTGAACCGCAAGTCGGACGGGCTGCCGGTCAACGCCGTTTCCGGCTTCTGCAACATGTTGTGGAAGCTCCTGAAGGATGCGCGCAATACTGATGTCGGCGTCACGCCCACGCATTTTGCCGTGATTTTCGACTATTCGTCGAAAACCTTCCGCAACGAGCTGTACGATCTATACAAGGCCAACCGCACCGCACCGCCGGAAGATCTGGTGCCGCAGTTTGGCCTGATCCGCGAGGCGACACGGGCCTTCAACCTTCCCTGCATTGAGACGGAAGGCTTCGAGGCGGATGACATCATCGCCACTTACGCCCGTCAGGCGGAGGCGATTGGCGCCGATGTCACCATCATTTCTTCCGACAAGGATCTGATGCAGCTCGTCACGGCCAATGTGCATATGTACGACGCCATGAAGGACAAGCAGATCGGCGTTCCCGATGTCGTCGAAAAATGGGGTGTAGCCCCGGAAAAGATGATCGACCTTCAGGCGATGACCGGCGATTCCACCGATAATGTTCCGGGTATTCCTGGTATCGGGCCGAAAACGGCCGCGCAATTGCTGGAAGAATACGGCGATCTCGACACGCTGCTGGCGCGGGCAGGAGAAATCAAGCAGCAGAAACGCCGCGAAAACATCATCGCCAATGCGGAGCTTGCCCGCCTTTCCAGACAGCTCGTGGCGCTCAGAACCGATGTGCCGCTGGAGCAGTCTCTGGAAGAACTGGTGCTCGAACCGCAGAACGGGCCGAAACTCATCGCTTTCCTGAAGGCGATGGAGTTCACGACGCTGACGCGCCGGGTAGCTGAAGCCACCGATAGCGATGCCTCTGCCATCGAAGCCGCCAATGTGCCGGTGCAATGGGGCGCTGATGCCCATGGACCAGACCTCGACGCCGCGCCTGCAGTTGCCGCAGCTGATGACAAGACCGCTGTGCCGGCGTCAACCACCGCTCCGGCACGGAAGGTGACAGGGGAGGGCAGTGCGCCCACCGATCTCGCCACGGCACGGCAGACGGTTTTCTCCGCCGCCAAGATCGACACGACCGCCTATACGACGATCAGGGATCTGGCGGAGCTGGATCGTTGGGTTGCCGCTGCCCGCGAAACAGGTGTCGTCGCCTTCGACACGGAAACGACCTCGCTCGACCCCATGCAGGCGGAACTCGTCGGTTTCTCGCTGGCGATTGCCGATAACGGCAAGGATGCCTCAGGCACCGATATCCGCGCTGCCTATGTGCCATTGACGCACAAGACCGGCTCCGGTGGCGATCTTTTCAGCGATGGAATCAGGCTTGCTGAAGGACAGGTGCCGTTTGCCGAGGCGCTGACACGTTTGAAGGATCTTCTTGAAGACGAAGCCGTTCTGAAAATCGCGCAGAACCTCAAATATGACTACCTGCTGATGAAGCGCCACGGCGTCGTCATGCAGAGTTTCGACGATACCATGCTGATTTCCTACGTTCTTGAGGCGGGAAAAACCACGCATGGCATGGATACGCTTTCCGAACGCTGGCTCGGCCACACGCCGATCGCCTACAAGGACGTGGCGGGATCGGGCAAGTCGAGCATCACCTTCGATTTCGTCGATATTGACAAGGCGACCGCTTACGCCGCCGAAGACGCGGATGTCACTCTGCGGCTTTGGATGGTGCTGAAGCCCCGGCTTGCCGCAGAGCGGCTGACCAGTGTGTATGAGCGGCTGGAGCGCCCTCTGGTGCCTGTACTGGCGCATATGGAGGAGCGTGGCATCACCGTGGACCGACAGATCCTGTCGCGTCTCTCCGGTGAACTCGCCCAGAAGGCGGCTGCTTTCGAAGAGGAAGTCTACCAACTGGCAGGCGAGCGTTTCAACATCGGATCGCCGAAGCAGCTCGGCGATATCCTGTTCGGCCGGATGGGTCTGCCTGGCGGCTCCAAGACCAAGACGGGCCAATGGTCCACATCGGCGCAGGTTCTCGAAGATCTGGCGGCGGAAGGTGCCGAATTACCGCGAAAGATCGTCGACTGGCGGCAGCTGACCAAGCTGAAATCGACCTATACGGATGCGCTTCCCGGCTATGTCCATCCGCAGACGAAACGGGTGCACACTTCCTACGCGCTGGCCTCCACCACCACGGGGCGCCTGTCGTCCTCGGAGCCGAACCTTCAGAACATTCCGGTGCGCACGGCGGAAGGCCGCAAGATCCGCACGGCCTTCATCTCCACCCCCGGACACAAGCTTCTTTCCGCCGATTACAGCCAGATCGAGCTACGTGTGCTTGCCCATGTCGCCGATATTCCGCAGCTTCGCAGCGCATTCGAAAACGGCATCGACATTCATGCGATGACCGCATCGGAAATGTTCGGGGTGCCGGTGGAAGGCATGCCGTCTGAAGTGCGCCGACGTGCCAAGGCCATCAACTTCGGCATCATCTACGGTATTTCCGCTTTCGGCCTTGCCAACCAGCTCAGCATCGCGCGCTCCGAAGCGGGCGAATATATCAAGAAATATTTCGAGCGTTTTCCTGGCATTCGCGATTACATGGAAGCGACCAAGGCTTTCGCCCGCGAGAACGGCTATGTCGAGACGATTTTCGGCCGCCGCGCGCATTATCCGGAAATCCGCTCCTCCAACCCTTCCATGAAGGCCTTCAACGAGCGTGCGGCCATCAACGCACCTATCCAGGGGTCTGCAGCCGATATCATTCGTCGTGCGATGGTCCGTATCGAGCCGGTGCTGGAGGCGGAAAAGCTTTCTGCCCGCATGCTGCTGCAGGTACATGACGAACTCATCTTCGAAGTCGAGGAAGGGGAAATCGAAAAGACCCTGCCCATCGTCGTCTCGGTGATGGAAAATGCAGCCATGCCGGCTATTTCCATGAGGGTTCCGCTCAAGGTGGATGCCCGCGCGGCCGACAACTGGGACGAGGCGCATTGACGGGAATTGACCGATGGGTGTCATTGGTTTGTTGCGTGCGCAGATTAGGGGAAACATCTCAAAAGGAGTTCCCCCATGCACGCCCCTCTCGTTTCAAAAGACCTGGAATCTTTTTCCGCTGCCAGCCACTATCAGCCGCCGCGCCATCTGGGTCGCCGCTATAATACGGATGGTGAATTCCTGCTCGAGCCGGGCAATACAGTGGTTTGCCATCTCGTTGAAGGGTCGAAAACCGAAAGCGCAATCATCGGGACACGCCAGCGTTTTCTGGATATGACCGAGGCATCGCAGCTGGCCTTCACACCGGTTTCCAGCCTGCATATGACGGTATTTCAGGGCATTATCGAATATCGCCGTGCATTTCCCTACTGGCCGGAAGATATGCCACTCGATACTCCGATCGACACGATGACGGATTATTATTGCGATCGTCTGGCGGATTTTCCGGGCCTGCCTGGTTTCAATATGCAGGTGACTGGTCTCAAGCCGACGGGGCTTGTGCTGAAGGGTGCCAGCGCCGAAGACGACCGGATCATTGCGCTGTGGCGGGATACCTTTGCCGAAGCTTTCGGTTATCGGCATCCCGATCACAACACCTACCAATTCCATATTACGCTGGCTTATGTCACGCGCTGGTTCGATCCGGAGTGCCTGCCTCGATGGCAGGCGATGCTGGATGAAGAGCTGGAAAAACTGCGTGCGGCAGCGCCGATAATCGAGATGCGCGCGCCAGCTTTCTGTGAATTCAGGGACATGAACCACTTTAGGGAACTCGTGGTTTTTGATAGGAAGTGAAGCATGATTTGCAAAGGCCTGCCGCCCGCCCGTCGCAGCAAACCGGCTTAATCGGAAAAAATGCGCGTCAGGGCTGGTCAAAGCCCGTTTGGGCATGTATAAGCGCGCCAAATTTCCGATATCGAGACACCCGACATTCGGCCTTTGGTTATGGCCGGTTACGTTGTTTCGCCGCTAAAGTGGAGTAACAAAAATGGCTGTACCAAAAAGAAAAACAAGCCCGTCCAAGCGCGGCATGCGCCGCTCGGCTGACGGTCTCAAGGCTTCGACCTACGTTGAAGACAAGAACTCCGGCGAACTGCGCCGTCCGCACCATATCGATCTGAAGACCGGTATGTATCGCGGTCGTCAGGTTCTGACGCCGAAGGAAAGCGCATAAGCTTTCTGAAATAATCTTTACGGAAAACCGGCCCTCGTGGCCGGTTTTTTGTTTTCAGGCCGTTTAGCTGCTTTTTTCGGTTACTTGGAAAATCCGATCACTCCTCCTACACTCTGTTCGGGAGAGCAGGTCTGGTGCCTGCAACGGGGAGGGGAGCTTCGGTGAAATATCGCTGGATTTTATTGATGCTGCTCAGCCTCGGCCTCGGTTACGGCGCCGTGACCAAGGGCAGCGGCATCATTGCGGAAAGCTATTTCGGCGAAGTCTCCGATCAGGGCCGCACCACCCTCAGGCTGGCCGTCTCGGCTCTTGGCGGGCTTTTGAGCCGTTTCGAGCCGCTGCCCGCGCTGATCGCCGATCACGACGACATTGAGGAGCTTGTCGCGCATCCGCAGGATGAGGCGATGCGCCAGCGCGCCAATATCTATCTCAAATCCATCAATACATTGCTGGAATCCTCCGACATCTACATCATCACGCTGGACGGAGTGACCATCGCCGCCAGTAACTATGATGGACCCACGAGCTTCGTCGGTGAGAATTTCAGCTACCGTCCCTATTTTCAGGATGCCGCCAAGGGCTTCCCGTCGCGTTTCTTTGCGCTAGGCACCACCTCCCACAAGCGCGGTTATTATTTTTCCGCGCCTATTCTCTTCAACGAGGAGATCAAGGGCGTCATCGTCTTCAAGGTCGATATTGAAGGCATAGAGGCGTCGTTCGGCGATGGTGAAAACCGCATTCTCGTATCGGACCCGGAAGGCATCATCTTCATGACCGGAACGCCGCAGTGGCTTTATTCCGGCCTGATGCCGCTGACACCGGAAAGGCTTGCGCGCACGGCTGCATCCCGGCGTTACGCCAATGCCGACCTGAAGGAACTGCCGCTGAAAAACGGCAATTTCGGCTCTCATCAGTTGATGACGATCAGCCAGAACGACGGTGACAGGGAATATCTCGTCTTGTCGCAGCCGATGCCCGACGCGGGCTGGACGGTCAGCGTGCTGATGGATACCGGCTCACTCAGGACGCAGGTCAAGACGGCGATGATCGCGATCATCCTCTGCCTGTGTCTTGCGGCTGCCGTGGTCGCCGCCATGCTGCAAAGACGGCGGCGCGTGCGCGAACGCCTGACGCACCAGGCCGAGGCTCAGGCGGAGCTGGAGCGGCGTGTGGAGGAGCGCACAGCCGATCTGGCGCGGGTGAACCGTGAGATCGAACACGAAATCGCCGAGCGTCGCCAGACGGAGAAACAATTGCGCAAGATGCAGAATGACCTGGTTCAGGCGGGCAAGCTTGCAGCGCTCGGACAAATGTCGGCAGCACTTTCGCACGAGTTCAACCAGCCGCTCGCAGCCGCCAAGAATTATGCGGAAAACGCCTCTCTTCTCGTGGAACGTGGACGTCTGGAAGAGGTGACGGAAAACCTCAGGCGTATTTCGGGCCTTATCGATCGCATGGCTTCTATCAGCAGGCATCTGAGAAATTTTGCCCGCAAACCCAATGAGAAAATGGCTGCGGTCGCGCTCGATGCTGTCCTTCGCGATACGCTGGAAATTGTTGGAGCACGGCTGAAGGCCGCCGATGCGGTGCTGGATGTTGATCTTGGTCCGGTGCCGCTTGCGGTGAAGGCCGGGCCGGTGCGGCTGCAGCAGGTGCTGGTCAACATCATCTCCAATGCCGCCGACGCGGTGGAAGGGCGCGAGGATCGTCGCATCGCTTTGAAAGCCGTGCTGCACGGTCAGACGGTGTCGATTTTCATTCGTGACCGAGGTCCGGGCGTTCCTCCGGCGATTTCGGAGCGCATCTTCGATCCCTTCTTCACCACCAAGGGCGTGGGGCGTGGCCTGGGTCTCGGCCTTTCCATCACCTACAACATCATCAAGGATTTTGGCGGCCAGCTGCGTGTCAGAAACCATGAAGACGGCGGCGCGGAATTCGAGATCGAATTACCGGCAGCAGCCTATCGTGTGGAGGTGGCGGCGGAATGACCATGTCGCGGGTTCTGTTGATTGATGACGAGGAGGAACTGCGCTTTTCCACCGCGCAGGCGCTGGAACTTTCCGGTTTTGCGGTCACCATGCTGGCAAGCGCCGAACATGCGCTTGAACTCATCGGCTACAGCTTCGATGGCGTCGTGGTCAGCGATATCAGGATGCCCGGCATGGATGGCATGACGCTGCTGCAGAAGGTGCGGGAGCTTGACCCGGAAATACCTGTCATCCTGATGACGGGCCATGGCGATGTGCAGCTTGCCGTCAATGCCATGCGCAACGGTGCTTATGACTTCATCGAAAAGCCCTTCACCCCGCAATATCTCGCCGGCATCATAAAAAGAGCCAACGACCGGCGGGCACTGGTACTGGAAAACCGCCGCCTGAAGGCTGTGGCGGGCAAGCATGACGATCTCGAAACGCGTCTGCCCGGCAGAACCCAGGTCATGGTCGATCTGCGCTACCGCATTCGCGCCATCGGTGCGACCGATGCCGATACGCTCATTGTCGGCGATACCGGTGCGGGCAAGGAAGTGGTGGCGCGCGCACTTCACGATATCAGCGCCAGAGCCAACCGGCCCTTTGTCGCCATCAATTGTGCCGCCCTTCCGCAAACGCTGATCGAAAGCGAGCTGTTCGGCCACGAGGCTGGCGCTTTTCCCGGCGCGCTGCGCCCGCGCTACGGCAAGTTCGAGCATGCCCGCGGCGGCACCATATTGCTGGACGAGATCGGCTCCATGCCCTTTGAATTGCAGGGCCGGTTCCTGCGCGTGTTGCAGGAACGGGTGATCACCCGTCTCGGCTCCAATGAAACAGTCGAGCTCGACGTCCGCTTTATCGCCACCAGCAAGGTCGATCTGGAGCAGGAAGTCGCGGCAGGGCGGTTCCGTGCCGATCTTCTATACCGCCTGAACGTGGCGACGCTTCTCGTGCCGTCCCTCTCGCAGCGCAGTGCCGACATACCGCTGCTTTTCCTGCATCTGGTGCGGGAGGCTGCTGCCCGTTACGGTCGGGAAGATATGGACGTTCCGCAGCATCTACTCTCAGTCATTTCCCTGCGTGAGTGGCCGGGCAATGTCCGGGAATTGCGTAATGCGGCGGACCGTTTCGTTCTCGGTCTGGAAAGCGATGTCTCCGAAACCTCGCTGCCATTTGAGGGCGATGGCAAGGCGGCGCTTGCCGCAAGGGTCGCGGCATATGAAAAAAGCCTTATTGCGCGCGCGATCGCCGCCCACGGCGGAAATCTGAAATCCGTCTATGAGAGCCTCGGCATTTCACGCAAAACGCTTTACGAAAAAATGCAGAAATACGAGCTGCACCGGCACATGACCGAGGTGTGATGGGTGGATTTCCACCCATGGATGAGCCCGTATGGGTAGAAATCCACCCATTGCTGCCCATGATGGCGATAAAAGCGCGCCTTGCCGCAAGACCGCCGTTGCTGAACGGCAATCCCGGATCGCAAATGGCTCACCCCGGTCGCCATGGAGGAGCATGCGCGGCTGAAGTGGCGAACATTTTCATCCGGGAGGAATCGATGAAAATACTGAAGACAGTTACCGGCGTTGCTGCCGCCGCTGCCGTTTCCCTTTTTGCGCTTTCTGCATCCGCTCAGAACTACCCCGAGCGCAACATCACCATGGTCGTGCCCTTTGCCGCCGGTGGCCCGACAGATACGGTCGCGCGTCTTGTCGCTGAATCCATGTCGAAGGATCTCGGCCAGCAGATCATCGTCGAGAATGTTGGCGGCGCTGGTGGCACGCTGGGCGCTGGCCGCGTGGCGGCGTCGGATCCGGACGGTTACACCGTTCTGCTGCATCACATCGGCATGGCGACGAGCGCCACGCTTTATCGCAAGCTCGCCTATGATACCCTGAACGCTTTCGAATATGTCGGTCTGGTCACGGAAGTGCCGATGACCATTCTGTCGCGCAAGACGCTCGAGACCAAGGATCTCAAGGGTCTGATCGACTACGCCAAGGCGAACAAGGACAAGGTCACCGTTGCCAATGCCGGCATTGGTGCTGCTTCGCATCTGTGCGGCATGTTGTTCATGAGCGCGATCGAGACACCGCTGGTCACTGTTCCCTACAAGGGCACAGGCCCGGCCATGACCGACCTGCTCGGCGGACAGGTCGATATCATGTGCGACCAGACCACCAACACCACCAAGCAAATCCAGGGCGGGACCGTTAAAGCCTATGCCGTAACCTCGGCCAAACGGCTCGACGTGCTGCCGGACGTACCGACAGTTGCCGAATCGGGCCTGCCGAAGCTTGAGGTGGGTATCTGGCACGGTATCTACACGCCGAAGGGTACACCCGCCGAGATCAACGAAAAGCTCTCCAAGTCGCTGCAGGTCGCGCTGAAGGACAAGAACGTGGCGGCCCGTTTTGCCGAACTTGGCACCACGCCTTCCCCGGAAGCCGACGCGACGCCCGCAGCGCTCAAGACCAAGCTTGAAAGCGAAATCGCCCGCTGGAAGCCTGTGATCGAGGGCGCCGGCCAATATGCCGACTGATGGTTGGAGCAATTGCCGGCGGCACCCTGCCGCCGGCTTCTTGCCGTCAATTTAACGCGCGGAACGGTGTGTGACCGGCCGCAGTGGAGGGGCATCTTTCATGAAGTCGTTTTTCATTGACCCTGCCGAGGCAGCCTGTGGGGCAATTTTCATCGGTTTTGGCGCTTTTTTCGCGTTGCAGTCTTTCGGGCTGGATATCGGAACCGCCTTCCGCATGGGGCCGGGTTATTTTCCGCTTGTTCTGGCAATCGTGCTGATCCTGCTTGGCGGGGTAATATTCATTCGCGCCACCCGTGTGCAGGGCGATGCCCTCGGTGCAATCGCCTGGCGGGGGATTTTTTTCATCCTGCCCGCGCCGATCTTTTTCGGCTTCACGGTCCGGGGGCTTGGTTTCGTACCGGCGCTTTTTTTCAGCGCCCTTATCGCAGCCTTCGCCTCGCACAAGATGAGCCCGCTCATGGCCGTCATTATTTCCGCCGCCATCACGGTCTTTTCCGTTGCTGTGTTCAATTATGGTCTCGGCCTGCCATTCCAGCGCTTCGGCCCCTGGCTTAAATTTTGAGGTGCCGCAATGGAATTGCTTGATAATCTTGCTCTCGGTTTCGTCACGGCCACGTCGCTGGCAAACCTGTTTTTCTGCCTGATTGGCGTGCTGCTCGGCACGCTGATTGGCGTGCTGCCGGGCATCGGCGCAACCGCAACCATCGCCATGCTGTTGCCGATCACCTTTCAGCTTGAGCCCGTCTCATCGCTCATCATGCTCGCAGGCATCTATTACGGCGCGCAATATGGCGGCTCCACCACGGCGATCCTCATCAACATGCCGGGGGAATCCTCATCCGCCGTTACCGCCATTGACGGCTACCAGATGGCGCGCAAGGGCAAGGCGGGTGCCGCACTTGCGATTGCCGCCATCGGCTCGTTTTTCGCCGGCACGGTTTCCACCTTTCTCGTGGCAGTCTTTGCACCGCCTTTGACGGCGATTGCGCTGGAATTCGGCGCGGCGGAATATTTCTCGCTGATGGTCGTCGGCCTCGTCTCATCCATCGCGCTTGCCCATGGTTCCATCGTCAAGGCGCTGGCCATGGTCGTGCTTGGCCTGCTGCTTGGTCTGGTCGGTACGGATATCTACAGCGGCGCGCCACGCTTCACTCTTGGCATCCGTGAATATGCCGATGGGCTGAATTTCGTTGCGGTGGCGGTGGGCGTATTCGGTATCGCCGAAATCCTGCGCAATCTCGAAAACGAGCGCACGCGCTCGGTGCTGATCGCCAAGGTCAGCAGCCTGATGCCGTCGAAGGAAGACTTCAAGGCCATGGTCGGCCCGGTGCTGCGCGGTACGGTCATCGGTTCGGCACTGGGCATCCTGCCCGGCGGCGGTGCAATTCTCGCTGCCTTCGCATCCTACACCGTCGAGAAACGCGTCTCCAAGCATCCTGAGGAGTTTGGACACGGTGCCGTCGCCGGTGTTGCCGGTCCGGAATCCGCCAATAATGCCGGTGCCCAGACCTCGTTCATCCCGCTTTTGACGCTCGGCATTCCCGCAAACCCGGTGATGGCGCTGATGATCGGTGCGATGATCATTCAGGGCATCGTGCCCGGCCCGAACGTTGCGACCGAGCAGCCGGCGCTGTTCTGGGGCATCATCGCCTCGATGTGGATTGGCAATCTGATGCTCGTCATCCTCAACCTGCCCCTGATCGGGCTTTGGGTGAAGCTGCTAACGGTGCCTTATTACGTGCTTTTCCCCATCATCATGGCCTTCTGCGCCATCGGGGTTTACAGCGTTAATTCCAACGTCTTCGATCTCTACGCCGTCGCCTTCTTCGGCTTCATTGGTTATGTGCTCGTGAAGCTGCGCTGCGAGCCGGCGCCGCTGCTGCTGGGCTTCGTGCTTGGGCCGCTGCTGGAGGAAAACCTGCGACGCGCCATGATCCTGTCACGTGGCGATCCGACGACCTTCGTCACCCGACCGATCAGCGCTACCCTGCTGTTTATTGCTCTGGCCGTGCTGATCATTGTCTTCCTGCCCAGCGTGAAGAAAAAGCGCGAAGAGGTTTTCGTAGAAGAAGACTGAGCAGGTCTCGAAATATTCGGAACGCCGGTGATGGAAATGTCGCCGGCGTTTCTGCGTTGATGGGATCGCTGTGAGGAATCCGGTTCACCGAAGCGGCATATGGTTGACTTGAAGCTTTTTAGGGCCAAGGAAGGGCGGGAAAGAGAGGTCGATATGACGTCGGAAACCGAAAAACGGATCATTGCGCTTGAGGAAACGATCGCGCATCAGGCCAAGACTATAGAGGAACTGTCCGACCAGCTGACGGAACAGTGGAAGGTGGTGGAACAGACCCGCGCCAAGCTCGACCGGTTGACGGAAAGGTTCCTGAGCCTCGAGGAGCAGTCGCTGGACGCGCCCGCAATTACCCGGCCGCCGCATTATTGATGAGGGAGACCCCATGACGAGCGATACAGCCGCACTTGCCGCCGAAATTGTGGATTTCTGGAAGAAGGCAGGACCGGACAAGTGGTTCGACAAGGACGCCGCCTTCGACGATCACTTTCATGACCGTTTCCGCGATGCCCATTTTGCCGCTGCAAGGCGCGAATTGGATGGCTGGCTGGACGGTGCGGAAAGCAGCCTCGCGCTGATGCTTCTGCTGGATCAGTTCCCGCGTAACTGCTTTCGCGAGACAGCGCATATGTATGCGACCGATCCGCTGGCACGCGTGTTCGCCAGCGAGGCCATCCGTCGCGGCCACAATCAGGCGGTGACCGAGGATTTGCGGGTCTTTTTCTATCTGCCCTTTTCCCATTCGGAAAGCATCGAGGATCAGGAGCGTGCCTGCGCGCTCAACCGGCCGCTTGGCGGGCTTTATCTCCACCATGCCGAAGAGCATCGCGATATCGTCGCGCGTTTTGGCCGCTTTCCGCATCGCAACGACATATTGCTGCGGGAAACGACGCCGGAGGAACGGCAATATCTTGATGCGGGTGGTTTTACTGGCTGATATCAACGAAAAACGCCGCCAGTCCCGAAAGACGGCGGCGCTTTTTTTGGTGGGTAACGGTCGCAGATCAGCCGTCGAAGAATTCCTTCATCCGGGCAAAGAAGCCGGTCGATTCCGGATTATTCTCCTGGGACGAGAGTTGCTCGAACTCCTGCAACAGCTCGCGCTGGCGCTTGCTGAGCTTCTGCGGTGTCTCGATCTGGATCTGGATGTAGAGATCGCCAGTCTGCGCCGAACGCAGCACCGGCATGCCCTTACCCTTCAGGCGGAACTGCTTGCCTGGCTGGGTGCCTTCCGGAACCGTGACGCGAGACTTCGTGCCGTCGAGCGTCGTCACATCGAAGGTGCCGCCAAGAGCGGCCGTCGTCATGGAGATCGGCACGGTGCAATAGAGATCGGCACCGTCGCGCTGGAAGAACTCATGGGGACGCACGGACAGGAAGATGTAGAGATCGCCCGCCGGGCCGCCACGCATGCCGGCTTCGCCTTCGCCCTGCAGGCGAATGCGGGTGCCATCCTCGATACCCGAGGGAATGTTGACCGAAAGCGAACGCTCTTCCGTCACGCGGCCCTGGCCGTGACACTTGCTGCACGGATCGGAAATCGTCTGTCCACGCCCGTGGCAGGTGGGGCAGGTGCGTTCTACCGAGAAGAAGCCCTGGGCTGCGCGCACGCGGCCGGAACCCTGACAGGTGCCGCAGGTTTTGGGTTGCGTGCCGGGTTTTGCGCCGGAACCGGAACAGACATCGCAGGTTATCGAGGTTGGAACCCTGATCTGCGCCGTCTTGCCGGCAAAGGCTTCTTCCAGCGTGATTTCCATGTTGTAGCGAAGGTCGGCGCCGCGCTCGCGACCGCCGGAAGAGCGGCGTGCGCGTCCGCCGCCCATCATCTCGCCGAAGATGTCTTCGAAGATATCCGAGAAGCCGCCATTGGCGAAACCGCCGCCGCCCATACCACCGCCGCCCATGCCGCCATTTTCAAAGGCGGCGTGGCCAAAACGGTCATAGGCCGCGCGTTTTTGCGGGTCCTTCAGCGTTTCATAGGCTTCGTTGATTTCCTTGAACTTCCGTTCGGAATCAGCATCATCCGGATTCTTGTCCGGATGGTATTTCATCGCGAGTTTGCGGAAGGCGCTTTTCAGCTCTTTTTCGTCCGCGGTCTTGCTGACGCCGAGTGTTTCGTAAAAGTCTGCTTTCGCCATTAAGATAACAAGCCTCGCAAATGGATTTCCGGCTGCACTTCGGCAGCCGGATGTCTTGCATGTATCGACAGGAGACGGGAAGCCACGCTATTACGCGGACTTCTTGTCGTCCTTGATTTCCTCATAGTCGGCGTCGACGACGTCGTCCTTGCCGCCTTCTCCGTTAGCGCCGGCTTCAGCCTGCTGCGCTTCGTAGATGGCCTGACCGAGCTTCATGGAAACTTCCATGAGGGTCTGGGTCTTTGCCTGAATGTCGTCGGCATCCGGTTCGGAAGCCTCAACGGCCGTCTTCAGGCTGGCAATGGCGTCTTCTATGGCCTTGCGGTCGGTTTCGGAAACCTTGTCGCCATATTCTTTCACCGATTTCTCGGTGGAGTGAACGAGGCTTTCGGCTTGGTTCTTGGCTTCGACACCCGCACGACGCTTCTTGTCGGCTTCGGCATTGGCTTCAGCGTCCTTGACCATCTTCTCGATGTCGGCGTCGGAAAGACCACCGGAAGCCTGGATACGGATCTGCTGTTCCTTGCCGGTGCCCTTGTCTTTCGCCGAAACCTGCACGATGCCGTTGGCGTCGATATCGAAGGTCACTTCGATCTGCGGAACGCCGCGGGGTGCCGGCGGCAGGCCGACGAGGTCGAACTGGCCGAGCAGCTTGTTATCCTGTGCCATTTCGCGCTCGCCCTGCGAGACACGGATCGTCACGGCCGACTGGCTGTCTTCGGCGGTCGAGAAGGTCTGGCTCTTCTTCGTCGGGATCGTCGTGTTGCGATCGATCAGACGAGTGAAGACGCCACCCAGCGTTTCGATGCCGAGCGACAGCGGGGTCACGTCGAGAAGCAGAACGTCCTTGACGTCGCCCTGCAGAACGCCGGCCTGAATGGCGGCGCCCATGGCAACCACTTCATCAGGGTTCACGCCCTTGTGCGGCTCCTTGCCGAACAGCTGCTTGACGACTTCCTGTACCTTCGGCATGCGGCTCATGCCACCAACGAGAACGACTTCATCGATCTCGGCAGCGGTAACGCCGGCATCCTTGAGGGCAGCCTTGCAAGGGGCGACGGTGCGCTGCACCAGATCGTCCACCAGGCTTTCGAACTTGGCGCGGGTCAGCTTCAGCGTCAGGTGCTTCGGACCGGAAGCATCAGCCGTGATGAACGGCAGGTTGATTTCGGTCTGCTGCGAGGACGAAAGTTCGATCTTGGCCTTTTCGGCAGCTTCCTTGAGGCGCTGCAGAGCGAGCTTGTCGTTCTTCAGGTCGATGCCCTGATCCTTCTTGAACTCGCCGGCCAGATATTCGACCAGACGCATGTCGAAGTCTTCACCGCCGAGGAAGGTGTCGCCGTTGGTGGACTTCACTTCGAAAACGCCGTCGCCGATTTCCAGAACGGAAATATCGAAGGTGCCGCCGCCAAGGTCGTAAACGGCGATGGTCTTGCCGTCCTTCTTGTCGAGGCCGTAAGCGAGGGCTGCCGCGGTCGGCTCGTTGATGATGCGCAGGACGTCCAGACCGGCGATGCGGCCGGCATCCTTGGTTGCCTGGCGCTGGGCGTCGTTGAAGTATGCCGGAACGGTGATGACGGCCTTCTCGACCTTTTCGCCGAGATAGGATTCAGCCGTTTCCTTCATCTTCTGAAGGATCATCGCGGAAATCTGCGAAGGGGAATAGTTCTTGTCCTGAGCCTTCACCCATGCGTCGCCATTGTCGCCCTTGACGATTTCGAAGGGAACGAGAGCCTTGTCCTTTTCGACGGTCGGGTCTTCATAACGGCGACCGATGAGGCGCTTGACCGCAAACAGGGTGTTGGTCGGGTTGGTGACCGCCTGGCGCTTGGCCGGCTGGCCGACAAGGCGTTCGCCATCGTCGGAAAATGCCACCATGGATGGCGTAGTGCGCGCGCCTTCCGCGTTTTCAATAACTTTCGTGTCCTTGCCGTCCATCACTGCAACGCAGGAATTGGTTGTGCCAAGGTCGATACCGATTACTTTTGCCATGCTCTTCTCTCCTTGAAGCTAGCTGTCGGAACCCCGTGAGGCATTCCATGGACAACTCCTTGACTTGGATTTGCAGTATTCGCTGCTGTTATGCGGCGTATATAAGGAGCGATTTTTCCTGCTGCAAGGCGCAAGAGAGGGTGAAGCGCTGCAAAAAAGCGGATGAAACCCCTGTCTGTGCAGAAGCATAGCCATCAAGGCGTGCAGAAGGGCAAAAACGTGACTTTGACTGCCACGGTCATGGCGATGCGGAGGCGCGTTTATAAAGTCATTGAGGTGAGGTGAAATGGCGGACAGGGTGGGATTCGAACCCACGGTACGCTTTCACGCACACACGCGTTCCAGGCGTGCGCCTTAAACCACTCGGCCACCTGTCCTTTTTTCAAATCTGCATGTTTTGAGGAATGCAAATCACTGGAACGGCGCGATATATACCGATGAATTCGCTAGGATCAACACGAATCTGACAGTTTTTTGAATTGTCGGCAATTTCCTGCCTTTCGATGCGATTGCAAACCGGTTTTCCCGCCTTTATCGATGCAATATATCTTTCAAAACATGGCTGTCGAAACGACGGGCCGCAACCGAGGTATCCTGATGAAAGCTTTTTTGCGGTTTTTGAGCTTTCTTCTTCTCATTGCAGCTGTTTTTCTTGGCGTACTCGATTCGATCCGCTCGGTTTCCACATCCTCGGTCAACATCACCGGCATCCTGTCCGTCTGGAACTATCTTCTTCCTGCCTCGCGCACCATGGTGGAAACGGCCTTGGCTCACTATATTCACCCTGAAGCGTGGCGCTTCATTGAAAATGCCCTGTCGGGACTGCCGGCATTTGCTTTTTTCCTCGCGCTATCCCTGCTTTGCTGGATGGCCGGTTACAGGAAGCGCAAAGTGATGAGGCGTTCGTCAGTCTGAATTTATCAACTGACAGCGCGCGCGCCCCGCAGATGTGAACCCTGAGAAGCGGCATAATCGGCCGCACGGAGGACCGAATGTTCCTGTTCGATACGCTTTCAAAAAAGACGACGATGCCGACCGAAGAGACGGCTTTGCCCGGCCGTGAAGAGGCGCTTGCCGTGCCCGAGACCCATTTCGTCAATGGCCGGCCCTTGAAGGGGCCTTATCCCGATGGTTTGGAAATCATCTATCTGGGTATGGGTTGCTTCTGGGGTGCGGAGCGCCTGTTCTGGCAGACGCCGGGTGTGTGGGTGACGGCGGTGGGTTATGCCGGCGGTTTTACCCGCAATCCCACCTATCAGGAGACGACGACGGGCCAGACGGGCCACGCCGAAGTGGTCAAGGTCGTCTACGATCCGGCCGTCATCTCGCTGTCAGGCCTGCTTAAGATATTCTTCGAGGAGCATGATCCGACGCAAGGGATGCGGCAGGGCAACGACGTCGGCACGACCTATCGTTCCGCCATCTATGCCAATACCGAAGGCCAGTTGCAGCAGGCGCAGAAGGCGCACGACGCTTTTCAGCAGGCTTTGGACGAGGCGGGGCATGGCCGCGCCATCACCACCGAAATTGGACCGCTTGAAACATTTTATTACGCGGAAGACTATCACCAGCAATATCTTGCCAAGAATCCGGGCGGCTACTGCGGGCTCAGGGGAACCGGCGTAAGCTGCAATATCGACTAGATTTTTTGCACGTTGCCCAGGTGGAAAGACCAAAAAAACGCCAGAATAAAGTTTTTCCACCGGGTCAAAAAAACCGGATGAATTTTTCATTGAGCCATGCAAGGATATGAGCCAAGCACAGCCGGGATAACGGCTGGCGGTTCCGCAGACATTCCCGGTCAACGGGTTTGCGGGAGGACCCTTAAAATATCAATTGCAACAACAGGGCTGCACAATGAAAAAATCCCTTCTGACGCTTTTTGCGCTCGCCGCCATGTCGGCTTCCGCGCTTGCTGCCGATATCAAGCCGGCATTGGTTTATGGTACGGGCGGCAAGTTCGACAAGTCGTTCAACGAAGCCGCCGCGGCTGGCGCTGAAAAGTTCAAGGCAGAAACGGGCATCGAGTTCCGCGATTTTGAACCGACCAGCGATACGCAGGGCGAGCAGGCTATCCGCAACTTCGCCAGCAAGGGCTTTAACCCGGTTGTTGCCGTGTCCTTTGCCTGGACGTCGGCCATGGAAAAGGTTGCAGCCGAATTCCCTGACACCAAGTTCGTCATCGTCGATTCCGTCGTCGAGCTGCCGAATGTCCGCTCGGTCGTCTACAAGGAGCACGAAGGCTCTTATCTCGTCGGTCTTCTGGCAGGCATGGCCTCCAAGACCGGTAAGGTCGGCTTCATCGGCGGCATGGATATTCCGCTGATCCGTAAATTCGCCTGTGGTTATGCGCAGGGCGCCAAGGCTGCCAACGACAAGATCGAAGTCTTCCAGAACATGACGGGCACCACCGGTGCGGCTTGGAATGATCCGGTGCGCGGTGGCGAACTGACCAAGAACCAGATCGACCAGGGCGCTGACGTGATCTACGCGGCAGCTGGTGCGACCGGTATCGGCGTGTTGCAGACCGCTGCCGACAACAAGAAATTCTCGATCGGCGTCGATTCCAACCAGAACCACCTGCACCCCGGCTCGGTGCTGACCTCGATGGTAAAGCGCGTCGATCTGGCTGTCTACAACGCCTACAAGGATGCCAAGGACGACAAGTTCACCCCCGGCATCGTTGCTCTCGGCGTCAAGGAAGACGGCGTTGCCTATGCTCTCGACGACAACAACAAGGCCCTGATCACGCCGGAAATGACCGCCGCCGTGGACAAGGCGAAGGCCGACATCATTGCCGGCACCATCAAGGTTCATGACTATATGGCGGACAATTCCTGCCCGAAATGATATGATATGTGTCTGGGGCGCATGGTGATTTTTCACCTTGCGCCCTTTTCATATCCAGCCTTCGGAGAGGTTTCGGTTTGAGTATGGACCCAGCAATCGAACTCGTGGGCATCGATAAAAAATTCGGTGCCGTTCACGCCAATAAGAATATCAACCTGACCGTTGCCAAGGGTACGATCCACGGCATCATCGGGGAAAACGGTGCCGGAAAATCGACCCTGATGTCGATCCTCTACGGTTTTTACCAGGCTGATGCCGGTGAAATCCGGGTAAACGGCGCGCCGGTATCGATCCGCGATAGCCAGGCTGCGATCAGTGCTGGCATCGGCATGGTCCATCAGCATTTCATGCTGGTGGAAAATTTCACCGTGCTGGAAAACGTCATGCTGGGCGCGGAAGGCGGCGCATCGCTTGCCAAGGGCAGGGCGGCTGCGCGCAAGGAGTTGAAGCGCCTTGAAGACGACTACGGGCTGGAAGTCGATCCGGATGCTGTGATCGAGGAACTGCCGGTCGGCCTGCAACAGCGCGTCGAAATCCTGAAAGCCATGTATCGTGGCGCCGAAATCCTGATCCTCGACGAGCCGACTGGCGTTCTCACGCCTGCGGAAGCCGATCATCTTTTCAAGATCCTCGGTGTCCTGCGTGAGCAGGGCAAAACCGTCATCCTCATCACCCACAAGCTGCGCGAGATCATGGCGATCACGGATTCCGTCTCCGTCATGCGCCGCGGCGAAATGGTGGCGACCCGCAAAACTTCCGAAACCAGCGTTGAGGAACTGGCCGAACTGATGGTCGGCCGTCGCGTGCTGCTGCGGGTGGAAAAAGGCGAGACGACGCCGGGCGAAGTTCTCCTTTCCATCCGTAATCTGACCGTCAAGGACAGCCGCGGCGTCACCATGGTCGACGATGTCTCGCTGGATGTCCGCGCCGGTGAAATCGTCGGCATCGCCGGTGTGGCCGGCAATGGCCAGTCTGAGCTCCTCGAAGCGATCGCAGGCATCCGCAAGCCTTACTCGGGCGAGATATGGGTGGCCGGGCAGAAGGTTGATCGGCCCGATCCGTCCATTCTGCGCGAACTCGGTCTCGCACATATTCCGGAAGACCGGCACCATATGGGGCTGGTGCTGAAATTCGAGGAATATGAAAATTCCATCCTCGGCTATCACCACGACGAGCGATACGGCAAAGGCCCTTTCCTCAACCCCGAGGCCATCCGCAAGGATGCGGTCGAAAAGATCGAGAAATACGATATCCGCCCGCCGAACCCGCAGCTGAAGACCGCCAATTTTTCCGGTGGCAACCAGCAGAAGATCGTCGTTGCCCGCGAAATCGAGCGTGACCCCAAGATGCTGATCATCGGCCAGCCGACCCGCGGTGTGGATATCGGCGCCATCGAATTCATCCATCGCCGCATCATCGAAATGCGCGATGCCGGCAAGGCGATCTTGCTGGTTTCGGTCGAACTCGATGAAATCCGTTCCCTTTCGGACCGGATCATGGTCATGTTCGCCGGGCGTGTCGTTGGAGAAAAAACGGCGGAAGCCGAAGAACAGACGCTGGGCCTGATGATGGCCGGCATCGCCGCATGAGGCATGAATGAGCACCGCTTCCGTACCCCTGCCAAACTGGATCACCTACGGCCTCCTGCCGTTTTTAAATGTAGTTACCGCATTTCTGATTTCCGGCCTCGTCGTCTGGTCGATCGGTGAAAATCCGCTCGCGGCGCTTCGCCTGCTCATCGAAGGGGCGCTAGGTCGTGGCGATGCCATCGGCTTCACGCTGTTTTATACGACGAGTTTCATCTTCACCGGCCTCTCTGTGGCGGTCGCCTTCCATGCCGGTCTGTTCAACATCGGCTCTGAAGGTCAGGCCTATATTGGCGGACTGGGCGCGGCGCTGGTGGCGCTGGCGCTCGACCGTTATGTGCCGTGGTATGTGACGATGCCCTTCGCCATCATCGGCGCTGCGGTTTTCGGCGCGGCCTGGGCGTTTATTCCGGCATGGCTGCAGGCAAAACGCGGTAGCCACGTCGTCATAACCACCATCATGTTCAACTTCATCGCTGCGGCGTTGATGGTCTATCTGCTGGTGAACGTGCTGATCGTGCCGGGCAAGATGGCGCCGGAAACGCGCACCTTTCTGCCAGGTGGGCAATTGCCGAAGCTCGACTGGCTGATGGCGCTGTTCGGCCTGAAGCTCGGGCCGGCGCCGTTCAACGTCTCCTTCATCATCGCACTGGTCATGTGTTTTCTCGTCTGGGTGCTGATCTGGCGCACCAAGCTCGGTTATGAGATGCGCACGCTCGGCGTCAGCCCCTCGGCCGCCGTCTATGCCGGCATTCCCTATGCGCGCACCGTCATCATCGCCATGCTCATTTCCGGCGGTCTGGCAGGTATGATGGCGCTGAACCCGGTCATGGGGGCTTCCGCCCGCTTGCAGGTGGAATTTGTCGGCGGTGCGGGTTTCGTCGGCATCGCCGTGTCTCTGATGGGGCGAAGCCACCCGCTCGGCATCCTATTTTCGGCGCTGCTGTTCGGCATTCTCTATCAGGGCGGTGCAGATCTCTCTTTCGAGATGCCGAATATTACCCGTGAGATGATCGTCGTCATCCAGGGTCTGGTTATCCTGTTTGCCGGCGCGCTTGAATATATGTACCGGCCGGCGATCGTCCGCATCTACCAGCGCTTGGCAAAGGGGTGAGCTGATATGGATTTCTTCGATATGCTGGTCAGCATTCTCGGCTCGACCGTCCGTCTCACCATCCCGCTTCTGTTCACGGCGCTTGCCGGGCTGTTTTCCGAACGCGCGGGCGTGTTCGATATCGGCCTTGAAGGCAAGATGCTGGCGGCAGCCTTTGCTTCGGCTTGTGTCGCCTATCTCACCGCAAATCCTTGGGCCGGCCTGCTTGCGGGCATTGCCGTCTCCATCCTGTTTTCGCTGATCCACGGCTTTGCCGTCATCACAAATCGCGGCAACCAGATCGTGTCGGGCGTGGCGCTCAACTTCATTGCCGCCGGTCTGACGGTGGTTCTGGGGCAGGCGTGGTTCGGGCAGGGCGGGCGCACGCCGCAATTGCCGGGCGAAGGCCGTTTCGCACCGATCATCCTGCCTGGTGCGGATGCGATGCGCGAAGTGCCTTTCATCGGCCCGCTCTACGCCAATGTCATTTCCGGCAACAACATCCTGACCTATCTCGCCTTTCTGGCGGTGCCGCTGTCCTGGTGGGTGCTTTACCGCACCCGTTTCGGCCTTCGCCTGCGCGCGGTGGGTGAAAATCCGGGCGCGGTCGATACGGCGGGCATTTCGGTGACATGGATGCGTTACCGCGCCGTCATCGTTGCCGGCTTCCTCTGCGGTTTTTCGGGCGCCTATCTCGCCGTTGCGCAATCGGCGGCCTTCATCGCCAACATGTCGGCCGGCAAGGGCTATATCGCACTCGCCGCGCTGATCTTCGCGAAATGGAAGCCGGTGCCGGTCATGTTCGCATGCCTGCTCTTCGGTTTCCTGGATGCTTTCGCCAACTTCATGCAGGGCAAATCCGTGCCGGGTATCGGTGAAGTGCCGGTGCAGATTTTCCAGGCAATGCCCTATATTCTGACCTGCATCCTGCTTGCCGGTTTCATCGGCGTCGCCAAGCCCCCCAAGGCCGGTGGCGTTGCCTATGCGAAGGAGCGTTAAATCCATGTCCCGTGAACCAATGTCCCATCAGTTGTTCGAGGCAGCGGTGGAGGCCATGGCCTTTGCCTATGCGCCCTATTCGAAATTCCCTGTCGGTGCGGCAATCCGCGCTGAAGACGGCAAAATCTACAAGGGCGCCAATATCGAGAACCTCTCCTTCCCTCAAGGCTGGTGCGCCGAGCCTTCGGCCATCAGCGCCATGATCATGGGTGGAGCAAAGAAGATAAGCGAGATCGCCGTCATCGCGGAAAAGCTTGCTCTTTGCCCGCCCTGCGGCGGCTGCCGGCAGAAGATCGCCGAATTCGCCTCGCCAGACACCAAGGTCTATCTCTGTGACGAAACCGGTGTTCAGAAGGTCATGACCATGGATGAACTTTTGCCCTTCAGCTTCAAGACCGAGCTGCCCTGATGCCGGATACGCTGATCGATATTCTGGTGGAGCGTCTGAATGGCCTGATGCCGCGCATCGCCATCGTGCTGGGCTCAGGCCTGGGGTCGCTTGTGGACGAGGTCAGCGATGCGATCCGCGTGCCCTACGCCGAACTTCCCGGTTTCCCTGCAAGCGGCGTTTCCGGCCATGCCGGCGAGTTGGTGGCCGGTTATCTCGGTGGCGAGCCGGTGATGATGCTGTCCGGCCGGGTGCACTATTACGAAAAAGGCGATCCGGCCGCCATGCGCGCGGTCATTGAGGCGCTCGCTGGTCTTGGCGTGCAGTCGCTCATCCTCACCAATTCGGCAGGCTCGGTCAGGCAGGACATACCGCCCGGCTCGGTCATGCAGATCACCGATCATATCAATTATTCCGGCATGAACCCGCTGATTGGCGAAGAGAGTGACAACCGCTTCGTCGGCATGACCACGGCTTATGATCCGGACCTGATGCTCGCGATGCGTAATGCCGCGATCCGCGCGACGGTGCCCTTGTTCGGCGGCGTCTACATGTGGTTTTCCGGCCCAAGCTTCGAAACGCCGGCGGAAATCCGCATGGCGCGGCTGCTGGGTGCGGATGCCGTCGGCATGTCCACCGTGCCGGAAGTCATCCTCGCCCGCTTTTTCGGGATGCGCGTTGCCGCCGCATCGGTTATTACCAATTACGGTGCCGGCATGACTGGCGCTGAACTGAGCCATGAGGAAACCAAGGACATGGCTCCGGTGGGCGGCAAGAGGCTTGCCGCCATCTTGAAAGAAATGATCGCAGGAGGAGCGTGACCATGGAACTCCAGCGTCCGCGCGAAGCGGCTGCCCTGACACTATCCTTGCTGGACCTGACCAACCTCAAGGAAGACTGCACGCCCGAGCAGATTGCTGCTTTGTGCCAGAGGGCTCATACCGAATACGGCAATACCGCCGCGATCTGCATCTGGCCGCGTTTCGTCGCCCAGGCGCGTGCCGCTTTCGGAAAAGACCATGCGATCCGTATCGCCACGGTCGTCAATTTTCCGTCGGGCGATCTGGATGTTGCGACCGTGGTGGCGGAGACCGAGGCGGCCATCCGCGACGGTGCCGACGAAATCGATCTGGTCATCCCCTATCGTAAGTTCATAGCAGGCGATGAAACGGCTGTTTCCGAGATGGTGGCTGCCGTACGCAAGGTCTGCGTCGCACCCGTTCTTCTCAAGGTCATTCTCGAAACCGGCGAGCTGAAGGACAAGGCTCTCATTCGTCGTGCTTCCGAACTCGCCATTGCCGAAGGGGCCGATTTCATCAAGACCTCAACAGGCAAGGTCGCCATCAACGCCACGCTGGAAGCCGCCGATATCATGTTGCAGGCGATCCGCGACAGCAGGCAGAAGGTGGGCTTCAAGCCTGCCGGCGGTGTCGGCACGGTGGAAGACGCCACGCTTTATCTGCGGCTGGCGGAAACAATCATGGCGCCCGACTGGGCCATGCCGTCCACGTTCCGCTTCGGCGCTTCCGGCGTTCTCGATGATGTCCTGAACGTGCTGGCCGGTGGCGAACCGGCCAAGGCCGCCAGCGGGTATTGAGCTTGATCCCGCAGGAAATCATCCGCCGCAAACGTGATGGCCTGTCTCTTGCGCCGCAGGAGATTGCCGCTTTCATCGAGGCGCTGTCCAAGGACGGCATATCGGAAGGCCAGGCCGCTGCCTTTGCCATGGCGGTGTTTTTCCGGGGTATGAACCGCGACGAGATGGTGGCGCTGACACTCGCCATGCGCGACAGCGGTGATGTCCTGTCCTGGAACGATATTGGCAGGCCGGTGGCGGACAAGCACTCGACCGGCGGCGTCGGCGACAACGTCTCCCTGATGCTCGCCCCGATCGTTGCCGCCTGCGGTCTTGCGGTGCCGATGATTTCCGGCAGGGGTCTTGGCCATACCGGCGGCACGCTCGACAAGCTGGAAGCGATCCCCGGTTACGATGTGATGCCGGACGAAGCCCTGTTCCGCCGGACGGTCAAGACGGTCGGCTGTGCCATCATCGGCCAGACGGGCGATCTCGCCCCCGCAGACAAGCGCCTCTATGCTATCAGGGACGTGACCGCGACGGTGGATTCCATCCCGTTGATCACCGCCTCCATTCTGTCTAAGAAGCTTGCGGCCGGGCTTCAGACGCTGGTTCTGGATGTGAAGGTCGGCAACGGCGCTTTCATGCAGAGTGTGGAGGATGCCCGTAATCTCGCCGTCGCGCTGGTCGATGTGGCAAATGGCGCAGGCCTGCCGACGACGGCTCTTATAACCGACATGAACCAGCCGCTTGGCGATGCCGCAGGCAATGCGGTCGAAATCGTCAATTGCCTGGACTTTCTGGCTGGCCGCAAGGCGGGAACACGTCTCGAAAAGGTGGTTCTTGCCTTTGCTGCGGAAATGCTGGTGCAAGCGGGCAGCGCGGCCACTCTGGATGAAGGCGAGGCGCTGGCTGAGGCCGCCCTTTCCTCCGGTCGTGCCATGGAAGTCTTTGCGAAAATGGTCGCAGCACTTGGCGGGCCTGCGGACTTTGTCGATCATCCATCGCGTTACCTGCCATCGGCGCCGGTCATTCTCCCGGTTTC
Organism: Rhizobium sp. TBD182; assembly: GCF_001950375.1. Lineage (NCBI taxonomy): Bacteria > Pseudomonadati > Pseudomonadota > Alphaproteobacteria > Hyphomicrobiales > Rhizobiaceae > Rhizobium > Rhizobium sp. TBD182. The sequence continues at coordinate 1,691,825 of NZ_BDLN01000001.1, read as the reverse complement.
GGCTGAGCGCGGCGGCTGGCTGGCATCCTGTGCGACGCGCGATCTCGGCATGGTCGTTGTCGAGCTTGGCGGCGGCAGAAGAATGCCGTCAGACAAGATCGACCCTTCGGTCGGGATTTCCGATATCCTGCCGCTCGGCACAAAAGTGGAAAAAGGCGAACCAATCGCCTGCGTCCATGCGGCCTCTAAGCAAGAAGCGGAACTTGCCGTCAAAAGGATTACGGCCTGCTATGGGGTTGCTGACACTGCGATGGAAACCAGCACTGTGGTCCTCGAGCGAATTACCTGACCAGCCTCATTTCGCCACCCGATACCTTGAATGACGATAGTTGTTTCAGGAAGCTCATGCCAACAAGCATGTTGCTCAACGCATTATCTTTCAGCACCATGGCGTCGACATTCTGAACGCGGATCGTGCCGATTTCCACCCGGTCGAGCTTCAGATAGGCCGCCATGGTCTGACCGTTGGCGGTTGAGATCGGATATTTGAAATCGAGGCTGTTGACGCCGAAACCGAGCCGCCGGGCGATCGTCTCATTGATGGCAACCATGGAGGCACCGGTATCGACAAGCCCGTCGAAAGATTTGCCGTTGATACGGAAGGCGGCGTTGAAGTGGCCGCGTGCGTCCGCTTTCAGATTGACGCCGCCAAGCGAAACGGGTTCCGGTTTGACGGCTTCCGATTTGACTTCGGCTTTTTCCACCTTGGCTTCCGGGCGCGGCTGAAATTTTTCCACCAGCGCCGGAATCTGCGTGGCGCTGACCGAAAGACCGATGAGCAGAAAAATCGTACGCGCCAGCAAGTCGTCGCTCCTGAGAAGGCAGGGTTATCCCTATGCAGAATAGACGCAAAACATGCTGAAATCTTAAAAGAAAAAAGCCATTCGCCGCTTGTTGGTCGGCGAATGGCTCAAACGGTTAAGCGATGATGAACGGTGTTATTTCGTTCCGTACATGCGGTCGCCCGCATCGCCGAGGCCGGGAACGATATAACCCTTTTCATTCAGTTGCTTGTCGATTGCGGCAGTATAGATCGGCACATCGGGATGCGCTTCACGGAAATTCTTGATGCCTTCGGGTGCAGCCAGCAGACACAGGAAGCGGATGTTCTTCGCGCCCCGCTCTTTCAGCTTTTCAACCGCAGCGATGGAGGAGTTGCCGGTCGCCAGCATTGGATCGACGACGATGATAAGGCGGGCATCGAGGCTTTCGGGAGCCTTGAAGTAATATTCGACCGCCTCCAGCGTATCGTGATCGCGATACACACCGATATGCGCAACACGCGCCGAAGGCACGAGCTCGAGCATGCCTTCCAGAAGGCCGTTGCCGGCACGCAGGATGGAGGCGAAAACCAGCTTCTTGCCCTCCAGCACCGGAGCCTCGATGGTTTCGAGCGGCGTATCGATGGTTTCCATCGTCATTTCAAGGTCGCGCGTCACTTCATAGCAGAGCAGCGTCGAGATTTCCCTGAGCAGGCGGCGGAAGCCGGCTGTCGAGGTTTCCTTCTTGCGCATGATGGTAAGTTTGTGCCGCACCAGCGGATGTTCGATGACTGTGACGCCGTCCATGAAACTGGCCTTCCTTTTTTATCCTGTGCCCCTGTAATTCACCGAAAGCAGGCTTTTCGCAAGCCTTCTTCGCGGTTTTACCCCGCCAACCGATGCCTAGTGGCTATCGAGTTTCGCAAGCAGCCGGGCGCGTGTGACTTCATCCACAAAGGCGCTTTCCAGTGCGGTTCGGGTCATGCGGTTGATCTCGGCATCGCTGAAACCGAAAGCATCCGCAGCCAGCGCATATTCCCGGGCAAGCGAGGTAAAGAAGAATGGCGGATCGTCGGAACTGATGCAGACGCGCACCCCGGCATCGCGCAACGCCCTCAGCGGATGGCTGCCGAAATCGGGATAAACGTTGAGCGCGATATTTGATCCGGGGCAGACCTCAAGCACTGTTCCCGCCTCAACCAGCCGATCGACGAGAGCGGCGTCTTCGATGGCGCGCACGCCATGGCCGATGCGCGACGGCTTTACGAGGTCGAGCGCATCGACGACGCTTTCCGGTCCGCACACCTCACCCGCATGGATGGTCAGCCCAAGGCCGGCATCGCGGGCAATGTCGAAGGCGCGTGCATAATCGGCGACGCGGCCCATGCGCTCCTCGCCCGCCATGTTGAAACCGGTCACCAGCGGGTGTTTCGTCCGTGCTGCATATTCAGCCGCCGCGATGACCCGTTCAGGACCGAAATGCCGCTCGCCGGTCACGATGATGCGGGTTTCGATACCGGTCTTTTCTTTCGCGATCCGGATGCCCTCGGCGATACCGGAGAGATAGGCGTCAGCGCCGAGCCCGATGCGGTCGCCATGATCGGGCGAGATGATGAGCTCGCTATAGATCGTATTGGCCTCGGCAAGTTCGGTCAGATAGGTTTGCGTCAGAACCGCATAGTCCTCATCGGTCTTGAACACCTGCGCCACCGCATCGTAGCACTGGATGAATTGCGCAAAATCCGACCAGACGTACTGGCCGTCGCGCAGAAAGCTACTGGTGTCTATGCCGTATTTCTCGGCCTGTTTTGCGACGAGGGCAGGGGGTGCCGCACCTTCCAGGTGGCAGTGAATTTCCGCTTTCAGCAAATGCGATGTCAAATGAAGCTCCTGCCGTGCGAACCGGCCTCGATACCTAGATGGTGGGCGATGCTTTCGCCGATGTCGGCGTAGCTTGAACGAATGCCGACATCGCGGGAGCGGATGCCCGGGCCGAATGCCATGATCGGCACTCTTTCCCGTGTATGGTCCGTGCCCCGCCATGTGGGATCGCAACCATGGTCGGCGGTAAGAATGGCGATGTCGCCGGGCGCCATTTTGCGATGGATTTCCGGAATGCGCGCATCGAAGGCTTCAAGCGCCGCCGCATAACCGGCAACATCGCGTCGATGGCCGTAGAGCATGTCGAAATCGACGAAATTGGTGAAGACAAGATCGCCGTTTTCGGCTTCGTCAATAGCGTGCAGCGTTGCATCCATCAGGGCGCTGTTGCCATTTGCCTTGATGACGCGCGAGACACCCTTGTGGGCATAGATATCGCCGATCTTGCCGATCGCGTGCACTTTCCTGCCAGCCTCCACAAGGCGGTCGAGCAACGTCGGTTCGGGCGGCGGAACGGAGAAATCGCGGCGGTTGCCGGTGCGTTCGAAGGTTGCGACCGTCTCGCCGATGAAGGGACGGGCAATGACACGGCCGATATTCAGCGGATCGAGCAGCTTGCGCACCGTCTCGCAGAGCGTGACGAGCCGCTGCAATCCGAAATGGGTCTCGTGCGCGGCGATCTGGAACACGGAATCGGATGAGGTGTAGCAGATCGGCTTGCCGCTCCTGATATGCTCTTCGCCAAACTCCGCGATGATCTCGGTGCCGGAAGCGTGGCAATTGCCGAGAATGCCTGGAATATCCGCTTGCGTGCAGATGGCTTCCACCAGTTCGGGAGAAAAGGCGTCGCCTTCTGTCGGGAAGTAGCCCCAGTCGAAGGTGACGGGCGTGCCCGCGATCTCCCAATGGCCTGAGGGCGTATCCTTGCCCTTCGATATTTCGCTGGCAGAGCCATGCAGGCCGAAAATACGCTCCGGCGGTTCCATGCCGGCGGGAATGTCGCCGCTTGATTGTCGTGCAATCTCCAGAAGACCAAGCGAAGACATGTTGGGCAGCTTCAGCGGACCCGCCCGAAGGCCCGGCCTGTCGGCAGCACCTGCCGCGCAGAATTCGGCGATATGACCGAGCGTATTGGCGCCAAGGTCGCCATAATGCTCCGCGTCAGGCGCACCGCCGACACCGAAGGAATCCAGAACGAGAAGAAATGCTCTTGCCATAACTCACCGAAACGAAAATGCGCCGACGGGCAATGTCAGGCCGAACTGTCGTTATAGATCAGCAAAACGTGAAGAAGGAAGTGATTTTATGAACCATCCGGTAAAACCGGCTGTTCAATCCTCTTCCCGTTTCGATTTCGGCGCGTTGAGATTGCGCAGCACATACCATCCAGCGGCAATTACCATGACCGCCAGAATATACCATGTGATGGCGTAGGACAGGTGGTTGTTGGGGAAGGTAAGCATGGTCTTGCCGCCGACCGGTAGGCCGCCCGGATTGGGCGTCGCATCGGCATCGACATAAAAGGGCGCCACGCCGGAAAGGCCGGATGCCTGCGATATCTGCGGGATATTGCGGGAGTACCAGCGCCGATTTGCCGGATCGTTGGTTCGAAGGAAAAGCCCGCCGGTTTCTGACGCGCGCATCAGCCCGACGATCTCGACCTGCCCGGTTGGCTCGCCTTCCCGGCGCGAGGATGGATCGCGTTTGTCGGAAGGCACGAAGCCGCGATTGACGATGATATTCGATCCGTCATCGCGTCTCAGCGGCGTCATCACCCAGTAGCCGGGCCCGAGATCACTGACCGTATAGACCTGGACCTCCTTGTCGTTGAGGAAGGTGCCTGACAGTTTCACGCGGCGATATTCATACTCTGCGGGATCGGCAAGGGCCGGCCATTCGCGGGCTGCCGGTGCATCCACAGGTGCGGCTTGGGCGCGAGCTTCGACGCGTTCGATGAGATCGAGCTTCCAGAAGAGGCGTTGAACCTGCCATGTTCCAAGCGCCAGCAGGAAGCCTGTCAGTACAATAGTCAGAAGCAGGACGACGATTGCTGCGGGGCGGACGCGTCGCGTGTGCGGGGCGGTTGTCGACGGATCGGTCATGGTTTCACAGTCCTTGCAAGGCCATGCGGTTTGCTGCGGCAACACTGTCGGCTGTCGGCTGTCGGCATCCGGGTCTTCCAGCAAATAACCCCATAAATCGCGCCGACGATTCATGGGGTTATGCGCTGCGGGGGTCGTGTGCTGGCGCAGAAAGCGGCCCGCCAGAAATCCGGCAGGCCGTTGATCTATGGCTGCTCAGGGCAGGTTTTTCACATCCTCGATGTGCAGCGGCATCATGTTCTTGTTCATGTTGTACATGACCCAGAGTGAGCCGGAGAGCGTGATCAGCAGCACCACGACGGTGAAGATCAGCGCCATGAAGGTCCAGCCGCCTTCGGATTTGGTGTCCATGTGCAGGAAGTAGATCATGTGCACGAAGATCTGGATGACGCCGAGACCCATGATCGCGATGACCAGCAGCGTCTTGTTTTCAAGAACGTCGCCCATGACCAGCCAGAACGGGATCGCCGTCAGGATGACCGACAGGACGAAGCCGATCATATAGCTTTTGAACGTGCCGTGGCTGGCGCCATCATGGTGATGATGGTCGTCGCCATGCGCGTCGTGGTGTGCGTGTGCTTCGGAACTCATCAAAGAACTCCCATGAGATAAACGAAGGAGAAGACGCCGATCCAGATGACGTCAAGGAAGTGCCAGAACATCGACAGGCACATCAGGCGACGCTTGTTTGCGGCGATCAGACCATGCTTTGCGACCTGGAACATCAGTGTGACGAGCCAGATCACGCCGAAGGTGACGTGCAGACCGTGCGTTCCAACCAGCGCGAAGAAGGCGGAAAGGAACGCTGAACGCTGTGGACCTGCACCTTCTTCGATCAGGTGATGGAACTCGTAAAGTTCCACGGCGAGGAAGGCGAGACCGAAGAGACCGGTGATGCCGAGCCAGATCAGCGTCGTCTTCACCTTCTGCTTTTCCATTTCCAGCATGGCGAAGCCATAGGTGATGGAAGAGAAAAGCAGGAAGGCCGTGTTGATCGCCACAAGCTTCAGATCGAACAGATCTGCGCCCGACGGGCCGGCCGCGTAGTTGCGACCGACAACCGCATAGGTGGCAAACAGCGTTGCGAAGATGAGGCAGTCGCTCATCAGATAGAGCCAGAAGCCCAGCGAGGTGCCGTTCTCCGGATGGTGGTCTTCTTTCAGGTAGAAGACCGGTGTTTCCGCGCCCGCGGCGCTTTGTGCAGGTGTATGAGCCATATTCGTTACGCCTGTTCCGCAAGCAGCTTCGTACGTTCCGCCTCGACTGTCGAAACATCGGATGCAGGAATGTAGTATTCGCGGTTGTAGTTGAAGGTATGGGCGATCGAGACCGCGATGATGGCGAGCATGGACAGAGCCGCCAGCCACCAGATGTGCCACACCAAGGCAAAGCCAAGCACGACGCTGATGGCGCTGATGATTACGCCCGCACCGGTGTTCTTCGGCATATGGATCGGGATGAAGCCTTCCTTGGGACGGTCGTAACCGCGCTTCTTCATATCCGCCCAGGCGTCGACGTCATGCACAACCGGCGTGAAAGCGAAGTTGTAGGCAGGCGGAGGCGACGAGGTCGACCACTCCAGCGTACGCCCATGATAGGGATCGCCGGTCACGTCACGGAGCTGATCGCGCTTCAAGAAGCTGACGATGAGCTGGATGACGAAGGAAGCGATGCCGAGCGCGATCAGGAAGGCGCCGAAGGCTGCGATCAGGAACCAGATCTGGAGCGAATTGTCTTCGAACTGGCTGATACGGCGGGTCACACCCATCAGGCCGAGAATGTAGAGCGGCATGAAGGCGAAGTAGAAGCCGATGAACCAGAACCAGAAGGACAGCTTGCCCCAAAACGGATCCAGGCGGTAGCCGAAGGCCTTCGGGAACCAGTAAACGATACCCGCAAGCACACCGAACACCACGCCACCGATGATGGTGTTGTGGAAGTGGGCGATGAGGAACAGCGAGTTGTGGAGCACGAAGTCCGCCGGCGGAACAGCGAGAAGAACGCCGGTCATGCCGCCGATGACGAAGGTGATCATGAAACCGATCGTCCACAGCATAGGAACGTCGAACTTGATGCGGCCCTTGTACATGGTGAAGAGCCAGTTGAAGATCTTCGCACCGGTCGGGATCGATATGATCATCGTGGTGATGCCGAAGAAAGCGTTGACGCTTGCGCCGGAACCCATGGTGAAGAAGTGGTGCAGCCACACGATATAGGCGAGGATGGTGATGACACCCGTCGCATAGACCATCGAGGCATAACCGAAAAGACGCTTGTTGGAGAAGGTCGAGACGATTTCCGAGAAGACGCCGAAGGCCGGCAGCACCAGGATGTAAACTTCGGGATGGCCCCAAATCCAGATGAGGTTGACATACATCATCGGGTTGCCGCCGAGATCGTTGGTGAAGAAATTCGTGCCAACGTAACGGTCAAGGGTCAGAAGGGCGAGCGTGCCGGTCAGGATCGGGAAGGATGCCACGATCAGGATGTTCGAACACAGCGACGTCCAGACGAAGATCGGCAGCCGCATCATGGTCATGCCGGGTGCGCGCATCTTGATGATCGTGACGATCAGGTTGATACCAGAGAGCGTCGTGCCCACACCGGCGATCTGCAGACCCCAGATGTAATAATCCACACCCACGCCCGGACTTCCATCAATGCCGGAAAGCGGCGGATAGGCAAGCCAGCCAGTCTGCGCATATTCACCGATGAACAGCGAGATCATGGTGATGACGGCGCCGGCCGTGGTCATCCAGAATGAGAAGTTGTTGAGGAAGGGGAACGAAACGTCGCGGGCGCCGATTTGCAGCGGCACGACGAAGTTCATTAGACCGGTGATCATCGGCATGGCCATGAAGAAGATCATGATGACGCCATGGGCCGTGAAAATCTGGTCGTAATGGTGCGGCGGAAGATAGCCTTCCGATCCACCGGAGGCGATCGCCTGCTGGACGCGCATCATGATGGCATCTGCGAAACCGCGCAGCAGCATGACGAGTGCCAGAATGATGTACATGATACCGATCTTCTTGTGATCGATGCTCGTGAACCATTCATTCCAGAGATAACCCCACAGCCGGAAATAGGTGAGGGCGCCGACGACGGCGATGCCGCCAAGAGCCACTGCCGCGAAGGTCGCGACGAGAATGGGCTCGTGAAGCGGGATGGACTCCCATGTCAGCTTCCCGAACAGGAATGACGTTTGATCGGAATTGACGATCATTTTTAGCCTCTTGCGATTCTAAGACATAAGATCGGCGCAGCCATTGGCCGCGCCGCATAATGCCGGGACTTATCCGTCAGCCAGCGACTTGTTTCGTTTCCGGCAGCGCCGCGGGTTCGAAAGTCTGTCCTTCGATCGCAGCCGGAGTGGATTGGGGTCCGCTGGCGACACCGTAAGGTGAAAGCGGTGTGCAGACGACGGAGTTCAGCGCCTTGGCGATATCGATGCCTTCCTTGCCGCCGCCGCCCTTGGCGTCGATATGCATCATGTCACGCATGCAGAGCTTGTTGGGCTCGACACAGCGGTTGAGGATGGCATCGTAAAGCTGCGGATCGACGGAGGCGAAATATTGCACCGGCTCACGTTCCGAAGGCTTGGCAAAGTCGAGATATTCCTGGCGACCGAAGCCTTTGCCGCCATCCTTGATCTTCGCAACCCACTGATCGAAGCCCTGCTGGCTGAGACCATGGAACTTGAAGCGCATATGCGAGAAGCCGGGGCCGGAGAAGTTGGCCGAGAAGCCGTCATAAACGCCTTCCTTGTTGATGACCGCGTGCAGCTTGGTCTGCATGCCACCCATGGCGTAGATCTGGCCGGCGAGTGCCGGAACGAAGAACGAATTCATCGCGGTCGTGCCGGTGATCTTGAAGTTGATCGGAACATCGACCGGAGCTGCGAATTCATTGACGCTGCCAATGCCGAGCTCGGGGTAGAAGAACAGCCACTTCCAGTCCATGGCCACCACTTCCACCGTAAGCGGCTTGGTTTCGGCGGTAACCTGACGGTTTTCGTCGATACGCTCCAGCGGGCGGTAGGGGTCGAGACGGTGGGTGGAAATCCAGGTCACCGTGCCTAGCATCAGGATGATGGCGACCGGGGCGGACCAGATCACCATTTCAAGGCGCGTCGAGTGATGCCATTCGGGATCGTAATCCTCGGCCTTCGCCGATTCGCGATACTTCCATGCGAAGAACAGCGTCAGGGCGATAACCGGGACGATGATGAGCAGCATCAGAACCGTGGACGTGATGATGAGGTCGCGCTGCTGGATGGCGACGTCGCCCGAAGGGTTCATCACCACGAGGTTACAGCCGCTAAGCAGCAGCAGTGCGGGGATTGCCAGAAGGGCAGATGTGATTTTCTTGATCATGCGCACGTTCTTTGAACTCGTACAGTTTGGATTATGCCGCGATTAATTGCCGAACATCATTTTTGAAATGAGGTATATTGTCGCGGTGCAGCGAAACCTTCGCGATGCACCATAGGCTTAGCGGAGCCGCGTTTGAAGGCGGAGCGGCTGCATTATCGCATAGGGAGCTTGCGGAGCAAGCCTTTCTTATCAAACTTCAATTGACGTTACGTAGGGTGCATGTGACAATCCGTCGCATCGTAACGCTAAGGAAGAGGAGCCGGCGCGTTACAGGAAATGGTTCGTCCATGACGCAGGAGGGATATTATGAGTTATACTGATGCTGCTCCATCTTTTGGGCAGGCGCCGGAAGCGAAGGGACATGGGACCGATCCGGTCAAGGTCGATCCGGATCGAATTACAATTGCTGTCATTCTTGCGAGAATGACGGAGTTTTTCGACTTTTTCATCTACGCCATCGCCTCCGCGCTCGTTTTTCCGCATGTCTTCTTTTCCTTCGTCGATCCGCTGACGGCGACGCTTTATTCCTTTGCGGTCTTCTCGCTGGCCTTCATCGCAAGGCCGATCGGTTCATTGATCTTCCTCCAGATCGACCGAAAGTTCGGCCGTGCCGTCAAGCTGATGGCGGCCCTGTTCACGCTGTGCGGTTCCACGATGGCGATCAGCTTTCTTCCGTCCTATGCGGAAGCCGGCATGCTTGCCCCCTGTCTTCTGGCGGTACTCCGTATCGGTCAGGGACTTGGTCTTGGCGGTGCCTGGGATGGTCTTGTCTCGCTCCTCGCCATGAATGCACCGCCGAAGCAGCGCGGCTGGTACGCCATGATGCCGCAAATTGGTGCGGCGATGGGCTTTGGTCTTGCTAGCGCATTCTTCATCGTGTTCGTGACGCAGCTCTCCAGCGCGGAATTCTTGGCCTGGGGCTGGCGTTTCCCGTTCTTCGTTGCACTGGCGCTCAATGTTCTCGCGCTCTTTGCCCGCCTGCGCATGATTGTCACGCCGGAATTCCAGTCCATGCTTGCACAGCATGAGCTGGAGCCGCGCCCCGTGTTCAAGATGCTGCGCTCGCAGTTTCCGGTCGTGCTGACGGGCGCTTTCGTGCCGTTGGCAAGCTTCGCGCTCTTCCATCTTGTCACGGTCTTCCCGCTGAGCTGGGTTTCCCTCAATACCACCCAGCGGGTTTCGGACTTTCTGTTCGTGCAATTCGTCAGCGCCATCATCGCCGGCGGCATGATCGTCGTGTCTGGTATTCTCGCCGACAAAATCGGCCGGCGGAAGCTGCTGGCTTTCGCCGCAGTGCTGATCGGTCTTTTCAGCCTCGTGGCGCCGCTTCTGCTGAGTTCGGGCGATATAGGGCGCTATCTTTTCGTCTTGGTCGGCTTTGCATTGCTTGGCCTGTCCTTCGGCCAGGCGGGCGGTGCGCTCGCCTCCCGCTTCAGCCGCGAATACCGTTATACCGGCGCTTCGCTCACCTCGGATATTTCCTGGCTGATCGGCGCTGGTTTTGCACCGCTCGTGGCGCTCGGATTTTCGTCCAAATTCGGACTGTTTGCGGTCGGGATTTACCTGATGTCGGGTGCAGTCTGTACACTGGTCGCACTGTGGTTCAGCCGAACACTGGACATGCCCTCGGAGTGACCAGGGCAATATAAACATCTCTGCAGCCATCGCGCCGCGGAATCCTGTCGGATTTCGCGGCGTTTTTGTTTTTTTATTGCGTGGGACCGATTTTAATCTTGACTCGGCCAATCATGAAATATTATGTAAGCAATACTGACGTAATTCAATGTGTCTCACTGCCGGAATTGCCGGCCATCAGGGAACGCAATGCGAACGATGACGATCATTATTTGCGAGAAAGCGGCCAATGCCGCCACGCCGTTTGGCGGCCGCAAAACGACCGTTCGCGCCATTAAACGCCGATAAGCAGAAAAGAAGAGGAGCAGCCAGGTCGCCTGCGGCTCCGCCCGCAGAGTGCCGGCTGACGCGCCGGGTTTCGGGAAAAGGGCGATGCCGCGCGGAATGCGCAACGAGAGGAGAGAACCTTGAGCGTGACGGAGCAAAAATTCGGCCTTTACGATGCGGCTTTTGAGAAAAGCAGCTGTGGCGTCGGTTTCATCACCCGCAAGGACGGCGTGCAGACGCATGATGTGCTGAAGCGCGGTCACGAGGCGCTCTGTGCCGTGCCGCATCGCGGCGGCATGTCGGCGGAGGGCGTGGGTGATGGTGCTGGCGTGTCGCTCGATCTTTCACTCTCATTTTTCCGGAAGCTGACGGACAACGATTCCTTGCAAGCCGGCCGGTTCGGCGTCGGCAATTTTTTCCTGCCGCAGAACCCTGCTTTTCATGACCAGGCGATCGGCATCATCGGCAGTGCTCTGGAGGAACAGGGCTTCTCGATCCTGCTCGTCCGCAATGTACCGGTGAATGACGCGGCCATCCGCGCGGCCGCCATTTCCTACCAATTGCCGATCCGGCAATGGGTCTTTTCGGCCCCAGCGGAATGCGCAACCCTTGCCGAGTTCGACTGGCGTATTCACAAGGCGCTGCTCGCTATCGAGGCGCTTGCCTATACTGCGCCGGAACTTGCCGGTTTTTATCCGCTGTCGCTCAGCGCACGCACGCAGGTTCTGAAAGGGCGTTTGAACTCGCATGAGGTCATGCCCTATTTCTGCGACCTGACCGATCCGCGCCATGAAGTGCATACGATGTATTTCCACACGCGGTTTTCCACCAATACGGATCCGCACCCCTCCATGGCGCAGCCCTTTCGGCTGATGGCGCATAATGGCGAACTCAACACCGACAAGAAGAACCGGCTGTCGGAAGCGGCCGTGGCGTTGGCGAAAAATGCCAGCATCATCCGGCCGAAGGGCCAGTCTGACAGCTGCCGTCTGGACCAGACATTGCAGGCGCGGGTGATGGAAGACGGTCTCGACCTCGTCACCGCCGTCGTCTCGATGATGCCGCCCGCCTGGGAAAACGACGACACGCTCTCGCCCGGCGTCAAGGCGATGCTGGAATATTTCTCGCTCTACGAGGAGAAGAATGACGGCCCGGCTGCGCTGATTTTCGGCGACGGCACCATCATCGGCGCACGGCTTGATCGCCTCGGCCTGCGCCCGCTGCGGACCGTCGAGACAGACGATTATCTCTGCGTCATGTCGGAGGCGGGGCAGATCGCCTTTCCGGCCGAAAGCGTCATTCGTCGCGGTCGCATCGAGGCCGGCGGCATGCTTTATTACGACCACGCCGAACGGCGCGCCTTTTCCACCGTCGAGGCGCTGGAGCTTCTGGCGGCGCGGCGGGACTACCCGTCGCTATTGTCTGAAGCGCGCGTCATGCTTGCGGATTTGCCGGAGGTGCCCGCCGAAAAGCAGGGATCGCCGCTTCGATACAATGGCGATCTGGAACGGCATCAGCGCTATGTCGCCTATTCGCACAATCAGGAAAGCTTCAAGTTCCTGATGGATCCGATGCTGGCGTCGGGTGCTGAAAAAATCTCGGCCATGGGTTATGGCAATGCCATCAACGCGCTCTCCGATCAGGAAGGCGGGGTTGCCAAATATTTCTCGCAACGCTTTGCGCAGGTCACCAACCCCCCACTCGACAGCATTCGTGAGGCCGATGGCATGACGCTGCGCGTGGCGCTTGGCGCAAAGCCGAATAGCGGTGCGAAAGCGGCCCGCCAGATTGTCGTGCGCTCCCCGATCCTGACCCATCTCGACATGCTGCGCATTCGCGAGCAGTCGGAGACGCCAGTTCGTCGTTTCGAGATGCTTTATACGCCAATCTTTGATGCTGCGAGTGCCAACGAAGCGGCCTTGCGTCAGGCGATAGATGGCCTCTGCGGTGAGGTTGTGGCTTTCGCGGCCGGGGAGGGCGGTATTGCCGTCGTCACTGACCGGCACGTTTCGGCAGGTCGTGCGGCGTTGCCTATGATCATGGTCGTCTCCGCCATCAACCAGCGGCTGATCGAGGAGGGGCTGCGGCTACGCGTGTCCCTGATCGTTGAAAGTGGGCAATTTTCTTCCTCGCATCACATCGCAGCGGGCCTTGGTTTCGGGGCTTCGGCTGTCTACCCACTCGGCGTGCAGTTCCGTGCCGAGGAGAAATTCGGTGCCGATGCTGACAAGGCCTTCAAGCGTTTTGCCAAGGCGGCTGAAAAGTCGCTGATGAAGACCATGGGCAAGGTCGGGCTGTGCACGGCGGAAAGCTATATTGGCGGCGAGTTCTTCGAACCGAACTTCCTCGACACCAACGATCCTGTGCTGAAGCGTTATTTCCCCAATGTTAAGACCCCGGTCGGTGGCGTTACCTTCGCTGTCATCGCGCAGGCGGTAGTGGACTGGCATCGCAAGGCGCTGTCGGTAAAGGGTGAAAACGACATTCCGCTACTCGGTCTCTTCAAGGAGCGCGCCGAAGGTGCGGGCCATTCCTATGGCACGACGGCGGTTCGCGGTTTCGTCGATATGACGGAGGAAAAGATCAGTTTCGACAAGGGAACCGACAACGAAGAGGCGCTGCGTCTCCTGCCGCTCAACCGGCTAGAGGATGCTTTCGGCCTCAACGATGCGGCCTATTATCATAACAGCTTCGACCGGCTGACGCCCGAGGCAATCGACGCTTTCGAGGTAACGCCGGGTTACCGCGCCTTCGCACGCATGATGGCCGAAGAAAGGGCACGCCGTCCGGCAGCCCTGCGTGATGTTCTGGAATTGCCGGCTGATGTGACCTTTGCCGGTTCGGCCGAAGAATTCCGCCGCGAGATGGGGCGCTTTTCCAGACGTGGCAACAACAGCTTCATGGTGCGCGGATTGCTCTGCGAAAGTGCGGGCGAAGGCGCGTTCCGGCTGGAATTGACCGGGCCGCACGGTCATGAGCTTGCCCGGCTTGCCGCACTCGGACAGTCGCTACTTGATCGTTTCGGTGAGGATATTGCCGGCCATTGGCTGGAGGGCGGCGCGCTTCTGGTTCAGGCGAAGGGTGAAGCATTCACCTATCTGTCGCTGATCCGCACCGCACCTGACAGCATTGCGCTCGACGCTGTGCAAAAGGCGAGTGAGATCACCAAGACCCTCGCTTCGGGTGCGATGAGCCATGGCGCGCTGGTCGCAGCCGCCCATGAGGCGGTGGCGCATGGCACCAATATGGTTGGCGGCATGTCGAATTCTGGGGAGGGCGGCGAGCATATTTCCCGTTACGGCACCATCCGCGCCTCGCGCATCAAGCAGTTCGCCTCTGGCCGTTTTGGTGTCTGGGCGGGTTATCTTGCCGACCCGATGCTGGAGGAAATAGAGATCAAGATCGGCCAGGGTGCAAAGCCCGGCGAGGGCGGGCAATTGCCGTCTCCAAAGGTAACGGTGGAAATAGCCGCGGCCCGTGGTGGCACCCCAGGCGTCGAGCTGGTTTCGCCGCCGCCGCACCATGATACCTATTCGATCGAGGATCTGGCCCAGCTAATCCACGACGCCAAGGCGGCGCGCGTGCGCGTCATCGTCAAGCTCGTCTCGTCGGAAGGCATCGGCACGATTGCAGTCGGTGTTGCGAAAGCGGGTGCGGACGTCATCAATGTTGCCGGCAATACCGGTGGCACGGGTGCGGCCGCTGTCACCAGCCTCAAATATACCGGCCGCGCGGCGGAAATCGGCATCGCCGAGGTGCATCAGGCGCTTTGTGCCACAGGCCTTCGTGCCAAGGTGCTGCTGCGCTGCTCCGGCGCGCACCAGACGGCGAGCGACGTGGTGAAATCGGCCCTTCTCGGCGGCGACAGCTTCGAGTTCGGCACCACGGCGCTGATGATGCTGAAATGCGTCATGGCGAAGAACTGCAACATCAAGTGCCCCGCCGGTCTCACCACCAATCAGGAAGCCTTCAACGGCGATCCACGCGCGCTGGCGCAGTACCTCATGAACATCGCCCATGAAACCCGCGAGATCTTGGCCGCACTCGGGCTGCGCTCGCTGCGCGAAGCTCGGGGCCGCTCCGATCTTCTTCACCTCCTCGATCATCCGGCGAGCGTCGGCCAGCTTGACCTGCGGGCGATGCTTTCGGTGGTGGAGGAAGTGAAGATCGACAGCCCGGTCTATATGGAAAAGGACTTCGCGCTGGACGATGCCTTCATTGAACTGGTGCGCTCGGCTCTGATCGACAGCAAGCGGGAGAACATCGAGCTTGGCGGCAATCGTTTCCTCAACAATTGCAACAAGAGTGTTGGCGGCCAGCTCGCCGTCGATATCGAGCGCATGCTGAACCACGAACTTTCCGACGAAGAGGCGGATGCGCTTCCGGCTGTGAAGCGGGATAGCCGTGGCCGCCGTTTTCTGGAGGCGGGTTCGGTGCGCATCGACACATCAGGTTCAGCCGGGCAGTCCTTCGGCGCTTTCTGCAATGACGGCATGGTCATGGTCCATACCGGTACCTGCAATGATGGCGTCGGCAAAAGCGCCTGCGGCGGCACCATTGTAGTGCGCTCCCCCGGTGGCGGTTCGCAAGATGCTGATGGCAATGTGCTGGTCGGCAATTTTGCATTGTTCGGCGCCACCGGCGGTCGCACTTTCGTGGAAGGGCAGGCGGGCGACCGTTTTGCGGTGCGCAATTCGGGTGCGACAGCCGTTGTCGAAGGTGTGGGCGACTTCGCCTGCGAATATATGACCAATGGCGCTGTGCTTAACCTCGGCAGTTTCGGCAAGGGTTTCGGCAACGGCATGAGCGGCGGCTTCGTCTATCAATATGACCCTTACGGCGATCTGCCGAAGAAGGTGAGCCATGATTCCATCCTGCTCGGCTCCATCACCGGCGAGGACGAACAGGCATCTATCCACAATCAGGCCGTTCACCAGCTTTTGACCTGGCATGTCGACGAAACAGGGTCGGCCAAGGCCGCATGGATTCTGGAAAACTGGGAAAGCGAACAGCACAATTTCGTCTACGGCATGCCGCGCGCCCTGCTGCTTTATCAGGACAGCGACGAAATTCTGAAAGCCAAGCCCCGCAAGGAGCTGCTGGAGGAACTGGCGTCCGCGCTTGCCGCCCATCAGGTGCGGAAGTTCAAGCTGGCCTATCGCGACCGCAAGGCCGTGTTGAACGGAACCGTCCCTGGTTATGGTGAGACGGATACGGAAGACATGTATGCGCTCATCAACAACTACACGGTTTTGAGTATGGCGCAGGCCATTGCTCTCCAACGGTTGCCGATGGCATCCGGTCCTTCCGATCCCGCCATCGAAAAAGCCGTGCGCAATCTCGTCCTCACGGAGGACTATGCGCTGATGCAGCGGCTGCTGAAATATGCGCGCGAGGCGCTTTCCGATCATGATGACGAGCAGCTTGCGGTGATGATCGCCGCCAAGCGGCTCGACGATTACAAGCAGGCGCTTGCGCGCCGTAACATCTGGTCGGTGGATAGTCCCGGCACCTATGGCTGGATCATTCAGCAGAACCGCAAAAACATCGAGAAGATTGGTCGTCTGCCGGGCTTTGAGGAGCTTTTCGCGGCGCGTGCCATTCCCGACCTTGCCACCGCATCCAGCCAGAACAGGGCAGCATGATGAAGATACCTTACATTCCTCAAGATGCCCCTTTCAATGGCGACCAGCGCGCCTGGCTATCCGGCTTCCTGGCCGGGCTTCATTCCCGCGCAGCAATGGGTATGGACACATCGGTTGCCGCTGCCGCTCCCAAGGCGGCGGCCAGCGTGCTGAACATTCTCTTTGGCACCCAGACCGGCAATGCCGAGGCGCTGGCGATGGATATAGCCGACGCCGCCCGTGCCCAGGGCATGCAGCCTGTGGTGACAGCCTTGGACGATGTTTCCATGGATAGTCTGGGCGTCATGAAGCGCGTCATTGTCGTCACCTCCACCTACGGCGAAGGTGAAATGCCTGACAATGCCCAGCTTTTCTGGGAGGCCCTTTCCAAGGAGGCCGCACCCCGGCTGGATGAGATGAACTTTGCCGTGCTTGCGCTTGGCGACACCGGTTACGATGGCTTCTGCCAGGCGGGCAAGCTCATCGATACCCGCTTCGAGCAGCTTGGCGGCAAACGGATGAAGACGCGTATCGATTGCGATATCGATTTCGAAGATGTCGCCGCCAACTGGATCGGCGAGACCCTGCCACTCGCGCTCGCCATCGATGGTGGCAATAAGGCGGCGGTTGTGCCGGCGATCGCCGAGGCGCCCGCGCGGGCAAAACAGGGCTGGAGCCGCAAGAACCCCTATGCTGCGCAGGTGAGCGTCAATCGCCTTCTTTCCGGGCCTGCTTCGTCCAAGGAAATTCGCCACTACGAATTTGATCTCGGCGAAAGTGGTCTCGATTATGAGGCGGGGGATGCTCTGGGCGTCGTTCCCCTAAACGACCCGAAACTGGTAGGCGCGCTGCTCGAACGCTTCGGAGTGAGCGCGGATGGCGAAGTCGTCGGACTCGACCGTCCGGCCGGCGATGCGCTTCTCAATATGTTCGAGATATCGACACCGTCGCGTGAACTGGTCGCGGAGATCGGCAAGCGCGCAGGGCACGATGAACTCAGCCACATCCTTGCGAATGGAGACAGGGAACAGCTTGCCGCCTTTCTCTGGAGCAAGGATATTCTCGACCTGCTTAGTCTCGGTGAAAAACCCGTATTCGAGCTTGCTGAATTCGTGACGTTCCTGAAGCCGTTACAGCATCGCGCCTATTCGATCTCTTCCAGCCCTCTGGCCGCGCACAACAGCGTGCATCTGACAGTCGCCAGCGTGCGTTATCGCGCCGAAGGTCGCGAGCGTGGCGGCGTGTGTTCCACCTATCTCGCGGACCGGGTAGAAGCGGGGCAGAGTGCCGGGATTTTCGTCTCTCCGAACAAGGCGTTTCGCGTGCCTCAGGACAATGACGCACCTGTTATCATGGTGGGACCCGGCACGGGCATTGCGCCATTCCGGGCTTTTTTGCAGGAACGGCAGGCGCGGGGCGCAAATGGCCGGAACTGGCTGTTTTTCGGCGATCAGCACCGGCAGTCGGATTTCATCTACGAAGACGAACTTGGAAAGATGAGTCGCGATGGCGTGCTGACCCGTCTCGATCTCGCTTTCTCGCGGGATCAGGCCGAAAAGATCTATGTTCAGACCCGTATGCGCCAAAACGGCAAGGCACTCTATCAATGGCTCGAAGAGGGCGGCCATTTCTATGTTTGCGGCGACGCGACCCGCATGGCGAAGGATGTTGACGATGCCCTGCACCAGATTGTTATTGACGAGGCGGGCATCTCTGCAGAAGCGGCAAGCGACTATGTAAACCGGCTGAAGCGCGAAAAACGTTATCTGCGCGATGTTTATTAGAGCAAAGCGCTGAGGCGCATCAGCAATTGGAGCAGGTTATCTCAGCGTCGCGCTGCTTGAAGAAATAATCGCGTGCGATCGTGATCGATCTTACGCCGGACGAAGAAATATCTGGCATGAACATCAACAACTCATGCGGCACGGAAAGCTCGACGTGGATGAGGAAACTGTCCGCTACAAGCAAACGTGTGGGAACGGAGACTGGCGATCCCACCACATAGGGCCGCGCGTTTTTCTCGTTCCAGGACCAGGCGATAGTCGCCTGTTTCTGCTTGTCGATCTTGATGCCGCTGATCTTCAGCTGCAGACCCTTGGTGCTGTAGGGCGCAAAGACGGCAGCCGTTACGTCCTGCATGCTTGTCAGATAAGCCTTGTCGACGGAATTTGTTTTGGAGATCAGGTCGTTGATCGTTGCGGACGCGCTGCTTGCCCGCTTGTAGGTATTATAGCCGATGGTGAGTTCGAAGGACGTCAGATAAAGCGCAAGCAATATCGGGAAGACGATTGCAAATTCTACCGCACCCACGCCACGGCGATCCCTTGCGAAGCGTGCAACGAGCGCGATGAAACGAAGTCGGCCGTTCGTGATGGTGGAAACAAGACCTGCCATCATGAGCCCCCGCTCGTGGTGTATTTCTCATTCATGAAAGCGTCGGTCGCGACAATGAGGAAATGCGACGGCATCGACCCGTCGGCTGGGCGTATTTTGGTAAGATATGGTCGGATGATATCTGCGACTACACGCCAGCGATAATAGACGCGCAGCATGTTGATCGTGTCCGGCCCACCCGGCTTGAAGCCGAATTGCGCCGTGTCGAGATCGTAATATTCGCCGTTAGCTTTCAAGGGTATCGTAGTTGGAATATCCTTGAAGGCGGTGAAGGAGCGAAGGTCGATATAAAGCTTCTGTTCTTTTTTGATCTCATCATCCGAGCAGGTGATAATCACCGAAACTTCGTTGCAGAAACTCTTGCGAAAATCCTCTTTGGAAATCGAACTGCTGATCTGCCCGGTGCGCAGACGCCTCGCCATCGTGTCGGTAGCATTGACGACCACTTGCTCCGCCATCAAGGCGATGAAAGTTTCGATGATCGCGAAGACGACGAGGAAATAGGGAAGCGCCAGGATCGCGAATTCGATGGCTGCTGTCCCGTCACGCGAGAGCCCGAATTTTTCCAGCAATGGCTTCAATTTGGCCAGTCGCATATGTCGGTGTCGATCTTTAGAATATGCGGCAAGCGCAACCGTTGAATTTGTTGCGGACCATAACCAGCCGGTGTTTAAATTCAGTTACCCCGACGAGTTATACTTTATCAGTTCGCAAAAATGGCACAGGCTATAAACGCAAAAAGCCCGGCATATCGCCGGGCTTTTACTTACTGGAAAAAGGATAGCTTATTCAGCATCCGCTTTTGAGAGAACCTCAAGGGTGGGTGTGGAGGTGATATTGTAGCCGCAATCCACGTAGTGGCACTCGCCGGTAACGCCGCGCGACATGTTGGAGAGCAGATAAAGAGCCGATCCGCCGATATCGTCGATATCCGCTGTTCGCCGCAGCGGTGCGTTTTTCTGGTTCCACGCATAGATTGCGCGCGCATCGGAAATGCCGGCGCCCGCCAGTGTGCGGACCGGTCCGGCCGAGATGGCGTTGACGCGAATATCGCGCGGGCCATAGTCGGCAGCGAGATAACGCACGGACGCTTCGAGAGCTGCCTTGGCAACGCCCATGACGTTGTAGTTGGGGATGACCCGCTGCGAACCGTTATAGGTCAGCGTCAGCATGGATCCGCCATTCGTCATCAGTTCGGCGGCACGCTTGGCGATTTCCGTGAACGAGAAACAGGAGATGACCATAGTGCGGCTGAAATTCTCGCGGGTCGTATCCGCGTAAAGACCCTTCAGCTCGTTCTTGTCGGAAAAGCCGATCGCGTGCACGACGAAATCCAGCGTACCCCATTTTTCGCGGATTGCCGCAAAAAGCGCGTCAACCGAGGCGATATCCTCGACATCGCAAGGCACGATAAAGTCGGATCCGAGCTCGGCGGCGAGCGGCTTTACCCGCTTGCCGAGCGCCTCACCCTGATAGGTGAAGGCGAGCTCTGCGCCCTGCGCCGCAAGAGCCTTGGAGATACCCCAGGCGATAGAGTGATTGTTTGCGACGCCCATGATGAGGCCGCGTTTACCCTGCATGATGCCGTTCATGGCAATTATCCGTTATGACGCTGGAAGACCAGCGTGGCGTTGGTGCCGCCGAAGCCGAAGGAATTGGAAAGGATCGTGTCGATCTTGGCATTGTCGATGCGGCTGCGAACAATCGGGACGCCCGCAAATTCCGGATCGAGTTCGGAAATATGCGCGCTCTCGCCGATGAAGCGTTCCTGCATCATCAACAGGCCGTAGATCGATTCCTGAACGCCTGCTGCGCCCAGCGAGTGGCCGGTGAGGGACTTGGTCGACTGGATATGCGGGATCTTGTCGCCGAAGACTTCCCGGATCGCGCCGATTTCCTTGCTGTCGCCCACCGGCGTCGAGGTGCCGTGGGTGTTGATGTAGTCGATATCGCCCTTGACGGTGGAAAGGGCCTGACGCATGCAGCG
Source organism: Rhizobium sp. TBD182 (assembly GCF_001950375.1). Lineage (NCBI taxonomy): Bacteria > Pseudomonadati > Pseudomonadota > Alphaproteobacteria > Hyphomicrobiales > Rhizobiaceae > Rhizobium > Rhizobium sp. TBD182. The sequence goes on along the minus strand of NZ_BDLN01000001.1, from coordinate 1,670,798 downwards.
GATCGCGCCCTCGCCGGAAGGAGCCACCATGTCGTAACCATCCGAGGTTGCGCCATAACCGACGATCTCGGCGTAAATCTTGGCGCCGCGCGCCTTTGCATGTTCCAGCTCTTCAAGAACCAGTACGCCAGCACCGCCGGCGATGACGAAACCGTCGCGGTTGACGTCATAGGCGCGGGAAGCGAGGTTTGGCGTCTCGTTATATTTGGACGACATCGCGCCCATGGCGTCGAAGAGGTTGGACATGGACCAATCGAGGTCTTCATGGCCGCCAGCAAACATCACGTCCTGCTTGCCCCACTGGATCATCTCGGCGGCGTTGCCGATGCAATGCGCCGATGTGGAGCAGGCCGAAGAGATCGAATAGTTGACGCCGTGGATCTTGAACCAGGTCGCAAGTGTAGCCGATGCGGTCGAGGACATGGCCTTCGGCACGGCAAACGGGCCAATACGCTTCGGACTGTTGTTCTTCAGCGTGATATCGGCGGCTTCGACGATGGTGCGGGTGGAAGGACCGCCCGAACCCATGATGATGCCGGTGCGCTCGTTGCCGCTGATGTCGCTTTCCTCGAGACCGGAATCGGCAATCGCCTGCTTCATGGCAACGTGGTTCCATGCGCCGCCCTGCGAAAGGAAGCGCATGGCGCGACGGTCGACCAGTTCGGTCGGATCGAGAGACGGCTTGCCCCATACCTGGCACTTGAAACCGTGTTCAGCAAAATCCGGTGAAAATGAAATGCCGGATTTGGCGTCGCGCAGGGATGCGGTGACTTCGGCGGCATCACCACCGATGGAAGAAACAATGCCGAGGCCGGTGACAACAACTCGTCTCATGAAATGGACCTTTTCTTAAGATTTCGGCTGGACGACCGAAGCCGCCCGGCGTTTGCCAGGACTATTCCGTCCGCTTCAGGCGGTCTTTTCCTTCGACAGCCCCACACGAAGGTCCGTCGCTTGATAAATGGTTTCGCCGTCTGCCTTTAGCCATCCGTCTGCGGTACCCAGAACGAGACGTCCGCGCATCACACGCTTGAAATCTATGCCGTACTGGAGGAGCTTCGTCTCCGGGCGAACCATGCCCTTGAACTTGACTTCGCCGGTGGAGAGCGCCATGCCGCGGCCTTCTTCGCCCAGCCAGCCGAGGAAGAAGCCGGTCAGCTGCCACATGCCGTCAAGGCCGAGGCAACCCGGCATGATCGGGTTGCCCTGGAAATGGCAGGGGAAATACCAGTCGTCTGGGCTGACATCGTATTCAGCGCGGATGAAACCCTTGTCGAACGCGCCGCCGGTTTCGGAAATTTCGGTGATGCGGTGAACCATGAGCATGGGAGGCAACGGAAGCTGGGCATTTCCCGGGCCGAACAATTCGCCGCGTCCGCAGGAAAGGATCTCCTCGTAATTGTAACTTGATTGCCTCGTTGCCATACCGCTTTCACTTCCTCAATCACTGGTGTTTATCGACTTCACTAGAGCAAGTTAGGTTCAAAATGAAGCGCTGCAAGGGCAGAGGCCATTATGCCCCCATTCTTTGTCTTCGAACCTTCTTTAGAGAAGTCATTACCTCAATATGCCGTCCGCATACAGGAACCATCCGGCAGGAACCAGAGGAAATTTGCAAGAATGGCCGGTTTGCAGCCATTTGCGACACTCGGCGACGCTGAAACTATTGAAAGCATACACCGCAAAAGATATATGCTATTGCAATTGATGGGTTTCACCCCTGTGTTTGGAATGGGATTGCATGGCATTTGACGCCACATTGGATATCGGGACGAGGCTGCGGCGCTCGGGGCTGCGGCCCACGCGCCAGCGCGTTGCTTTGGGCGATCTTCTTTTCGCAAAGGGTGATCGCCACCTGACTGTCGAGGAGCTGCATGACGAGGCGGTGACCGCCGGCGTGCCCGTTTCTCTCGCGACGGTATACAACACGCTGCATCAGTTTACCGAAGCCGGCCTGATCCGCGTTCTGGCCGTCGAAGGTGCGCGCACCTATTTCGACACCAACGTGTCCGACCACCATCACTTCTTCGTGGAAGGAGAGAACGAGGTTCTCGACATTCCCGTCAACAATCTCCAGATCGACAATCTGCCAGAGGCGCCCGAAGGCATGGAAATCGCCCATGTGGACGTGGTCATTCGCCTGCGTCGCAAGCGCGGTTGAAGCTTCGGCTTGATAAACAAAAAAACATGGCGCCTGTGGGCGCCATTTTTGTTTCAGGCAGCCTTCGCCGCCTCACTTCAATATATCTTCGGGCCGTCTGCCGGGCTTGCCCTTGTAGGGCGGAAAGGTCCATCCGAAGATCAACGCTCCGGACCGGACACCGAAAGCCGTCAATACGCCGATGCCCGACGCGACATAAAGCGGCGCGCCGAGGAAATAAGCGCCGGTGAAGATGGAGGCCCCCAAAAGCGCGCAGGTGATGTAGATTTCCGGGCGCAGCAGCACGGAGGGTTCTCCCGCGAGAACATCGCGCAATACGCCGCCGAACGTCGCTGTCAAAACGCCTGTCACGATCGCCACGGTTGCGGAGCCGCTTGCAGCCAGACCCTTGGCGGCTCCCATGACGCAATAGGCTGAGAGGCCGACGGCATCGAGCCAGATGAGCACCCGATACCGGGATTCGAACAGGTAGGCGGTGAAGAAAAGCAGAACCGCAACCGATACGCAGACCAGAATATAGGTCGGGTTCAACACCCAGAACACGGGCGCCCTGCCCAGCACGAGATCGCGCACCGTGCCGCCGCCGATCCCGGTCGCGGCGGCGAAAAACAGGAAGCCGATCAGGTCGAGCTGCTTGCGTGAGGCGGCCAATGCGCCGGTTGCGGCAAACACGGCAACGCCGGCATAATCGAGAAAACCCAGCAGTGTCATGGAAAAGGTCCCCCCGGAAATTTGGATGCGTTTGCGTCAGTGTCGCGCAAGCACGGAACTCTAGGCTGGCCGCCCGGATGATCGCAACATCCATAAACGAAACGGATGCAAAGGAAAATGCCGTGCGAATCGCTATCGTTGCCACTCTTCAGGCGCTGGTCCTCTTGATGTTTCCGGTCGCGCTGGCGGCACAGCAGCAGCTGGTGAACGATCCCGAGATCTATGAAAAGGATCATTTCCGCAAGGAGTGCAAGACGGCTGGCTTCGGCGATGATTTCATCACCAGACTGGATATCAACAATGATGGCCTGATGGATGCCGTCGTCAATCACGGCGTGCTGGATTGCGATGGCGAAAAAGGCCGCAGCTGCGATGACGAAGGTTGCCCTTACAATTTTTACGTCCAGGTCAAAGAGGGCGGATATCTGATGATCGCGACGGCCCGGATTTACGGCTACGATTTCATCAAACGTTTCGGCAACATGGTCTTCGTACTGAAGATGCACCCGCGTTATTGCGATCGAACCGACAAGGAAGCCTGCCTGATGACGGTGCGGGTGCGCGGCACAAAATTCGTCACCATCTCACGCAAGTGACGACGCAGTCCGTCAGGGCGCGATGCGCCTGATCCGGACCCTTTGGTTATAGCGGTGGCGAAGCGAACGCGGAATGACGAGTGTGGCGATGGCGACCGCAAAAACGGTTGCCGCAACCACCCACAGGGCATCGTACTGCAGCGTGGCGCCCAACACCGCCCCGCAGATTGCGCCGCTTATCATACCGAGCCAGGGCACGATCTGGATGCCCCAATCGAGGCTTCGCTCCCCCAGAAGATAGCGACCGATGCCACGGCCAAAACGGGAAAGGGCGCCGGTCACGTAGGTGAGGCCAATAGGCAGCCCCTCAATATGTTCGACGGCAGCGTTGACCATCCCCATGGCGAAAACGACAAGATAAAACTGCGCCAGGGCGGAAGCATCGCCGCGCAGCAATGCGGCAATCGCCACCAGCGACCCGACGGCCATGAGAACGGCAAAGATACTCCGGTCGAATTTATGCGCGACCACGATACCGCCAGCGTTGCCCGCCACGAAAGCGATGATCGCGAAGAGTAGTTTCGCCGCATGGGAATAAACGCCAGCTTCCACCGAAATGGCCGCGCGGGTGGTGTTGCCGGTCATGAAGGAAACGAAATCGCCGGAAAGATGAAGACCCACCGCATCTGTCATTCCGGCGATGAATGAAATGGCGGCGACGAGCGCAATGCCGGTGCCGGTGCGCCTTGCCCTGATGATGTTACGGCGTCTCTGTCTGGTCATGGAAAAGCTCGATATGGAAAACAGCGGGCCGATGCGCCGGGCTGTGCTATCCTATGTCTAGAATGCCGGGCGGCTTGTTTGCAATCTTTCTGGAAGCGTTTGAGCGCCTCTATTTTGTCTAGACAAATGTAAAATCCCTGCCTAGCATGCCTCAAATAAAGCGAAAAAAATATCGCACAAAAAGAAATCAAAAGGGGTTCCGATCATGAAAAAGACATGGGTTATCGCAGCAATCGCGACGCTTGTTTCATCTGCTTCCGCCTATGCCGAAACATCGGTTACAATAGGCATGTCCGGCTGGACCGGCTTTGCGCCACTGACGCTTGCCAAGCAGGCTGGCATTTTCGAAAAGAATGGCCTCAAGGTCGATATCAAGAAGATTCCGCAGGCAAGCCGGCATCTGGCGCTTGCTTCCGGTGACATCCAGTGCGCCGCCACCACGGTCGAAACATGGATCGCGTGGAATGCCAACGGCGTGAAGTCCACCCAGATTTTCCAGATGGACAAGTCGCACGGAGCCGACGGCATTGCGGTGCGCAGTGATGTTGCAAAGGTGTCGGACCTCAAAGGCAAGACGGTTGCCGCTTCTGCACCGGGCACATCCCCCTATTTCTTCCTTGCCTGGATACTGAAGGAAAACGGCCTGACCCTGAAGGACGTGAAGGTCGTCAACCTCGAGCCGGGACCGGCCGCGCAGGCATTCGTCGCCGGCCAGAATGAAGCCGCCATGACCTATGAGCCTTATCTGTCCACAGTGCGCGCCGCACCGGACAAGGGGAAAATCCTTGCGACGACGCTGGATTATCCCGCCGTCATGGACACGTTTGGCTGCACGCCGGATTTCTTGAAGGCCAATCCGCAGGCGGCAAAAGCCCTTGCGGACAGCTATTTCCAGGCGCTCGAGCTCATCAAGACGGACCCTGCAAAATCCTATGAGACCATGGGAGCGGACGTAAAACAGACCGGCGAGGCATTCGCAGCTTCGGCGAAATTCCTGGAATGGCAGGACAAGGCCGCCAACCAGAAGTTCTTCGACGGTGAATTCAAGACATTCTCCGAAAAATCGGCTGATCTGCTTCTGGAAATCGGCGTGATAAAATCGAAACCCGATCTTTCGACACTCGCGGACACGTCCTTCATCAAGTAACAGAAGCAAACTGCTGCTTTTCCTTCGGGGATTATTGCAGCCAGTGAGAAGCCTTACAGCGCCTGTGCGTCATGGACGACGCACGGCGCCAAGATGGTGCGGCGATAGAGTGCCGCGCCCGTTTTCCGGACAGGCGACAGAATGCAACCTCTTCAACCCATAAAGAACAGCACGCGGATTTTTCTCGGCATTCTGTTCTTCGTGCTTTTTTTCTCCGCCTGGGGCTTTGCCACGCTCGGCGGTTTCGTATCGCCGACCTTTCTGGCTGACCCGATCACTATGCTGAAGGACGGCATCTATCTGCTGACCGATCAGGGATTTGCCAGCGATATCGGAATGACGATCTGGCGTGTTGTCGGCGGCTTCGTGCTGGCCTCGCTCGTTGCCGTACCAGTCGGCATCGCCATGGGCGCTTACAAGCCGGTCGAGGCGCTGCTTGAACCCTTCGTCTCCTTCGCGCGCTATCTTCCGGCTTCTGCCTTCGTGCCGCTGCTTATTCTCTGGGCCGGCATCGGCGAGATGCAGAAGCTGCTGGTGATCTTCATCGGCGCAGTTTTCCAGATCATTCTCATGGTTGCCGTGGCGGTTGCCGGCACAAGACGCGATCTGGTGGAGGCTGCCTATACACTTGGCGCAAAAGACCGGGGCGTGGTCCGCCGCGTTCTCATTCCCGCCAATGCGCCCGATATTGCGGAAATTCTCCGTCTCGTCCTCGGCTGGGCCTGGACCTATGTGATTGTTGCCGAGTTGATCGGCGCGTCGTCGGGCATCGGCTATATGATCATCAACAGCCAGGCGCTGATGGCGACCGGGCAAATCATCTTCGGCATCATCGTCATCGGTGTCATCGGACTTATTTCTGACTTCGCGTTCAAATCGCTGAACCGGAAGCTTTTCGCCTGGAGGCTTGCCTGATGAGCGAACTCGTTATCAAGGGCGTCAGCCGCACTTTCCCCGGCGTTCAGGGCGGCCAGCCAACGCTGGCCTTGCAGCCCACGGATCTGGAAATCTCCCGCAACGATTTCGTCACCATTCTCGGCCCGTCCGGATGCGGAAAGTCGACCTTGCTGCGCATCATCGCCGGTCTTGACCGTCCAACGACGGGTGAAGTCCTTTTGTCCGGCCGGGCAGTGACAGGGCCGGGGGCGGATCGCGGCATGGTGTTCCAGTCCTACACGCTGTTTCCGTGGCTAACGATCCGGGAAAATGTCGCCTTCGGTCTGCGCGAGCGTGGTGTGGCCGAGAAGGAAAAATGGGAGATCGTCGACAGCTATATCGACAAGGTTGGCCTGCGCGGCTTCGAGAACCATTGGCCGAAACAGCTGTCCGGCGGCATGCAGCAGAGAACAGCCATCGCGCGCGCTCTGGCAAACGGCCCGAAGATCCTGCTGCTCGACGAGCCTTTCGGCGCACTCGACAACCAGACGCGCGGGCTGATGCAGGAATTGCTGCTCGGCATATGGGAGCGCGAGCAGAAGACCGTCATTTTTGTGACGCATGACATCGAGGAGGCGGTGTTCATGGCGTCGCGGGTTGTGACGATGTCAGCGCGGCCGGGGCGCATCAAGTCGATCATGCCGGTCGACCTGCCGCATCCGCGTCACTACACCGTCAAGGCCAGCCCGGAGTTTTCGCAGCTACGCGCCAAGTTGACGGAGGAAATTCGCAGCGAGGCGATTGCCGCCGCTGCCCATGGATAGTTGATCCATAGAACCGGGAGGAAGGAAGCATCGGTATGAGGAGTACAGGCGCCGATCTTCAGGAAAAATCACTGCACGAGCGCATCCGCAACGATGTCGAGCGCCACATCATGTCGGGCGAGTGGCCGCCGGGGTACCGTATTCCCTACGAACACGAGATGACCCGGCAATATGCCTGCTCGCGCATGACGGTGAACAAGGCGCTCGGCGAACTGGTGCAGCGCGGCCTTATCGAGCGCCGCCGGCGTCTCGGCACTTTCGTTCGCCAGCCCCATGCGCAATCGGCCGTGCTGGAAATCCACGATATCGAGCGGGAGGTGCAGGCCCTCGGCCTCGTTTACGGTTACCGTCTCGACAGACGGCGACTGCGCCCTGCGGGGGAAGAAGACGGCGCGGCCATGGCGCTTGCCGCGGATGCCTCAGTTCTGGAACTCACCTGCACGCATTTTGCCGGCGGCGTTCCCTTTTGCCTCGAGGAACGCATCATCAATGTCACCGCCGTTCCGGAGGCTGAGGCAGCGGATTTTTCACAGATCGGGCCGGGCACTTGGCTGCTGAAAATGGTTCCCTGGAGTGCCGCGGAACATCGCATCAGCGCAGTTTCCGCTGATCGCAAAAATGCGACCGCGCTCGGCATTGCTTCCGGTGCGGCGTGTCTGGTCATCCACCGCCGCACCTGGCACGGAGCGGATTATGTCACCAGTGTTCGGGTCACCTATCCCGGCGACCGACACGCGCTGGTGGCGCAGTTTTCGCCTTCGCAAAACACCTGAAGACCGCAGGTCGGTCAATTTTTTGTAAAGAAGAGTTTACGGGTCGTCTTTTGGCAATATAATAGTTGTCAAAAGAACTCAGGTTTATTATCGGAACGTCAAGCTTTCACGACGGCATCCGTTCATGGCCCCGGTTTTAATGAACCGGTCAATCTGCGGATGAGTTCATCGACGGAAATCCGGGATAAAAATTATGTCAGCTGAGACCTCAACTTCTTCCGCGTGCTTCACCAGAGCAAACAAAACACGGCATATCTCACTTGCCATGACGGTCACTTTGCTGGCCGGCTTGAGTGCCGGAGCGGTTTTTGCTCAGTCGGCATCCGAGACCCAGATCCAACCAGCACCTGCACCGGCAACGGAAACGATGCAGCCCGCGCAGTCGCCGGCTGAGACGCCGAGCGCTCCGGCAGTCCAGCCTGTGCCGCCTTCCGCTGCCGCGCCCACACAGCCCGCGCCGGCCCAGCCTGCGCCCGCCGCAAGTAATCCCACGCCGGCAGCCGAAGGTGTTTCACCGCAGCCGACACAGACGGAGCAACCCGCTCCGACGAACGGTACGGCAGCGCCGAACGAGGTCTCCACCCCGGTTGAACCGGTAGTCGCCGAACCCGCAAGTGCCGGACATCGTGCTGATATCCCGCACAACCTGTCTCCCTGGGGCATGTTCATGGCGGCAGACTGGGTCGTGAAGGGCGTGATGATCGGTCTCGCTTTTGCATCGCTCGTCACCTGGACGGTCTGGGTGGCGAAGTCTATCGAGCTTGCCGGTGCACGGGTGCGCGCCGGTGCGACACTAAAGGTTATTCGCAGGGCGAAAACCCTGAACGAGGCGACTGAGGCCGTCGAAAAGAAGGGCGGGCCGGCAGCGCTGATGTTGCGCATGGCAACTCACGAAATGCAGCTTTCCGACGCGGTGGTCGAACACACCGACGGCGGCGGGATCAAGGAGCGTGTCTCCTCGGCCCTGTCACGCATTGAAACCCACGCCGGTCGCCGCATGTCGCGCGGAACGGGCGCCTTGGCGACCATCGGCTCCACCGCTCCCTTTGTCGGTCTGTTCGGTACCGTCTGGGGCATCATGAATTCCTTCATCAGCATCTCGGAATCGCAGACCACCAATCTCGCCGTCGTGGCACCCGGCATTGCCGAGGCGCTGCTTGCCACGGCAATCGGCCTTGTTGCTGCTATTCCAGCGGTGGTGATCTACAACGTCTTCGCCCGCTCGATCACGGGATACCGGCATTTGCTGGCGGATGCCGCAGCCGGCGTGGAACGCCTCGTCAGCCGTGACCTCGATTTCCGCCGCATTCCGCCGGGCAGCAGCAGCAAGCCCGCAGTGTCGTTGGTTGGGCGGTGATCGGTCATGGCTGGCGGTATTCGCGAAAATAGCGGAGACGATCTCTCCGAAAACCACGAAATCAACGTCACGCCTTTCATCGACGTGATGTTGGTTCTGCTCATCATCTTCATGGTTGCTGCACCGCTGGCGACCGTGGATGTGAATGTCGATCTGCCCGCATCCACCGCCAAGCCGGCGGAGCGCCCGGAAGAGCCGCTTTATCTGACCGTCAAGGATGATCTGTCGCTCAATCTCGGCAATGATGCGGTTGCCCGCGAAGCCCTGGCAGCGGCGATCGACCGGCAGACGAGCGGCAAGAAAGATACGCGAATTTTCCTGCGCGCCGACAAAGCCGTCGACTATGGCCACTTCATGGAAATCATGAACCTGCTTCGCGATGCCGGATATCTGAAAATCGCTCTGGTAGGGCTGGAAAATGCCGCTGCGGCAACGCAGCCAGCCGGTGCCGTTCCGCCCGCCGCGCCTTCAGTTCCAGGAACCGCGCCATGACTGAAAACGGCTACCCGCAGTCCCGACATTCCCGCCTAGGGGAAGCGGCGTTGTGGTCCGCCGCAGCACTGCTCATGCTGGGCGTTCATGCGGGTTTTGCCTATTACCTGATGCAGGAACCAGAGGAACTGGATGCCGGCGGGCCGCCGCCTGCCGCAATCATGATCGAAATGGCGGCCATACCGGAAGCCGTCAACACCGAGGAAACGACGCCTGCGCAGGACGTTGAAGATGCCGAAGAGGTAAAGAGCGACAACAGCCAGCCGGTAGAGGAAGTCACCCCGGAGGAGCCGCCGCCGCCTGAGCCGGTTGTGGAAACGCCGCCGCCGGAACCCGTGCAGCCGCCGGAACCGCCGGTCGAGGAGATCGTCGAACCGCAGGAAATTCCCGAACCGGTGGAGCCGATCGATCCCGTGCAGGAACAGATGATGGCGGAACTCGAAAATGTCGAGGTTCCCTTGCCCGTCATCCGGCCACCGCCGCCGCCGGTCGAAAAGAAGGTGGAGAAGAAAGAAACGGACGACAAGAAGAAGGTCGAGCGCCAGCGCCCCAAACCGCAACAGGCATCGGAACTGCGCGAAACGGCCAAGGCCGAGACACAGCAATCCGACCGGACGGCGGCATCGCGCAACAATGCCGGTTTCTTCTCTTCATCCTCCGCCTCGCCGGCAAAATGGGGATCGAAGGTTCGCTCGCATATCCAGAGGCGTAAGCCCCGCTCGCTTCGCAGCGATGCGATGACAGCGACCGTGCGGTTCCGGGTTAACGATACAGGCGCCATCAGCGGTGTCAGTGTGGTGCAGTCCACTGGTGATTCCTCCATCGACCAGCAGATTGCGGCCTGGATCCAGAGCGCGTCACCCGTGCCCGCGCCGCCACCGGATGCAAATAAGACAATCACCTTGCCGATCAGCATCCGCTAGATCAATTCCAAGGCCACGTCGCGGTTCTGCTGGAATAAGCTCTTGCCTGGCATGACGCCCTGCCGAAGGGCGAATGCGTGCCCGACCGGTATTCTCGATAAGATATCCATTTGGGCCTGAATTGCATTTCGCGAATGTTTTCGATGGTGTAGGTCTTGTCGACTTAACACGCAGAGGCATTCCGGAATGAAATTCTCAATCGCAGAGGCGGAGGATCTCGTATCCTCTATCTTTGAGCGTAACGGCGTTCTGCCGCAAAACGCCCGCTCCGTGGCGAAGGCGCTCGTGGCATCCGAGGCTGCAGGCCAGGGCGGCCACGGTTTTCGGCGTATCCCCGTTTATGTCCGTCAGGCGCGGGTTGGCAAGGTCAATGGCAATGCGCGGCCGGTGGCAAGTCGTGTCAAACCGGGTGTGCTTTCAATCGACGCTAACAACGGTTACGCCTATCCCGCGATCGACTGCGCCGTAGACGAGTTGCCGGACATGGCCCGGCAGCAGGGCATCGCGCTTGCCGCGATCCATCGCTCCCATCATGCAGGCGTCATGGCACTTACAGTCGAGCGTTTCGCGGAAATGGGCCTCGTGGCGCTGATGTTCGCCAATGCTCCTGCATCCATGGCGCCTTGGGGTGGCACCAAACCGCTCTATGGCACCAATCCGATTGCGTTCGCCAGCCCTGTTGGCGAGGCAGATCCGCTGGTGATCGATCTGGCGCTTTCCAAGGTTGCGCGCGGAAAGATCATGGCAGCCCGCCAGAAGGGCGAAACCATTCCGGGCGACTGGGCGCTTGATACGAATGGCCGGCCCACGACCGATCCCGAAGAAGCCCTAGCCGGAACGATGGTGCCTGCGGGCGAGGCCAAGGGGGCTGCCTTGGCGCTTATGGTGGAGATCATGGCCGCCGCGCTCACCGGTGGAAGCTTCGCCTTCGAGGCCTCTTCCCTTCTGGACGACAAGGGTGCGCCACCCTCTCTCGGCCACACGATCATCGCCATAGACCCCGTATCGTCGGGCGGTGCGGCCTTTACCGAGCGACTGGCGCTTATCGCCGGAGAGATAGAGAAGCAGGAAAACGTGCGTTTGCCCGGTCGGCGAAGCCAGGGCATTCGAAGGCAGGCGCTGGAAAGCGGTATCATCGTCGAAAGCGATATTCTTGCCGAGATTCAGTCGCTGTGAGGAACTGAAAATGAAAACCCGGCGGACCGGAAAGTCCGCCGGGTAAACCGTGTATGGCTGCCTTGCAGTTGCGCCGATAGGCCGGAAATCATTTCCGACCGGCCTTTTGGTCCGCCGTCCCGCCATCAAAATGGTGGGTTTTTGGCGCAGAAAGCAACACATCCGGTTTTGGCTTACGGGAAGGGGACGATTTCGCGTAAGCTTTTGGAGCGAGAGGGAACCTCTAAATATCCTGTTCGATCAGTCCACGCAGCAGGGCGATGCTGACGGCATTCAGCAGATTGGCCGCACCTAGCCTTAGGCGGACCCGTTCCAGAGTATCTTTAACATCCGCTTCGTCCGCTCCCGTTATCAAGGCAATGTGAGAAGGATGTCGGCCCCGCGCAACGAGCCCCAGATATTGCCGCTCACGATCCGAAAGGACGATTTCACGCGCCTGGTGACGTTCATGCTGCGTTTTTGACGACATAGTCTTTCAGCCTCAAAAGAGATTGACCTTCCCAAAGCGGGATGTGGCCTCAGGAACCAGGCAATAAGCAGCTGATCTCGCAGCCAGCCGGTCCCGGCATGGGCATATCCTCGGCGATGAAAGAATGACTGCATCGTCCTTCCCAAAAACCCGAAATCGGTTCTTGTCCAGAACAATGTAAAATTCAAAGCTTTGGAATATTTTCCGTCATGCCCGAAGGCATATTGCGGCGTTCTATTAGGCGGTCTGCCATCTCAAGAGAATAACATCTCACGCCAAGTTTTGCGTTTTTATTGTTATGTTTCGATACATAATCCAAAGAACGCCGACATATTTCCCAAATTTATTTTGGATATATGGAATATTGATGCTGGGAATGGGCCCTATACGGCGGAATGATGCGCGTGTTTCTTGCGAATGTCCGTGGGCGTTGCCCCGAACCAGCGGGAAACGGAACGCGAAAACGCACCCGGCGTAGAATAGCCGAGCCTGTAGCTGATATCGGAAACCGGAAGATCGCTTTCCACGAGGAGCTTGAAGCCGGCATTCTTGCGAATGGCGTCCTTTATCTCGTTGAGATTAGTCCCAAGCTCGGCAAGCCGTCTTTGAAAACTGCGTTCCGACAGGTTGAAATAGGGGGCGATCTCGCTCAGCGAAAGCTCGGCATCCGACAGCCGCACCTGCATGTAACGCTTCACCTGATCGATGAAATGCGTGGCGTCTGCCGATGTCTCCGGCCGCAGCATCCGGCATTGCAAGTTCATCAGCTCGAACAGCCGCTCATCTGCATTTGGGTTGACCACGTCCAGAAGCGATGTGGGAAGACGCATGGTATGGATGGGTTGCGAAAAGCTGACGCGCTTGGTCATTCTTTCTTTAAATAGCTGAATATTAACCGGTTTCGGCCGTTCCAGACCGATCTCGATCAGGTTGACGCGCTCCCCCAGAATATCGCGAAGGCGCTGGATCAGAGCTGTCAGCGACAAATCCACATATTGATCGCGTTTGGCGATGACAGGCGCAAAGGACCACGACAGGGTTACGTGCGCGGCATCCGTGACCATGGTGAAATTGCTGTTATTGGTCGCGTAATAAACGTGATCCTGAAGAAAACGCAGGAAAGCCCGCACTGTCGGCGCGCTCATCAGGCCATATCCGAACGCGCCGGATGCGCCGGCGGGAAAGGTGGACGCGCATTGCAAACCAAAGGCGTCGTCGCCGGAAATCAACGCACATGTCTCGAGCAGGCGGCAAAATCGGTCGAGGCTGATGCGCTCCGTCACGCTGCCGAAAGTGGCGGGATCGATATCGAGAGCCTTGCAGATGGGGGCAATATCGATGCCCCGCGACCGTGCATAATTGGCGACGCCGGCGGCCAGACCGGCCACCACTGTTATCTCGTCGCTGACCCTCTTTTCAGGCATCCCTCGCCTTGGCGTACCATGTTTGGAAATTGTCGCCTGATGGTAAGCGTTGGGAAGCCATTTGTCGAGCAGTTCGGCCTGTGGAGTTTAAATGTGGCGACGGCCGCTCTGCTCAAGCACCTGCATGATGGTTTTGCCCGCATCTTCCATGGCACCGCTATTGTCCACGGTCGTCACATCAAAATCCCCGACGACCGTGAGCGAACTGCGTTCCAGCCGCCGGAGAATATCCTCCCGGCTTTCCCGCCCGCGCTGCTCCAGCCGCTTCGCCAGCACGTCCGGCCGTGCAACGATGTTCACGACCTTGAGGCGTGCAAAGGCGGTGCCGAACTGGGGCAGGGCTGAGCGGGAGCCGTTGGCGATGACCACGTCTCCCGCATTAAGATGACGATAGACGGCGGCCGGAATGCCATATTTCAGCCCGTGCGCCTGCCAGGAAACGGCAAAAGCACCTTCGTCTTCCAGCCGGTTGAACTCGTGCATGGAAACCGCATCGTGATTTTCGCCGCCGGCATCGCCGCTGCGGGTAATGACCCGGCGTGTGAAATGAAAGCCCGGCCGCCCGGACAGCTGCGCTGCGGCATAATCCATCAGCGTGTCCTTGCCGGCCCCACTCGGGCCGACAATTACGATCATGGTTCCGGGCACAGTACCCAGTGTCTGGCCGTCAAGCCGGCTATCCTGTCCGTTGCCGGTCATGCCACGCGTTTGCCCTGACGCCAGACCGAGCGGGCGACGGGAACGCCGTCCTCACGGTGAACTCGGACCAGATCGGCCCGCAATCCCGTTGCGATGCTGCCGCGATCGCGAAGGCCCACCGTTCGTGCCGGCGTGGAGGTAACCATGCGCAACGCTTCCGGCAGAGTGATGGCTTCCACCTGGTCGGCGAGCAGGAACGGTGCGTAAAGCAGGCTGAACGGCACATAGTCGGAAGAGAGAACATCCAGCACGCCAAGTTCGGCAAGATCACGCGCGGCGATGTTGCCGGAATGGGACTTGCCGCGAACGATGTTCGGTGCGCCCATCAGCACGCTCATGCCGGCGCTGTGCGAAGCCTTTGCCGCCTCGACGCTGGTGGGGAACTCCGCGAGTTTCACGCCGTGCCCGATCGCTTCGCCCACATGCGCTTCTGTAGCGTCGTCATGGCTTGCAACGGTTATGCCGCGCTCGGCGCAGCGGGCCGCCAGGTAATCCCGGTGCTTGGCAGAAAACTCCGCCGATGCCGTCTGCCGGCGTCTGACGAACTCGGCGAAAGCCTCGTCGCTCAGTCCGCGCTTCTTCTGGTAATAGAAGATATATTGATCCATCGACTGGAACTGGCGCTGCCCCGGGGAGTGGTCCATCATCGAAATCAGCCGCACACGCGGATCGGTCTCAAAATCTTCGAAATGCTCAAGCACATCGGCGGAGGCGACTTCACAGCGCAGGTGCAGCAGGTGATCTGCCCGCAGGCGGTTCTGATCGGCAGCGGTTTCAATGGCATCCGCCATTTCCCGCATCTCGCCCTTCTTGAACCCGCCATCTTCGTCGGAGCCGAGCCGCAGGCAGTCGAAAACAGTGGTAATGCCTGATGACGCGACCTGCGCATCGTGAGCCTGAATGGCGGCGATCTTATCCCAGATAACCCCGGGACGCGGCGAATAGTGCTGTTCCAGATGGTCGGTGTGCAGTTCCACCAGACCCGGGATGAGGAAATCGCCTTCGAGATCCTCACCGGTCTTGGAGGCGCCTTCGCTGATATCGGCGATCTTGCCGTCACGGATCAGAACGGATCCCAGAATAATATCGTCTTCCAGAACGATACGGGCGTTGGAAAGGGCATGCTCGGTCATGGGTCAGCATCTTTCTTTGGCGGCTGGCCAAGCGGGTGCCAGCGATGAACGGTAAATGGTGCGCCGCGCGTTTTCTCAACGAACAAAGCGAGGCCGGAAATGGTGAGAGGCCGGTCGACGAACTCGGAAAACTTGGTCGAAAGCACATCCTGGATAGCGGGCGCGTCGCTTTCGTCGATGCGGCCCGTCAGCGTCATATGAAAGCGGAAGTCGTCCATGACATGCGGATAACCCCAGAGCGACAGATTTTGCCGCTGGCTTTCGGTCAGGTTTTGCGGGCGCCGGCGGGCAATGTCGGTCTCGGACAAGGGCGCGCGAAAACGGTCGAAATGGTCGACGATCTCAGCGGCAAAATCCTGCAGCGGCTGGTAGGTGCGATCCGGAACGAGCGCGAAAAACGGCCCGAGTGCGCCGATGACAACACGCGGAATATCGAAGACGGACTGGCTGGCCGCAAACTGTTCGAGGGCGGCGACGAGATCCGCTTCGCTGTATTTTTCGGAAAGCTCGAAGGGGGCTTTCAGCGTCGCGTGGAAACCGTAACGGCGCGGCTCCTCGGTCATCTCCGCATAAGCGGCATGGTCATCATGTTGCGCGCCGGAAAAGGCATTGCGTCCCAGCCAGCGCGACGCCGCTTCAGTCAGTGGATGATCTTTAGCCGGAGAAAAATAGATGGCGTAGCGCACGGCAAGCACTCTTCGGTGTCATGGAAAACCTGGATGAAAAGCTATTTGGCGTGACTCGCCCGCTTCCCGCAAGGTCAGGAGTGCGAGGTAATCGCTTTCCGTGACAGAATGATGATGCCCCAGGAAAAAAAGCGCTTGAAACGCTGCGTGTCTCTCGAATGTCCGCAAGACGGATGCTGGCGCATTGAGGGGATGTATCTGACTTTGCAAAGAGGTTCCGGTTTTGCGCACGTCTCGGGAAGCGGGATAGCGAAATCCCGCTCCTGCTTTATGAATTAATGCTGGGTTTTCCCGATCAGGCGCGACCGCAGGGAATTCGAGATGTGGTCGAACAGGAAAACCACGAAGAGAATGAGCAGCACCATATAAGCGACCTTGTCCCAGTCGGCATTGGTACCCATCGCTTCCAGCAGTTTCAAACCGATGCCGCCAGCGCCAACCGCACCGATGATCGTGGCGGAACGGGTGTTGCTTTCCCAGAAATAAAGCGACTGGGAAATGAAGACCGGCAGGACCTGCGGAAGCACGCCGAAACGATTGACGGCAATGGGAGAAGCGCCAACCGATTTGACGCCCTCGCGCTGCTTGTCGTCAACATTCTCCAGCGCCTCGGCATAGACCTTGCCGAGCGCGCCGGTATCGGTGAAGAAGATCGCGGCAATGCCGGGGATCGGCCCCGGACCGAAGCTGCGGGTGAAAAACAGCGCCCAGATCAGCATGTCGATCGAGCGCAGGAAGTCGAACAGACGCTTCATGCCCCAGTTGGCGGCCCTGTTGGCGGTGATATTGCGTGCGGCGAGAAAAGCGAGCGGCAGGGCAACGAGCGTGCCGAACAGCGTGCCCACAAAGGCCATCACCAGCGTCTGCATCAGCTTGGAAAGAATATCGGCGTGCTGCCAGACACCATTGTCGAGGAAATCATCGACCATGTGGCTGATGTTTGAGCGCGTGGGATCGAGCCTTTCCCCCCACAGCGCCAGTGCGGCAAGGTCGCCGTAGCTCTTGCCCCAGAATTCCGATTTGGTATCGAACAGGAAGTTCGCCCATCCGAGGAACCGCCGCTGCACGTAAACCTGGCTGGTGCGGATTTCCGCCTGTCCGGCAAAACCGTAATGCACGAGAACCTTGTTGCCGTCCTGCGTGATCTCTTGCGGCAGGACCTCAGGCGCCAGGGCCTTGTCGCCATTGATGATGACGGGATAGTTCTTGCCGTCGACATAGACGTCCACCCGGGTCGGCGTTACGTCCAGACGGTTTTGCGTGCCCGCGTAAACGACGCTGTAGCCGCCATCCGGCAAGGGTTGCAGCCAGTCGATCGGCGCATCGGCGGGATATTGCATCCGGCTTGACCACTGCGGGTTCACCTTGCCGTCTTCGAAACGAAGGCGTGGCTGGGCCCGCCAGGAATACCAGTCCTGAATGTAGCTCGAAGCGCGATCCCATCGGCCCTGCATGAAAGCGGGGCCGACATTGAAGAAGAAAAAGCAGGCGGTGAGATAGACGAGGACGGCGACAATACCGGTCAGCAAGCCGTATCGCTGCATGAAGCCGCGATTGAAAATTGCGGGATGTGCGGCCGTCAGCCTCTCGCGGTCTGCGGTATTGAGAATGAAGCTGGACGACATCAGGCCGCTCCCCGTCCGAATTCGAAGGATTGATGGCCAATCAGCCTGCGGCGCAACCAGCTGGAAAACTGGTCTACGGCGATGATGGTGATCAGCAGCAGGATGATGATGGCATAGGTCTTGGAGGCGTGATCGTTACCGATCGACAGCCGGAAGACCTCGCCAATGCCGCCACCACCAACGGCGCCGATGATGGTCGAGGCGCGTACGTTGATTTCGGCACGCAGCAATGCATAGGACACGAAATTGGGCAGGACCTGCGGCACGATGGCAAAGCGAACCCGCTCCAGCCAGTTGGCACCCGCGGCACGCAGGCCTTCATCCGCCTTCATGTCGGCATTTTCCACGACTTCGAAGAATAGCTTCCCCAGAGCCCCGATGGTGTGCACGGAAATCGCGATGATCGCCGCGATCGGCCCGATCGATAAGATGGCAGTCAGCAATCCCGCGACGACGATCTCCGGAAAAGCGCGCAGGATCTCCATTACCCGGCGAACCACCCAGCGCACGAGGCCGGCACCGATAAGGTTGGTGGAGGCAAAGAAGCACAGCACAAATGCGAAGGTCGTGCCTATTATCGTCGAGACCAGCGCGATGTTGAGCGTGATGATCAGCTGATAGATGAAATGCGGTATGTAGAAACCGTTGGTGATGTAAACGCGATCCGCGACATAGTTGTATTTCAGCGAACCGTTGTCATAGGGCGACGGCAGGTCGAACATCGCCCGGAAGACCTCGAGCGGGCTATCTGGCACGAATGTTTTCATGAAGTCGAAAAAATATGGCAGGCGCTCGAAGAACTTGCCCGAATTGGCCTCATTGGCGAAATTCAGTGAGGCGGCAAGGACGATGAGGAAGATAACGAGCGACATAACGGTATAAATCCGCCGTGTCCTAAGCTGCTGTTGATAATGACGCATCACCGTTCGGGACGATGTGCTCAATCCCTCAGGCGTGAGGGTACCATGTTGCAGTGTGGTCGCCATGCCGCTTTCCTTTATTGGCAAAAGCGGCGATGCCGCAAGGCACCGCCGCTTCCGCATATGATCTGAGGATCAGCCGCCGATAACGGACTTACGGGCGTCGATGATCGTCTGGTAGAAAGCCGGGTCGACCTTGATGTAGGCAGTGTTCTTGCCCTGGGTGTAACCCTGGAAGCAGGCGAGATCCTTCTTCGGCAGTTCCATGAAGAAGTCTTCGACCTTCTGCTTCATGCTGTCACCGATCTTGTTGGCAACGAGAAGCGGACCGTTCGGGATCAGCGGGGATTTCCAGACCTGAACGATATCGTCCATGTCGAGGTTGCCCTTCTTGACCATCTGGTGAAGGTTGCCGCCGGAGTAGCCTTCTTCCCACTTGCCGACGCCCGAACCGAATGTCGTGCCGACGTCGAACTTTTTGTCGAGAACGGCGAGAACGAGGTTCTCATGGCCGCCGCCGAAGCCGGTTTCGGAGAAATATTCCTTGACCGGAACGCCGGTTTCCTTCGGGATCGATACGTTCGGGACGAGGAAGCCCGAGGTGGAGTCAGGGTCGGCGAAGCCGATCTTCTTGCCCTTGGCGTCAGCCAGAGACTTGATGCCGCTGTCCTTGCGGGCAACCATGATCGTGTAGTAGCCGCTGGAACCGTCAGAGCCGGTATAGGTCAGGATCGGATCGACGGCCTTGGGATCGGCAATGGCGATCTTGGCGTAGGAAGAAGCGCCCATGGATGCAATGTCGATGGTGCCGCCGAGCAGGCCCTGGATAACGCCGTTATAGTCCGGCGACGGGAAAACCTGAACTTCGGAAACGCCGGTTGCAGCCTTGAGGCCATCGGCAACGCACTTCGTGTTGCGGATCTGGTCGGCTTCATTTTCCGAACCGTCGAGGCCGATACGCAGGACCTTGACGTCCTGAGCCATGGCCGAACCGGCCAGAACGCCAAGGGCGACTGCCGAAAGAAGGATTTTCTTCAACATGGACTTTCTCCTGTTTCCCGGCGAGCCGGAGTTTGTTGTGAAGTATCGGCCCTTGACGCGGGCGCAAACGATGCTGAGCGGTTCCTCAGAGCCCGGCGAGAGCCAGCGGTTCGGGACCGGCAGATTGCTGAACCGGACGCGCGGCAAGCTGCGCGCCGGGAATATTGATGCTGGTCGAGGTCATGGTCTCGTCGATGCCGGCGCCGTGTGAATCCGTGCCGTAAATCTCCGTGACCGCCGCAGCCGTCAGTTCGGCGGGTGTTCCGTCGAAAACGACTCGACCCTGCGACATGCCGATAATGCGTTCGCAATAATTGCGCGCCGTATCCAGCGTATGCAGATTGGTGATGACGGTGATGCCTTCACGCTCGTTGATGTCGCGCAGGGCGTCCATGACGATCTTGGCGTTCAGGGGATCGAGAGAGGCGATCGGCTCGTCGGCGAGAACCATCTTCGGAGACTGCATTAGTGCCCGGGCGATAGCGACGCGCTGCTGCTGGCCGCCGGAAAGCGTGCCCGCCGCCTGCATGGCTACGTGCTCGATGCCGAGCCGCTCGAGGGCGGCAATCGCCATCAGGCGCTCTTCATCCGTGAAGATGTTGAACAGGCTGAGCACGGTCGAACGGTGGTTCAGGCGGCCGAGCATGACATTGGTGAGCACGTCGAGACGCGGCACCAGATTGAACTGCTGGAAGATCATCGCGCAGTCGCGCTGCCAGTTGCGCAGGGCGGCACCCTTCAACGAAGAGACTTCCGTGTCGTTGAAATGAATGGAACCCGAGGAGGGATCGACGAGGCGGTTGATCATTCGCAGCAGCGTTGACTTTCCTGCGCCAGAACGTCCAATCACGCCAACCATCTGGCCTTGCGGAATTTCCACATTCACGGAATCGACCGCAGTGTGGTTGCCGAAACGGCGCGTGACTTGCTTCAGGTGAAAGCTCATTTCCCCGTCCAATCTTCTTCTGATGGGGTTCGACCTAACAGCGGTGCGTGAAGCGTGAATGTCAGTTTGATGAAGAAAATATTACAGAATGCGCAGATAAGGCGTGCGCGTGGTCGCCTGCGAACCTTTTAGTAGTCGTGCCACCGGATTGAGGCCGGCGGGTGTCTCGCAGACATGGTTAGAGAGACCCCGGAGCACGACCCCCGGAATCTGCAGTTTCTTCGGTGTGGCGCGATTTTACCCGGCGTATTTCGCCACGAAATCCTCGGCGGCGAGGGTGCGGAAATCGTCCAGTGCGCCGCGCAGCGTTGCGTGGTCCCAGTCCCACCATTTGAGATCGTCCATGCGCTGGCCAAGGTCCGCCGGGAAGCGGTTCCTGATCAGCCGGGCGGGTACGCCGCCGACGATGGTATAGGGCGCAACGTCTTTCGACACGACCGCACCGGCCCCGATTACCGCACCGTTTCCGATTGTGACGCCAGGCAGGATGGTCGCGCCATGGCCAATCCAGACATCGTGGCCGATCACCACGCGCTTGGCGCGGCGGGCGGCGAAGAAGTCATTTTCATCTTCGGCGTCGTCCCAATAATTGCGGGCACGGTAGGTGAAATGGTGAAGTGTGGCGCGCGACATCGGATGATTGGTCGCGTTGATGCGGACGGATGCGGCGATGTTGACGAATTTGCCGATGGTGGCGCACCAGATCGCACCGTCCTGCATGACATAGGAATAGTCGCCCATCTCCACTTCCTCGATGCGGCAGCGTTCCGAAATTTCGGTATAGCGGCCGATCGATGAATTGGTGACGCGGGCACTTTCGTGGACAACAGGTTCGAGACCGACCTTCACACTCATGCCGCTGCCTTCCGGGGGGAGAATTGCGAGACATCCAGAACGCGATCGGCCACGGCTTCCCGCACTTCCTCGTCATGGAAAATACCGAGCAAGGCCGTCCCTTTGCACTTCTTTTCCGCGATCATCTCCACGACCACCCGTCGGTTGGCGGCATCCAGGGATGCGGTCGGTTCATCGAGAAGCAGGATCGCGTGATCGGTGATGAAACCGCGTGCGATGTTGACGCGCTGCTGCTCGCCGCCGGAAAAGGTTGCTGGCGGCAGCGACCACAATTCCCGCGGCAGGTTGAGTTTCGAAAGCAGAACGGCTGCCTGCTCGCGGGCCTCTTCCGCGGCAACCTTGCGCGCAAAAAGCGGCTCGGCGACGACGTCGATCGCCGGAACGCGCGGCACGGTGCGCAGAAACTGGCTGACATACCCGATGGTGCGATGGCGAATCTCGAGGATGGTGCGCGGCGAGGCGCTGCCCATGTCGATGACCTGATCCTCGTGGCGGATGAGGATTTGGCCGCTGTCGATGGCATAATTGCCATAGAGCATTTTCAGGATCGAGCTTTTGCCGATGCCGGACGGGCCGCCGAGCACGACACATTCTCCGCCGGACACGGAGAAACTGACATCGCGGACAACAGGCAGTTCGATGCCATCGCGAAGATGCATGGTGAAGCTTTTGAAGACTTCCGAAACGATAAGGGGTGTCGGCATGGCGTCAAACCTGCAAAATGGAGGAAACAAGCAATTGCGTGTAGGGTTCGCGCGGATCATCCAGCACCCGGTCTGTCAGACCGTGTTCGATGACGTCACCACCCTTCATCACCATCATGCGATGGGAAAGCAGCCGCGCGACCGCCAGATCATGGGTGACGACGATAACGGCGAGGCCGAGATCGTTGACGAGACCACGCACGAGATCGAGCAGGCGTGCCTGCACCGAAACATCGAGGCCGCCGGTCGGTTCGTCCATGAAGACGAGTCGTGGTGAGGTCACCAGGTTGCGGGCAATCTGCAGACGCTGACGCATGCCGCCGGAAAAGGCGCGAGGCTGGTCGTCAATGCGGTCGGTGCCGATTTCCACCCGTTCCAGCCACTCGCTGGCTGATTGCCGGATATTGCCGTAATGCCGGTTACCGACAGCCATAAGCCGCTCGCCGACATTGGCGCCGGCCGAAACCGCCATGCGCAGTCCATCCGCTGGGTTCTGGTGCACGAAACCCCAGTCTGTCCGCATCAGGAAACGCCGTTCGGCCTCGCCCATATGATAGAGGTCTCGCACCGAGCCATCGCGCATGCGATATTCCACGCTGCCAGCCGTCGGCACGAGCCGTGTGGAAATGCAGTTGAGAAGCGTGGTCTTGCCGGAGCCGGATTCACCGACGATTGCCAGAACCTCGCCCGGATAAAGCTCGAAGGAGACGTTGCGGCAACCGGCGCGGTCGCCGTAATATTTCGAAACGTCCCTGACTTTCAGAAGCGGTGCGTCGCTCATTCTGCGGCCTCCTTCACATCCGCCAGCAAATGGCCCTTGTGGCCATGGGCGCGGCGGTCTTCGCAATGGTCGGTGTCGGAGCAGACGAACATCCGCCCGCCCTTGTCGTCCAGCACCACCTCGTCCAGATAGACATTCTCCCCGCCGCACAGCGCGCAGGGCTTGTCGAAGCTCTGGATTTCAAACGGATGGTCCTCGAAATCCAGGCTGACGACATCCGTGTAGGGTGGCACGGCATAGATGCGCTTTTCGCGCCCGGCCCCGAACAATTGCAGGGCGTCCGACAGGTGCATTTTCGGATTGTCGAACTTCGGGGTTGGCGAGGGGTCCATCACATAGCGCCCCGCAACCTTCACCGGATAGGCATAGGTGGTGGAGATACGGCCGTTGCGGGCGATGTCCTCATAAAGCTTGACGTGCATCAGACCGTATTCCTCCAGCGCATGCATGACGCGGGTTTCGGTCTCACGCGGCTCGAGGAACCGCAAGGGTTCAGGAATGGGAACCTGATAGACAAGCACCTGCCCCGAATGCAGTTCTTCTTCGGGAATGCGGTGCCGCGTCTGGATGATGGTTGCATCCTTGGTGCGGGTGGTGACGGCGACATCAGCGACCTTCTGGAAGAAGGCGCGGATGGAAACGGCGTTGGTGGTGTCGTCGGCGCCCTGGTCGATAACCTTCAGGACATCGTCTGGACCGAGGATGGCGGCGGTCACCTGCACGCCGCCGGTGCCCCAGCCGTAAGGCATGGGCATTTCACGGGAAGCGAAGGGAACCTGATAACCGGGAATGGCAATTGCCTTCAGGATCGCCCGGCGGATCATCCGCTTGGTCTGTTCGTCCAGATAGGCGAAGTTGTAGGCAGCCAGCCCGTCGTCGAATGAAACTTCTTTAAGCATTGCGCGTTAACCTTGCGAAAAAAGGAGTACAAGCTCATGGAGATTGGAATTCTTGCAGCCGTGTTCTTTGCCGCTTTTGCAGCATTGACCGTCTTTTGCGCCTATTGGTTCGGCGAGCAGCACAGTCGCTGATTTATTCGGCGGCATCGCTCATCCATTCCCCGGCATCGGTGTCGGTCGCGTCGAAATCGGCGCGCATTTTGCGCACCAGGCCCAGTTCGGCCTGAAAATCCACGTAGTGCGGCAATTTCAGATGTTCGACAAAGCCCGTCGCCTGCACATTGTCGGCGTGCGAGATGACGAATTCCTCGTCCTGCGCCGGGGCAACCACATCCTCACCGAATTCAGCGGCGCGTAGCGCCCGGTCGACCAGTGACATGGCCATCGCCTTGCGCTCGCTCTGGCCGAACACCAGACCGTAACCGCGGGTGAATTGCGGAGGTGCCTTGGCAGAACCCTTGAACTGGTTGACCATCTGGCATTCGGTGACCTTGATGTCTCCGAGCGAGACAGCAAAACCGAGCTCCGGCACATCCAGTTCGACCTCCACCTCGCCGATTCGGATTTCACCGACGAACGGGTGTGTGCGGCCGTAACCGCGCTGCGTCGAATAGGCGAGCGCCAGAAGAAAGCCCTCGTCGCCGCGTGCAAGCGATTGCAGGCGCAGGTCGCGCGCCATCGGAAACTCTATCGGTTCGCGTGTCAGATCGCCGGCAACATGGTCGTCCGGCATGTCGCCGTCACTTTCGATCAAGCCTTCTTCGGCGAGAATGTCGGATACGCGCATGACGTATTCTGTCTCGCCTTCACGGATGGCAGGGATCTCGACAGCTCCGTCCTCCAGCAGCGAGGGATCGAGCAGGCGGTGGGTGTAATCGAAGGTCGGTCCCAGCAATTGCCCGCCCGGCAAATCCTTGTAGGTCGCCGAAACGCGCCGTTGGACCGTCATCTTCGCAGTATCCACGGGAACAGAATAGCCGAAACGGGGCAGGGTCGTGCGGTAGGCGCGCAGCAGGAAAATCGCTTCTATCATGTCGCCGCGAGACTGCTTGACGGCAAGGGCGGCCAGCGACTGGTCGTAAAGCGAAGCCTCCGCCATGACCCGGTCAACGGCGAGCGAAAGCTGCGAAACGATCTGCGCCACCGTCATGGCGGGCAGGTCGCGGTCTCCGCGCCGCTTGTCTGCCAGAAGCCGGTGGGCGTTGGCGATGGCGGTTTCCCCGCCTTTGACAGCAACATACATCTTATGCCTCCACGGGTTGAATGCGCGTCGTGCGTGGCAGGCAGACGAATTTGTCGCCAGCCGTCAGGATGATGTCGATGCCGCGCGGGAAGATGGCGTTGTTTTCCGCCCATAGCCTCGGGAATATGTCCGGCAGGCCGAATGGGCTAATGATGTTGATATGGCGGATGCCGGGGCCGGACAGCAGCAGTTCCCGTCCGCCGTCAAGATCGGGCAATTCGATGATGACCGTCGTGGAACGGTCGGGGTATTCCTGACTGCCCTGGGCAAAGAGACCGAAGGAGGCAATTGCGCTTCCCGCCTCAATGACGGCGAAATGCGCCGCGCTTTTTTCCTCTGTTGTAACCGCCCCGGTGTGAAATCCGATCCATCCCGGCACCGTGGTTTTGCGTAGCGCGCCGCTCAGCCAGACCGGCGTGTCATGGTCGCAAAGTGCAAGAAGAACGGCGCCGCTGGCCGCACCAAGCGGCAGCGGCGGGGCAACTGTTGTTTCAATCGTTTGCGCTGTGCCTGGCCGGGCCATGCCGTCCATGAGCTTCTTGAAGATTCGCTGTGAATCGAAAACGGCGTCGGAAAAACCGCCCGTCAATGCTTCGGCTTTCACGCCCATCAATCCTCTCCTCGAACCATGGTGAAGAAATCCACACGAGTTGCAGCTGTTTCTTTCGTTTTCCGATCTTTCTCCTCGGCCAGTCTTTTTTCGACCGGTGAAAGAAGCTCGGTCTCGATGAAGCCGCGTGTCGGGTTTTCCTGCCAGAGCGCATCGAAAACCGCAGCGTACCAGACCTTCTTGCGACCGGTGCCGAGCACATGCGCATGGCCGACGGTGCCGGATGCAAGCTTCACGGTTGCCCGGGTCACGGTGGTTTCGCCCAGATTAAAAGGCGCACCGCCGCCGCCGATACGGCCTTTGACCATCACGAGGCCGGTTTCAGGCCCCCGCACGTTTTCCGTCTGCGGGCTGGCATCCTGCCGGCTCCAGACGGCCTCAAGTTCCTGAACGGTGGCGCGGGCAAGAAGTGCCGCCACCCGTTTCCTTTCCGCATGTGAATTCGCAGCTTCGTTATTCATCGCTTGACCTCTAATGTCTATTGATATAGACAACTATACAATATAAGTTACAATTAACGTCGATGAATGACAAGCGTGTGACATGAACCCTTCGGCAGCGATGAAAAGAAAGAACGGCGTGGCGCTCTGGCGACAGATCGCCGACAGGATCAGGGGCGAGATCGCAGCGGGCGATCACGACGAAACCGGCATGTTGCCGCCAGAAATGACGCTGGCCGAAAAATTCGGTGTCAACCGCCATACCGTCAGGAGCGCCATTGCCGCGCTGGCAAGCGAAGGCATTCTCGAGGCGAGGCAGGGGCGCGGCACGATGATTGCGCGCAAGGAACGACTGAGCTTTCCGATTTCACTGCGCACACGGTTCACGGCCGGTATCAGCGATCAGGTGAAGGATATGCAGGCGCTGCTTCTTTCCCACACCACCGAGCCGGCAAATGCCGACCTGGCGGCACGGCTGCAATTGCAGCCGGGTGCACCGCTTGTGCGTCTGGAAACCCTGCGAAAGGCCGACAGCCGGCCGGTTTCCCGCTCGACCACGTGGTTTCCGGCGGACCGTTTTTCAGGGATAGGGGAAGCCTATCAAAAAAGTGGGTCGATCACCGCCGCCTTCGAAATGCTGGGCGTCGCGGATTATGTGCGCATCTCTACCGTTATTTCCGCGAGCCACGCTGATACGCAGGATCTGGCCGATCTCGAATTGTCGCCGGGCGCAATCCTGCTCGTCACTCAGGCGCTGAACGCGGATATGGACGGCGTTCCCGTGCAATATGCCATCAGCCGGTTCTCGGCAGATACGGTTGAGTTTACCGTGGAAAATTAAGGCGCAGACATAGACTGAAGCGTTATTCTGCCTGCGAAAGGCCGAGAACATCCAGCATCGAATAGAAGCCCGGCTTCTTGTCGAAGGCCCAGACCGCCGCCGCAATCGCGCCGCGTGCGAAGATGGAGCGGTCGCCGGCGTAGTGGGAAAGCTCGACGCGCTCTCCCTCGCCAGCGAAGATCACCGAATGTTCGCCGATCACCGAGCCGCCGCGCAGGGTCGCAAAACCGATTGTGCCCGCTTCGCGCGCACCCGTATGCCCGTCACGCACGCGAACGGAGGAGGTGGCGAGATCGACCTTGCGGCCCGCTGCCGCCGCTTCGCCGAGCAGCAGCGCTGTTCCGGAGGGCGCGTCCACCTTGTGTTTGTGGTGCATTTCAAGGATTTCGATATCCCAGTTCTGCGCATCCAGTGCCTTGGCGGCCTGCTGCGTCAAAACGCTGAGGAGATTGACGCCGAGGCTCATATTGCCCGATTTGACGATGCGGGCATGGCGTGACGCTGCCTTGAATTTTTCCTCGTCGCCCAGTGAGCAACCGGTGGTGCCAATGACGTGAACGATGCGGGCCTGCGCGGCGAGACCGGCGAAAGTGACGCTGGTTGCAGGCGAGGTGAAGTCGATCACCCCTTCCGCATGCAGGAATGCCTGCAAGGGATCGCTGGTGACCTCGATGCCGATTGGTCCGAGACCGGCAATCTCGCCGGCATCGCGGCCAACAAAAGCAGACCCTTCGCGTGCGACGGCGGCATGCAGTGTTACACCCGGTGTCTGGTGAATAAGGCGGATCAGCGCCTGTCCCATGCGGCCCGCCGCACCAACCACCACCAGTTTCGTATCGCTGCCGCTCATGCCTTCACTCACTTTTCACGTCCTGCCGTTCAAGGTCGCCATTCAATTGACTGCCCCATACCTCACCGACGTTAAAGACCGCCCGCCCGCTTCGCAAGCCTGTCCCAAGCGCAGATCAGGCTCTCCAGCGCCGCCCGTCGAGTGAAAGGCCGAAATCCGAAGGGGTGCGCGCGTAGGTGGCGAGACCGGAAAGGGCCGCCTGTGGATGGGTAACGACGAAGGTGGGAATGCTGCGCATCAGGGCACTGTGCGGCGCCTTGTCTTCGAACGCCGCCCGGAATTCAGCGCTTTTCAGCGCCGGAACGATTTTCTGCGAAATGCCACCTGCGAGATAGACACCGCCCTTGGCCATGAAGATCAGGGCAAGGTCACCCGCCACACGGCCGAGATAGGTGCTGAAAAGCGAAAGCGTCTCTTTCGCCTGCGGGTTCTGGCCCGAAAGCCCCTGCGAGGTTATGTCGGCCGGATCGGAAAAGATCGGCTCGATGCCATCGGCGGTGCAGATGGCCCGGTAAAGATTGACCAGCCCGCGCCCGCAAAGGATCTGTTCGCCGGCGACACGGCCCTCGATGGTCTCGATATGCGGAAAGACCGCATAGTCACGCGCGCTTCTGGGGCCGATATCGATGTGGCCGCCTTCGCCGGGTACGGGAAACCACATATGTCGGGCGTAAACCAGACCGGCAACGCCAAGGCCCGTGCCTGGTCCGAGAACGACGCGCGATGCCAGCATGTCTTTTTTGCCGGAGCCGATAGACTCGCGGTTGTCGTCGTCGAGCGCGGCAATAGCCAGTGCCTGCGCCTCGAAATCGTTGATGACGATGACATCCTTCAGGCCGAGTTTGGCCAGCATATCTTTCGGCTTAACGACCCAATGGCAGTTGGTCAGCGGAATCTCGTCGCCTTCGATGGGGCCGGCAATCGCAAGGATGGTCGACACGGGCTGAAGCGAGGTCTTGTCCAGAACCGCCTGCTGGATGGCGTCGTCAATTGTCGGATATTCCGCTGTTTTCACGGTGGTGAGGTGCACCGGTTCCGCAAAGGAATCGATCAGAATGGAAAAGCGGGCATTGGTGCCGCCGATGTCGCCAAGAAGGATCGGAAAGGAAAGATATTCGGTATCGGACGTCTTCGGCATTACCTGTTCCATGTTGGCGCGTCATTCGGCGAGGTTGAAGTCGATCAGGTTTTCTGCGGTGGCGCGATTGAGCGCCATGGGAATGTCGTAAACCGTGGCAAGCCGCGTCAGCGCCTTCACATCCACATCATGCGGCATCGCCGTCAGCGGGTCGGTGAAGAAGATAAGCATATCGACCTCACCGGTGGCGATCATCGCACCGATCTGCTGGTCACCGCCAAGCGGGCCGCTTTTGAGGCGAATGACGCTGAGGTCGGGGCAGGCTTCCTGAACGCGCCCGCCGGTGGTGCCGGTGGCGACGATCTTGAAGCCGGAAAGCACCTTTTGGTGATGACGCGCAAAATCCGCCATATCGTCTTTTTTCTCGTCGTGAGCGATGAGTGCGATACAGCGTTGTCCTGCCATGTCCCCAGCCTGTTCCCATAAAGAATTAAATCGATTTGAAGCCTTCTATAACAGCTTGTCCCCATTTGAAAAGGGAAGCTGTTTAATGCCGCATTTCTGTTTCAGTTCAATGTCGGGCGCTGGGTCGGAAGCGGAATATCCGCAGGTGGCTGAATGGCCGGAGCGTTCTGGATTATCTGTTCCACGCCTTGCTGGCGCACGGCCTGGGCCGGGGAATATGCCTGCGCAGCAAAACCTTCCGTGTTGGCGGATGGGGCGGCGGCCACGGCGGCACAGGCTGCGGGCAGATCGGAGACCATGACCTGACGGGGTTTCACAGGCTTGGCATTTGGGTCTTTTTTCGGCGGCGCCCATGGTTCCTTGGTGAACCACCAGGCCAGCGACTTGTCGCAACCGTCACCTTTGCCAACTTCGGCCTGAGGTTTGCAGTTGGGCGCGCCGGGCGGGCATTCCAGCCGGATGTGGAAATGTTCGTCGTGACCGTAGATTGGCCTGATCTTGCCCATGAAGGTGCGGTCGCCGGTCCATGTCTGGCAGAGTTTCTGCTTGATTGCCGGGTTCACGAAGACCCGCTCCACCTGCGGATAGCTCGCTGCCATCATTACCAGCCGTGCATTGAGCGGCGACCATTTGCGGTCATCGACCGTCAGGAACTTGGACTTATCAAGCATGGAAATGAAAGGCAGCGTCTCGCGCTGCTGCACCGTCAGCCTTGGGTTCGGCATGGGCCGCCACCACACATCGACATCGAGGCCGATCTGGTGCGAGGCATGGCCTGTCAGCATCGGTCCACCGCGCGGCTGTGAGATATCTCCGAGCAACAGGCCCGGCCAGCCGATTTTCTGTGCATCCTGCGAAAACCGCTCGAGGAAGGAAATCAGCTGCGGTTGGCCCCAGTTGCGATTGCGGGAAAGGCGCATGGCTTGCCACGTCGGGCCATCTGCGGGCATGGCGATGGCGCCGGACTGACATCCCTTTGCATAGGAGCCGATCGGCTGGGAGCTATTCGCAGATGGCAGGTCGATGTGGCCGAATACTTCTTTCGCGGGCCTGTCCTCGGCCGATGCGATTTGCGTCTGCAACTGGAGCGCCGAAACGACCGAAATCGCCAGCATGGCCGCCTTGAAAACTCTGGATGATCCCGCCGTCATATATTCGTGCCCGTTCCGACTAAATGATTCTCTCGCCCCTCAGGATAAACTGGATCGGGATTTTGTTGAAACCATGTTTCAAGCCGCCCGCACCAAGGCATGCGAATAAAGGCCTCAATAAAGAGCTTGTGAGCCGGAGCATCTGTTTTTTGCCAATGTTTGTTTTATGCTCTCTTCAACAAACACGAAAACAGGGAACGTCCCGAATGAAATTGGCACCGTTGAAATCCCGGCTCCTCGTCGCTCTTGCGGCCTCTGCCATGCTGATGCCGGCGGCCGCCTCCGCACAGTCTGCGGATGTGTGGCGAAAGGGAATCTCGACGGTCGGTGAATTGAAGCATCCCGATGGTTTTGATCATTTTGACTATGTGAACACCAAGGCGCCGAAAGGCGGCACGCTACGCCTGTCGACGTCGGGAACCTTCGACACGCTCAATCCGCTGCTCGCCAAGGGTGAGGCGGCTACAGGTCTTTCGCTGGTTTTCGACACACTGATGAAATCGACGGAAGAGGAACTCTCGGCCTCCTACGGTCTCCTGGCAGAGGGCGTGAGCTATCCCGACGATATCTCCAAAGCCACCTTCAGGCTGCGCGCAGAAGCGAAATGGGCCGACGGCAAGCCGGTGACGCCGGAAGATGTCGTCTTCAGCTTTGAAAAAGCCAAAGATCTCAGCCCGCAGCTTGCGACCTATTACACCCATGTGACCAAGGCAGAGGTGACGGGTGAAAGGGACATCACCTTTACCTTCGATGAAAAGAACAATCGCGAATTGCCGCAGATCGTCGGGCAGTTGCTGATTGTTCCCAAACACTGGTGGGAGGGCGTTGGTCCTGATGGCAAGCCGCGCGACATATCGCGTGGCACGCTGGAGCCGGTGATGGGTTCTGGCCCCTATAAAATAGCGTCGCTGTCTCCCGGATCGACGATGACCTATGAGCGACGTGACGACTATTGGGGCAAGGACATCAATGTGAATGTCGGCCAGCACAATTTCAAAACAATCACCTATACCTTCTTTGCCGATCAGGACGTCGAGTTCCAGGCTTTCAAATCAGGCACAGTCGATTTCCGGCAGGAAGCTTCTTCCAGCCGCTGGGTCACTGGTTATGATTTTCCGGCCGTCAAGGAAGGCCGCGTCACAAAGGAGGAATTGCCGAACATCTATCGCGCCGTCGGCATCATGCAGGCCTTCGTGCCGAACATGCGGCGGGAGAAGTTCCAGAACCCGAAACTGCGCAAGGCGCTTAACTATGCTTTCGACTTCGAAGAGCTGAACAGGACGCTGGCTTACGGTC
This sequence comes from Rhizobium sp. TBD182, assembly GCF_001950375.1. Taxonomy (NCBI): domain Bacteria; kingdom Pseudomonadati; phylum Pseudomonadota; class Alphaproteobacteria; order Hyphomicrobiales; family Rhizobiaceae; genus Rhizobium; species Rhizobium sp. TBD182. Next base: position 1,638,883 of record NZ_BDLN01000001.1, on the reverse strand, counting down.
AGTTTCAGCGCATCAACAGCTTTTTCATGGGCAGCGAGCTCGCCTCTTCCGGCCTGCCGACCGGTCGTGAACTCGAAATTCTTCAGGAGTTGAAGGATCAGGTGCCGCCGGAGGTCTTCACCACCGAATATAGCAATCCCGTCGCCGGTGAAGCCGCCAAACAGCGTGACAATCTGCGCGAGGCGGTCAAGCTGATGAAGGAGGCCGGTTATGAGCTTCGCGGCAACCGCATGGTCAACGCGGCGAGCGGGCAGCCGCTGGATATGGAGTTTCTGATCGATTCCTCCGGCATGGAAAGAACCATCCTGCCCTATGTCCAGAACCTGAAGAAGATCGGCGTCAATGCGACCATCCGCACCGTCGATGCCTCGCAATATACCAACCGTACCCGCAGCTTCGATTTCGACGTTGCGGTCAAGCTCTGGGCGACGTCGGCAAATCCTGGAAACGAACAGGCGGATTTCTGGGGTTCGGCGGCGGCCGACCGGCAGGGCTCCAACAATCTCGCCGGCATCAAGAACCCTGCCGTCGACGCTTTGGTCAGGAAGGTCATATTTGCGCCCAACCGGGATGAGCAGGTGGCCGCCGCGCGGGCGCTTGACCGGGTGCTTCTGGCAAACAGCTACGTCATACCGCAATTTTATCGCGGCGAGATGTTCGTCGCTTACTGGAACACGCTCATCCGTCCGGAAAACCTGCCGCAATATGGCATCGGTTTTCCGGAAGCATGGTGGTCCAGCCAGGCCGCGAACTGACGCCGCGCTTGCTTTCGCGCCGAAGGCTTGATTCACATAGGGCGAGACGAATCGCTTGGATCGCGCAAGGCAGCGCTTTCAGGAAAGGACCGGGTTTGACAGAAACGAAAACCGCTGACGTATCAGCCGGGAGCAAAGGCTGATGGGCGCCTATATTCTCAGACGTCTGGCGCTGATGATCCCGACCATTATCGGCATTATGGGCATTTCGTTTCTTGTGATCCAGTTCGCGCCGGGCGGGCCGGTGGAACAGGTCGTCGCGCAACTGACTGGGCAGGGCGACAGCGCCTCCGACCGCCTCTCCGGCGGCGGCGATCTTATGGGCCAGTCCGGCGGTTTCGATGAAAGCGGCTCGAAATATCGCGGTGCGCAGGGCCTTGATCCGGAGCTGATCGCCAAGCTTGAGAAACAGTTCGGTTTCGACAAACCGCCGCTCACCCGTTTTCTCGAAATGATGTGGAATTACATACGCTTCGATTTCGGCGACAGCTTCTTCCGCAATTCCTCGGTCATCGATCTCATCATCGACAAGCTGCCGGTCTCGATGTCGCTCGGCTTCTGGATCCTGATCATCTCCTACATGATCTCCATTCCACTCGGCATCAAGAAAGCCGTTTCCGACGGCTCGACCTTTGATATCTGGACATCAGGCATCATCATCATCGGTTATGCCGTTCCGAGCTTCCTGTTCGGCATTCTTCTCATCGTGCTTTTCGCCGGCGGATCGTTCTTCGACTGGTTCCCGCTGCGCGGTCTGGTATCGGACAATTTTGACCAGCTGAACTGGTGGCAGAAGATTATCGACTATTTCTGGCACCTGACCCTGCCGCTGATCGCGCTATCGCTTTCGGCTTTCGCGACGACGACGCTTCTGACGAAAAATTCCTTCATCGACGAGATCAAGAAGCAATATGTCGTGACCGCCCGCGCCAAGGGGCTCAGCGAACGCAAGGTTCTTTATGGCCACGTCTTCCGCAATGCGATGCTGATCGTGATCGCTGGTTTTCCGGGCGCCTTCATCTCGGCATTCTTTACCGGTTCGCTGCTGATCGAGAATATCTTCTCGCTGGATGGCCTAGGCCGCCTCGGTTATCTCTCGGTCGTCAATCGCGACTACCCGATCGTGTTCGGCACGCTCTTCATCTTTTCGCTGATGGGCCTCGTGGTCAGCCTCCTATCCGACCTTATCTACACATGGATCGATCCGCGAATCGATTTCGAGCGGAGGGACGTGTGATGACGCTTGCCCATACCGCCGCAACGGAAACGTTGGTAAAGCCGAAGCGCCCGTGGTTTTCACCAACCACCAAGCGCCGCTGGCAGAATTTCAAGGCAAACCGGCGCGGTTACTGGTCCTTCTGGCTGTTCCTGATCCTGTTTTTCCTGAGCCTGATTGCGGAATTCATCGCCAATGACAAACCCATTTTCGCTTCCTACAAGGGCGAATTTCTGGTGCCGGTCATGGTCGATTATCCGGAGGAAAAGTTTGGCGGGTTCCTTGCCCAGACTGACTACAAATCCTCCTTCATTCAGGACGAGATCAACGCCAATGGCTGGATGATCTGGCCGCCGATCCGCTATTCCTATCAGACGGTCAATTCCAACATTCCGCATTCCGCCCCCACGGCACCCTTCTGGCTGATGGATGAAAAGGACCGTTGCTCGGCCTATCCGCAGGGCAATGCCGATCCCGGCTGTACGCTCGGCAATCTCAATTGGCTCGGAACCGACAATCAAGCGCGCGACGTCACGGCGCGGATGATCTATGGCTTCCGTATTTCCGTGCTTTTCGGCCTGACGCTGACGATCGCTTCCGCCCTCGTTGGGGTGACTGCCGGCGCCATCCAGGGTTATTTCGGCGGCTGGACGGACCTGCTGTTGCAGCGTTTCATTGAAATCTGGTCATCCATGCCGGTGCTTTACATCCTGCTGATCATCGCGGCTATTCTGCCGCCGGGTTTCTTCGTGCTGCTTGGCATCATGCTGCTGTTTTCATGGGTCGGCTTCGTCGGCATCGTGCGCGCGGAATTCCTGCGTGCCAGAAACTTCGAATATGTCCGCGCCGCCCGCGCCCTTGGCGTCGGCAACTGGACAATCATGTTCCGGCATCTTCTGCCAAACGCCATGGTGGCAACACTGACCTTCCTGCCGTTCATCCTTTCCGGCTCTATCACCACTTTGACCTCGCTCGATTTCCTCGGCTTCGGCATGCCGCCGGGATCGCCGTCGCTGGGCGAGATGATCGCGCAGGGCAAGAACAATCTTCAGGCGCCCTGGCTTGGCCTCACGGCCTTCTTCACCATGTCCATCATGCTGTCGCTGCTGATCTTCGTCGGCGAGGCGGTGCGAGACGCCTTCGACCCACGCAAGACGTTCCGGTGATTGCCATGATGGAAACAAAGACCCAGCCGCTTCTCTCCGTCCGTGATCTCTCCGTTGCCTTTCATCAGGGTGGAGCGACCAGCATCGCCGTAGATCATGTCTCCTTCGACCTGATGCCGGGCGAAGTTGTCGCCCTAGTCGGGGAATCCGGCTCCGGAAAATCGGTCACGGCGAACTCCATTCTCAAATTGCTGCCCTATCCGGCGGCGAGCCATCCTTCGGGCAAAATCCTGTTCGACGGCAAGGATATGCTGACCCTGCCGGAACGCGCGTTGCGCGCTGTTCGCGGCAACGACATCACCATGATTTTCCAGGAGCCGATGACCTCGCTCAACCCGCTCCACACCATCGAGCGGCAGATCGGCGAGATTCTGGAACTGCATCAGGCAATCACCGGCGCTGAAGCGCGGGCGCGAACGCTGGAACTGTTATTACAGGTGGGTATCCGCGAGCCGGAAAAGCGCCTGAAGGCCTATCCTCATGAATTGTCCGGCGGCCAGCGGCAGCGCGTGATGATCGCCATGGCGCTTGCCAACCGGCCGAAACTGCTGATCGCAGATGAACCCACGACCGCACTCGATGTAACCGTTCAGGCGCAGATCCTTGAACTGCTGAGCGACCTCAAAAACCGGCACGGCATGTCCATGCTGTTCATCACCCACGATCTCGGCATTGTCCGTAAGTTTGCCGATCGTGTCTGCGTGATGACCAAGGGAAAGATCGTCGAGACCGGCACGGTGGAACAGGTGTTTACCGATCCGCAGCATGCCTATACCCGCCATCTTCTGGCTGCCGAACCCAAGGGCGAGCCGCCGCTTTCCGATGCCAGCAAACCTGTCGTCATGCAGGGCGACGACATAAAAGTCTGGTTCCCGATCAAGGCGGGGCTGATGCGCAAGGTGGTCGACCACGTGAAGGCGGTTGACGGTATCGATATTACCCTGCGCGCAGGACAGACGGTTGGCGTCGTGGGCGAATCCGGCTCCGGCAAAACGACACTCGGTCTCGCCCTATCGCGTCTTATAGCGTCTGAGGGGCGTATCAGTTTCATCGGTCAGTCGATCGACAGCTATTCCTATGAAATGATGAAGCCGCTCAGAAATCGGCTTCAGGTGGTGTTTCAGGATCCTTACGGTTCGCTCAGCCCACGCATGTCGGTGGGCGAAATCGTTGCCGAGGGTCTGAAGGTGCACGAGCGACAGCTTTCCGCCGATGAGCGGGATACCCGCGTCGCCCAGGCGCTGGAAGAAGTCGGGCTCGACCCGGCGACGCGCTGGCGCTATCCGCATGAATTTTCCGGTGGTCAGCGTCAGCGTATCGCCATTGCCCGCGCCATGGTGTTGAAACCTCGCTTCGTCATGTTGGACGAGCCCACATCGGCGCTCGACATGAGCGTGCAGGCACAGGTGGTCGATCTCTTGCGCGATCTTCAGGCCCGCCACGAACTCGCCTATCTCTTCATCAGTCATGACCTGAAGGTAGTTAAAGCGCTTGCCAACGACGTAATCGTCATGCGCAACGGCAAGGTGGTGGAGAGCGGCCCGGCAGCGGAGATATTCGCCGATCCGCAACAGGAATACACCAAGGCCCTGCTGGCTGCTGCTTTCAATATCGAGGCAGTCGAAACTAAAGCGGTGAGCCAGTAGCAGGCGCATTGCTGTTTCTATTAAGACGATGATTTTTCTGTTGCTTTGCGCAAAATGCCGACCCATGTTGCGGGGACGAGATACGCAAACGGATTGAATGCCATGGCAGCGGATGTGATCGTTTTGGGGGCGGGGATCATCGGGGTCTCCGTCGCTTTGCAACTGGCCCGCAGGGGCAAATCGGTGGTGCTGGTGGACCGGCGGGGACCGGGTGAGGAAACCTCCTTCGGCAATGCCGGACTGATCCAGAGAGAGGGTGTCGTTCCCTACGCCTTCCCGCAGGAAGTTAGCCGGCTTCTCCGCTATTCCCTGAACAACAGCATCGATGCCCGTTATCATCTCTCTGCCCTGCCGAAGATCGCGCCTTTTCTTGGCCGCTACTGGTATAATTCCGCAGCCACGCGCCACGCAGCAATTGCCCGCGCCTACGCGCCGCTGATTGAGCACTCGGTCTCCGAACACAGCATCCTGATCGATGAAGCCAAGGCCGGCGATCTAATCGTGAAAAACGGTTGGATGGAGGCCTACAGGACCGCCGAAAGGCGGGATGCAGACTTTGCTTTCGCCGAACGTCTGGCGCGCGACCACGGCATCTCCCACACGAAACTCGATGGGGCGGAACTCGCCGCGGCGGAGCCGCATCTCAGCCGGGATTTCGTCGGCGGTTTGAAATGGAATGATCCATGGTCGTTGCGCGATCCACATGCGCTGACGCTCGCCTATGTCAGACTGTTCGAGAGCCTTGGCGGAACCTTTGTCCGGGGTGATGCATCCACGCTCAGCCAGACGACAAGTGGTTGGACGGTACGCACCGAAACCGGGGCGATGGAGGCTGAACATGCCGTTGTCGCACTAGGCCCCTGGGCGGATACGGTGACGGAACGGCTCGGTTACCGCTTTCCGCTCGGCGTGAAACGCGGCTATCACATGCACTATGCGCCGCAGGAGGGCACCAAGCTCAACAACTGGTTGATCGACGCCGAGCGCGGTTATTTCCTCGCGCCAATGCGCAAAGGCATCCGCCTGACGACCGGCGCGGAATTTGCCGAACGTGATGCGCCGAAATCTCCCGTGCAGATCGAGCGGGCGGAACGGGTCGCCCGCACCGTCTTTCCTCTGGGCGGCAGGCTGGATGCGGAACCCTGGATGGGCGCGCGTCCCTGCACACCGGATATGATGCCGATCATCGGCAAGGCGCCGCGCCACAGGACATTGTGGTTCTCGTTCGGTCACGCCCATCACGGCCTGACACTCGGGCCCATCACTGGCCGTGTGCTGGCGGAAACCATGCTGGGAGAAACGCCGGTCATCGCCATCGATGCCTATCGACCCGAAAGGTTCAATCCCTAGATCCTGATGAACTGAAGTCATCTCTGGCGAAAACCGTGTACACTTTTCGCCATCCCGCTCTGATGGCCGAATCCGCTGGCCTTCCCGCGGCGAGCCACGTAACATGGGTTTATAAAAAGGGAAAAGGGGCAAGCGTCATCATGACGGCGAGGTTTCTCATCTATCAACAGCAGGACGATTTTCGTTAGCGAAGCGCTTCTGCGCGCGAAACAGAAGAGAAACGGCCTGCTGGTGCATGATGGATGATATTGAAAAAGCAAAGAAATTTTTCGACGATAACCCCGATATCGAAATTCTCGAAGCCTTCGTCATAGATGCGAACGGCGTGCCGCGCGGCAAATGGATTCCGCGCGAAAGGGCGATCGATGTCCTTGAAAAGGGAATGGCGATCCCACGCTCGGTCTATGCGCTGGATATTTGGGGCCGCGATGTGCATGCCGCAGGCCTCGCCGAAGGGACGGGCGATCCGGACGGGTTGTGCTTTCCTGTTCCCGGCACGCTGTCTCGGGTGACATGGCTCGGCCGGCCGACCGCGCAAGTCCTGCTCGCGATGAAAAATCCTGATGGAACCGGGTTTTATGGCGATCCGCGCAATGTTCTGGCAAGGGTGCTGGAAGCCTACAAAAAGGCCGGCCTCACGCCGGTCGTGGCGACCGAACTTGAATTTTACCTGATCGACCCGGTTCGCTCTGCGCTCGATCCGGTGCGTCCGCCGCACAGCCGCGAAGGCCGGTGGCACACGGGCCAGACACAGGTTCTGTCGATTTCCGAATTGCAGGATTTCGAGGATGTCTTCCATGATATCGCAACCGCATGCAGGGCGCAGGGTGTTCTTGCCGATACGACGCTGCGGGAAAACGGGCCCGGCCAATATGAAATCAACCTCAATCATGTGCCGGACGTGTTGCGGGCCGCCGATTTCGCTGTCTTCCTGAAACGTATCGTCAAGGGCGTGGCGCGGCGGCACGATCTCGACGCCACCTTCATGGCGAAGCCGTACGGGTTACAGGCCGGCAATGGCATGCATGTGCATTTTTCCGTTCTCGATAGTGACGGCAGGAATATCTACGCCGGGGAAAACGGCCCATCGGACGCGCTGATGCATTCGGTCGGCGGCCTTCTGGAAAACATGGGGGAGAGCATGGCGATCTTCGCTCCCCATGCCAATTCCTATCGCCGCCTGACGCCCAGCGAACATGCGCCCACCTATGCCTCCTGGGGCATAGACAACCGCTCGGCGGCGGTGCGCGTTATCACTGCCAGCAAGGCCGCAACCCGCATCGAACATCGTGTCGCCGGCGCCGATACCAATCCCTATCTTGTTGTGGCGATGATCCTGAGTGCTGCCCTTGCCGGCATGAAGGAAAAACGCCAGCCGGGCGGCGCGATTTCCGGGGACAGCCACGCCATCAATCACGAACCTCTGCCCACTAACTGGGATTATGCATTGCAGCGTTTCACGCGTTCGAGTTTCGCCTATGCGACGCTTGGCCAGCGTTATCGCACGCTGTTTTCCGCCTGCAAACAGCAGGAACTTTCCGAATTTTCCCTGCGTGTAACCGACGTCGAATATGACGCCTATATCAGGACGGTGTGAGATGGCTGAGGTGACGACTATTCCCAATCCCGGCCACACATCCTCCTGGTATGCGGCCTCCGCCCATGTCAAATCCGTGCGGCCAACGCTTGAAGGCGCAATGGAAGCGGATGTCTGCGTCATCGGTGGCGGGTTTACCGGGATTTCCGCAGCACTCGAACTTTCCGAACGCGGCTATTCCGTTATCGTGCTGGAAGGCGTGCGGGTCGGCTTCGGCGCGTCGGGGCGCAATGGCGGCCAGATCGTCAATGGCTATAGCCGCGACCTCGAAACAATCGCCAGTCGTTACGGCCACGACAAGGCGGTGAAACTCGGCGAAATGTCGCTGGAAGGCGGGGAGATCATCCGCGGCCGCATTTCGAAATACGCTATCGATTGCGATCTCGTCGATGGCGGTTTCTTTGCGGCCTTCACGACGAAACAGATTCGCGAGATGGAGGCCCACAAGGCCCATTGGGAAAAACACGGCCATGGCGGGCTTGAGATGGTCTCCAAAGCCGATGTCGGAAAATACGTGCGGACCGATCGTTATGCCGGCGGCATGATCGACCGTTTCGGCGGCCACATCCATCCGCTCAATCTGGTGCAGGGGGAAGCAGCGGCGGCCGAAAGTCTCGGTGCGCGCATATTCGAAAATTCGAGGGTCATTTCGCTGGAGCAGGGCGTAAACCCTGTCGTCCGCACGGCGACGGGCAGCGTGAAGGCGAAATATGTTCTCGTCTGCGGCAATGCCTATCTCGGCAAGCTGCTGCCGGAAATCGGCGACCGGATGATGCCGGTCTCAAGCCAGGTCATGGCGACAGAGCCGCTTGATGCCGATCTGATCGAGGAACTCCTGCCAGCCAATTATTGCGTCGAGGATGCCAATTATATTCTCGATTATTATCGCCGCACCTCCGACAACCGCCTGCTTTATGGCGGTGGTATCGGTTATGGCGGCAGCGATCCGGCGGATCTGACCGGGGTAATCCGTCCGAATATGCTGAAGACTTTCCCGCAACTGGAAAAGACGAAGATCGATTTTGCCTGGAGCGGCAATTTCGCGCTGACTCTGACGCGCATCCCGCATATGGGCAAACTGTCGGACAATGTCTATTTTTCGCATGGCGACAGCGGCCACGGTGTCACCACCACGCATCTGCTCGGCAAGATATTGGGCGAGGCCGTTGCAGGCCACGCCGAGCGTTTCGATGTCTGGAGTTCCCTGCCGAATTATCCGTTCCCGGGCGGTAAGACGTTCCGCGTGCCGCTGACCGTGCTTGGTGCATGGTGGTACGGCCTGCGCGACAGGCTCGGATTTTAAAAAATCACCGCTTTCAGGCCCGAAAGTGCGTTTGCGGTAATTTCCTCCGGCGTGGCGTCGATGCTGACGGTTACGACGCCGGGTTCGCCGGTCGGCACTTCCAGCGTGGCAAGCTGGGTCTGGAGCAGCGAGAGCGGCATGAAGTGCCCCTTGCGTTCGCCCATACGCCTGCTGAGAAGTTCCAGACTGCCGTCCAGATAGACGAAAGCGAGCGGGCCACCGGTAGCCTCGCGAAGGCGGTCGCGATAGATTTTCTTCAGCGCCGAGCAGGAAACGACGACACCGTTATTTTCGTTTCCCTTGCGCAGTTCTGCGCCAATCAGATCGAGCCAGGGCCAGCGATCTTCGTCGGTCAGCGGAATGCCCTCTGACATTTTGTCGACATTGGATTTCGGGTGAAGCTTGTCGCCCTCAATAAAGGCAATGCCCAGTTTTTCCGCCAGTTCCTCTGCGACCGTGGACTTGCCAGAGCCGCTCACTCCCATCACGACGATTGCCTTTGTCACCCGAACCTCGAATGTTTCTGTTTCGACGGTCAGCCCCTAACATGCGCGGCGGATGTCGGGAACATAAAAATGAGGAGCTTGCATTTGTCAGTGCCCGGTTTTGCGGGCCGCTGCCTTTTCCAGTGCAGAAAAGCTGGCGTGGATCAGGATTGCCAGCACAGCGACGATCAATCCGCCCTGAAGGATGAAGGCGAGATTGTTGGATTGCAGGCCGGCGATGATCACCTCTCCGAGCGTGCGGGCCGCGACCGTGGAACCGATAGTTGCTGTTGAAAGGCTGATCACCGCCGAAAGCCTGATGCCTGCGAGGATCGCCGGAAGGGCAAGTGGCAGCTCCACTTTGACGAGCCGTTGCCAGCCGGTCATGCCGGCGCCCTTTGCGGCATCCATGACGGTTGGCGGCAGCGTGGTCAGCCCTGTCAGCGTATTTTCGAAAACCGGTAGAAGCGCATAGAGAAACAGCGCAATGAGCGTCGGTTTCTCGCCAAAACCGATCATCGGCACGGCAAGCGCCAGCACCGCCACCGGGGGAAAGGTCTGGCCGATATTGACGATGCTGCGCGATAGCGGCAGAAAATCCGCGCCGAAAGGGCGGGTGACGAGAACCGCAAGGGCCCCCGCCACCAGCGTGGCGAGCCCCGTTGCGATTGCGACAATGGTCAGATGCGACAGTGTCAGGGAAAGCAGATTGGCCTGCGTGTAGATCGCAGGCGCATTGGTCTGCACAAGAGGGCGGAATATCGGTGCGAAAACCTGCGGCGCCGCGAGAAAGGCGATTAGCGCCAGCACCAGAAGCCCGGGGGCGAAAAACGAAGCGGCATTTTTCATGGGGTTCCGGCAGCCCGCTGGAGCAGAACATCGCGCCGCACGATACCTGCGGGTTTGCCATCGTCTTTCAGCACCGGCAAGGTATCGCAGCCCGCCCACAACATTGCAGACAGGGCGTCGCGCTGGCTGGTATGTTCATTCAATGGCTCGCCTTCAGCGCTTCCCGGCTCGACGACGTCTGCAACCGACAGGACGGATAGCAGTTTCAGGGCGCGCTCGTTTTCGCCGATCATGGTGCGGACGAAATTCGTTGCCGGTTTCAGCACCAGCTCGGCCGGCGGGCAGTCCTGAACGATACGGCCCTTGTCCATGACGGCAATACGATCCGCCAGGTGAAAGGCCTCGTCCATATCATGCGTGACAAGAACGATGGTGACACCGAGCTTCTTCTGGATGTCGAGAAGATCGTTCTGGGCCTTGGCGCGGATAACCGGGTCCAGTGCACCGAAAGGTTCGTCCATCAGAAGAATGTTCGGTTCTGCTGCAAGCGCGCGCGCCACGCCGACACGCTGTTGCTGGCCGCCTGAAAGCTCATGCGGAAAGCGGTTGGCATAAAGCGCCGGATCCAGCTGGAAGAGCTGCATCAGCGCGTCGATTTTCGCATCGATGCGCTTGCGGTCCCAGCCGATGAGCTGCGGAACCGTCGCGATATTCTCCGCCACGGTGCGATGCGGAAACAACCCATGGCCCTGAATGGCGTAGCCGATCTGACGGCGCAGCTTGTAGCCCGGCATGGTGCTCACATCGTCTCCGTCGATGCGGATAGTGCCGGAGGTCGGCTCCACCAGCCGGTTTATCATGCGCAGCAGCGTGGTTTTTCCCGACCCGGAAGTGCCGACGATGACGGTGACGGTGCGCGGCGCCACAGTCAGGGAGACCTGGTCGACCACGACCGTATCGCCATATCGTTTCGTGATGGTGTCGATCTCGATCATGCCTTTTGCCTTCCGCCTGCGCTGAAGAGATTGCTGTCGATAAGGGCGTCGAGCGTAATCGCGGCGGCGAAGCCGAGCAGAACGGTCGGCACGGTGCCGAGCAGTACGAGGTCCATCGCGGTCTGCCCTATGCCCTGAAACACGAAAACGCCAAATCCACCGCCGCCGATCAGCGCTGCGATGGTCGTAAGACCAATATTCTGCACCAGCACGATACGGATGCCGGTGAGGATGACGGGCATGGCGAGTGGAAACTCCACCCGCAGCAGCCTTTGCAGAGGCGTCATGCCAAGCCCGCGCGCGGCTTCCCGCACTGCCTGCGAAACGCCGGACAGGCCGACCACCGTATTGGAGACAACGGGCAGCAGCGAATAGAGAAATAGCGCCACGAAGGCCGGCGCCATGCCGATGCCGGCGATGCCGATCTTCGCCGCACCCGGCACATTGGCTGCCATCCATCCGAGTGGCGCGATCAAAAGGCCGAAAAGCGCGATGGAGGGAATGGTCTGGACGATATTGAGAGCGTTCAGTACACCGGAGCGCAAACGCTCGATCTTGTAACAGAGAATGCCGAGCGGGATACCGGCGAGGGTGGCTGCAACCAGCGACCCGATGGCAAGTTCCACATGCCGCAGTGCTTCGGTCCAGAAGATATCTGCCCGGCCGGTATATTCCTTGATGATGGAGAGATCGTCCCAGAGGCCGCTTGTCAGGACCGCCGCAAGCGTCCCGGTTGCCACCAGCAACAGCAAAATCCGCAAAGTGGGTTTCGGCTGGAGACGTGCAATGCAATCGGCGGCAAGCAATGCAAGCCCTGCAAACATCAACCAGAAACCGCTGGCGGGCGAAACGCGGGCAAAACTGTTGCCCTCAGGTGTCAGCGCAGACGCCGCCTGCCCGACGAAGATCGCCAGTGCCGCGAGACCGACCAGCGCAGCGGCGAGTTTCAGGTGCGCTGGAAACCGGAAAAAGGCGATGAAGGCGGCGACAATAATGATGGCGACGAGGAGGGTAGCAACAGCAACCGGAAGCGCTTCGAAGATCGTTCGCGTTTCACCCTGAATGATACGGTTGGCTCGGAATGTCATGAAGGGGGACGCTGCAAGCGCGTAGAGAAGCAGGCACGAAATCAGCACGCCTACCTTGTCAGGCCATTTCGTCAAATTCCGCTCCCCCGGATCATAGGTTCGGACGGGATGGTGAACCTCACATGGTTTCCGATATCCCGCCCCAACGGTTCTCTGGCAATTACTTGAGGAAACCGTTTTTCGTCAGGAAGTCGGTCGCAACTGCCTTGGCCTGTTCGCCCCCCACCTGCACGCGGGCGTTCAGCTCCTGCAAGGTTGCCAGATCCAGCTTTTCGAAAACGGGTTTCAGCAATGTCTCGATATTGGGGTTCTTTTTCAGAACTTCCTCGCGAATGATCGGCGCAGGCTGGTAGACGGGCTGCACATGCTTGTCGTCCTCAAGCACGACAAGACCGGACGGCGCTATGCCACCATCGGTGCCATAGACCATGGCCGCATTGGCATTGTTCGTCTGGTTTGCGGCGGCAGCGATAGTGGCAGCCGTGTCGCCACCGGAAAGCGTGATCAGCTGATCCGGCTTCATGGTAAAGCCGTAGGTTGTCTGAAATGCCGGCAGGGCGGCTGCGGAATTGACGAATTCCGAGGATGCGGCAAGAACCACCTCACCGCCACCGGCAATGTATTTGCCGAAATCCGAAAGCGTCTTCAGATTGTTCTTGTCGGCAACATCCTTGCGCAGCGCGATCGCCCAGGTGTTGTTTGCGGGCGATGGTGTCAGCCAGACGATCTTGTTGGCGTCATAGTCGAGTGTCTTGGCTTCCTGATAAGCCTTGGCGGCATCTTTCCAGAGCGGGTCGTCCGCCTTGGAGAAGAAGAAGGCGGCGTTGCCTGTGTATTCCGGATAAATGTCGATCTCGCCAGCCGTGATCGCTTTTCTGACGACCGGGGTAGCGCCGAGCTGGATGCGATCCGTCGTCTCGATATTGTTCTTGTTCAGCACGGCGAGGATGATGTTGCCGAGAACGCCACCCTCCGTGTCGATCTTAGACGACACCACCACCTGCGCCTGAGCGAAGGAAACAGAAAGGGCAAGCGCAAATCCGGCGCCTGTCAACATCATCAAGCGGTTCATGAATAGTCCTCCGGTGGGTCAGCCTGTCCAACACGCGAAAAATCGCCGCCGCAATTGCGGAGAAACATGAACGGCCAGAGGAACAAATGGTTGCAACGCCATTGGCGTTTTTTACCTGTATGGCGAGGGCGCTGGCCCGGCTTAGATTTCGCCGTCCCGCTTGCGTGCATCCTTTCCCATGACGAGCGGCATGAGAACCGACAGGAACAGAAGTCGGAGAACGTGATGTGAGCCGACATAGGCGGTATCGGCATGCATCATCACGGCCATCGCCGCCATGGTTTCAAGACCGCCCGGCGAATAGGCGATCATCACCGCATTGAGCGGAACGCCTGTAATGTTGGAAATCATCCAGGCGATACTTCCAGCGATCACCATCACGGCGATGGTGACGACGAAACCTGCCAGAAAGCCTTTTCGCACATCCATCAGCGACACATTCGAAAAGCGCGTGCCAATGAGACAGCCGATCAGCACATAGACCGGCAGGCTGAGCCAGCTCGGAACGCCGCCCTCGGTAAGGCCGGTAATATGGGTGCCGATGGAAACCGCGACGCCGCCCAGCAGCAGGGCTGCGGGAAATCTCCAGCGAAGGAACAGCCATCCCATCGCAAGCGACGCGCCAATAGTCAGGGCCAGTGTCAACAGGCCCATCGGTGGATTGGCGATGAGCGGTTCCGTGCTGACGAGATCGAAATATTCAACAATCAGCGGCACGGAAAGCGTCAGCGCCAGCACTCGCACGCTTTGCACGATGCTGACGGTCGCAAGGTCGCTTTTTGTCTCGGCGCCGAGGCTGATGATATAGCTGAGGTGCCCGGGCGAAGCGCCCAGCATCGCCGTCGTCCTGTCGTAGCCGAAGCCGTAATGCAGGATCCAATAGGCGACATACAGCATGATGACGACTGCAACGAGCACGATGACGAAACTCAGTGGCCATGTCTTCGCGGCATCGATCACCGACGGCGTTACGCTCGTTCCCATCGAAATGCCGACCACAACGAAACAGGCGTTGCGGATGAAGGCGGGAATCCCAAGCTTCACGCCCGCCAGTCCCGTAATCGTCACGGCGAGCGCCGGACCGGACAGAAACGGCGCTGGAACGTTAAGGAGACTGGCAAGCAGCGCACCCATGCTGCCGACGAGCGCGGTAAGTGCAAATGTATGGAATTCAGGCTTGATGATCATTGCGACGCTGGCTGATTGCTTCAAAAAAGCTCGCGACCAAATGCGCCGCTTCGTCTCCTGGCGTCAACACGCTCGACCAAAAATATTGCATTTCCGAAGTATTCTATAAAATAAAAGCCCGTGACCTGTGGGCACGGGCTAGCGCAATTGTTGCTTGGGCAATGGGATGATCAGGCGGCCGGCAAGGCGGCGATCTTTGGCATTTCCGTGTCGATGCCGAGCAGGAAGTTGATCTGCGGCCGCGCCTTGACGAGATCGTCGATGGAATATTCCGCCAGCACATCGAAGAAGGCATTGAGCGCCTTGCGAAGCGCCGAGTTGAGGCCGCAGCTATCCACAAGCGGACATTCGACAGCACCGTCCTCGAAGCATTCCGCCATGGCAAAACTGTCTTCGGTCACCTTCACCACGTCAAACAGGCTGATTTTCTCAGCGGGTTTACCAAGACGCACGCCGCCGTTACGGCCGCGCACGGTTTCCACCAGACCGGCCTTGTTGAGCGGCTGCAGAATTTTGAAAAGGAACAGCTCAGATACGCCATAAGCCCTGGCGATCTCCGGAATGCGGCTCAACTTGCCTTCATTTGCGGCGCAATACATCAACATGCGAACGGCATAGTTGGTCTGTTTGGTCAAACGCATGCTGGTCTCCTAACTCTCAATGTGGAGTTATATAGTCTCTTTTTCAGTTTAGAACAATTCCAGAAACTGAAAAAACTGGCAGCCATCCGATATTTCTCGGACAGCCTTGTTGACCGCTTTGATGATTCATGAACAAACAAGTCAAGAATCTGAATGTAATGGAGGCATTCTTAATGGCAAGCTTGAAATCGTGTTTTTCCGCTGCCGTTTTTTCGGGTCTGACGATCCTCTGGGCCGCGCCCGCTGCTTTTGCGGACGGCGAGGTGAACGTCTATTCCTACCGGCAGCCCGAGTTGATCCAGCCGCTGCTCGATGCCTTCACGAAAGAAACGGGCATAGAGGCCAACGTTCTCTTCCTCGACAAGGGTCTGGTGGAGCGCATTCAGGCAGAAGGCGTCAATTCGCCGGCCGACGTGCTGTTGACGGTCGATATCGCCCGGCTTGTCGAGGCGAAAGAAGGCGGCGTCACACAGCCGGTGCTGAACGATCCCGTCATTGAAAAGGATATCCCGGCCAATCTGCGCGATCCGCAAGGCGAGTGGTTCGGCCTGACGACGCGTGGCCGCGTGGTATATGCCTCAAAGGAGCGGGTCACCCAGAAAGACATCACCTATGAAGAGCTTGCCGATCCGAAATGGAAGGGCAAAATCTGCATTCGCGACGGCCAGCATTCCTACAATATCGCGCTGATCGCCTCGATGATCGCCCATCATGGTGTCGATTATACCCGGACATGGCTGACCGGCCTTAAGAACAATCTTGCCCGCAAGCCTGATGGAACAGACCGCAGCCAGGCCAAATCGATCTTTTCCGGCGAATGCGATATCGCGCTAGGCAATACCTATTATGTCGGCCTGATGCTGACCAACGACCGCGAGCCGGAGGAAAAGGTCTGGGCGGGATCGGTGCGGGTGATCTTTCCCAATGCGGGCGATCGCGGAACGCATGTGAATATTTCCGGCATGGCGCTGACCAAATACGCACCCAACAAGGACAATGCGCTGAAGCTGATGGAATTCCTGGCATCGCGCGAGGCGCAGGAAATCTATGCCAAGCAGGTCTTCGAATACCCGGTGCTGCCCGGCGCGGAGCCTTCCGATGTCGTGAAGGGCTTCGGCCCCATCAATCCGGACAAGCTGCCACTGACGGATATTGCCGCCCACCGCAAACAGGCATCCGAGCTTGTGGACGAAGTGGGTTTCAACGACGGCCCGACCAATTGACGCCGTTTACACACCTGTGACCGGTTAGGATACCGGCGGGTCAATCGCCCGCCGGTTCATTGTTTAGAGACGCATTGCTTACTTCATCGTCGGCATGACGAATTCGGCACCCGATTTGATGCCGGACGGCCAACGCGAGGTGATCGTCTTGGTCTTCGTCCAGAACTTGATCGAATCCGTTCCATGCTGGTTGAGATCGCCGAAGCTCGAGGCCTTCCAGCCGCCGAAGGAGTGGTAGGCGAGCGGAACAGGGATCGGAACGTTGATGCCGATCATGCCGATATTGATGCGGCTGGCGAAGTCACGCGCAGCATCGCCGTCACGGGTGTAGATCGCAACACCGTTGCCGTACTCATGCTTCATCGGCAGTTCCAGCGCGTCTTCGTAGTTCTTGGCGCGAACGACGGAGAGAACAGGTCCGAAGATTTCCGTCTTATAGATGTCCATGTCAGGGGTGACGTGGTCGAACAGGCAGCCACCGACGAAATAGCCGTCTTCATAACCCTGGAGCTTGAAGTCGCGGCCATCGACCAGCAGCTTTGCGCCCTGCTCGACACCGCTGTCGATCAGACCCTTGACGCGCGTCTGGGCTTCCTTGGTAACGAGCGGGCCCATATCGGCCTTGTCGTCGGTGTAGGGGCCGATCTTCAGTGCTTCGATCTGCGGGATGAGC
This sequence comes from Rhizobium sp. TBD182, assembly GCF_001950375.1. Classification (NCBI taxonomy): domain Bacteria; kingdom Pseudomonadati; phylum Pseudomonadota; class Alphaproteobacteria; order Hyphomicrobiales; family Rhizobiaceae; genus Rhizobium; species Rhizobium sp. TBD182. The sequence continues at coordinate 1,621,696 of NZ_BDLN01000001.1, read as the reverse complement.
TTTTCAACGAGACGGTTGGCCGTTTCTTCGCCAACCGGAACCGCTACCGACACAGCCATGCAGCGTTCGCCGGCCGAACCGTAACCGGCGCCCATCAGGGCGTTCACGGCCTGATCGAGATCGGCATCAGGCATGATAATCATGTGGTTCTTCGCGCCGCCGAAGCACTGTGCGCGCTTGCCGTTCATGGCGGCAGTACCGTAGACGTAGCGGGCAATCGGCGTGGAACCGACGAAGGAAACTGCGCCAATATCCGGATCGGTCAGGATGGCGTCGACAGCGCCCTTGTCACCATTGACGACGTTGAGGATGCCGGCCGGAAGACCTGCCTCGATCATCAGTTCGGCAAGGCGGATCGGCAGGGACGGATCGCGCTCGGAAGGCTTGAGGATAAAGGCGTTGCCGCAGGCGATTGCCGGCGCAAACATCCACATTGGGATCATGCCGGGGAAGTTGAACGGCGTGATGCCCGCACCGATGCCGACCGGCTGGCGGATCGAATACATGTCAATGGCGGGACCTGCGCCCTCGGTGAACTCACCCTTCTGCAGATGCGGAATGCCGCAGACGAATTCGCAGACTTCGAGGCCGCGCACGATATCGCCCTTGGAATCTTCGACGGTCTTTCCGTGCTCGCTGGAGAGCAGCACCGCCAGCTCATTCATGTCGCGGTTCAGAAGTTCGACGAACTTGAAGAAAACGCGGGCGCGGCGCTGCGGGTTGGTGGCGGCCCACTTCGGCTGTGCCGCTTTTGCGCTTTCCACGGCAGCGCGCAGCTCGGCGTCGCTGGCAAGCGCGACAGTCGCCTGCACTTCGCCGGTTGCCGGGTTGTAGACGTTAGATGTGCGGCCACTTGTGCCGGACACATGCTTGCCGTTGATGAAATGACCGATTTCCCTCATGGGGCTTTCCTCCGCGATTTTTTGATGGGTGCAGCATTGCACTTGAATTTGTACAAATCAATGAACTCAGATAAGAAACCGTTGTGCGTAAATTGAAGCAAGGCGAGCATTTTGAGGGTAGCGGCGGATTTCCGACACCCACACGTTCGCCGGTCAACAGAAGGTCAGAAGCTTGATGAGCGATGAACCGGTCGTGCGGATGGCTGAAATCGAAATCGATCCAACCCAGCTGGATGCCTATCGCAGACTGCTTGCAGAAGAGATCGAAGCTTCGGTTAGCCTGGAAATTGGTGTGCTTGCATTAAATGCGGTGGCAATTAAAGGCAGTCCGGAAAAGATTCGCATCCTCGAAGTCTACGCGGACCGGGCGGCATATGAAGCGCATCTGCAAACGCCGCATTTTCTGAAATACAAAGAGGGTGTGGCAGGAATGGTGACGTCGCTGACCTTGCTTGACGTCGAACCCATAATGCTGCGCAGCAAACCATGAATTGGGATGACGTCCGCATCTTCCTCGCCGTTGCCCGCTCCGGGCAGATCCTTGCCGCATCGAAACGGCTCGGACTCAACCACGCAACGCTTTCGCGGCGATTGACGTCGCTGGAGCAGGCACTGAAGACCCAATTATTTATCCGCCGGACGAACGGTTGCGAACTGACCGAAGAAGGTCAGCTGTTTTTGGGCGCCGCCGAGCGCATGGAAACCGAAATGCTGAATGCGCAGGCAAATCTCGGTCGTGTCGATACGGCAGTGGCGGGAACGGTGCGCATCGGCGCGCCCGATGGTCTCGGGGTTTCTTTTCTTGCGCCACGGCTTGGCCGGCTGACCGCGCGTTATCCCGACCTGAAAATCCAGCTCGTGCCGGTGCCGCGCTCCTTTTCCCTGTCGCAGCGAGAGGCCGATATCGCCATCACCATCGAGCGGCCGGAACAGGGTAGGCTGATGTTTTCCAAGCTCACCGACTATTCGCTGGGGCTTTACGCATCAAAGTCCTATCTCTCCGAATATGGAACGCCGGCGGATGTGGAAACACTCAAGCGCCATCGGCGCATCGGCTACGTCGAGGATCTGATCTTCTCGCCTTCTCTGAACTATACCGGCGAGATCATGCGCGACTGGGACGCCGCCTTTGAAATATCCAGCGCCACCGGTCAGACCGAGGCGGTGCGCTCGGGCGCCGGTATCGGCATCCTGCATAATTACATTGCCGGACAATATCCCGAACTTCTGCGGATCATGCCGCATATGAGCATAAGCCGGTCCTATTGGACGGCCTATCACGAATCCGCCCGTCAGTTGGTCCGCGTGCGCACGGTGGTCGATTTTCTCCAGGAACTCGTTGCCGAAGAGAAGCGCATGTTCGCGTGACATCGAAATTGCCGATTTATTAGTACTATTAATACGCGAGTCCTCCCGCTTCGGGCTTGACAAACGAGGGCTGGCTGAACGACCAATGCAGCCATTGGGAGAGAACGGAACCTGACATGCCGAATATATTACGAAAGCTTTCGCCGACTGGCCTCGGCGTGGCCGTCATGCTGCTTGGAATGCTGCTTTTCGCGTTGAACGACGCTATGGGAAAATGGCTGGTTTCGACCTACAGCCAGGGGCAGGTGATCCTCATCCGCAGCGTCGCTGCCCTTGTCATTCTGGTTCCGATCGTGTGGAAAGGCGGTCTTTCCGGCCTCATGAAAATCGAGCGACCGTCTCTTCAGGTGGCGCGCGTATTCTTCTCCACCGCCGAGCTTTTCTGTTTCTATTTCGCAGTCGCTGCCCTGCCGCTGGCAGACGTGATGACCTACTGGCTCGCCGCCCCCATTTATGTGGCGGCTCTATCGCCGTTTCTCCTGGGAGAAAAGGTCGGCTGGCGTCGCTGGACGGCCATCGCCATTGGTTTCGTCGGTGTTCTCATTGCCTTGCAGCCAAGCTCGGCAAGCCTTACCTCGGCCGCACTGTTTTCCATTCTCGGCAGCGCCGCCTTCGCCTTCATGATGTTGTCCGGACGCCAGCTACGCAACACGCCCGATACGGTACTCGCTTTCTGGCAGATCATCGGTGCGGGGCTTGCGGGCCTCGTTGCGGTGTTCGTCACGCCGTCTGGCTGGTTGCCGGTCCAGTCCGGTTTCGATCTCGCTTTCCTCGGCCTGCTCGGCGTGGTCGCCATGGCAGCGCATGTGCTGGTCAACCGCGCTCTGAAGCTCGCGGACGCCGCGACCGTCGCGCCGCTGCAATACACATTGCTGCTCTGGGCGGTGGTCTTTGGCTGGCTGTTCTTTGGTGATGTGCCGCAGACCAGTATCGTCGTCGGTGCGGGCCTGATCGTTCTTTCCGGCCTTTATATTTTCTTCCGTGAAAATACGCTCAAACGCGGTCGCGAAAAGGTGGATATACTGGCTGCGGACTAGACATTTCCTCTGTTTACCCGTGATGTTGCCGCCGAAATCGTCACGGGACTTGACGAAGAGGTGATCTTCGAGGAGTAAGAGAAGGTCCTGCGATCATATGTCTCGCAAGGGCAGAGGAAACAAAGGTGCCGGGCCCCTCTGGCGAGAGTTTTACGGCGCTCTCGTGATGTCGGTACCGCCTGCAAAAATTGGCCGGCGGATTAAAAACTATGAAAAACCTGAATGTGCTTCGCGCGCGTGCTTTCTGCGTGCGGCCCGACGTCCTGCGTCGTTCCGCAATCGCTCTCGTTACCGGAGGTAACCGGACATGAGCGCTGCCCAGAAAACCACACTTTCCTACTTCAAGTGGGCTTTTATCGTCACCATCGTCGGTCTGATCCTTGGCGGCTATCTCGGCTGGGAAATGACCGGAACTGTCAGTGGAACAGCGACGATATTCTTCATTTGTGCGGTGCTTGCCGTGCTGGAAATTTCGCTTTCCTTCGACAACGCCATCGTCAATGCCAACAAGCTGAAAGAGATGACGCCAGTCTGGCAGCATCGCTTCCTGACCTGGGGTATTCTGATTGCCGTTTTCGGCATGCGTATCGTCTTCCCGCTACTGATCGTGGTCGTTGCCGCCAATGTCGGCCCCTGGACGGCGCTCGTCATGGCGGCCACGCAGCCGGAACGTTATGCAGAAATCATGCGTGACGCCCATCTGCCGATCGCTGCTTTCGGCGGTACCTTCCTGATGATGGTCGGTCTCAACTTCTTCTTCGACCATGAAAAGGACGTGCACTGGGTGCGCTGGATCGAGGAAAAGGCTGCGGTCTATTCCTCCGTCAAGGGTATCGAGATCGCCTTCGTGCTGGTCGTCATGCTGGCCTTCTCTCGTATCATCGGCGCCAGCGACAATCCGGAGCTTGGTCCGGTTGCGGCCAACACCTTTTTCCATGCGGCAATCTGGGGTCTTTTGACCTTCCTGCTGGTGGAAGTCGTCGGCGGTATTCTCGATCGTAGCCAGGAAGTGCTCGAAGGCGCTGCAAAAGGCGGCTTCGGTGCGTTTCTCTATCTCGAAGTGCTCGATGCAAGCTTCTCCTTCGATGGCGTCATCGGTGCTTTTGCGCTGACGCAGAACCTGTTCATCATCGCCATCGGCCTCGGCATCGGCGCCATGTACGTGCGCTCGATGACGATCATGCTGGTGGAAAAGGGAACGCTTGCCGAATACCGCTATCTGGAACACGGCGCTTTCTACGCGATCCTCATCCTGTCCGTCATCATGTACGTGCAGACGATGTTCCACATTCCGGAGGTCATTACCGGCCTTGGTGGCGCGACCCTGATCGGCATTTCGCTCTGGTCGTCGATCCGACATAACCGGCGGCACAATGCAGATGCGACCGATGCCGCACGTGGTGCGGAAATCTGATCCATCCCGATCCCAGCCTTCCGCTGTTACGGCGGAAGGCAGTTTTTAAGCACTGAATTGCTGATTGCCTGTTTTTGTTGCTATTTTCGCCTTGCGGAAAATTTGAACATAACATCGGAATTATACCCCAAGCACCTGTTTTTACTCGTATTTGTGCACTGCAGTAAAACTGGCACGCTTCCTGCATCTCATCTTGCAAGTCCAGAGGGGACATTAAAGGCCCGACAAACGGGTTTAAACAACACCGCCGCGCCGCGCGATCTTTTATGGTCTGTGAAGGCGCGGCGGTTCTGTTTGTGCGGTATGCTTCTTGAGTTTTCCGCTCCGTTGAATGAAAACGGTGGGATAACGACTGGAAGGTTACCGGTTTGCCTGCAGAACTTTCGCCTACGGAGGCCTTGGGGCTTTGGCATCGCGTATCTGCTGCGCAGGTCACGGCCGATGCGCCGGATTTGACCTTGCGCCAGACTACAATCCTGCTGCAGATATACCTCGTGCCGCCGCCACATACAGTCCGGGGCCTCGCCGCCTTGCTGGGCGTGACCAAACCGGTCATCACCCGCGCACTCGACAGTCTGGGGGCGCTCGGGCTGGTTGACAGGGTGCGGGACGAACGGGACAAGCGCAATGTCGTGATAAAACGCACCGTGGCAGGTGCGCTCTATCTGGAAAAATTCGGCGATCTGATTATTGATCAGGCACGCAAGATCTAACCTCTGGATGTGAAACCATGATGCTCGACCGCCGCCTGAATGTCTTCCGCTCCGATCTGGCCGATGAGAAACTGCAAGGCGTGGTTCAGGCCGAGCGTTTCGTCAGCGGTTCGCCCGCCCAGATCGCGGTGCCGGTTATTGGCCTGCGGCCAACGCCTGACCTTGCCGCCGGCATCGATACGGAGCTGCTGTTTGGTGAAACCGTGCGCATTTTCGACCGGGCGAATGGCTGGGCCTGGGTGCAGGCGGATGCTGACGGTTATGCCGGTTACGTGCCGGAGACGGCAATCGGCGATGTCGTTGCCGTTACCCACCAGGTGGTTGCGCCACGCACCTTCCTCTATCCTTCCGCCGAATTGCGCAAACCGCCGGTCGCAGCCATTTCCATGGGCAGCATGGTCCGGATCGTTGGTGAGGCCGAGACACGCGGCACCCGCTATCTGCTGACCGAAAAAGGCGAAGGCATAATCGCTGCCCATTGCCGACCAGTCGATGCCGCTCTCGAAGAGGACTATGTTGCGGTGGCCTTGCGCTTTATCGAGACACCTTATCTCTGGGGCGGCCGCTCCGGCTTCGGCATCGATTGCTCGGGCCTCGTGCAATTGTCTATGGCGATGACGGGCCGACGGGTTCTGCGCGATACAGACATGCAGGTGAAATCGCTCGGCGTGGAAATAGAACGCGATGAATTGCGCCGCGGCGATCTGGTTTTCTGGAAGGGCCATGTCGGGCTCATGGAAAACGAAGAGACGCTGCTGCATGCCAATGGCCACACGATGAATGTTGCACGCGAAAATCTCAATGAGGCCATCGAGCGCATCGGCTGGCTTTACGAAAAGCCGACGGCTTTCCGGCGTCTGGAAGGCTGAGGCGGCGGCTTCACGAAATTGTGCCTGCCTCGCCCTTTGTGCGACTACAGCCGAAAGCCTACATCGGTTGAATGATGGTACGGGACCGGCATCGATGAACACAAAAATGGCAACACGATTGGCAGCGATCCTGGCAGCGGTTTTAATGAGCGCTTCCGCGCAGGCGCAGACCGTTTTTCAGAATGGTTTTGCTCCGGCTCCAGATGCCTATGCGAACCTGCCGGGTGTCAAGGACCCGCGAACGCTACAGCCCAAGGTGCGTTACAATTGCCATAGCGAACTTGGTGTAACTGGATATGCCCGCGGCCCATACCGGGATGTTTTCGGTAGCCGCGGTCTGCCGGTTCAGGGCTATCGCTGCACTGATGAGAACGGCATCTCCAGCTTCGGTGGCAGAAATCCTATCTCCAAGGACTGGTATCCCGGCATCAATCCAGTCGACCCGACCTTCTGAAGTAATATGACTTAAAGCGGCGTTTGCGCCGCCCGCACTCTGGACTTGTTGTTGCTTTTTCAGATAAATCTTTGACATGACAGGTTGATAATACCTGCCGAGGTGCGGGGTGACGTCGGCCCTGCCGATGTTCTGGGCCGATGCTGGGGAATGCAAGCATGACGAAGACCGATATAGCAACCCGTGTCCACAATCACACCTGGAAACTCGATCCGATCGTCCGCAGCCTGATCGATACGGATTTCTACAAGCTGCTGATGTTGCAGATGATCTGGAAACTCTATCCGGAAGTCGACGCGACGTTTTCGCTCATCAACCGCACGAAGACGGTGCGGTTGGCGGAAGAGATCGACGAGATGGAACTGCGCGAGCAGCTCGATCACGCGCGTACCCTGCGCCTCTCCAAGAAGGAGAACATCTGGCTTGCGGGTAACACCTTCTACGGCCGCTCGCAAATCTTCGAGCCGGAATTCCTCTCCTGGCTTTCGAGCTACCAGCTGCCGGAATACGAGCTTTTCAAGCGAGACGGGCAATATGAGCTGAATTTCCACGGCCGCTGGATGGATACGACACTCTGGGAAATCCCGGCGCTGGCGATCATCAATGAGCTACGCTCGCGCAGCGCAATGCGCTCGCTTGGTTATTTCACGCTGGATGTTCTCTACGCCCGCGCAAAGGCCAAGATGTGGGAAAAGGTCGAACGGTTGCGGGAACTGCCGGGCCTGCGTATTTCCGATTTCGGCACCCGCCGCCGCCACAGTTTTCTGTGGCAGCGCTGGTGCGTCGAGGCGCTGAAGGAAGGCATTGGCCCTGCCTTCACCGGCACGAGCAACGTCCTTCTCGCCATGGATTCCGACCTTGAGGCGGTCGGCACCAACGCGCATGAATTGCCGATGGTGGTTGCGGCGCTGGCGCAAACCAACGAGGAACTGGCCGCAGCACCCTATCAGGTTCTGAAGGACTGGAACCGGCTTTACGGCGGCAACCTGCTGATCGTGCTGCCCGATGCTTTTGGCACGGCGGCCTTTCTGCGCAACGCGCCGGAATGGGTGGCGGACTGGACGGGCTTCCGTCCCGACAGCGCGCCGCCGATCGAAGGCGGGGAAAAGATTATCGAGTGGTGGCAGAAGATGGGCCGTGACCCCCGCAAGAAGATGCTGATTTTCTCAGATGGTCTCGATGTCGATGCCATCGTTGATACATACAGGCATTTCGAAGGTCGGGTGCGCATGAGCTTCGGCTGGGGCACCAATCTGACCAATGATTTCGCCGGTTGCGCGCCGAAGACCATCGCCAGCTTGAAGCCGATTTCCATTGTCTGCAAGGTCAGCGACGCCAATGGTCGGCCAGCCGTGAAACTCTCCGATAATCCGCAAAAAGCGACAGGCGAACGGTCCGAGGTGGAGCGTTATCTGAAGTTCTTTGGTGAGGAAGATCTCAAGGAACAGAAGGTTCTGGTTTGATTAAGGCCGGGCGCTCCGCTTAACGAAGCGCCCGTGGGCAAGTCAGATCAACCGTGGTACCGATTTACTTCGCAAACTGGTGTGTGATGTAATGGAAGAGTGCTCTGATACCTTGAGCCTCGCCGCCGATCGATGAATGGTGCCTTTCGCTCAAGGACCAGCCGTAAATATCGAAATGTGCCCATTTTTTCGTATTGGTGACGAAACGCTTCAGGAACAAAGCGGCGGTGATCGATCCTGCCATGCCGCCTGATGGCGCGTTGGTGATATCGGCCGCGCGTGAGCGGATATCCTTGTCGTACCCCATGTAGAGTGGCATGCGCCACAGGGGATCGTCGGTATCGATGCTGGCTTCCGCGATATCGTGGGCCAGATCGTCGTCATCGGTATAGAAGGGCGGCAGATCCGGGCCGAGAGCAACGCGGGCGGCACCCGTGAGCGTTGCCATGTCAATCATCAGGTCCGGCGCATCCTCGTCTGCATAGGCCAGCGCATCGGCCAGAACGAGACGGCCTTCTGCATCCGTATTGTCGATCTGTACCGTCAGGCCCTTGCGGCTCCTGTAGATGTCACCGGGACGGAAGGCGTTGGCGGAAATGGAGTTTTCGACGGCGGGCACGAGGACGCGAAGATTGACCGGCAGTTTCGCGTCCATGATCATCAGCGCGAGACCGAGAACATTGGCCGCACCACCCATGTCCTTCTTCATCAGCGCCATGGAGGCGGCTGGCTTGATATCGAGACCACCAGTATCGAAGCAGACACCCTTGCCAACGAGGGTCAGGCGGGGATTTCCCTTCTTGCCCCAGTTCATTTCCAGAAGGCGCGGTGCGCTTTCGCTGGCGCGGCCGACGGCGTGGATGAGCGGGAAGTTTTCCTTCAGCAGATCGTCGCCGGTAATGACGCCCACCTTTGCCTTGTAGTGTGCGGCAAGGCTGCGGAAGGCGATCTCAAGCTCGTCCGGTCCCATATCGTTGGCCGGAACATTGATGAGATCGCGAGCGAGGAAGACGCCGGCCAGAACGCGCTTGATCTCGCCATCTTCGGCATCCTGCGGAATGAGAAGCTTGGCCCCGCTGGTTTTGGTTGTCTTGTATTTGTCGAAGCGGTAGCTGCCGAGGCCGAAACCGAGAGCCAGCCGATTGGCCGTCAATGGCGCGGTTTCAATATGCCACTCGCCTTCGGGCAGCTCGCGGGCCAGTTTTCCGGTTATGAACGGGATTTCTGAGGGATTGCCGCCAAGGCCGAGAAGAACGCCACCCAGCGAACCATCGGAAGAGGGAACAAGCAATACGGCGCCTGCTTCGGCCTTGAAACCCGCTTTTTTCGCCCAGTCCAGAGCAACAGGATCGATGGCACCCTGTTCGATATGGGCTGGCGTCACGGCGAAAACCGGCAGGGTGCTGCCAGCCTTGGAGCTGAAAGGTGTCGGGCGTTCGATGAACTGATAGGGCGCCATGGTCTGCTTTCGTAACTGTCGAGAATCGGTGCGATTAACGCTCTGTTAGGGTTAACAGATTATTGCTTAAGCGAAAGTTGCGTCATGTGAGTCTGTCGTATGTCGGGCGCAAGATCGATAATTCTTGGGCGGGAGCACTGCCATGACTGCTTTTTCTTTGAGCGAGACAGGTCGGACAGGCTTACTGCGGGGAGCATGTCTCGCAGCGCTGGTTTTCGCCGTTTCCGGATGCGCGAGTACCAACAAGCCGGATCGCATGTCCACCGGCTCCATTCCTGCGGCCACACGCTCCTATGACCACATGAACATGGACCAGCTCCGGCAGGCGGAAGAGACGGCCGGCAAGGCCTATGAACGCAGCCCCAAGGACAGGTCCGTCGGCATGAATTATGCCAACGTGCTGATGATGACCGGCAAGAACACGCAGGCGCTCGCGGTCATGCAGCAGATCGCCATCGCCAATCCGGCCGACCGCGAGGTGCTTGCCGCCTATGGCAAGGCGCAGGCAGCATCAGGCCAGCTCGAACAGGCCCTTTCAACCATCCAGAGAGCACAGACGCCTGATCGTCCAGACTGGCGGCTGTATTCTGCCGAAGGTGCCGTGCTCGACCAGCTTGGCAGGTCGAACGATGCCCGCACCAAATACAGGCAGGCACTCGATCTCAAACCGAACGATCCAAGCGTGCTCTCGAACCTTGGCATGTCCTATGTCCTGTCGAGCGATCCCCGTACCGCCGAGACATATCTGCAATCGGCCATCGCCCAGCCGGGCGCCGACAGCCGCGTTCGCCAGAATCTCGCGCTCGTGGTGGGTCTTCAGGGACGGTTTGCCGAGGCTGAGCGCATCGCGGTTCAGGAACTTTCGCCACAGCAGGCGCAGGCAAATCTCGGTTATCTGCGTGCAATGCTGTCGCAGCAGAATTCCTGGCAGCAACTGGCGAAGAAGGACAACAAGCCAGCAGGCTGATGCGGGTTCAGGCACGTCCATCAACACCAGATCGCAGATAATATTCAAAGCTCCGCCTCATCACTCGCTACCGCCTACAGTGCGGGCGCGTTTAGCGTGTCAGAACGTATCGGCGACGCGAATGCCGGCTGGTCCGAGAATGACTGCGATGAGCACCGGCAGGAAAAATATGATCATCGGCACGGTCAGCTTTGGCGGCAGGGCGGCGGCCTTCTTTTCGGCTTCGTTCATCCGCTCGTCGCGGCCTTCCTGGGCCAGAACGCGCAACGCCTGAGCCAATGGCGTGCCGTATCGTTCCGCCTGGATAAGCGCTTGCACCACGCTTTTGACGCCGTCCAGCTGCGTGCGCATGCCAAAATTCTCAAGTGCGATGCGCCGGTCCTGAAGGAAGGAGAGCTCCGCTGTCGTCAGCATCATTTCCTCCGCCAGTTCGGGCGACTGCTCACCCATTTCTTCCGCAACACGACGCATGGCGGCCTCCATGGACACACCGGATTCGATGCAGATCAGCATCAGATCCAGCGCATCCGGCCAAGCGCGCCTGATCGAGGCCTGCCGCTTGTTCATGGCGTTGGAAACATAGATATTGGGTGCGTAAAAACCCAGATAACCGAAAATGAGCACTGCCATCAGCCGGACGACGAAAGCCTTATCGGCGAGGTTTCCGAGAACGAAAACCCAGGTAAAGGCCAGGGCCAGAAAAACGAATGGCAGCACAAACCGGGCGGCAAGAAATGTGTTGAGCGCATTCTGTGAACGAAAACCCGCAGCGCGCAGCTTGTTCATCGTGTTCTTGTCGGCAAGCGCTTCCTGAAGGTTGAATTTTTCGACGATGCGGCGCGCCGATTTATTATTATTGCCACGCAGGGAGGCCTTCCCGTCCCTGGTGGCGGCGGCCAGGCGCTCACGCTCGCGGCTGCGAATGAGATCGCGCTCCGATGACACGGCTTTCATGCGCTTGGCGAAGTCTTTTCGCTCGAAGAGCGGCATGATGAGCGTATAGAGGGTTGCGAAAACCGCAAGGGTGACGAGAATGGCAATGATCGTTTGCGGGTCCGTCAGGCTGGAAAAGAGGCTTCCTGTCATGGTCGTGCCCTCATATGTCGAAATTGATCATTTGGCGCATGATGAAAATCCCGATCAGCATCCACAATCCGGACACCCCCAGAATGATGTGCCCACGCATGTCGGTGAAGAGCACCGACAGATAGTCGGGCGAGGTGAAATGCACCAGCAGCATGACGATGAAAGGCAGCGCGCCAATAATAACTGCCGAGGCCTTCGCCTCCATCGATAACGCGTTGACTTTGGCACGCATTTTCCTGCGTTCACGCAGAACTTTCGAAAGGTTGGAAAGAGCCTCCGAAAGATTGCCGCCCGCCTGCGCCTGAATGTTGATGACGGTGCTGAAGAAGCTAACTTCGAAAAGCGGCACGGTCAGCATCATGCGCTCGATCCCCTGCGGAATGCCGATGCCGACCTGCTGCGCATCGACGACGCGCTGGAACTCCGTCTTCACCGGTTCCTGTCCGTCCGACGCGATCAGTCGCACGGCGTCGTTGAGCGGCAATCCGGATTTGATCGACCGGCACATGACATCCAGCGCATTTGGGAATTCCTCGAGGAATTTTTTCTGCCGGCGCTTGAGTATAAATCCCAATACCCATCTCGGCAGTCCCAAGGCCACGACGGCTCCTATGAGCAGAGCGATAAGCAACGACAGGCCATAAAGAAGCGCAATGACGACGGAGAAAGCAGCCGCGCCTGCGCTCAGAAGGTGGAACTGCCGGACAGAGAGTTGCAGTCCCGCCTGAACCAGCTTTTCGCGCAAACCGACATTCTTTGCTTTCTTCGCCTTTTCGCTTTGTTTCTTTTCCATTTCCCGCAGGCTGTCCTGCATGGACTTGCGGCGTTTGCCAAGTTCCTGGACCCGGTCCCGCGCGGCCTTGATGTTTGCGTGATCCGTTTCGGCGGCCTTGACCCGCTTGACGCGACTGGTGGTCTTTTTCTCGACCTCGATCTGCTGGAAGAGGAAGGCATAAGCAAGCGCCCCTGCCGAAATAGCGACAAGTGCGGCCAGTAACAGGATTGTGGGGTCCATGGCAGTCGCCTTCCTTAGAGCATTTCCAGTAAAATTGCGTCGTGGTTTTCCGTCCGGAAAATGCGTAGAAACAAAGTGTTAGAGCACGTCAGACGATTCCGTTTAAACAAGACTTGCTCTAGGATGTCTTTTCCATCTCGTCGAGCGCGGTGGCCAGGCGTTTTTCCTCGCCATAGTAGCGCGCGCGATCCCAGAAATGGGGTTTGCTGATGCCCGTGGAGACGTGCTTGCCGATCAGCTTGCCATGCGCGTCTTCACCGTCTATTTCGTATCGCATCAGATCCTGGGTCACGATGACGTCGCCTTCCATGCCGATCACTTCGGTGATCTGCGTTATCCGGCGTGAGCCGTCGCGAAGGCGCTGGGCCTGAATGACGATGTCGATAGAGCCCGAGATGATTTCGCGTACCGTCTTTGCCGGTAGGGTAAACCCGCCCATGGCGATCATCGATTCGATACGGCTGAGGCATTCCCGCGGCGTATTGGCGTGGAGCGTTCCCATCGATCCGTCATGGCCGGTGTTCATCGCCTGAAGAAGGTCGAAAACCTCCGGTCCACGCACTTCGCCGACGATGATACGTTCAGGCCGCATACGAAGGCAGTTCTTGATCAGATCACGCATGGTGATCTCGCCTTCACCTTCGATATTCGGCGGGCGCGTTTCCAGCCTCACCACATGCGGTTGCTGCAGTTGCAGTTCGGCGGTGTCCTCACAGGTGATGACGCGTTCATCCTTGTCGATGAAGCTCGTCAGGCAATTGAGAAGCGTGGTCTTGCCCGAGCCGGTACCACCAGAGATGACGACATTGCAGCGGACGCGGCCGATGATCTTGAGCAGGGTCGCGCCTTCAGGCGTGATCGCGCCGAAACGCACCAGCTGGTCTAGCGTGAGCTTGTCCTTCTTGAATTTTCGGATCGTAAGCGCCGGACCATCGATGGCGAGCGGTGGTGCGATGACGTTGACACGCGATCCATCGGGTAAGCGGGCGTCGCATATCGGGCTCGATTCGTCCACGCGTCGGCCCACCTGGCTGACGATGCGCTGGCAGATGGAAAGCAATTGGCCATTGTCACGGAACCGTATGTCGGATTCGATGGTCTTGCCGCCGACTTCGATGAAGGTCTGGCCGGAACCGTTGACCATGATATCCGCAATATCATCGCGTGCGAGAAGCGGCTCCAGCGGCCCATAACCAAGAACGTCGTTGCAAATGTCTTCGAGCAGCTCTTCCTGCTCGGCGATGGACATGGCGAAATTCTTGATCGTGATGATGTCGTTGACGATATCACGAATTTCCTCGCGTGCGCTCTCCGCGTCGAGCTTGGCGAGTTGCGAAAGGTCGATCGTATCGATGAGCGCGGAAAAGACCTGGGCCTTGGTATTGTAATAATCTTCCGTGCGGGCACGCTTTTTCTGCGGCGATTGCATGGGAGATTGTGCCTGCCGCGTTGCAGGCGATTGGCCGGGCTCCAAAGTGTCGATCGCCAGAGATCGCGGCTCAGGTGTTGCCTTCACCTGCTGTATGGCAGGCGCGACAAAATCCGGCTTTATGGTTCTGGCTGGGCCTTCTGGCCCGCGTTTTCCGAACATTGGCGTTTCCGTCTAAAGGCCCAGAAAGGGAGCCTATTTGCGCTTGAGAATATTCTTGAGCTTGTCCAGACCGCCGCGCTTGTTTTTGCGCAGAATGGTACGGCCTGTAATGGTATGGGCAATTTGCGAGAACGTTTCCGCGATCTGGGATTTTTCGTCCATCTCGCTGATCATGCGACCGCTGTTGGCGGCATTTCCGAACAGCTGGGTGTCGAACGGAATGATGGCGACCGGCTCGATTTCCAGTGGGTCGAGAAAATCCGCAGGGGCGATCTCCGGGCGTTTCGGCATGCCGACCTGATTGAGAACGAGATGCGGTAACTTGTCGTTGGGTCTCAGTTTTATCAGCGCGTCGAACAGGTTCTTCGTATTGCGCAGGTTTGCGAGATCCGGAACCGCCGTAATGACCACCTCGTCGGCTTCCGCAAGCACCGCCCGCGTCCAGTCACACCATTGATGGGGAAGGTCGAGAACGGCGACGGGCGCACTGCGCTGCAGGACCTCAAGAATCGGCAGAAACGCCTGACGATCGAAATCATAGGTCCTGTCGAGGAGAGAGGGTGCGGCCAAAAGTGAGAGGTGGTCGGAACATTTCGTTAGCAGACGGTCGAGGAACACCTCGTCCAGCCGTTCCGGCGAAAACACCGCTTCCGCCATGCCCTGAGCGGGATCCTGATCGAAATCGATGTTGGCCGTGCCATAGGCAAGATCCATATCCGCCAGAATGGTTTCGGTGGAGAAGAGGGTAGAGATGCCGAAGGCGCAATTATGCGCGATCGTCGACGAGCCCACCCCGCCTTTGGCACCGATAAAGGCTATGTTGCGACCGAGCGGCTCCGCTTCCGGATCAACGAAGATCGTCGCGATCGAGGCCAATAGATCGGCCATGTTGATCGGTGCGACGAGATATTCGGAAATGCCGTTGCGGATGAGATCGCGATAAAGCGTTATGTCGTTGTGCCGGCCAACGATGATGACACGGGTGGTGGGGTCGCAGACCTCCGCCAGAGGAGCGAGATCATCCAGCAGACAAGACGGTGAGCTTGCTGTTTCAAGAACGATGAGGTTGGGCGTTGGTGAGGCGGAAAACATCGTCGCCGCCGCGTTGATGTCGCCCTTGGTTACCCGCAGGGTGACCTTGCTCATCCGCCTGTCACTGGACAAGGCATCCATCACGCGCTGCATGTTTTCGCTGACGCAGAAGGCATGGACGGATATGCGGGGCAGGGGCCGCAGGCGATCCATATCCGAGGCACGCGGCGCCGACTGTTCGGCTTCCGCGTCGCCGCTTGACTTGATATCGTATTCTACAGCGCTCATCGTCTTTCCTGCCCTGACAATTGTTGGAACCGCGTCAATTTGGCGTCGCCGTGTTTTTGCCGCTGCGATAGGCGTCAATCACCACTGCTCGGCGCTCCGCGTCGATCGGACTCATTCCACGCGGGCCAACCAGATCCATGGGGTTGGCAACCTGTGCCGCGAGATTGCTCTGGGAGGCACATCCGAAATTGTACCAGTTCTTGTTGGCAAAGGTATTGTCGGAAAGGTCTTCGGGCCATTGGCCGCATTGCCCGGTCATGGCGGTAACGGCCACATAACTCAGTCGAATGGGGGCGGCGTCGCCATTCGGGGATGCAGCGTAACGTGTTTCCATGATCTTGCCAGAAGGCACACCAGCGCCGGAAAGCGCGGAGCGGATTTGTCTCGCCATTTTTGAAGCCGCTGCCGAGTTGGCTGATCCCGATGGCATCTGGATATTGACGATACCGGTCGACATCGAGGCGTAATTCTGGGCGAAACCACGGACATTATCCGCCATTGCCGTGGTCAGCCGGCTATCGCGTGCTGATACCGGAATATCCAGCGAATGCTCGGCTTCCGACAGGGTGATCGGATGGCGCGTGCGGTAGTCGTCAGGAATGGCGTTGGTCGTCATGGGGTCGCGTGCGCAACCCTGCAACAGGCCGGCGGCAAGCGCTACCATGGCGACGAGACCTGCCCGTCTGCCCGGCAGGCTTGAGGAAAAGGAGGAAGGGTTTTCCTGCATGGCGTTTCCTGCCCGTACCGGGCTTGCTGTGAAAAGGGGATTTCGTGCGCGTGTCGTCATTTGTAGATGAACCCCACTGATCCCTGATAGGGAGCCGCCTGAACCTGGTCCTTGCGGCCATAGACCTTGTTGACACGGTTCATGAAATACATGGCCGCATCGTTTTCCGGGTTGAAGTTGTCATCCGGCCGGGCGATCTGGTTGCGCGCAACCGGACGTACCAGATAGGGCGTTGCTATGATGACAAGCTCCGTCTCGTTGCGGATGAAATCCTTGCTGCGGAAAAGCGTGCCGAAGATCGGGACTTTGGAAATGCCGGGAAGTCCAGACATGGCCTGGCGAATATTGTCCTGGACCAGACCTGCGATCACAATCGAGCCGCCGGATGGAAGTTCGACTGTTGTCGAGGTTTCACGTTTGCGGATCGACATGTAGGTGGAGCCTGGGATCGTGCGGCCCGCATTTCCGGTTACAACGTTGCCTTCATATGTCGGCTCGGAAACATTGGTCTCGATTTTAAGGCTGATCCGTCCCGGTGAAAGCACGACGGGCCTGAAGTTCAACGTGATGCCGTAGTCGACCGTGTTGGTGGTACGCGTTATGGTTGGCTGGCCCGTTTCCTTGTCGATGGTAACTTCCTGCTCTGCAGGCAGACGGAAATCGCCCCCCACGTAGAACTTGGCCTGTTCGCCGGAGATGGCGGTAAGACTTGGTTCGGCCAGAGTGCGCACGACACCCGCCTGTTCCATGGCGTTGAGATAGGAAGCAAAGTTGAGCGAGCCGGAGCCAATCGCGCCACTGGCTATTCGCGACGCACCGCTAATTGCATTTCCGAGATTGGACGGATTTGAAAATTCGAAACCGTTATTGCTTGTCGAGCTGCTGATGGAACCATTGAAGCCAAGCTGTTTCAGCACCTGCCGGCTAACTTCAGCAACGGTGACTTTCAGCGTCACCTGATCTTCGCCCTCAATCGTCAGCATATTGACGATCTGCGATGTCTGGCGGTTTTCGGCAAATATAGCCGCGTCACCGCCATTGTCACCGCCCGTCAGCGATATGTTGCGGGTGGTGGCTTCGCCGCCTTTCAGAAATGCTTCGGCAAGCTGGACAGCGCGTGCCGAATCCTGAGGTGTGCGCACTGACCCAGTGAGAACGATGTTGTCCGAAACGATCTCTACCTTGATGTCCGATTCGGGAATGAAACGGCGGATATTGGCTTCAAGCCCGGAGATATCGCGCTCGACCTCAAGATCAAGACTGACGATTTCGCGCCCGCCATCTCCGAAAATGAAGATATTGGTCTGGCCCACCGTTTTTCCGAACAGGTAGATGCGCTTGGACGTGCGCGTTACGGCATCTGCAAGGCTCGGATCGGCGACGAGAATATCATGGGCATCCTCCGGCAGATCGATGACCAGTGCCTTGTTGAGACCGAGCTTCAGGCGCTTGCGAATGCCACTACCGCTTTCGGTGATCCGCACGATGCTCGCGCTTTGAGCCTCGGCTTCGCTGATACGCAAAAACGCGGGTGAGTGCTGACCCGGAATACCTGAAAAAGCCAAGCAAAATGCAAGGCTGCCCGCCATTGAGGAATGCAGGTGTTGTTTAATGCGCTTTGCCATGGAACCCCCGGTCATTGCGATGCTCCCTGTCCGGCTTTGACGATCGAACCGGATTTGATCACCTGAATCTCCGGCTGCCCGGAGCCGCCGTTGAGAAGGTAACCTGCTGAAAGCGTGTCGTTTTCCTGCGCATCGGCGACTGAGCGCAAAGCAAGCGTAAGGCGATCCGCCATCTGTTGCGCCACGGTGATGATTTTGGCCTGTTCGGGTGTGAGTTCGAGCGTTGCGGTTGCACCCACGACGGCTGAGGTGCCGTCCTCGCCTTCCTTGATCTGCTGGTCGATCGCCAGAACACGGACATTGTTCAAAACATTTTCAGTTAAAAAATGACCTGAATCGCCCTTGCGGACCATGATGACATCGACTCGGTCATTCGGCAGCACGAAACCGCCAGCACCTGTTGAGACGGAAATTTCCGTGGCGACGGCGCGTTTGCCGGCCGGCAAAAGCGAGGACATGATGCGGGTGCTGGAATCGACCACTTTTTCAGGCCTTACAGGCTCGCCCTGAAACAAAGGCAGCCGCACGACAGCGCCGGATAGTTCGGTTATGGCGTTCGGGTTTTTCGCTTCCGTTATGAAGCTGTCGATGACGTTACCAGTGGGCCAGGGCGTCCAGTGTACTGAACTATCGTTCAGGCGGCTGCCAACGGGTAGGTTGACCGAGGAAACGAGAACGTTAACCGTCGGTTCCTTCTCTATGATCGTTTCCGCTTTTTCGATGACCTGCTTCGCGCCGGAAATCTGCATGGCAACGATGCCGGCAAGACCGGCGGCGACCAGGGCAACGGACAGAATGACGATACGCGACGGTTTCATGCTCGATCCTTGAGGGAATCAGATTCTTCTCCCGTCAGGATGGCCCGTCATTGGTATAATTATGGTTAATATTATGCTTGGATTTCTGGTTAACAGGCCTTTAACCTGCAGTGAACGCAGATTTCTCAGGAAAGACTTGCGATGGCGGCTTTCACAATTGGTGTTTCGCCATAGGTCAAAAGCCCGGCAATGGCGATGCCTATGCCATAGGGGATTTTCTTCGCAACCAGCAGGGAATCCGGAATGGGAATGCCGGCCGCCATGATTTCCTGCGAGCGCGATCGCAGAAGCAGGATTCCAAGCGTTAGAACACCGCCGATGAAGGTGACCGCAAGTAGAAACTCTATTAGGGAGGCATTGAAACCGTACCAGACTGCGGCAGCTGTGAGAAGTTTGGCATCCCCACCGCCCATGACATTGGCAGCGAAGAGCGCAAAACAGGCAAAAAAAACGGCTGCGGCGGCTGCAATGCTCATTGCGAAGGTTTGCCACTCCATACCCGTAAAAGGCGCAACCACAATGAAGGAAAGCAGCAATATAAGCGGTATTCTGTTGGGTATGGTCATGCTGAAGAGATCGTTCAGCGCAGCAAAAGCGAGACATAGAGGCAAAGTCAGAAAAATTGCTGCTACGACCATTGGATCAATTCCACATATGAATGGCAACCAATACGGGTGGATCCCAAAAAATACCAAGATGGCCGCCCGTTTTCGGGGCGGCCATCCAAAAGGTCTGTAGTTATCACAGACCCGATGCGGTGGAAGCTGCCGTCATCTTCGTGCCAATGTTTGTGAACAGTGTACCGATTTTGCTGCCAACGGTTGTAGCGCCGCCAACGATAGCGACAGAAATAAGCGCAGCAATCAGGCCGTATTCAATTGCCGTGGCGCCGGACTCATCTTTCAGGAAACGAGCGAAAATCTTGGTCATGGGTCTCTCCTAACTCTTGTGTTGTGTTCAGCACGCCGACAACTGTTTTCCGTTGTTCGGTTGCGTTCAAATTACAGGTGAGCGATTTCCAAGCGCTTAAAGAAGAGGATTAATCCAAAGTAAACGACAGGATGAGTTTCTCTTGGTAAACAAAACAAAAAAGTATTGTCTCTATTTTTATAGTTGCTGATAAACAAATATATTCCAGAGACTGTCAGTTTCTTATTTCCGGCAAAGTGTCCTTCCGGTGAGACATAGATGTTCAGTTTTGGTGCGGGACAGCGAGAGCCTCGAAAATATTGCCATGTCAGGCATGGTTACCGTTCACATTAGGGGCCTCTATCATTTAACGCTTCATTCACTAAAAACACGCATTCTGCTGCACAGTAAGTGCGGGTAGTGAGCAGGGGCGAAACGCGTGTCATCCGGAAAACTGGCGAAAATCGTGGTCGGCTTGTCCGTCATTCTATCGGGTTCGTTACAGCCCGTTTTTGCTCAGGAAGACATCTTGCGCGTTTCGATGAACCACGCCCGTGTCCTTCGCCTCGACCGCCCCGTGAGCAAGGTTATTGTCGGCAACTCGAAAGTCGCCGATGCGACGGTGGCCGATGCCACCACGATCGTGCTGACCGGGCGCAGTTTCGGCACGACGAATCTTGTTCTTCTCGATGCCGAGGGCAATCCAATCGTCGATGAGCGCATTCTCGTCTCCATCGATGAGGGCAATACGGTTCGCGTTTTTCGACAGACGGAACGGACCGTGCTTTCCTGTACGCCGAATTGCGAACAGCATTCGCAAAACAGTGGCGACAAAGACGCCCAGCCTTAAGCGAACTGCAACCCAATACCAGGTCTTAATATATCGGAATTCCAAGCGCGGGGATGGCTGGCATTTTGTCAAAGTGACAAGGGCTTAGCGCTCGTCCTGGGTAGCATTTTTACGGTAAAGATCGGGGTTGATCGCCAGCAAAACGAAAAACCGCAACATGTTCCCCTGCGTTTTGCAGGAGGACTGAATGTTGCTGTTTTTTCGTCTAAGTATTTGATCTGGCTAAGATCAAAAATGGAATGGTGCCCAGAAGAGGACTCGAACCTCCACACCCTTGCGAGTACCAGCACCTGAAGCTGGCGCGTCTACCAATTCCGCCATCTGGGCGACGGAGAGCGATGTACGAGGGCAGCCGCCCGGTGTCAACAGACTTTTTGAACTTTTATGACGATCATTGATTTTAAAGGGAAAAAACTTGGTTAGACGCTGTTGAAACATGTTGCCGCGTCAATTGTCGAGCCCTTCATGCTTCGTCCTGTCGACATGACCGAGGTCACGTTCCGGGTCGATGACATCGCGGATTCTCTGTTTGAGCTCTTTTGGACCGGGGAAACCGCCATCGCGCTTACGCTCCCATATGGTTTCACCATCTACGGTGATCTCGAACAGGCCACCCGTTGAGGGAATAAGGCTGACTTCGCCGATATCAGAAGCGAAGGTTTGCAAAATCTCCTGCGCCATCCATCCCGCACGAAGCAGCCAGTTGCATTGTGTGCAGTAGCGGATGGTTATGCGGGGCTTGGTCTCGGCCATGATCACGTCTCCTTCAGCGCCCGGTGACAATAATGCTCACGATAATGTCAACTATAATACTCATGTTTTTACCTGCGGCATGCTTGTTCTTATCATGCTGCTTTGCGAACAGATAAGCCATCGAAGGCTAAAACGCGGAGATCCCATGGCCCAGTTCGACAATAATCGTCAGCGTCTTTTCGTTCCGGCGGTCGCACCTCTTTATAATTCGACACATGATCTGGTGGAGACCGTTCTGCGCGTCGTGGCCGGGCTTCTTCTTGTCACCCACGGCTTCGGCAAGATCGCCAATCCGTTCGGGGCTGTCGGCATGGTGGAGAGCCTCGGCTTTTATCCGGGTGTATTCTGGTCACCTCTCCTGGCCGCCACCGAATTTTTCGGTGGAATTCTCGTGGCCATTGGGCTGTTCACGCGGCCGGCATCCTTTGCCGCAATGATCGTGCTTTTAGTAACGGTCTATTTTCACGGTATCGTAAAGGCGGAAGGTCTGGGTGGCGCGGAAAAATCAGTTCTCTGGGCAGCCATTTTCCTGTTCTTCGCTGTCCGCGGCGGCAACCGGCATTCCGTCGACGCGAAGCTGTCGCGGGAATTTTAAGATGCCCAAGGCCGGCTTGTCCCCTTATTGCCTTGCTAACGATATCGCGCCTCTTGAAAATCCGTTTTTCTCGTGGTGAAGCTGAATTCGATCGGCGATACCGGCCGATCGAATTCCCCGTTGTCGGCAAGAGGCCCCATGCGCGTTGCAATTATCGAAAACATGGCGGGCACGCCGCATGGACAGATCGGCGTCGCTCTGGAAGAGGCAGGGGCTGACGTGCATGTCATCCGCGCCTATGCGGGTGAGCCTCTTCCTCTCGATGCAGCTGCACACGATGCGCTCGTCGTTTTGGGCGGTGAGCAGAACGCTCTTGACGACGTGCTTTATCCCTATCTTCCAGACCTCGCACTTTTGATGAAAGCGTTTGGCGATGCGGAGAAGGCCGTGATGGGCGTCTGTCTCGGTAGCCAGTTGCTGGCGCGCGCCTATGGCGGAGAGAATATTCTGGCCGGCCCGCCCGAATTCGGCTGGGAAAACGTATCCCTCACGGAAGAGGGCGTGTCCGATCCGCTCTTGGCGGGGCTCGACAAGACATTTCCCATTTTTCAGTGGCATTGCGACACATTCACACTTCCGCCCGGGGCAACGAGACTTGCGACCAATGGTGCAACGCGAAATCAGGCTTTTCGCGTTGGCCGCGCTGCCTATGGCACGCAATTTCATTTTGAGGCATCCACGGCCGTGGTCGACGGATGGTGTGAGGCGTTCCCTGCTTCCGTAGAAAAAATGGCGCCCGGCTGGATGAACAATTACCGCGATCACCGTGGGGGGCGTGCAGATGTGGCCGATGCGACCGGTCTGGAAATTGCCCGTGCCTGGGTACGGCTTGTCTGATCTGGCAATTATCGGTTGCGAATATGGCCAAGGCCGCTCAGAATTGAGTGTGTTTCACCGACGTTTGCCAAGGAGGCACCAAGATCATGTATAAATTCGAAATCTATCAGGACAGGGCCGGGGAATATCGTTTCCGCTTCAAAGCATCCAACGGGGAAACGATGTTTTCGTCCGAAGGATACAAGGCCAAGGCATCGGCCATCCACGCCATCGAATCGATCAAGAAAAATTCCCCCGGCGCCGATACGGTCGATCTGAGCACGATGACCGCCTGAAGCTCTCCGTTTCGCGAAACCTCGAGGCATTCTCCTGCCAGAAATGACGGGCGCGTTGGAAGGTGTCGGCGTAAAGATAAGATTCAGTCTTTTTTGATAATCTTCCGTTAGCAATTGTATTTCGAGGTTCCCGGGCGGCGTCAGAGTGCCCCTGGATTGTTTTGCGTACGGGTTCTCATGCGTTCATCGGCTGTGCCAGCACTTCTCTTCGGTTGCCTTCTGCTTGGTGGCTGTACGTCCAGTTCCGGGCCGGAAAGCCTGATGGCCGGCCTGCCGTCGAAGGAAACCACGAGTTCGGTTACGCCATCCGCGCCGGTGCCGCAGGCAAGCGTGGGCAGCCAACCCATCACGGCCCAGCCGCGACAGGAAGTTCTGGCATGGGGCGGGCCGGTGCCCGAAGAGCCAAAGGCCTTTTCAGCCGTTACCCCACGAGCGCCCGTGCCGCAGAACGCGCTTGAAACCCGTTTGCCCTCACCGTCACAGGCTGGAATGGTACGACCGGCAGAGCGTCCGATGGAGCGTCCGGTGCAATTGGCCATGGCTGCAGCCCCGGCGGCCAGTGCCGGTGCACAGATCCGTTCGCGCATTTTCCGCTCCAGCTTCAGCGATGCCAAACCCATCAATTTCGGCAGGGTCCAGCCGCGCCATTTTCAGGTCCACGGGGTGGATGTCTCGCGCTGGCAGGCCAATATAGACTGGCCGCAGCTGCGCACACGCGGTGCCAACTTCGCCTTCATCAAGGCGACGGATGGCGGCGATCATCTTGATCCGATGTTCCGCACCAACTGGCAGCGTGCAAAGGAAGCGGGCATCCGTCGTGGCGCCTACCATTTCTTCTACTGGTGCCGGTCGGCCGGCGAGCAGGCGGATTGGTTCATTCGCAACGTACCGCGCGATCCGGATGCGCTGCCGCCGGTGATCGACGTCGAATATAACGGCGAATCGAGCTGCAAGATGCGCCATTCCCGTGAGCGTATTCTGGAAAAGATGCGCGTGTTCATGGACAAGCTGGAGCGCCATTACGGCCAGCGTCCGATTATCTATACGGCGCCCGATTTTTATAAGGACAATCTTACCGGCGAGTTCCAGGACTATCCCTTCTGGCTGCGCGCCGTTGCCCAGCATCCGTCCGTGGTCTATCCCGGCCGCAAGTGGTTGTTCTGGCAATATTCCGGCTCCGGCCTGTCGCATGGTGTCGATGGGCGCATCGATCTCAATGTCTTCAACGGCAGCGAGGATGCTTGGCATCGCTGGGTAGACCGCCGCTCGAGTTGACGGGGCGGGCGTCAGCGCGAAAATTTTCGCGCGCCGGCAACGCAGAGCACCACCACGAGCGTGATGCCGATCATCGCAGGGCTGACCTCCTCGTGAAGCAGGGTTGCTGCAAGCACCAGCCCGAAGAACGGCTGCAGCAATTGCAGCTGGCCCACCGCGGCAATGCCGCCAAGCGCCAGCCCGCGATACCAGAAGATGAAGCCGATCAGCATGCTGAACAGCGAGACATAGGCGAGGCCGCCCCAGGCCTGCGGGTCGATGCCTGCGAGGGTTTGCGGCCCTGTGAAAAAGGCAAGCGGCAGCATCAGAGGCAGGGAGAGGACCAGTGCCCATGAGATGACCTGCCAGCCCCCCAGTTTGCGGGAAAGGGCAGCACCCTCGGCATATCCCAGCCCACAGACGATGATCGCGCCCAGCATCAAGAGATCGCCGGCAAGTGATGCTCCGAGCCCGGAGGCCAGCGAATTCGACAATGAAAAGCCGGCAACGAGAACGCTGCCCAGGCAGGAAAAGAACCAGAAGGCGGGCCGCGGGCGTTCTCCCCCACGCAGCACGGCAAAAACCGCGGTTGCGAGCGGCAAAAGCCCAACAAAGACGATGGAGTGGGCCGAGGTGATGTGCCGCAAGGCGAGGGCAGTCAACAGCGGGAAGCCAACCACCACGCCGAAGGACACGATGAAAAGGGATGCCATATCATCGCGCGCCGGGCGTTTTTGCCGGAACACAAAAAGCAAAGCGAGCGCCAGAAGGCCGGCTATGCTGGCGCGGGCGAGGGTCAGGAACACTGGATCGAAACCCGTTACCGCAACCCGCGTGGCGGGCAGCGAGCCGCTGAATATCACCACGCCGATAAGGCCGCTTAGCCAACCGCTTGTCGTCTTGTCCATGACCGTCTCCTGCAATTTCCCTTACTTGATCCGGAACTGCTGGTGAAAACAGCGACAGTCATATACAATTTCAAGAAACTGTTATGGTTGTTTTGACGGTACGGTTGGAGAGAAATGTGGACGGACACCTCGCGACGGGAACGCGCATAGAACAGGTGATGGCCAGCATGCGGCAACGCATCGCTTCGCGAAGCCTCGTTCCCGGCGCCAGATTGCCATCCGTTCGAGCGCTTGCAAAAGCCATGCAGGTCTCCACTTCAACCGTCGTCGAGGCCTATGACCGGCTGGTTGCCGATGGCACTATAAGCTCGCGACCGGGTTCGGGATTTTATGTGGCGGGTCCGCTAGCGCCCCTGTCTCTGGCCGATATCGAGCCTCGGCTGGACAGGGCGGTGGATCCGCTCTGGGTGTCGCGCCAGGCGCTGGACGAGGGGGCGGCGCTTGCCAAGCCCGGCTGCGGCTGGCTTCCAGCGTCATGGATGCCGGAGCAAGCGCTACGGCGGGCGATGAGGGGGCTTGCCCGCGCGGATGCTTCCTTGCTGACGGATTATGCGAGCCCGATGGGGCTGTTGCCGCTACGCCAGCTTTTGTCCCGCAGACTTGCCGAACATGGCGTACAGGCGGGCGCCAGCCAGATCATGCTCACCGATTCCGGCACGCAGGCGATCGATCTCCTGTGTCGTTTCCTGCTGCAGCCAGGGGATACGGTGATTGTCGATGATCCCTGCTATTTTAACTTCCGCGCTCTCTTGCGGGCGCATCGGGTGAAAATCGTTGGTGTGCCCTATACGCCGGCTGGACCGGACCTGCCGCTTTTCGAGCAGGCAGTGAAAGAGCATCAGCCGCGCCTTTATATCACTAATTCCGCGATCCATAATCCGACAGGCGCAAGGCTTTCCGCCGTTTCCGCCCATCGCCTGCTGATGCTGGCCGAACAGGCGGGCCTCACCATCATCGAGGATGATATTTTTGCCGATTTTGAAACGCAGGCGGCACCACGGCTGGCTGCTTTCGATGGTCTGAACCGGGTCGTCCAGATCGGCAGTTTTTCTAAAACCCTGTCTGCTTCCGTGCGGTGCGGTTTCATCGCAGCGCCTCCGGCATGGGTGGAAGCCCTCACCGATCTCAAGATTGCCACTGCTTTTGGTGGAGCAAATTTTTCGGCTGCATTGATCCTGTCGCTTTTGACTGACGGTAGTTATCGCAAGCATGTCGAGGCTCTTCGACAGCGTCTCGCGGCGGCGGTGCCTGAGGCGGCGGCGCGTTTGAAAGCGCTTGGATGTGTGCCGTGGATCGAACCGCAGGCGGGCATGTTCTTATGGTGCCGCCTGCCGGAGGGGGTCGACGCCGCCGATGTTGCACGCCGGGCACTGGTGCAACAGGTGGTGCTGGCACCCGGCAATGTTTTCAGCTCCGCGCAGAACGCATCCGCTTTCATGCGTTTCAATGTGTCGCAAATGGCCGC
This sequence comes from Rhizobium sp. TBD182, assembly GCF_001950375.1. Classification (NCBI taxonomy): domain Bacteria; kingdom Pseudomonadati; phylum Pseudomonadota; class Alphaproteobacteria; order Hyphomicrobiales; family Rhizobiaceae; genus Rhizobium; species Rhizobium sp. TBD182. The sequence goes on along the minus strand of NZ_BDLN01000001.1, from coordinate 1,595,022 downwards.
TCCTCAGGTCATGGCCGTGCTGGCAGATGCCCTCGGGCAGAGCGCGTAATTGTCGCCCATATCGTGCTGGCCGAGGAGAATCGGAACAAAATCCCGTGAACGCCGTTTTCTTCTCAGAATGAAGAGGAGGAAATACCATGACATTCGATCCAAACAATCCGCGCCCGGACCGTGATCTTCGTCCGGAACTGAATATCAGCAATGAACCGCTTGCCCGCAAGTCTCCGTCCTGGATGCCATGGCTGGCGATTCTCGTTGTCGCATTGGTAGGCGTATTCGCCTGGTCGCAGATGAGCGGTCCGAACACCGATCCGGCCACGACATCCTCGACCATGCCGCCTGCGGCAACGCAACAGGCACCTGCGCCCGCGACTCCGACCGTCCCGGCAACACCGCCTGCAAACAATGCAGCACCGGCAAGCCCGAATACTGGCGGCACGCAGACGCAGCCGTAATGGGTTAGATCATCTGACAAAACCGCCTGCCTTACGGCAGGCGGTTTTTTATTGCGCCAACTCTGCGGCGTTAGAGCTGATCCATCGCGGAGGGATGGTTGGACAATCTGGACCAGCGGCTCATCGATTCCTCCGCCAGCACCGAAAGCGTAATGTTTCCGAAGCGGGACAGGAGAATGGTCTCCGCCTCGTTCATGGCGTCGAAAAGGGCAGCATTGACGGCCTGCTCTATGACGCAGTTAGGATTATCTCCTGCCAGCCCAATCGAGAACAATTCCGGCGCGCCAAGCGCCCGGTAAATATCGAGCAGCGTGATTTCGCTGAGCGGTCGCGCCAGAACCCAGCCACCGCCATGGCCTTTTTCCGACGACACGTAACCGTGCTCCCGCAAGCCCGCCATGGTTCTGCGCACCACCACCGGGTTCGTCTGCAACATCGCCGCGATGCTTTCCGAGGTCGCCGCCCCCTCGTGTTTCTCCATATGGATCAGAATATGCAGCACCCGTGAAAGGCGCGTGTCGTGTCTCATCGGTGAAATCCGCCTGTTTTTCGCGACATTACCAGTTAGCATATGACGTAACAATATAAGTTGCGTGACTATTGACTCTAAAATTCATGTAACAATATAAGTGTCGTGAAATGAACGGGCGCTTCCGGCTCGGTGAACGATAGGTGCATCATGAAATACGAAGTCATCATCATCGGCGGCAGCTATGCGGGCCTGTCCGCCGCCCTGCAGCTCGGGCGCGCGAGAAAAAACATCTTGGTGGTGGATGCGGGTGAGCGGAGAAATCGCTTCGCCAGCCATTCCCACGGTTTTCTCGGACAGGACGGCAAGGCGCCGGGCGACATCATCGCCGAGGCACGCCGCCAGATCGAGCGCTACCCGACGATACACTGGGCAAAGGGCAGGGTAACGAATGCCGAAGGATCATTCGATGACTTCGTCATCGAGATCGATGGCAATCGCCGCGAAAGGGCGGCCAGACTAATCCTTGCCACAGGCGTTACGGATGAACTGCCTGATATAGCCGGGCTGAAGGAACGCTGGGGCAGCGCAGTCTTCCATTGCCCCTATTGCCACGGATACGAACTGGATCAGCGCAGGATCGGCGTCATCGCGGCCTCACCGCTGGCCATCCACCATGCACTGATGCTTCCGGACTGGGGTGAAACGACCTTTTTTACCAATGGTATATTCGTGCCGGATGCCGAACAGAATGCGCTTTTGTCAGCCCGGGGCGTTCGGGTGGAAAAAGAGCGTATCAGAGAGATCGCAGGGCATGCGGATGTCGTTCTTGCGGATGGGCGCAGCATTGCTTTGGCCGGTCTTTTCACGCAACCGAAATTGCTGATTGCCTCGGATTGGATCGAAAAGCTCGGTTGCATCGTGGAAGAAGGGCCGATGGGTTCAAGCATCGTGACGGATGCCATGAAACAGACGACAGTGCGCGGAATCTTCGCATGCGGTGATGTGGCAAGGCCCGCCGGCTCGGTCGCTCTTTCCGTGGGGGATGGCGCCATGGCAGGGACTGCGGCTCACAGGTCGATCATGTTTCCGGAATGATCAGTGCGAAACAAGGCTTAGCCAGCGCCCCGGAGGCATTCCGAAGGCATTCTTGAAGTGGCGGGTAAAATGCGCCTGATCCGCAAAGCCGCAGGCAAACGCCGTTTCCGCAAGACCCGCACCAGCCCGCATCATGTCCTTGCATTTTTGCAGACGCCGCATGATGAGATAACGGTGCGGGCTCGTGCCAAACAGGGAGCGGAAGTGCCGAAAGAGCGTGAAGCGATCTAACCCGCTTATTTGCTCCAGCTTCTCTGAGCTGACGGCAAGCGCGCTGTTCTCCAGCAGGTAATCCCGGCAACGGAAAACGGCGATCCGGTCAAGCCGCTTGATTGTTCTCTGGTTTCCGTTCGAATGCTTCCAGAGCAGATCCGAAAGTCTCGATTGCCAGTCGGTCAGGAGCAGATTGTCCGGCTCGCCTTCGAGATTGCCGAGAGCCTCTATCAGGCATTGCCGGAACTCATCGTCTTCGATGACGGGATTTTTTGCAAATGGCAGCGCGTGAAATCCGGTCGGCACCTGCATGGTTTTTTCCGGCGGAAGGTAGAGCATCCGGTAGCGCAGGCCTTCGTCGGTGCCGGCACCACCATCGTGAACTTCGTCCGGATGCAGCACGATAACCTTTCCGGGCGTGCTGAAATGCGATGTGCCACGATAGGAAAACGTCTGGACGCCGGAAAGCGTCACACCGAGCGCATAGGTGTCATGGCGATGGGGTGCATAGGCGTTGCCGTGAAAGCGCGCTTCGATGCGCTCGATCCCTTCGCTGGAAGGGGCCTGCACGATCCCTTCGAATTTGCACGAACGTTCAAGATCGCTCGTACCCTGAGGAACTAGGGTCGCTTCTCTTTCGTAACCACAGCCAGATTGAGTTCGCATGTTTGATACCAAGATCGCCGTCATCCTTCGTGATGACCTTGCCGTGTGGCAAAAACTGAACGTCACCGCATTTCTCATGTCCGGTATCGTCGCCCAGACCAGAGAGATCATCGGGGAACCATACCGCGACGGGGCGGGTAACGTCTACAATCCCCTGTCCGTCCAGCCGATAGTCGTCATGGCCACGGATCAGGAGGCACTGCGCAAAATCCATCAGCGATCCCTGGAACGCGAGGTCACGACATCGATCTATATCGAGGAAATGTTTGCAACCGGTCATGATGTTGCCAACCGCCAGGTGTTTTCGGAATTTTCTCCCGACAATGCAAAGGTTGTCGGCATGGCGCTGAGGGCGGACAAGAAAATCGTCGACAAGATTACCAAGGGCGCGAAGCTGCATGCCTGAGCAGCTGCCGTGAATGTAAAAAGGGAGGCCGTAAGCCTCCCTTGTCAAATCAGCGACGATTTAGCGGCCGCTTATTCGTCGTTCATCTTCAGCGCAGCGATGAAAGCTTCCTGCGGAATCTCCACCTTGCCGAACTGGCGCATGCGCTTTTTGCCCTCCTTCTGCTTGTCCAGAAGTTTGCGTTTACGCGTCGCATCGCCACCGTAGCACTTCGCCGTCACGTCCTTGCGCAGCGCGCGCACGGTTTCGCGGGCGATGACCTTGCCGCCAATGGCCGCCTGGATCGGGATCTGGAACATGTGCGGCGGAATGAGTTCCTTCAGCTTTTCGCACATGCCGCGTCCGCGCCGGTCAGCCGCCGAGCGGTGGACCAGCATGGAGAGTGCGTCCACCGGGTCGCCGTTCACGAGGATCGACATCTTGACGAGATCGCCTTCGCGATAGTCGATGATGTTGTAGTCGAACGAGGCGTAACCCTTCGAGATGGATTTCAGGCGGTCGTAGAAATCGAACACCACTTCGTTGAGCGGCAATTCATAGGTGATCATCGCGCGGTTGCCGACATAGGTCAGCTCCGTCTGCAGGCCGCGCCGGTCCTGACAGAGTTTCAGGATACCACCGAGATATTCGTCGGGCGTCAGGATCGTCGCCTTGATCCACGGTTCGCGGATTTCCTTGATCTTCACGACATCAGGCATATCCGCCGGGTTGTGCAGTTCCTTCTCGGTGCCATCCGTCAGCGTCATTTCATAGACGACCGAAGGTGCTGTGGCGACCAGATCGAGATTGAACTCACGCTCGAGGCGTTCCTGAATGATTTCAAGATGCAGCAGACCGAGGAAGCCGCAACGGAAACCAAAGCCGAGAGCGGCAGACGATTCCATTTCGAAGGAGAAGGAGGCGTCGTTGAGGCGAAGCTTGCCCACCGCCGCGCGCAGATCTTCGAAGTCGGCTGCATCAACAGGGAAGAGGCCGCAGAAAACCACGGGCTGCGCTGGCTTGAAGCCGGGCAGGGCCTGCGCCGTCGGGCGCTTGTCGTCGGTAATGGTATCGCCAACACGCGTATCGGCGACTTCCTTGATCGAAGCGGTGATGAAACCGATCTCGCCGGGGCCGAGGCTGTCGACATTGACCATCTTCGGGGTAAGTACGCCAACGCGCTCGACGCCGTATTTCGCGCCGGAACCCATCATGCGGATCTGCTGGCCCTTGGTCAGCACGCCGTCGATGACGCGCACCAGAACCATGACGCCCAAATAGGTGTCGTACCAGCTGTCGACGAGCAGCGCCTTGAGCGGCCCGTTCTCGCCGACTTCGCTCTTCGGCGGTGGCAGGCGGTTGACGATGGCTTCGAGAACATCGGGGATGCCAAGCCCGGTCTTGGCCGAAATCAACACAGCTTCGGAAGCATCGATGCCGATTACTTCCTCGATCTGTTCCTTGATGCGGTCGGGTTCGGCGGCCGGCAGGTCGATCTTGTTCAAGACCGTCACCAGCTCGTGATTGTTGTCGATCGCCTGATAAACGTTGGCCAGCGTCTGGGCTTCCACACCCTGAGATGCGTCCACCACCAGCAGCGAACCTTCGCAGGCCGAAAGCGAGCGGGACACTTCATAGGCAAAGTCGACGTGACCGGGCGTGTCGATGAGGTTCAGCACATAGGTTTCGCCGTTATTCGCCTTGTAGTGCAGGCGCACGGTCTGGGCCTTGATGGTGATGCCGCGCTCGCGTTCGATATCCATCGAATCGAGAACCTGTTCCGACATATCGCGCTCGGCAAGGCCGCCTGTCGACTGGATCAACCGGTCGGCCAGCGTCGATTTGCCGTGATCGATGTGGGCAACGATCGAGAAGTTGCGGATATGGTCCAGGGGCGTGCGGGTCGAATTTGTGCTCATGCCCCGCGCTATAGCAGGGGCTTCTCATGCCGCAAAGCGGGAATTTGGTTAAAAGCCCTTTAAAATGGGCTTTTCAGATCGCAAACTGCTCCGGCCAGTCGCGGCGGGTGGCCACTTGTCCCTCGGTTCTAAGCTTGGCGACGGCAGCAAGGTCGATATCGGCGATCAGCAACGTGCTGTGTGTCACCGCATCGCTTTCGCTTTCCGCGACGATACCCGATGCCGGCATGCCATAGTCGGATGGCACGTAAAGTGCTGCGCGGCCACGATTTTCATCGACGGCGGGAGACCATGGAGCCTCACCCGCCGTGGGGGAGGAGAGAACGGCATACTGGTTTTCCAGCGCCCGCGCCTGCGCGCCGATACGCACCCGGTAGGCGCCGGCCAGCGTGTCGGTGCAACTGGGAGCGAGAACCAGTTCGACGCCAAGCTCGGCCAGCTTCCGGCCAAGCATCGGGAACTCGTTGTCGTAACAGATGAGGATGCCGAGCCTGCCGATCGGTGTCTCGAAGGCTTTCAGGCCCTCGATGCCGGCATGGATGTTCCATTGCTCCCGCTCGAACCGCGTCATGATCTGCTTGTCCTGATACCCGATCAGTCCGTTGGGGCCGAACAGCCATGCGCGGTTGCGGAACTTGCCGTCCTTGTCTTTCACTGGCGCGCTGCCCGGCTGAAACAGGATTTGATGTTGCCGCGCCAGCTCTTCGCAAAGCTCGACCCATGAGGGGATGAGCGGCTGTATCTCTTCGATGGAGCGGTGCAGGTCCGAGCGCACATCCGGCGGCAACTGCCCGGTCAGCGTCATGGCCGAATATTCCGGCAACAGCAGCAGCTCGGCGCCTTTTTCTTTCGCCTCGCGCACGATCGCGGAAAGATGGGCGGCATAGCCTTCCCATGTCTCGATGAGTTCGATGGCATATTGGCTGGCGGCGAGTTTCGTCATCTGTTTTCCTCTCCGGCAGCAATGGTCTTCATCCAGAAGGACAGGGGCTTTGGGCTTTCGGTGCTCTCGTCTAGATCCCGCCAGGTGAAGCTGGTGTGCAATTCCGGGTGATGGCGATAGCCGCGTTTTTCCCAGAAGGCATTCAGCGGCACGTAATCCAACGGCCGGCGCGGGTGGTCGGCGGGGCGCTCGACCGCGCAGAAGGTGCAGCAGTTGAAGTCGAGCTTGCTCGCATGCGCCTCCCGCTCCGCAAAGAACCGCACCCCGATGCCATGCCCGCGATAGCTGGGCAGAAGCACGCTTTCGCCGAAGTAAAATATCCGGTCCGGATCGTAACCTGCCTTCAGGAAGGGCGCCTTCACCTCGTCGGTCTCGGCCGCCATCGGCATGCCGGTGGACATGCCCACCACGTGTGCGCCATCCAGCGCCAGCACAAAAACCGCGCCTTTCGTGTCGGCATAGGTGGCGAGATATTTGCGCTCGTAATCCAGCGATCCGTCATAGAGATAGGGAAAGGCGCGAAACACTTCGATCCGCAGGCGCGCAAGGTCATCGAAATAGGGCGCGGCCTCGATGCCGGAAAGAGACTTGATTTCGACGGTCATGGGCATTTTCACTTTCGGTTGCACTGGTTATACCGTCATGGAAAACCCGCGCAAGCATTGAACGGAGAAGACAATGACCGCCACTGAGACCATCCGCGCCTATTACGATGCCTTCAACCGTCAGGACATGGATGCCTTTCTGGCGCTTCTTCACGACGAGGTGGTACATGACATCAATCAGGGCGAGCGTCAGACCGGAAAGCCGGCTTTTGCGTCCTTCATGCAGCACATGAACCGCTGCTATAAGGAAAACCTCACCGACATGGTCATCATGGCGAGCGAGGACGGTAAGCGCGCCTCTGCGGAATTCATCGTGAACGGCGAATATCTCGCAACCGATGAAGGCCTGCCGGAAGCCGATGGCCAGACATACGTCCTGCCGGCTGGTGCATTCTTTGACCTGAAGGATGGAAAAGTTAGTCGAGTAACGAACTACTATAATCTGAACGATTGGATCGCCCAGGTCGGTGCCTGATGCATCTTTGCCGCGCGCAGAACCCGCGGTAAAAAAAGCGACCGCAATTTCCATTATGGTAGATATTGACTCCATCATGTGAGAATGTATTCTCGCATGATGGAAAACGAAGATCATATTCTCGAACGCTCTATCGGCGACCGCATCAAGACGTTGCGCGCCGAAAATGGTTTGACCCTGGACCGGCTCGCCGCCGAATCCGGCGTCAGCCGCGCCATGATTTCCCGCATCGAACGTGGCGAGGCGAGCCCCACGGCCTCGCTTCTTGCCCGCATCTGCGCAGCGCTAGGCCTGTCGCTCTCCGGCTTTTTCGCCGAAGACGAAGAGACTGTTTCACCGCTGGTAAAAAAGCGTGACCAGCAGCTCTGGAAAGACCCGGAGACCGGTTATGTGCGCCGTGCCATCTCCCCGCCACGCGTCGGTTCCGATGTCGATATTGTCGAGGTCGAGTTCCCGGCGGGCGCACGTGTAGGTTTCCCGCCGCATGCGGCAAGCCGCGGAATGACGCAATATGTCTGGCTTTTCGAAGGTGTGCTGGAGATGACGAGCGGTGGAGACGTGCACCGGCTGGAACCCGGCGATTGCCTTTTCATGCCGGTCGGTGAGGGACATGTCTTCCACAATCCCTCAGAAAAACCTGCCCGTTATGCCGTCGTGCTGGATCAAAGACAGCGCTGATTTTCCCCGACAGGAGTTATTAATGGCCACCATCCGCGTATTGAACCGGGCAGAGACGATCAATGCCTTGCCCGAACTTTGTGACGTTATCGCCGACTGCGTTAATGGCGGCGCGTCTGTCGGTTTCATGCTGCCTTTCTCCCCAAAAGATGCCGAGCCGTTCTGGCAGGATGTAGCCGATGCCGTGGAAGCAGGCGGCACCATTCATGTGGTGGCGGAAGTAAACGATAAAGTGGTGGGCACGGTGCAGGTCGGTCTGGCCTCCAAGCCCAACCAGCCACATCGCGGTGATCTGATGAAGCTTCTTGTGCATCGGTCGGCACGCGGGCTGGGACTTGCACGGAAGCTCATGGAAAAGGTGGAGCAGGAAGCGGTAAAACGTGGCCGTACCCTTTTGGTGCTGGATACGGCCACGGGTAGCGATGCGGAGGCAATTTATCCCCGTCTTGGTTGGGAACGCGTCGGCGTCATCCCCGACTATGCGCTTTTTCCTGACGGGCGTTATTGCGGCACGACCCTGTTTTACAAAAGGATCGGCTAGGTTCTTCTGGTTATTGACCCGGCTTCAGCGTGCGGTTGAAGGCGGTGACGATCATCGTTTCCAGCTGTGCATGAATATCTTTACGGTCGCGGGGCCCGGCCGGTTCGCAGATCGGATCGCGCTCGCCAACAGATTTGAGAAACGCGTCGGCATCCGGCTTGCAAAGGGGCAGGAAGCTGAAATGGTTGGCCTCGTCGACCTGTTGGTAAGTAGAGACTGGCGCTTGTGCTGCAAGCTCGTCGGCAAGCACGGCGGGCGGTATTTTACCTTCGCTGCCAAGATTGATGAAGGTCAGCGGAATATCGATTTGTCTCAGGCTGTCCGGCTGGAACGCCAGCGCCAGACCCGGATCGACCAACACGGCGGAACGGATGCGTGGATCGCGGTTCTGCTGCTCGAAACGGGCCTTGTCGATGGTTCTTAGATCGAGCTTCGGTACGCTGACCGGCTCGTTATTGACATAGGCCCGGCCGCCGGCAAACCACTGGCAATCCATCATTGCTGCATTCTCTTCACAATAGCGCACATAGGCGTCAAGATCGGCGCGTGCACCTGCAATCTCCATCGCTGCGCTACCGCCCAGCGAAAAGCCGAGAACACCGATGCGTTGCGCATCGATCGCACCCGACCACGTGGCGTCCGTCGTCAAGGCCGTGACGATTGTGGATAGATCGTTGGTCCGCTCCCAGATTTTCGGCGTGTCGGCAGGCGTCGAGTCACCACTGGTCGTGCCGGGATGATTGGTTCCGGCGACGATGAAACCTTCGCTGGCGAGTTTCGCGGCGATCCAGGCCATGCCTTCAGCGCGCGAGCCGGACCCGTGCGAAATCAACACGAGGGGGAAACGGCCGTCCTTGATGGTCGCGTCCTTCCGAACCGCCGTTCCCTGAAAGATACGGTTCTCGGAGGAAAGCGCCGGTGTGCCGTCTCCGCCTTTGGCCGGATACCAGATCGTAACGTCAAGGTTTGTGTCGCGAGCCTTGGAAGAAACTGGGATGCTGGTAAGCCCGACATCCTCTGCGGCAAATGCCTGCGGGGAAAAAGCCGCGCACATCAGAAGTGCGACAAGGGTGTTTTTCAGTGTCATGAGAGCCTCTCCGTTTGACAAGGTGGATGCTCCCGTTTTTCTTCTAGGGTGAATAAATGCGTCCTTGATCGCGTTAAAGGTCGTGCCGAAACGCGATCTGGTCCATGAATGGGTGGTAATTCATCGCTTCGGGATCGTTATCCGTGCTTTTCATTCCATTGCCTTTTGTCGTCGCACTTCTGCTGGTCGTTATGTTCATCGTCTTCTTTCGAGGCGCAGAGGATATGCGAACCAACCGGGCGTTTCTGGCGCTCATCGCGCTTTGCGCCGTGCAGTCCGTTCTTGTCGGCTTGCGCTGGGGATATGGTGTGAGCGAAGCGCGTTATGTTTTGCCTGTTCTGGCTGCCTGCCTGCCGCCTCTCGTCTACATCGCCTTTCGCGGACTGATGGGCGTTGGAGTTGAAAGCAGGAGAGCGATGTTTGCCAGTCTTGTGCTTTCACCTTTATTCGTCGTCTTTCTGGAGTTCGTCCTTCCCGTTGCGATCGATTTTGCGCTGATCGTGATTTTTGTCGAGCACGCCATTGCCTTGCTTCTTTTGGCAAGAAAAGGGCCGGATGGGCTGGACGAGGCGCAATTTGCCAGCGTCGCATCTGCGCATAAGGCGCTTATTGTCGCCGCGGTCGCTCTCTGCGTTTCCGCGTTCTTCGATCTTCTGGTGTTTTTCGATTTCGAGTGGGCGCATGGAGAAAATGTCGCCGCACTTGTCAGCAATGCCAATCTTCTCGGGCTTCTGCTGATCGGTCTCATGGCTGCACTTGCCGGCAAAAGCAAAGCGCCGCAAACGGCTGCCCAGCCTGCTGCGGAGTTGTCTTTGCCGGCGCCTTCACAACAGGACCGGGACGTTGTCGAAAGGCTTGATCGCTTGATGGAGACCCACACGCTCTACCGCGATGAGAACCTAAACCTGTCACGGCTCGCAAAACGTCTCGGTCTGCCGAGCCGGCAAATCTCGGGCGCGATCAATCGCTCGCTCGGCGTTAACGTCTCGCAATATGTCAACCAGCTGCGCATCCGCGAAGCCTGCCGGCTGCTGGAGGAGACGGATCAGTCGGTCACTGCGATCATGCTGTCTTCCGGCTTTCAGACCAAATCCAACTTCAACCGGGAATTTCGCCGCGTCACCGGCATGAGCCCGGTGGACTGGCGTGAACGCGAGGTGTGGAAGCTGGTGTCGAATACAAAAACGGCCACCCGGCAGATGCCGGATGGCCGTTTGAAGATACTGAAATGAGGATCAGAGCGTGCCGTTGCGCTGCTGGATCATCATATAGGTGTCATAGGTATATTCGGCGATCTGTGCCCAGAGATAGGCGTCCTTCTTGAACGCCTGCTGGCTTTCGTAAATCTTCTTGAAGCTTTCGTTCTTGGCCGAAATCTCGGCATAGGTGTCCTGCGCCGCCTTGTGGCAGACGTCTAGGATTTCCTGGCTGAACGGCCGCAGGATGGCGCCCTGCGCCACGAGTTCCTTCAGAGCCTTCGGATTGCGCGCGTCATAACGCTCCAGCATGCTGGCGCTGCCGGCGGCGCAGGCGTCTTTCAGAATACGCTTGTAGTTCTCCGGCAACTCGTTGAACTTCTGCAGGTTCACGAAAGCATGAACGGCTGGGCCACCTTCCCACCATGCGGGGTAGTAGTAATATTTCGCAACCTTGTAGAAGCCGAGCTTCTGGTCGTCATAGGGACCGACGAATTCGGTTGCATCGATGGTGCCCTTTTCGAGAGCGGCGTAAACATCGCCGCCGGCGATCTGCTGCGGTGTCACGCCAACCTTCTGCATCACCTGGCCGGTTAGGCCGGCAATGCGCATTTTCAAGCCCTTCAGGTCATCGATGGTGTTGATTTCCTTGCGGAACCAGCCGCCCATCTGGGCGCCGGTATTGCCGAGCAGGATCGAGTAGATATTGTGCTGGGCAAGAAACTCATTGAGCAACTCGTTGCCGCCCGCCTGGTTGAACCATGCATTCGTCTGGCGTGCATTGAGACCGAAGGGAACCGAGGTCCCGAGCGCGAAGGTCGGGTCCTTGCCGACATAGTAGTATGAGCAGGTATGCGCCATTTCGACGGTTCCGGCCGTCACCGCATCCGCTGCCTGCAGCGCCGGCACGATTTCGCCACCGGCGAAATGCTGGATGACGAAGTTGCCGCCGGATGCTTCCTTGACATGATCGGCGACGATCTGGCCGGCACCGAATAGAATGTCGAGGCCCTTGGTGAATGACGACGTCATGCGCCAGGTGATTTTGGGGTTTTCCTGCGCAATGGCCGGAGCGGCCAGCACGGTTGCGGTAACACCGGCACCAACAGCGCCCGCCTTGCGAATAAATGATCTGCGATCCATGTCGATAAGCCCTGATATGTCTGCATATTACAGGCGAACCGTACGGTACGCCTCCCACTGGCTACTAAACATTTATCCTTGCGGCCATCAAGGGGAATATTTGAACTTGCCGGGCCTGCTATCATCGCCCGGATGGGGCTACGGATGCATGCGTTTTAACGCCGGATCATCCATTGCAGGATTATAAAACAGCGAAAGCGTCAGGCTTTTTGCGATACGTTCCGCAGTTTCCATGAACCAGCTATGGGCTTGTGGGCTCGGCGCGATATCGTCAAGGGTGGCCGAAAAAAGCGCCAGCCATTGCGGGAACAGTTCCGCCGACATGCCTTTTACGCCAAGATGCGCCTGCACCGGCTTGCCGCCGTAGCCGCCATTCTTGAAGGCGACGGCGGCCCAGAACTGTTTCATCCTGGCCATATGCTCCGGCCAGCGCCCGGAAAGCCGCGCATTGAAGACAGGGCCCAGCGTGGGATGTTCCAGAACGCGGCCGTAAAATGTCTCGACCAGCAGGTCGACGAAACCGGCGTCGATGCCGATAGCCGCCATGGCCTTTTCCGCCCTGTTCTGAATTTCCGCGTTGTGGGCGGCCTTTGCCGCGATCTGGTCCTGCATTGTGCTTCCTTTTGCGGCAGAACCTACGTGGCTCTTCGACACTCCGCAATGCGACCCTTTGGCATATTAGAATAATTCTAAAAGGCTTGATTGTGACGTGATCAGGATGTATTTAGAATTATTCTAAAGAGGTTCCAGCCATGTTCCGCAGTCTTTTTCCCTGTCCAAACGCCCGTTCTCCTCGCTTGGCGAACAGGAAATCCTCGCACTTGCCATCTCGTCCGAAGAAGACGATTCCCGCATCTACCGCTCCTATGCCGATCATCTGCGCGCGCAATATCCGCAATCCGCAAAAATCTTCGATGATATGGCCGAGGTTGAGCAGCAGCATCGAAACGTGCTGATCGACATGCACCGCAGGCGATTTGGGGAAACGATCCCCCTGATCCGCCGTGAGCATGTGCGTGGCTTTTACGAGCGCACGCCGGACTGGCTGGTGAAGAACCTGTCGCTTGACAAAATTCGTGCGCAGGCGGAATTGATGGAGGCCCAGGCGATCCGTTTTTACGATGAGGCTGTCAAGCGCACCAGCGATGCCTCGACCCGCAAGCTGCTCGGCGATCTGGCCGAGGCGGAGCGTGGTCACGAAGACATCGCGCAGATGCTGGAAGAGAAACATCTCGACGAAAACGGCAAGACAGAAGAGGAGGAAACCGCAAAGCGGCAATTTCTTCTGACCTTTGTGCAGCCGGGTCTTGCGGGACTGATGGATGGTTCCGTATCGACGCTGGCGCCGATCTTCGCAGCCGCCTTCGCCACCCAGGATACGTGGCAAACCTTCCTGATCGGCCTTTCGGCCTCCGTTGGCGCGGGTATTTCCATGGGCTTCACCGAGGCGGCCCATGATGATGGCAAGCTTTCCGGTCGTGGCTCTCCGGTAAAGCGCGGTCTCGCCTCAGGCATCATGACGGCCGTTGGTGGCCTTGGCCATGCGCTGCCCTATCTCATTCCGCATTTCTGGACAGCAACGGCCATCGCCGCGGTCGTCGTCTTCGTGGAACTCTGGGCCATCGCCTTTATTCAGAACCGCTTCATGGAAACGCCGTTCCTGCGGGCAGTGTTTCAGGTAGTGCTCGGCGGTTCGCTGGTGCTGGCCGCCGGTATCATCATCGGCAACGCCTAGTGAATAAGAAAGCCCGCAGCGTTTGCTGCGGGCTTTCTGCATTGAGCCTATAATATCTGTCGATCAGCGCAATGCGCCGACCAGAACGTCGCGGCCATCCTCGATGGAAACCCAGCGGCCCGAATTGAAGGACGCCTGCCGCTTCAGATAAGTGTAGTTGGTGTCGGTCCAGAGCTTCACGTCGTCGGTGAGATTGTCGAGAATATAATCGCCATCGGTGGTGCGGAGCGTCAGCACGGCATGGCCCTCGCCATCAGGCTTGCGCACGACAGTGATTAGCAGGTCAGCAACGGAAAACCCACGCTCGATCAGCTTCTTGCGCTTCAGCAGCACGAAGTCCTCACAATCGCCAGCGGTCGTGGGATATTCCCAGACTTCTTCTTTGCCGTAGATTTCCATGTCGGTCATGGCGACGATTGAGGTGTTGACGGATGTGTTGATCTCGCGAACCACACCCCAGCCATACTCGGTGACGCGTGGTGGCGGCGTCAGCTTGCTTCGAATGTTGCACTCGCTCGCGTATTTCTGACAGAACTCATAATGGCCGATCGGCTGGGATGTGATCCCGCCCGTCACCATGGAAGGGCTTCCCTTGGTTTCCGCCACGGCGGAGGCAGCAGTCAATAGCCCGGCGGCAACTGCAAACAGCAGCGCACGCGCCAGCGGTGCGTTCATCATGAAACCCGTCCCTTAATTCTTAATGAAAAGTTAAGAGGGTTGGGGGGCAGGAGTCAATCACTAGCCATCGGCGGCGCGCAAGACTCGTTAAATATGGTTAAGATCGTTGCGCAAATGCCTATGTTGCAAGGGCTTTGACGGCAGCCAGCATCCTGTCGATATCCTGCGGCCGGGACAGCCGGTGGTCGCCATCCCGGATCAGCGTCAAGACGACGTCGTCGGCAGGAAGATGTTCGAGGAGCTTCAGCGCATGCTGATAGGGAACATCGGGATCGCGCATTCCCTGCAGGATGTGAACCGGGCAGCCCGTGGTAATGATGCCGGTGAGGACGCGGTTCTGCTGCCCGTCTTCCATCAGCGCGCGCGTAAAGATGTTCGGCTCGGGGCTGTATTCCGAATGTTCCTCGAAATAACCCTTGTCTTCAAGCGACCGTTTTTCCGCATCCGTGAGGCTCGGCTCTATCAGGTCCGCCGTGAAATCGGGGGCTGGCGCAATGAGGACCAGACCAGCGACGGACGGCGTGCCGCCAGCCTTGCGCAGTTCCTCGACCATGCGCAGCGCGATCCATCCACCCATCGACGAACCGATAAGGACGACGCGCGATGGCGCCTTTTCGCGCACGACGGCAAGTGCCTCTTCCAGCCATCTTGAAATCGTGCCTTTTTGGAAGTCACCGCCGGAAGCGCCGTGCCCGGAATAATCGAGCCGCAGGCAGGCAATGCCGTTTTCCGCTGCAAAGCGGTCGAGTTCCACCGCCTTGGTTCCCGTCATGTCGGAACGGTAACCGCCGAGCCAGACGAGCGTGGATGCATCTTCTCGTGAAGTTGCCGGGCGATGAAGGACGGCGATGTCGCGGGCGTCGTCGCCCATGCCTACACGCAGGAATTCAGCGGCTTGTTCTGTCATGTATATGCAATTCTCCTGAATTTCGCGCAACAAAGGCGGCGTATTTGCAAAAACCGTGACAACAGGTGATCTTTTCGGGCAGATATGCTATTGACTTCGCCACGGCAATAACGACATTTCCGCCGCTTGTACCAAACAAGCTGTTTTTTGCCGATGTGATCCAGAAACAGATCAGGAGAATACGACCATTCGCAGACCTTTCAAAGCCGATGCCCCCGTCAAGGAGGGCCCGCGCTCCAACCGGGAAATCCGGGTTCCCAGAGTTCAGCTTATTGATGAAGAGGGCCAGAACCTCGGTAGCATGCCGACGGACCAGGCTTTGAAAATGGCGGAGGATGCCGGTCTCGATCTCGTTGAGATTTCGCCGAACGCTGAACCGCCGGTATGCAAGATCCTCGATCTCGGCAAGCTTAAATACTCGACCCAGAAAAAAGCCGCTGAAGCGCGCAAGAAACAGAAGATCGTCGAGGTCAAGGAAATCAAGATGCGCCCCAACATCGACACGCATGACTATGACGTGAAGATGAAGGCGATGAACCGTTTCTTTGACGAAGGTGACAAGGTGAAGGTGACGCTGAAGTTCCGCGGCCGCGAAATGGCCCACCAGGAACTCGGCATGAAGCTTCTCCTGCAGGTGAAGGAAGATACCCAGGCGATTGCCAAGGTTGAAGCCGAGCCGAAGCTGGAAGGCCGTCAGATGATGATGGTTCTCGCGCCGAAATAACTCTTTCGCGCACGCCGCCCGGGCGGCATGAAGCACCACCGCAAGGGGAAGTTCGTATTCCCCGTTGCGCTTTTAACCGACTGCGGTTATAAGCGCGCGTCCGAACGGTCCGGCAGGGCATGCCGAGGCCGTTCCTGAATAGCTTGAAATAGGCCTCGTCTGCCTGTTTCGATACAAAAACACGGAGTAGCAAAATGCCCAAGATGAAGACGAAGTCCGCTGCAAAAAAGCGGTTCAAGATCACCGCCACCGGCAAGGTTGTTGCAGCCGCCGCCGGTAAGCGCCACGGCATGATCAAGCGTACCAACAAGTTCATTCGCGACGCGCGTGGAACCATGGTTCTCGCCGAAGCTGACGGCAAAAAAGTCGTCAAGAACTACCTGCCGAACGGTCTCTGAGACTTTTCCGCACTTTTGGACACTTTAAGGAGATCATGACATGGCACGCGTAAAACGTGGCGTAACTTCCCGCGCCAAGCACACCAAGACACTCAAGGCAGCCAAGGGCTTCTACGGCCGCCGCAAGAACACCATCCGCGCAGCAAAGGCTGCTGTGGATCGTTCCAAGCAGTACGCTTACCGCGACCGCAAGGTCAACAAGCGCAACTTCCGCGCTCTGTGGATCCAGCGTATCAACGCTGCTGTTCGCGAATTCGGCCTGACCTACGGCCGCTTCATCGACGGCCTGAACAAGGCTGGCATCGAAGTTGACCGCAAGGTTCTGTCCGACATGGCTATCCATGAGCCGGCAGCATTCGGCGTGCTCGTCGAGACCGCGAAGAAGGCTCTTGAGTACCTCAAGGAAGCTGGTACGACCAACGAGTTTGAAACCGCTGTAAAGTAATTACGGCGCGGACAATCTGTTGTTCATTTGAAACCCGCGCCGGTCCTCCGGCGCGGGTTTTTTGTTTTCAGTTTCTGATACAGCTCTATCGGCGTTTTTTAATTTAGAAATTTAGAAGAGTTGGAGTATTCACGCCGTTTGAAGCGAAATCCTTGGTGGACGGAAATGCTGGTCAATAAAATTGAGGTTGTGGAAGCAGAAGGCTTTCGCGTTCATCTCGACGATGACGACATCGCAACCCTGATGCGCGTCCTCCTGAAAAGTGACCGGCGCATTCAAAAGGTCGAGCTCTCGCAATTGACGGTGTGGATCAAACGGCAGGGCACGGAACGTGTGACCTGGTGGATGAAAATGCAGAAGCTGCTGTCAAAACTTCTGCCTTATGCTTTTCTTCGCCCTTCTGAACCGCTGGACGGCGCCGGCCTCATGCAGCGAGAGCTGGAAACGTTGCAGCAGTTCCAGCAAGGCGGTTTCCCGGTTCCGCCGCTGATCTACTCGTCGCGCACAGCAATGGTGTTGGGAGATGTCGGCCCGACGCTCATGGAGCGGATGGATGCGCTAAAGGCGTCCGATCCGGTGCAACATGACGCCTTGCTTGTGAAATCCGCAGAAGCGCTTGGCGAGTTGCATGCGGCGGGTCTCTGCCACGGCCGCCCGCATGTGCGTGACTTCTTTTTAAAAGACGACCGTATCGGTTTCATGGATTTCGAGGAGCGCCCGCAGGAGGTCATGCCGCTGGAGACGGCGCAGGCGCGCGATATCTGGCTGCTGTTTTTGCAGGTCGCGACCCGCGCCTGCGATGCGCCGAAAACCTGCGACGCCGCCTTTGCCCGCTGGCGTGAAAACGCCCCGCCGCGGGCGCTTGAAGAATTGTGCCGTCTGATCGGCATTCTGGGGCGATTTTTACCGCTTGCCCGGTTGATCGGGCGCGTGCGGATGGGTAGTGATCTGCGACGCTTTATCATGGCGACCGACTATCTGATGAATGCTGTGAACCCCGAAGCCGCTGTTAAAAATACCGGCAAGGCAGGAAAAGATGACTGAACTTGATACCTTGAAATCGCAACTGATGTCGGAGATCGCCGCCGCCGCTGATGAGCCGGCCATCGAAGCCGTGCGCGTCTCCGCGCTTGGCAAGAAGGGCTCGGTTTCGGAGCTTCTGAAGACGCTGGGGTCGATGACGCCGGAAGAGCGCCAGACCCGGGGCGCTGCCATCAACCAGCTCAAGACCGAAATCACCGACCTGATCGGTGAACGCAAGAGTGGCCTGAAAGATGCCGCGATTGCCGCCCGCCTGAAGGCGGAAACGCTTGATGTCAGCCTGCCGGTCCGCCAGTCCCCGACCGAGCGCGGCCGCATTCATCCGATCAGCCAGATCGTCGATGAAATCACCGCGATCTTTGCGGATATGGGCTTCTCGATCGCCGAAGGTCCGGATATCGAAACGGACTATTACAACTTCACGGCGCTGAATTTCCCTGAAGGCCATCCGGCCCGCGAAATGCATGACACCTTCTTCTTCCAGCCGGATGAAAACGGCGAGCGCAAGGTGCTGCGCACGCACACCTCGCCGGTGCAGATCCGCACCATGGAAAGCCAGAAGCCGCCGATCCGCATCGTCATTCCGGGCAAGACCTATCGTCAGGATTCCGATGCCACCCATTCGCCGATGTTCCATCAGGTGGAAGGTCTGGTGATCGACAAGAAGGCCCATGTTGGCAATCTGCGCTGGGTACTTGAAGAGTTCTGCAAGACCTTCTTTGAGGTGGATAGCGTTGTCATGCGCTTCCGCCCGTCGTTCTTCCCCTTCACGGAGCCGAGCTTCGAGGTGGATATTCAGTGCGACCGCTCCGGCCCGATCGTCAAGTTCGGCGAAGGCAACGACTGGATGGAAATCCTTGGCTGCGGCATGGTGCACCCGAATGTGCTGCGCGCCGGCGGTCTGGACCCGGATGAATATCAGGGCTTTGCCTGGGGCATGGGCCTCGACCGCATCGCCATGCTGAAATACGGCATGCCGGACCTGCGTGACTTCTTCAACGCCGATGTCCGCTGGATGAACCACTACGGCTTCCGCCCGCTCGACATGCCGACGCTGTTCGGCGGTTTGAGCGTTTAATCCGGTTAGCCAAGGAGCAAAGACATGAAATTCACTCTTTCCTGGCTGAAAGAGCATCTAGAAACGGATGCGACGCTGGACGAGATTTGCGAACGGTTGACGGCAATCGGGCTTGAGGTCGAGGACGTCGACGACAAGGCGGCCTATAAGCCTTTCGTCATTGCCAAGGTCGTCTCCGCCGAAAAACATCCCGAGGCCGACCGCCTCAAGGTGTTGATGGTGGATGCCGGTGACGGCAAGCCGGTGCAGATCGTCTGCGGCGCACCGAATGCGCGCGCCGGCCTTGTCGGTGCGCTGGCGCGTCCTGGCGTTTACGTGCCGGGCATCGATGTCACGCTTGCCGTCGGCAAGATACGCGGTGTTGAAAGCCACGGCATGATGTGCTCCGAAAAAGAGCTGAACATTTCCGACGATCACGACGGCATCATCGATCTGCCGGAAGACGCGCCGGTCGGCACTTCTTTCGCGACCTATGCCGGACTTGACGATCCGGTCATCGAGATCAATCTGACGCCAAACCGCCCGGATTGCACCTCGATCTATGGCATCGCCCGCGATCTCGCCGCTTCCGGTCTCGGCAAGCTCAAGACCAAGCCAGCGCCGTCCTTCAAGGTCGAAGGCTCAACCCCGGTCGACGTGAAGCTGGAGCTGGATGACGCGGCGCTCTGCCCCGGCTTTTCGCTGCGCATCGTGCGCGGTGTGAAGAACGGCCCGAGCCCGAAGTGGATGCAGCAGCGTCTGATGGCGATCGGCCTGCGTCCCATCAATGCGCTCGTGGACATCACCAACTACATGACCTTCGATCAGGGCCGGCCGATGCACGTCTTCGATGCCGCCAAGGTCAAAGGCGATCTGACGGTCCGCCGTGCGAAAGAGGGTGAGACGATCCTCGCGCTTGATCAGCGCGAATACAAGCTCGGCCCGAACAATGTCGTCATCGCCGACGAAAAGGGCCTCGAGTCCATCGGCGGCGTCATGGGCGGTGAACACTCCGGCTGTGATGAAAACACCGTTGACGTGTTGATCGAGTCCGCTCTCTGGGATCCGATCAACATCGCCAAGACCGGCCGTTCGCTCGGCATCATCACCGATGCCCGTTATCGCTTCGAGCGCGGCGTCGATCCGGAATATATGGTTCCGGGTCTGGAACGCACCACTGAACTGGTTCTGGAACTCTGCGGCGGCGTTGCCGGCGAAGCCAAGGTCGTCGGTTACAAGGGGCATCAGCCCAAGGTCGTTGATTTTCCGCTCTCGGAAGTGAAGCGTCTGACCGGTCTAGAAGTTTCGGCGGAAGAAAGCCTGGCCATTCTCAAGGGTCTCGGTTTCGGCATCGAGGGAACGGGCGAGCGTGTTTCCGTCACCGTGCCGTCCTGGCGCCCGGATGTCGACGGCAAGGCCGATCTGGTGGAAGAGGTCATGCGCATTCATGGCGTCGACAACATCAAGCCGGAACCGCTGGAGAGCTTCGGTGCCGTCAACGGCCGCATCTTGACGACGCTGCAGGTGCGCACCCGCACCGCGCGCCGTGCGCTTGCCAGCCGTGGCATGCTGGAGGCCGTCACGTGGTCCTTCATCCCGGAAGCTCACGCGAAGCTTTTCGGTGGCGGTTCGCCTGCTCTGAAACTGGCCAACCCCATCGCGGCCGATATGTCGGATATGCGTCCTTCGCTTCTGCCGGGCCTTCTGACCGCAGCACAGCGCAATGCCGACAAGGGCCATGGCGATGTGGCAATCTTCGAGGTCTCCGGCACCTATGAGGGCGACACGCCGGACACCCAGCGCCGTGTTGCCGGCGGTGTACGCCGTGGCACGGCCTCGCTCGCAGGCAGCGGCCGCATGTGGTCCAATGCCACAAAGGGCGGCGGCAAGCCGGTGGATGTCTATGACGCCAAGGCCGATGCGCTTTCGGTGCTTGAAGCCTGCGGCCTGCCGATGGCCAATGTGCAGATCGAGGCCGGCGCTCCCGGCTGGTATCACCCTGGCCGCTCCGGCACCATCAAGATGGGTCCGAAGGTCGTGCTCGGCTATTTCGGTGAATTCCACCCGAAGACTCTGTCAGAGCTGGATGTTTCCGGTGTCTATAGCGGTTTCGAGATCTATCTCGACGCCATGCCGGAGCCGAAGAAGAAGGCGACCCGCACAAAGCCGGCCCTTGAGCTTTCGCCCTTCCAGGCGGTCAAGCGCGACTTCGCCTTCGTGGTCGACAAGTCGGTCGAGGCAGGGGCCATCATCAAGGCTGCAACAAGCGCTGATCGCAAGCTGATCACCGGCGTCAATGTCTTTGACGTCTTCGAAGGTGCATCGCTTGGCGAAAGCCGCAAGTCCATCGCCATTGAAGTTCAGATCCAGCCGGTCGACAAGACGCTGACGGACGAGGATTTCGAGGCGCTGACCGCAAAGATCGTCGGTAATGTCGAGAAATCGACGGGCGGCGTGCTGAGAGCGTAAAGCTCTGTTTCCATGAATTGAAAAAGCCGAGGCAGTCGCCTCGGCTTTTTTGTTTTTAGCGGTTCGCCATCTGGGACATACGCTCGGGATATCGTTGGCCGGCAACCTTTGCTGGAGAAAGCAACGCGCCAAGGCTGGCGACCTCTTCTGCCGTCAGCGATACATCTGCTGCTGCCACGTTTGTCTCAAGATTGGCGATTTTCGTCGTACCGGGGATCGGAACGATAAAGTCACCCTGCGCCAGCACCCAGGCCAGCGCCAGTTGCCCGGCGGTAACACCCTTTTCGGCAGCCATATCTTCCAGAAGCTTGATGAGCGCCAGATTGGCATCGAAGTTTTCACTTTGGAAGCGCGGCAGGCCGCGGCGGAAATCGTCGGATGCAAGTCCGTCGAGCGACTTCAGCGCGCCCGTCAGGGCACCACGCCCGAGCGGGCTGAAGGGGACGAAACCGATACCGAGTTCGCGGCATGTTTCCAGCACGCCGTTTTCCTCCACATCGCGGGTCCACAACGAATATTCGCTCTGTATGGCAGCGATCGGGTGAGTGGAATGCGCCTTGCGAAGTGTTTCGGCACTCGCTTCCGAAAGGCCTAGATGTTTCACCTTGCCCTGCCGGACCAGTTCCGCCATGGCGCCGACCGTATCTTCGATTGGAACATCCGGATCGACGCGATGCTGGTAGAACAAGTCGATGGTGTCGACGCCTAGGCGTTTGAGAGAGGCTTCGGCGACGGCGCGCACATTTTCCGGGCGGCTGTCGGTACCCACCATCATCTGGCCTGCGGGTTTGCTGGCGTCGATTTTGAAACCGAACTTGGTAGCAATGACCACCTTGTCGCGATAGGGCTTCAAACCCTTGCCGACGAGGATTTCGTTGTTGTAGGGCCCATAGACCTCTGCCGTGTCAAAAAAAGTGACACCGAGTTCGACGGCGCGGTGCAGCGTCGCTATTGCACTATTTTCGTCGCCGGTCGGGCTATAGGCATGGGTCATGCCCATGCAGCCGAGGCCAAGCGCCGAAACGGAAAGGTTGTTTCCGAGAGTTCTTTTTTTCATCTGTTCGTCCTTCCATGAGGAACCGCCCGTTGTCAGGGGCGTGATGAGAAGATAGCGCCCTAAGACGGCAAAAATAATCGCTGCAAATCGATGCGGGTTGTTCTATTATTTAGAACAATGAACCGTGTGCAACTCTCTCAACTCGCTGTCCTCGCTGCCGTTGCCGAAGGCCGCAGCTTTCGTAAAGCTGCCGCCGAACTTGCCATTGCGCCTTCCGCCGTCAGCCATGCAGTATCGTCGCTCGAAGCGAGCCTTGGCCTGCGCCTGCTGCATCGTACCACCCGCAGCGTTTCGCCGACAGAGGAGGGCAGGCGGCTTCTCGAGACGCTTGGGCCGGCCCTTGCTGAAATTGATGCTGTCATCGATACGCTTGCCGAGCATGGCGGAAGGCCGGCCGGACCATTGCGGATAACCCTGCCGAGACTTGCGGCGGAAGACCTGATCATGCCCCGGCTTGGCGAGTTCCTGCGGCTATATCCAGATATCTCGCTGGAGATTTCGACCGATGACCGCTTCGAGGATATCGTCGCGAAAGGTTTTGATGCCGGCCTGCGGCTCGGCGAGAATCTTGAAGCGGATATGATTGCCGTGAAGGCGAGCGGCCCATGGCGTGGCGCGATTGTCGGCGCGCCCACCTATTTCGAAGAAAATCTGCCGCCCCGTGAGCCGAGGGATTTGATGCGGCATCGCTGTATTCTCCGTCGCTTCTCCAGTGGTCTGCTCTACCGCTGGGAGCTGGAAAAGGACGGCAGACCTTTGGTGGTCGATGTGCAGGGGCCGCTCATCCTGTCGGACCAGAGCCTTATTCGCCGGGCGGCGATCGACGGCGCGGGTCTGGCTTTCGTTTTCGAACAGCGCGTAGACGACGACATCAAGGAAGGCAGGCTGGTCCGGGTGCTGGAGGACTGGTGCGCGCCCTTTGATGGTTTTTATATCTATTACCCCTCGCGCCGGCAGATGCGCCCGGCGCTAAGGGCTTTCGTGGATTTCTTCCGCTTCAGAGGGTGATCAGAACTTGATGCGATAGCGGATATGGCCGTCGCTTTTGACGTAGCTGTCGTAAAGCTTCTGAGCACGGTGATTGTGCTCGTCCGTGTTCCAGTAAAGCCGGGACCAGCCCTTTTCCTTGCATATGGCAATGAGGTCATCCATCAGCGCCCGGCCTGTTCCCTTGCCACGGATCGCGCCGTCAACGAACAGGTCTTCCAGATAGCAGTCCGGCGTTTTCACCCAGGTGGAATCATGGAAGTGATGGATGGCGAAACCGGCCATCCTGTCGCCCAGAAGAGCCACGCGCATGGAAACGCGTGATGCCGGATCGAGGATACGCGCCCATGTATGGTCCGTAACTTCCTCGGCAAGGTGTACGTTATAGAAGGCGAGATAGTCGTTCCACAGGCGCAGCCATTCTGCCCGGTCTTCCGGCTCCGCGTCGCGAATTACAAGATCCATGTCACGCGCCCGCCTTGTCGAGCAGCGTCATCATCTCATCCGTCAGCTTGAGATTGACGGCGCGTTTGAAGCTTTCGAGTTGCGACAGGCTGGTGGCGCTGGCAATCGGTGCCGTCACGGCCTTCTTCCGCAATAGCCACGCCAGCGCGATATCGGCAAGCTTGGCTCCGGTTTCCACGGCAACCGCATCCATGGCGCCCAGAACGGCAAGGCCGCGGGCGTTGACATATTCACCCACCCGGTAGCTGCGGGCGACGCCTTCGGTATCCGCCTTGGCGCGATATTTCCCGGTGAGGAACCCGGCCGCGAGGCTATAATAATTGATGACACCAATTTCCTGGGCGACGCAAAGATCGGCAAGCGGGCCTTCGAAATCCGCACGGTTGTAGAGATTATATTCCGGCTGCAGCACATCGTAACGGGGCAGATCGTTCTTCGCGGCCGTGTCCAGCGCTTCCTGAAGCTGGCTCACCGAATAGTTGGAGCACCCGATGGCGCGTATCTTTCCCTGTTCCTTCAGCTTTGCAAAGGCTGCAAGCGTTTCCTCCAGCGGCACATCCGCGTCCGGCTTATGGGCGAGGTAGAGATCGATATAGTCGGTTTGCAGCCGCTTCAGCGAGGCGTCGACAGCCTCTGCGATCCATTTGGCGCTGAGGCCTGTCTTCTGACCGCGATTGTCGAAACCGACCTTGGTAACGATCACCGCGTCCTCACGCTTGACGCTCGACTGTTTCAGCCATTTTCCGATGATGGCTTCCGACTCGCCGCCCTCATGCCCGTCCACCCAGGCGGAATAGACGTCTGCCGTGTCGATGGCGTTGAACCCGGCGTCGAAAAATGCATCGAGCAGGGCAAAGGAAGTCTTCTCGTCCGCTGTCCAGCCGAACACGTTGCCGCCGAAGACGATCGGGGCGATGGAGAGGCCGGTGCGGCCAAGGCTTCGTTTTTCCACGGGGAATGCTCCTGTTGCTGTCTTTGGCGGCAAGGTTATCAACTGCTTGCCGGCATAACCATTCAATTCCTTTGATGGCATTCATCAGGCAACGGGCAAAAGCGGGTGAGATCAGGCCTGAAAGCCGCGATAGTGGCTGGGCGGGAGGTGATTGTGCTGTTGCCACACGCGCCGCAAATGCCGGGCGGAGGCAAAGCCCGCCCGCTCGGCAATGGCTTCCATATCCAGACGGCTGTTTGCAAGGATGTCGCGGGCAAGATTGACACGCATCAGGTTGACGTAGTCGATGACGCTGATGCCGGTATGCTCGCGAAACAGGCGGGACAGGTGCCTCTCGCTCAGTGCGGCAATATCGGCCAGCCGTTCCAGCGACCAGTCCTGAGCCGGTTCAGTCATCACCCGGTCCTGCACCCGGTGAATGGCGGGGTGAATGTGGTTGCGGCCGGTAAGCCAGGGGGAGATTTGCGGATCACTGCCGCTGCGCCTGAGATAAACGACCATATTTTTGGCAATGCGCGCCGCGACCGCAGGCGATGTCAGTCGGGAAACGACATGCAGCATGAGGTCGGTGCCGGTGGAAATACCGGCGCTGGAGAAGCGGTTGCCATCCTCCACGAAAAGACGGTTTTCGGCCACCTGCGACAGCGGTGCGGTGCGGCGCAGCGCTTCGATGCAATCCGCATGTGTCGTACAGCTCCGCCCGTCGAAAAGTCCTGCTTCGCCCGCCAGCAGTGCGCCGGAGCAAATGGAAATGACTGTGGTGTCCGCGCGCACTGCGCGGCGCAACCATGCCACCAGCGCCTGCCGCTCCCGTCGCATCTCCGGCGCGTTGTCGAATCGGGAGATGCTGCCGGAAATCAGCAGGAAAGCATTGTCCGGCAGGCTCTCGGGCAAGGCCTCCAGCCCGCAAAGCCCAAGGCCGATGGAGGATTGCTGTTGGTCATGTTCCGCGATGTAACGGCAGTCGAAATGGATATCCCGCTGTTCCGCGTTGGCATAACGGATCACCTCCAGCGGGCCGGCAATATCGAGCAACAGCGCGTGTGGCGGCACAAGCGTATAAAAGGGAATTGTCCGCGTGCCGCCATTGTCCATCAGGCGGCCTTTCGTACCGTTTCGAGAACGTCGCCGACGGATGCGATGCGCGCAAAGCGACCGGCCAGCACCAGCTCGGTTCGGGTGCGAATATCATCAGGGCTGAACACGGTGCCCGAGGCGTTCGTCATTGGAAAGGTCAGCGTCGCCTCGGTGACGTAATCGACTGTGTAACCGAGGTCCGATGCATGCCGTGTGGTCGTTTCGCAGCACTGTTCGGTGCGGATGCCGGATACGATCAGCCGGTTGATACCCTTTTGCGTCAGCCAGATATCGAGGCCGGTGCCGGCGAAAGCAGAGTGGCGGTTCTTGCGAAAGGTGACGTCAGGGGTAATGCGCACACCTTCCAGCGCGCGAATATAGCCGCTCTCTTCTGCAAAGGCCCGGTCGCCATCGACATGAAAGATTTGCACGACGGGAATGCCCGACGCCTTGGCGCCGTCGATCAGTGCCTGCTGTTTTTCCAGATAGGCGGGAAGTTCGCTTTCCTCGAAATAGGGGGTGTGCCGGAAGGATTCCTGAACGTCGATGACAAGGAGTGCTGTGTGAGAAGAGGACATTTCATGATTCTCCATTGGGTTCATGCATAGCATAATTCTCCTTTGAACGGCTGGATAAAAGCATGGAAACCGACAAAGGAAGGACGAATCCGGCCATAGCGTTTGCAGTTACGTTTCGTGCGACTTGCCAGGCGTCGCGACAATGGTAAGTTTCCCGGAATTACAGAGTGGGAGAATGAGATGCTGCGCTTCGGAATAATTTCAACGGCGAAAATCGCTCAGGATCACGTCATTCCGGCGATTCAGGATGCGCGGAACTGTGTGGTCAGCGCCATCGCCAGCCGCGATCATGCCAAGGCGCGCGCGGTTGCAGATCGTTTTTCCGTCCCGCATGCCTTCGGCTCCTATGAGGAAATGCTTGCGTCCGATGTCATCGATGCCGTCTATATTCCGCTTCCCACCTCGCAACATGTGGAATGGACCATAAAAGCTGCCAATGCCGGCAAACACGTGCTGTGTGAAAAGCCGATCGCACTCAAGGCTGAAGAGATCGACGCCATCATCGCGGCGCGGGATGACAATGGCGTTGTCGTGTCGGAGGCTTTCATGGTCACCTATTCTCCTGTTTGGGCCAAGGTGAAGGAATTGCTGGCATCAGGTGCAATCGGAACGCTGAAGCATGTGCAGGGCGCTTTCAGCTACTTCAACCGCGATCCCGGCAATATGCGCAATATTCCCGAACTGGGCGGAGGGGCCTTGCCGGATATCGGCGTCTACCCGACCATCGTCACCCGTTTTGCCACGGGTGCCGAGCCGAAGCGCGTACAGGCGAGCGTCGAGCGTGATAAGGAATTCGGCACCGATATCTATTCCAGCGTCAGGGCCGATTTCGGCGGCTTCGAACTGAGCTTTTATCTCGCGACGCAGCTTGCCGCCCGCCAGCTGATGGTTTTCCACGGCACGGACGGGTACATCGAGATCAAGTCTCCCTTCAATGCAAATCGCTGGGGTGCGGAGGAAATCGAGTTGACCAACCAGGGCCATAACCAGTCGCAAGTCTTCCGGTTTCAGGATAGTCGCCAGTACAAGCTGGAGGCGGAGGCCTTCGCCCGCGCGGTGAAAGGTGAGGGCGAGGTCGTCACCCTGGAAAGCTCGAGGAAGAACCAGCTTTTCATCGATGCCATCTACCGTGCGGCGGAAAAGGACGGTTGGGAGACGGTTTAATCCTGATCCGCACGCTGCTTTTGAAGCCGCCTATAGCCGTAAAGCGCCAGCACCAGTGCCGCGAGTGCCGAAAAAGCAAGCGGGACCAGCGGCTGCACAAGTGGATTGCGCCATTGCAGCAGGACGAACAGCCCGACGCCAACCATGCGGGAGATAAGCGTAACGGCGTTCAACAGAAAGCCGTTCAGCTCATTGCGGCCATCGCCATTCGAATGGTTTAGCCTCCAACTCGTCGCAAGACCTGCCAAAGCGCCCGGAAGACGGGCGGCAAGCGGGTCGATGCCGATATAAAAAATCAGCAGAAAAGAGATGGAAAGGTCTACAGCCAGTCCGTAAACCTCGGTCAGGGCGAAGTGGCGAAGCCGCAAGGCCGTGTGCTTTAAAGCGTCGGCTGGGTGGAACGCGGACGTTGCAGCACGAGAAGGCCGATGACCACACTCACAACGCCGAAATTATAACCCGCAAGCGCCAGGAGCAGGGACATCAGCGGCACGGCGGTTGCAGAAATCGCCAGTGCGACACCATAGGCGCCGATAACCATCAGGCAGATGAAAATGATGCTGAATACCGAACGCAACGCTACTGCGGTTACGCCGAGCAATGTGGCGGTAAGAAAAATCATGAATGCCGCCTCCTCTTTGGTTGCCGGGTCTGGGATAAGACGTAGCGTCTTCTTCCCTAACGAACCCTTGTTTTCTCCTCCCTCACCCATTTTCCTAACTCGTTAGTTGAGGATATGGTTTCACCGCCGTTAAAATAGACCCGGCCAGTACCGGCATTTCCGAATCGACGGGTTTTGGTTACAAACGGGCATGAGCGATATTTTCTCCAATGCCGCATTGAGCAATCTTGCCGAGTTCTCGGTTTCCGAACTGTCGGGTTCCATCAAGCGAACGGTGGAGACGGCTTTCGATCAGGTGAGGGTGCGCGGCGAGATTTCCGGCTACCGGGGTCCGCATTCTTCGGGTCACGCCTATTTCTCCCTAAAGGACGATCGCGCCCGCATCGATGCGGTTATCTGGAAGGGTACTTTCTCGCGGCTGAAGTTCCGCCCGGAAGAGGGCATGGAGGTCATCGCCACCGGCAAGGTCACCACCTTTCCCGGCTCCTCGAAATATCAGATCGTCATAGAAAGCCTGGAGCCGGCCGGCGCGGGCGCGCTGATGGCTTTGCTGGAGGACCGCCGCCGGCGTCTGGCGGCGGAAGGGCTGTTCGATGCGGAACGCAAACGCCGCCTGCCGTTCATGCCGCGTGTCATCGGCGTTGTCACATCGCCCACGGGCGCAGTCATTCGCGATATCCTCCACCGCATTTCGGATCGTTTTCCGGTCCATGTCGTCGTCTGGCCGGTCAAGGTGCAGGGGGAAGGTTCGGGTGAGGAAGTGGTGAACGCCATTCGCGGTTTCAATGCGCTTCAGCCCGGCGGTGAGATTGCACGCCCCGACGTGCTGATCGTCGCCCGTGGTGGCGGCAGTCTGGAAGATCTCTGGAGCTTCAACGACGAAATCGTCGTGCGCGCCGCTGCAGAGAGCGAAATCCCGCTGATTTCCGCTGTGGGGCATGAGACGGATACGACCCTGATCGACTACGCCGCCGACGTGCGCGCACCGACACCGACGGGTGCCGCCGAAATGGCCGTGCCGGTGCGTGCGGAACTGGAGGCGCAGCTCTCCGGCCTTGCGGCGCGCCTTTCCGGCTCGGTATCACGCCAAATGGACAATCGCCGACAGGGCGTGCGTGCTCTGGTGCGTGCGCTGCCATCGCTTGACCAGCTTCTGGCTCTGCCGCGCCGTCGTTTCGACGAGGCCGCAAGCGGTTTGGGTCGCGGGCTTGAAATGACGACGCTGAACAAGCGCCGCGCGTTCGAACGCTCTGCTTCGGGTCTGAGGCCGGAAATCCTGCTGAATGGTCTGCGGCAGCATCGCCAGCGTGTTACGGAACGCATGCAGAGGGCCGAGGCGCTTGTGGAGCGCCGCCTGTTGCAGGCACAGTCGAGAATTTCCTCGACCGATTCCGCGCTGCGTTCGCTGCCAGCCCGCTTGCTCGGCCAGTTGGAGAGGCAGAAGGAACGGGTCGTCACCGCAACGCGACGTGCCGATACCGCCGTGCTTCACCGCATGGCGCAGAACCGCTCGGGCCTTGCTGCCCATGACCGCATCCTGCAGTCGCTGTCCTATAAGAATGTGTTGAACCGCGGTTATGCTGTCATCCGCGACGAGGAGAACCGGCCCCTGACCCGGGCTGCTGCCATCGCGTCCGGCGCTATGGTGTCTATGGAGTTCGCCGACGGTCGCGTGGCCGCCCTGACGACAGGCGAGGCTACTCCATCATCTGACGTTCCCACGCCTGCCGCTCCCAAAAAGAAGCCGGTGAAACCGGCCTCTTCGGACCCGGGAAATCAGGGCAGTCTGTTCTGATCAGATCGACGCCGCATCTGAAAAACGACGGCTGACGGTGAAGGTCTTTTCAATATCGGGATGCAGCTCCATGCCAAGGCCGGCACCCGGCGGCACGGTGATCATGCCGTTTTTAACTTCCGGCAATGCGGTAACGAGATCGCGGTACCAGGTCTTGTAGAAGGCGCGCACGCTTTCCTGAACCAGCGCATTCGGTGCGTTGAGCGACAGATGCGTGGAGGCGCAGAGTACCACCGGGCCGGTGCAATCATGCGGCGCAACCGGCAGATGCCAGGCTTCGGCCATGGAAGCGATCTTGCGCGCTTCGGAAAGTCCACCACACCAGCTGATGTCAAGCATCACCACACCGGCAGCGCCAGTTTCCAGGAGATCTCGGAAAGCCCAGCGTGAGCCGAGCGTCTCCGATGCGGAAATCGGCGCGGGTGAAACGGCGGCATAACGCGTCAGGCTGGAAAGGCTGTCCATCTTGATCGGATCTTCGTGCCAGAAGGTCTGGTAAGGGGTGAGCGCCTTGGCGATCTGCATGGCGGGCAGAAGCTGCCACATGGAGTGAAACTCCACCATGATATCCATCTTGTCGCCCACCGCCTTGCGAATTTTTTCGAACGGCTCGAGCGCGCTTTTCAGGTCAGGCATCGAGATATATTGGCCGCGCGTCTTTTCCGCCGCCGCATCGAAAGGCCAGATCTTCATGGCCGTGATGCCGTCTTCAAGCAGCGAATGGGCAAGCTCGTCGGCCCGGTGCAGGAAGCCGTTCAGATCGTCATAATCCTTGCCGCCGGACAGGCCGTAATTCGCCGTCTGCTGGCCGGTCGCCTTCTTGATATATTCCGTGCCCGCGCAGGTATTGTAGGTGCGGATTTCCCTGCGGCTGAAGCCGCCAAGCAATTGCGCGATAGGCTGGTTGGTGGCCTTGCCGAAAATATCCCAAAGCGCGATATCGAAGGCCGAATTGCCGCGTACTTCCGCACCCGATGAACGGAAGCCGAGATAACCGACGAGGTCCTGTGCCAGAAGGTCGATCTGCAGCGGATCACGGCCGATCACGCGGGGTGCGATATATTCGTGAACATAGGTTTCAACCGTCTCGGCGCCGTAGAAGGTTTCACCAAGTCCGGTAATGCCCTCATCCGTGTGGACCAGAACCCAGAGCAGGTTTGCCCGTTCCGCCACGCGGACGGTTTCGAGTTTCGTAATTTTCATGAAGTGTCTCCTCCAGAGGCAGGCAGTTTTCGGTCTGGAACTGCGTTTGAAAAATCAGGCGATGCCGGCGGCCAGAAGCGCATGCACGCTTTCATCGAAATGCCGCGCCATAAGTGTTGAGGCCGTTTGCGGGTCGCCCGCGGCAATGGCCTGTCCGATGGCGATATGAAGTTCAGTCGCGGCATGACGCTGCGCGTCGGATTTGCGGCTCTTCCAGCCGATCGGCCATGTCTGGCGCGTCACATTCTGAAAGGCGCCGAGAATGAGTTCGAAAACCGGGTTCTTGGAGGCTCTGGCAACGGCAAGGTGAAAGGCAAGGTCGTGTTCCATGACCCTGTCACTATTACCGAAGTCCCGCTCCATATTGTTGGCGTGGTCGAGAATGGTGAGTGCCTCCGCATCCGTTCGCCGCAGCGCCGCCAATGTCACGGTTCTGACTTCGATGGTGCGGCGCACGTCGTAAATCTGCTGGATGTTGATCTGCTCGGTGTGAATGCCATGTTCGAACATCAGCGACATCGCGCCATGATCCAGCGTCGCCACCGTGGCGCGCTTGCCGACGCTGACATCGATAAGCCGCATGGCCGACAAGGACCGGAAAGCCTCGCGAACCACGGTGCGCGAGACACCGAGCTGCTGCGAGAGCGAAAGCTCGCTGGGCAGCTTCGCTCCGGGGGCAAGTTCGTTTTCGCGAATGTGGCGCGTGATTGCGCCAATCGCGCTGCTGACGAGATCGGTTTCCTGCGAAATAGGCTTATACAATCGTTCCTCCAACCTGTAGGACAGGTTAACGGAAAATTGCTTATAGGATTTTTATCGCCGAAACAAGCGCCATCTCCTGCGCGATTGCTGGTTCCTGTCCGCTTTTTAGGGAACCTAAGCTTCAAACCCCTGTAGAAATCGCTTCACAAGCTTGTTCAGCGCCGTGCGCTCTTCTTCGCTGAGCTGTGCGACCAGCCGTTGCTGGTTCTCGACATGGGCGCTGACCGCGTCCTCGACAATGGCAAATCCCCGCTCCGTCAATGATATCAATACGCTGCGCCGATCCTGCGGGTTGTGGACGCGCTCCACCAGACCCGCCTTTTCCAGCTGGTCGATCCGGTTGGTCATTGTGCCGGAGCTTACCATTGTCATGGCCAGCAGATCACCGGGCGAAAGCCGGTAGGGCGCGCCCGCGCGCCGTAATGTCGCCAGCACATCAAAAGCGGAAGAGGAGAGGCCGTGTTTCAGCAGCACCGCCTCCACCTCGCGACCGAGATGCGTGGTTAGCCGTTTCAAGCGCCCAAGCAGCCCCATGGGCTCGACATCGAGATCGGGCCTCTCCTTGCGCCATTGCGCCAGAATGTGATCGACGTGATCAATCGGTTCTTTGTTCATCACCAAGGCATAACAACTGATATCTTGACGTCAAGATAAAATTGGTTAAGTTGTATTTATCTTGATGTAGAGATTCTTGAAATGAAGAAAAATACCACCTATGCCGCCGATGTGCTGGTGACGGCACTTGCCCCCGCCATCTGGGGAACGACCTACTTCGTCACCACCGAATTCCTGCCGCATGGATATCCATTCCATGTTGCGATGCTGCGCGCCTTGCCGGCCGGCATATTGCTGTTGCTTCTGGTCAGAAAACTACCGGAGGGCATTTGGTGGCCACGCAGCCTTATTCTAGGTGCGCTGAATTTCTCGTTTTTCTGGGCGATGCTTTTCGTTTCGGCTTACCGGCTGCCGGGTGGAGTGGCTGCGACTGTGGGTGCGATCCAACCCCTGATCGTCATCGGCCTTTCGCGGCTGTTTCTCGCCGCGCCGGTCCGGCCGCTGGCCATTGTCGCTGGTCTTCTGGGTATTTTAGGCGTCGCACTTCTGGTTTTGGCGCCGGGTGCTGCCGCGCTGGATGCCGTCGGCGTGGCTGCGGGTCTTGCAGGCGCCGTATCCATGGCCTTTGGAACCGTGCTCACCCGCAAATGGCGACCGCCGGTGTCGAACCTCACCTTTACGGCCTGGCAATTGACGGCTGGAGGCATTCTGCTTCTGCCGGTCGCATATTTCCTGGAACCGGCCCTGCCTGCACCTACCGCGGCCAATATTCTCGGCATGGCCTACCTCGGCATTATTGGTGCCGCCTTGACCTATTTTCTGTGGTTCCGGGGTCTCGCCCGCATCGAACCCTCGGCTGCAGCCTCGCTCGGTTTCCTAAGCCCCGTCGTTGCGACCCTGCTCGGCTGGCTGGCGCTCGGCCAAAGCCTCACGCCAGCGCAAATCGTCGGCTTCGTTGCAGTGCTTTTCAGCATCTGGCTCAGTCAGCGGAGCCAGCTGCCGAAATAGCTCAGGCCCATTCGCCCTTGCGCATCACTGGAACTGTGGAGCCATCCGGCTTCACGCCATCGATATCCACCTTATCGGAACCGATCATCCAGTCGATGTGGATCAGGCTGGAATTGCCGCCTTGCGCCTTGATCTGATCCTGCGACAACGAAGCACCATCAACGAAGCATTTCGAATAGCATTGACCGAGCGCAATGTGGCAGGAGGCGTTTTCGTCGAACAGCGTGTTGTAGAACAGGATGCCACTTGCCGAAATCGGCGAGGAATGCGGCACCAGTGCCACTTCACCCAGACGCCGCGCACCCTCGTCGGTATCGAGCACCTTGTTCAGCACGGCTTCGCCCTTCGAAGCCTTGGCTTCCACGATGCGGCCGTCTTCGAACTTCACCTGGATATCGTCGATCAGCGTTCCCTGATGTGAAAGCGGCTTGGTGCTGGACACGTAACCATCCACGCGCAGCGCATGCGGCGTGGTGAACACTTCTTCCGTCGGAATGTTCGGGTTGCAGGTGACACCGTTCTTGGCGGTGGAGGCGCCCCCATGCCATTCGTGGCCGTCCGCCAGGCCGATTTTCACGTCCGTGCCGGGACCGGTGAAATGCAGCGACGAGAAACGTTCACCGTTTAGCCATTCCGAACGCTTGGCGAGATTGGCGTTATGCTCCGCCCATGCCGCGACCGGATCGGCGAGATCTACCCGCGAAGCGGCGAAGATGGCGTCCGCGAGCTTGCGAACCGCTTCGTCTTCCGTCACGCCGGGAAAGACCTGTTTTGCCCAGGACGGGTTTGGATAGGAGATGATGTTCCAGTTGATATCGAAGTTGGAAATCTTCTCAAGCGCCGGCTTATAGGCAGTGGAATTGGCCTTGTTGGCGCGCGCCACCTTGGCGGGATCCTGTTCGGCCAGCAGCATGGGGTTGTCGCCGGCAATCGCAAGCCGCGCCGCGCCATTGGCATAGGCCTTGGCCATGCCGTCATAGAGCCAGCCGGAAGCCCGGTCGAAATTGGCGTCGCTGGCGTGGCGGTAGCGGGAAAGCGTGGTTTCTTCGTCGGAGTAGAAGGTGGTGACCAGCCCGCCGCCGGCAAGATAGGCGTGTTTGGTCAAAAACCGCACCAGCGGCAACGCGGCCAGCGGAGCGGTGATCACCAGATCCTGATCCTTCTGCAATTGCAGGCCGACCTTGACGGCGACTTCAGCCAGTTTCTCGAGTTTGACGGGATCGATGGGGGAAACAGTCATGATCTGCCTTCGTATATTTCAATCGGAGGCGCCGACCATAGCCCATTCGCTTCGAAAGCCAAATGCTTTCAAAGCTGTGTCCAGCCGTCAATCGGCCACCAAAGGTGCTACAACGGCTTTCAGTGCCGCCTGCGCGTCGCCGGGGGAAAGCCTTACCTGCAAACCGCGCTGGCCACCATTCATGTAGACATAGGAATGGGTCATGGCCCCAGCCTCTATGGCGGTCGGAACCTGTTTCTTCTGTCCAAAAGGGCTGATGCCGCCCACATGATAACCGGTTGCCCGCTCCGCATCGGCGGGCTTCATCATGCTGGCAGATTTCCCCCCGAAGGCGGCGGCAAGCTTCTTCATGCTCACTTCCCGGTCGGACGGGACGACGACGCAGACCGGCTTGCCATCCAGCTCAGCCATCAGTGTTTTCAGAACCAGATGTGGCGGTTCGCCGATAGCTTCGGCCGCCTGCAGACCGATCCGGTCGGCATTCGGGTCGTAGTCATAGGTAACTGTGGTGAAGTTCACACCGGCCTTGGTCAGCATCTGGGTAGCGCGGGTTGTCTTGGACATGGTGGCCTGCGCTCACGCAAAGAGGGACTGATAGGTTTCCGGCTTGAAACCGACGGTTATCGCCTCCTTGGCCTCCAGCACCGGTCGCTTGATCATGGAGGGCTGCTCCAGCATCAGGCCAATGGCCTTTTCGCGGGTAAGATCGGCTTTCTGGCTATCGTCCAGTTTTTTGAAGGTGGTGCCGGCCCGGTTCAGAACCGTTTCCCAGCCCGCGGCATCGCACCATGTTTCGAGATGGGCCTGGTCGATGCCGGCCGTCTTGTAGTCATGGAAAGAATAGTCGACACCGTTGGCCTCCAGCCAGCTTCTGGCCTTTTTCATCGTGTCGCAGTTCTTGATGCCGTAAATGGTGACCGTCATGTTGCCTGCCTCTTTGTCTTGAACTTCCGGCATAACAAATAATGCGCCGTATTCAACCCGCAGCCTGAAGCACGGCATTCGAGCCATGCAAAAATGCAGTGTCTGACATCCAAACGAGCGCGAGCAAAGCTGCATGGCTTCCCTGCTACATCATGAGTTGTAGCAGAGGCCAAGAATGCCCATTATCTGGGCATCAAAGATGGAGAGAAAAATGCGTCAGGTTGCAAAGACATCGCGTAACTTCTTTGGCGAAACTTTCGCCGTTCTCGGTGCCGCACTTTCGGTTTCGGCCGCTGTTCGCGCGCATCGCAAGCCGGCCCGCGCCGACCTCGAAGCGCTTGGCATCGACGGCAAGGCTTTCGACAAGGTTCAGCTCTAAGCTGATTATCGTTTGCAGCGAGGCGACATCGCCTCGCTCGTGCGTATATGTTGGCGGGCCTTAGCGTTCCGCCTGCTTTCGGTTCGGCCATTTTCTCGGACCGATCAGTTTATCCGGTAAATGCAGCTGGCTTTCGAGCGGCTCATAACGATCTGCTTTTGCGGAAAGTGCGAAGCGTCCAAGAGACTCATGTCGCGTTTCGCCATTATGGCTGAAAACAAGCTCGAAATTACCCGCAAGCCAGCTATAGGGTTTTCCGGCCGGCATCGGCTCTATCTTCCCGCAGCCATAAATCATCGTGATATGCGGCGTGAAAGATGGTGCCGCGATATAGGGAAGGTTTGCCTGTCGAAGCGCGCGTTGCAGCAGCTTCACCAGAGCGTTGATCTCCGGCAGATCACCACCGTTTCGCAGCACCAGACTATTGCGATTGCCGAAAAGCGCGCTTGCGTCCAGGGTGACCGGAACAGGCCGCGCGTTTACCGCACCCATTGCCGCCTTCAGCCTGCTTGTCAGTCCGTGAGGGATTGTCTCGAAACACCCCAAACACAGCAGGGTTATGTGCAGAAGCTCGGCGGGATATGCCTCGCGGGTTGTCCGACCCATGGCATGATGCGACGCATCGATAAAAATTCTTTCCGCCAATTGCCGTGGTGGCTTCAGCAGTAGCAGGAGCTTGTTTCGAAAGCGCGGATTGATGCGCCGTATTTTCTGCGGCTCCAGCCCATCAAAACAAAGCTGCCTTAAGGCTCTTTCGTCCGCCAACTCGCACTCCATGACGATGCTCCACAGCCTTATACCAAGGCCGGAAACCTATCATTGCGCGGTGATAAAATAAAGAACAAAAGAGGAACAAAAGGCGGAATTGCTCCGCCTTCGTTTTATTCCCACTCGATCGTGCCGGGCGGCTTGCTCGTCACGTCATAGACGACACGGTTGATGCCGCGGACTTCGTTGATGATGCGGGTCGCGGCGCGGCCGAGGAAATTCATGTCGTAGGGGTAGAAATCCGCCGTCATGCCATCCACGGAGGTCACAGCGCGGAGCGCACAGACGAAGTCATAGGTGCGGTAGTCACCCATGACGCCCACGGTCTGCACCGGCAGGAGCACTGCGAAGGCCTGCCAGATGGTGTCGTAAAGACCCGCCTTGCGGATTTCGTCGAGATAGATCGCATCTGCCTTGCGCAGAATATCGAGCTTCTCGCGGGTGACCGCACCGGGGCAACGGATCGCCAGACCCGGGCCGGGGAAGGGATGGCGCCCGATGAAGCTTTCCGGCAGGCCAAGTTCACGGCCAAGCGCACGCACCTCGTCCTTGAAGAGCTCGCGCAGCGGCTCCACCAGCTGCATGTTCATGCGCTCGGGAAGGCCACCGACATTGTGGTGGCTCTTGATGGTGACGGAAGGACCGCCGGAGAAGGAAACGCTCTCGATGACGTCAGGGTAAAGCGTGCCCTGCGCGAGGAAATTCGGAGCACCCTTGCCGTCTGCTGCGATCTTGGCAGCTTCCGCCTCGAAGACCTCGATGAACAAACGGCCGATAGTCTTGCGCTTCACTTCCGGGTCGGAGACGCCAGAAAGCTGGCCCAGGAACATGTCTGCGGCATCCACATGTACCAGCGGAATATTGTAATGGTCGCGGAACATGCCGACGACCTGCTCGCTTTCGCCAAGCCGCATCAGACCGTGGTCGACGTAAACGCAGGTCAGCTGGTCACCGATCGCCTCATGGATGAGGATCGCCGCAACCGAGGAATCGACGCCGCCGGAGAGTGCGCAGAGCACGCGCCCGGTGCCCACCTGATCGCGGATCTTGCGGATCATCTCGGCGCGATAGGCTGCCATCGTCCAATCGGATTTGAGACCGACGATCTTGTGCACGAAGTTGGAGAGCAGCTTGCCGCCATCAGGCGTATGCACCACTTCCGGGTGGAACATGGTGGTGTAATAGTGGCGTGTCTCGTCGGCAGCTATGGCGAAGGGTGCGTTCTCGGAGGTTGCGATAACCTCGAAACCTTCCGGCAGTTTCGTCACGCGGTCGCCGTGGCTCATCCAGACGGGATAGCTCTTGCCCTGTTCCCAGAAACCGTCGAACAGAGGGCTTGCCTTTTTGATGTCGATATCGGCGCGCCCGAATTCCGCCGCGTGACCGCCCTCGACAACGCCGCCAAGCTGGGTGCAGAGCGTCTGCTGGCCGTAGCAGATGCCGAGGATCGGAACCTTGCTGTCGAACACCGCCTGCGGCGCACGCGGGCTGCCTTCCGCCGTGACAGATGCGGGGCCGCCGGAGAAGATCACGCCCTTGGGCTGGAGCTTCTCAAACGCCTCTGCGGCATTCTGAAACGGGTGGATTTCGCAATAGACCCCGGCTTCGCGGATGCGGCGCGCAATCAGCTGCGTCACCTGGCTGCCGAAATCGATGATGAGAATGCTGTCGGGATGGGCTATCTGGGTCATGGCGAGCCTTTAAAGAAAATGGCGGCTTTAGGCAACCCGGAAGCGGGCGTCTAACAGCGGAAATTTACTAAAATCGCGAGGTTCAAAGGGTGATCGCACCGTCTTCGATAGCGCGGCAAAGCCTGTCGACGGCGTCTGCGAGCTTTTCATCGATGATATGCAGGTATTCCGTCCAGTCGTCCACATGGTTCACATCTTCCCTGCCATCGGAAATACCGCGCAGGCCGATGAGCGGCACGCCGAAGCGCTGGCAGGCCCGGAGCACGGCATAGGTTTCCATTTCCACCATATCGGCATCGATCGACCCATAGGTGGCACCAGAGACGACGTTGGCGCCCGTGGAAAGTCGCGCCTCGGCAATATCGGGTATGCGCAGGGGCAAGGCCACCTCGGCCGGCAGATCGAGAAACGGCGTGCGGCCCTTTTCAAAACCGAATGCAGAGGCGTCCATGTCGCGATAGGCAACAGAAATCGCCTGATAGATGCCAGTCTGGTCGAGCGTCCGCGAGCCGGCGGAGCCGAGCGAAACGACAAGGTCCGGCAGATGACCCGCCGCATCGAGACCGGCAAGAATTGCCGTGACCGAAATCGCTGCCTCCACCGGGCCGACGCCGGTCATCAAGGGCGCGATGCGCGCCTGCAGGTGGGGACCGTATTCGGCGGAAGCCGCCATGACGAAAAGAATGGATTTGTCTGCAACATGCAAAAGCCGGTAGCTCATCCGGAAATATCCTCGCGGCCCTTTACCACCATCATCGTGCCTGTCATGGAGGCGATGAGCTTCGCCGGCCCGTCGGAAAGGGCGTAAGCGCGGCCATCGGCAACGATCAGGTTGTTGCCCGGCTTGATGATTTCGCCACGAAACAGGAACCGCTCGCCGCGCCCGGGCGACATGAGGTTGACCTTGAACTCGATTGTCAGCAGCGAGGCTTCCGGCTCGATGATCGTATAGGCGGCATAGGTGCACGCGGTATCCAGGCCGGCGGCAATGACACCGGCATGCAATATGCCGTGCTGCTGTGTCAGCTTTTCATGAAACGGCAGCTCGATTTCCACCAGACGGTGTTCGATGCGGCTTATCTGCGCACCGATTGCCTGCACCACACCCTGCCGCGCAAAGCTTGTTTCTATCCGCTGACGAAAATCGCCGGGATCCGTGATCTCCATTGGCTTACCTGCCTGCTTTTGTCCTCACCGCAAACTGACATGGCGTGTGGCGGCGGGCAAGGCAAGTGCCGCAGGAGCAATTAGTTCAGCACGGCGATGCTGGCATTCAGCAGCGTGGCAAAGGCGACCCAAAGGGCGTAGGGCACGAAAAGCCACATGGAGATGCGGTCGCGACTATAGGTGAGCGCAATGAAAGCCAGAATGCAGATCAGCATCGGCACGATGATGACGAGCGCACCTGTCGGGCTTTGCATGCCGAAAAAGATAGGCGACCATAGGAAATTCAGCACCAACTGCGTGAACCAGAGACGCATGCGCGTGCCCGCCGGTCTCACGATCCATGTTCGCGCGCCTGCAATGCCGATCATCACGTAGAGCGTTGTCCAAACGGGGCCGAATATCCAGTTGGGCGGGTTGAAGGGCGGCTTCTGAAGCGACTGGTACCATTCGCCCGGCACGTTGTTGATGCCGATGAGCGCACCCAGCGCAACAACCACAACCACGAAAATGATATACACGGACAGGTTTTTCATGACGCCTCAAATGCTTTTTGGTCTTTTTTGTTCCAGTGCATTTTCAGTATTTTAGCCTGAAATACGCACGATATGCTGGTCCCACGCCACGTCGCTGCGAATAGCCTCGAAAAATCCGTCATAGGAAGAAACCGCAATGCCCTTTATGGCGGGGGCAACGCCCGCAGCCTCCCGCACGGTCGTCTCGGATACAACACGCCCGGTTTTCGCATCCAGCGTCACGGCCGCGTTGCCATTGGGTGAGGTCAGGCCCACCAGTCCATCGCGCCGGTTGACGGCGATGGCACCGACATAATTGGCAAGGCGCACCGTCGTTTGCTCTGGTAGATCGACGAAGGCAAGGTCCTCGCCCTTCGAGAAATGGCCAACAAGCGGCGGAAGATCGTTGCGCGGTCCCTCATATTGGCAGGCGAACCAGACACGCCCGTCATCGCCGAGATCGACATGGCGGGTGGAAAGCTGTCGTAACTGGTCTGGCATCGTATGTTTCTGGATCAACTGGCCGCTGGCGGCGTCCAGAAGCACGAGCGACGGCTGCATGCTGTCGACATTGAGTTTGGTTCGGCCGAAATCCGGGTGGGTCTCGATGCCGCCATTGGCGATCACGATCAGCCTGCCATCGTCGCTCACGGTCATGTCATGGGTGCCAATGCCGTGGGCGTCGTATTCACCGATGCGGGCAAATCCGTTGCGGGCATCGTAAAGCCCGATAACACCGCGATTGCCATCGAAGTCGTTTTCGCTGGCGTAGAGGATCGCACCGTCGGGAGAAAATTGTCCGTGGCCGTAGAAGTGGCGGTTTTCCGGCGTGTGCATCACGACAGGTTCGCGGCGTCGCGCGGGGTCAAAGGCCATGAAGAAGGTGCCGGGCCGGCGCGCAAAGGCCACTGTCAT
The DNA here is from genome assembly GCF_001950375.1 of Rhizobium sp. TBD182. Classification (NCBI taxonomy): domain Bacteria; kingdom Pseudomonadati; phylum Pseudomonadota; class Alphaproteobacteria; order Hyphomicrobiales; family Rhizobiaceae; genus Rhizobium; species Rhizobium sp. TBD182. The sequence continues at coordinate 1,553,874 of NZ_BDLN01000001.1, read as the reverse complement.
GCCGGTCGCATGGCTCGTTGCCATTCCATGGGCGCGGGCTGGGAGCGCAACGCGGTCGATGATCTCGCCGCGTTCGCTCACAGTCGCAATGCCGTAGGAACCGTCATGAGCGCGAAAAGCGGAAGCGAAGACAGCGTCGGCGCGTTCAAGCGCATGCAGCGAGCCGGGAGCGAGCGTCGCTAGGAACGGAATGCCCGCCGCCTTGATGAAGCTGCGCCTGTCTATCAGCGTCGGCTTTTTGCATGATATCACCGCCTCAGTCTCCGTCGGCGAAGGAAAAGCCGGAGCTGAGACCGATTGCGCCGCCATACTGGTCGTTGAGGCGGTAGATCAGGTCTTTGCCGTTCAGCAGCAGGTAATCCACCTTGGCGCGTTGCTGGTCGTCATCAAGGGCCTTTTCCACGTTGGTATCAATCGTTCCGGCAATGCGGATCATCGATTTGGCGATGAAATCGATGGAGTTGACGATGGAGCGCTGGTCGGGTGGCACGAGTTCGACCATATCGGCCGTGTGCAGGAGGGTTTGAACGGCCTTGATGTTTGCGGCAATGCTTTTCCACGTCAGGCCGGACCGCCAGTAGATCGCCGTGCGGGGAAACTTCGCCTTGTCCGGCCCCTTGTAGAACGTCTCTATGCGCTGGTCGCGGATTGCTTCGGCGCCGTGCACGAGAATGCCAAGCAGGGCAACCAGCGCCTCACGCTCATCGCGAAAAACGGGATTATTCGCGCCGGGCTGCGTCCAGTTTTTCTGCGCTCCATCAGGTGCGTTCCAGCTGTCGGAAAGCTCCGCCGCCACATTGGCAACGTTGCCGGCAATCGCCGCGCCATAACGGCAACGGAAATCGCCCTTCTTGTCGAACAGATCACCCGCATCGGTGCCGTAGAGCACGAATTCCAGCGCGCCTAGGCCCTGCGCTGCGACACTCTTGCCCTTCAGGCTCTCGGCGCTGGTGACGCTTTCGTCCTTTTCTGCAAGGTAACGCTGTACCTGTTTCAGGCCAAGACCCTTCTTGTCTGGGTAATAGAGCACACGTTCGAAGCGGTTGTGCTCGATCACCGGACCGACCCGAACGATCTCGATGGTTGACCAACTGGAGACCGTATCGGCAAAGGCCGCTTTGGCCGCCTCATCCGTCGTTTTGGAAGGGGCGGCGCAGAACGCCTTCATGCTGCCTTCCAGCTTCTCTGCCGATTGCCGGAACTGGTCATAGCCGGGACGGATGAAACCGTTCACCGCTTTTTCCATCACGCCCCGTACCTGTACGGCGTCGAGCGGTGGCGGCGGCATCAGCTCCACATCCTGCGCCATTGCGGGCCGCATGCCCAAAAGCAGCAGCACGGAGATGAGACCGGGTATTTTTCGCATGGCATTTTTCATCAAAGGGACTCCAGAAAAGCCAGCAAAGCCTGCCGGTCGGATTTTTGCAAGGCGGCAAAGGCATCGCGCGCTTTTTGCGCTTCGCCGCCGTGCCATAATATCGCTTCTGTCAGGCTGCGCGCCCGCCCGTCATGCAGGTAAAAACCGTTGCCATTCACGCTTCGCGTCAGACCGATACCCCAGAGCGGCTGGGTTCGCCATTCCTGCCCGCTTGCTTCGCCCACCTGCTGGCCGTCGGCAAGCTCCTCTCCCATGTCGTGCAGCAAAAAATCCGAATAGGGCCAGATCAGCTGGAAAGACTGCATGGGGTCGGCAGCGTCACGGCGGGTGACGAATTTCGGTGTATGGCAGGATGTGCAGCCGGATGCGTAAAAAAGCTGCTTTCCCCGCAACACGGTGGGATCACCCACATCGCGGCGCTGCGGCACTGCAAGGTTTTCGGTGTAAAAGGTCACGAGATCGAGAATGGGGTCTGGCGCCTCCACTGGCCCAAGCCGTGGCTGCACGCCGGTCGGCATGGCAAGACAGTCTTTCTGAACGTCGGTGCAATCACCATAGGCGTTTTGTGCATCCGGCGTGGAAATGCCGATATCGTGGGAGAAGGCGCTGGCGCTCTGGTCGCGGACGCTGGCGTTCTGGGCTTTCCAGCCAAATCGGCCGAGCTTCACTTCGCCGGTCCGGTGATCCCGTACAAAAGCAGGGCGCCCGGAAATGCCGTCGCCATTTTTGTCATCCGGATCGGCGCCGGCCAGAATATCGGCATCGGCAATGGCCTCGATCAGCCCAAGCCCAAGGGTTGGCATTGCAATCCGCGCCGACAAAGTCGTATCGACGCCCAGGGGGCCATAGTGCAGGCCTGCCACGGCATAGTCTGGCTTGCGCAGCATCACCACCTCGCCGTCGGCCAGCCGCACGGGCTTTTCGATATAGGTGATGACAGGTTTGCCCTCTGCGGCGAGGCCGGGAATGGCAACGTTCTGAAGCTGCCGGCCATAGGTCTCGTCGGGAAAATTCAACACCTCGTGGCGCGCAATCGCTGCCCGTTCCGCCTCGTTGCGGGCAGGCCGGGCCAGCCGCAGAAACAGGGAGACGGCATCTTCGCCGGCAAGTGGCGGTCGGCCTCTGCCGTCCTTCACATGGCAGGCCTGGCAGGATCGGGCGTTATAGAGCGGCCCCAACCCGTCCGAGGCTTGCGTGGAGGAGGGGGAAGACACCCAGAGCTTCTGGAACAGCGCATTGCCGAGCTTGAAATCCTGTTTTCTCTCAAACGGCATTGTTGCGGATGGATGCGAAAACGCGCCGCTATCGGCTTTATGGGTGCTGGTCGTTGCCCCGCCGGACATGGCCTCGAAGGGCTCCGGCATGGTAAAATCCATCGTCGGCGCGGTGACAGCCTGAACGCGGCTTTGGTCTTTTTCCGTCAGATCGTCACGAAGCGGTGCGGCAAGCACCATCGATGCCACAAGGCAGGCTGCCCCGGCGAAGAAGAACGGCTTGCGGATCCGCGGCAGCGATGAGTTCATGGAAAGCATGGGAATGGCGGGCCGCAGCGATCTGCGGCCCGCATTGGCTCTTATTTGAAGACGGCGTTCGGATTATCGAGGCTGGCGGAACCTTCAAGTTCGATCTTGCCGAGATCGAGTGCCGCAATCACGCGTTCGACGGTTTTCGTCTGGTCGAGAAGGCCGTCGATGGCCGCCTGAACCACGGCGTTGCCTTCCTTGTTGCCTTCGCCGATCATCTGGTCGTAGGCCTCGACCGTCTGGGCACGCTTTTCCATGGCATGCATGGCGTCGAGCGTCTTGTTCAGCTTCGCCGTCATCTCGTCGTTCAGCGCCTTGTCCTTGGCGCCGACCAGCTCCGACAGCGAGGCGCCGGTCATCTTCGTTCCATCCACACGGGTATATTCGCCGGTATAGGCAGATGCGATGCCGATGGCGTCGTTAAGATGCGAATTATAGGTATTGTCGGAGAAGCAATCATGCTCCTCTTCCGGATCGTGCAGCAGAAGGCCGAGCTTCATGCGCTCCCCTGCCAGCTCGCCATAGGAAAGAGAGCCCATGCCGGTGAGAATGGCGGTCAGGCCGGCTTTCGGGTCGGCTTCCACTGTCTTGGTGGCTTCGCCTTCCGGCGCCCAGGCGTCCACCATTTCCTGAAGATCCTTGATCAGCAGGGTGGAGGCGGACTTCAGGTAATCGGCGCGGCGGTCGCAATTGCCGTTCGTGCAATTCTTCTTGTCGTAGTCGGTATAGGGGCGGTTGCCCGCACCCGGTCCGGTGCCGTTCAGGTCCTGGCCCCAGAGCAGGAATTCGATGGCGTGGTAACCGGTCGTCACATTGGCTTCGACATCGCCCGCCTCGTGCAGGCTTTCGATCAGTTCGGGGGTGATCTTCGAGGTATCGACATCTTCGCCGCTGATCTTGATTTTCGGATTGGCGATGATGTTTGCGACGTAAAGCTCGTTCTCGTCGCTCTCGGTGCCGTAGGAACCGTCGACATAGTCGATCAGGCCTTCATCCAGCGGCCAGGCGTTTACCTTGCCTTCCCAGGCGTCGACCACAGGGTTGCCGAAACGATAGACTTCCGATTGCTGGTATGGAACGCGCGCCTTGATCCACGCTTCACGTGCAGCTTTCAGCGTTCCTTCGCTCGGTGTTGCGATCAGCGCGTCGATTGCCTTGTCCAGCGCCTTCGCCGTGGTCAGCGAATCCTCGTATTTCGCATGCGCGACGTCGGCGTAATGCTTGACGACAGCGGCGGCGTCAGTCGCAGCGCTGGCGGGAAGCGCGGTGAAGGTCGCGGATGCGGCCAGAAGCGCGAAAGACGCGCTGAGAATGGTTTTGCGGATCATGATCCCTCTCCTTGGGCAGGCGTGAAATAACCTCACGCTGCGGCAAGCGAGTTCTGACCCAATCGCAAACTTGTGTCAAATATTCTAGTTTAGAATGCTTTGAAACAAGCTACTCGATATTTTTCGAAGTAAAATCAGCGCGTGCAAAACCTGTTTCACGCTTTGCGTTTCATTACGCAGAAGAAGAAACCATCCGTATCTGTAGTTGCAGGCGTCAGCGTCACTGTCTTGCCGTCAGAGGAATGCGGTTTGTTTGCATTGCCGCCAAAAGTCGTCTGCCAGCGATCCAGTGCCGAACCGATATAGAATTGCGGATTTTCTTCGCAGAAGCGCGTGACCTGCTGCTCGTTTTCCTCGGGCAGGACCGAGCAGGTGACATAAAGCAGCTCGCCGCCGGGGCGCACAAAACCCTTGGCCTGCGAAAGGGCCTCGCCCTGCTGCTGTACCCGTTCTTCCAGATTGCGTGTCGTCAGCCGCCATTTGGTGTCAGGCCGCCGGCGCCATGTTCCCGTGCCAGTGCAGGGGGCGTCCACCAGAACGCGATCGAATTTTTCGTGAAACGGGACAAGTCCGGCTGCGCGGTCGTGAACCTGCACATTGCGCGTGCCGGCTCGTTTCAGCCGCTCGATAATCGGCGCGAGCCGCTTGCGATCCGCGTCGAAGGCGTGAACCTGACCCTTGTTGTTCATGCTGGCGGCCATGGCCAGCGTCTTGCCGCCGCCACCGGCGCAATAATCGAGGATCTGTTCGCCTTCATACGCGCCGGCAAGATCGGCAACGATCTGCGATCCCTCGTCCTGAACTTCGAACCAGCCTTTCTGGAAGGACAGTTCGGCGGTCACATTCGGCAGGCGGGAAGGGCCTTCGCCGGCGGGGATGCGGACACCCTGACGGGCTATATGCGTTGCTTCCGCACCGCTCTCTTCCAGCGCCTTCAGCACCTTGTCGCGAGTGGCCTTCAGCGTGTTGGCCCGCAGATCAAGTGTCGGGCGCTGGTTCAGCGCCTGCGCCTCGGCAAGCCAGCTGGCTCCAAACGCCGTCTCGAAGGATGCTTGAACCCATTCGGGAATGTCGCCCTGAATATGGGCTGGTGCATCGGCGAGAGAACGGGAGAGAAAGGCTTTCTGCTTTTCTTCATCAGGCGCGGCAGGGGCAAATTTGTCGCCGTCGAATTCCGCCGCAAGTTCCGAAAAGCTCTTGCCCCATTGTCGCAGAAGAACTGCATAACCAAGCGAGGCGGCGCTGTCGTCATCCATCAGCCAGGCGTGTGACAGTTTCATGCGCAGCGCGTCATAGACGATGTTGCCGATCGCGGCCCTGTCACCCGAACCTGCGAAACGATGGGCAAGTCCCCAGTCCTTCAGAGCATCGGCAACGGGACGCCTGCGTCCCTCAATATCCGCCAATACTTCGATTGCTCCGGCCAAACGCCCGCCCAAACGCATTGTCTACCTCATTTTGCTGATTAGCCCGGTTGGTAGACGCGAATGGCGGCAAGGGCAAGGCTCAATCGGCGCTGACGACCTCGTAGCAGACCTTGGCGGTGCCGGAACTGATCATGCCGATGTTTTTGGCAGCGGCCTTGGAAAGATCGAGAACGCGACCCTTGATGAACGGACCGCGGTCATTGATGCGCACCACAACGGCCTTGCCGTTACGGGCATTGGTAACCTTGACCTTGGTGCCGAACCGCAGCGAGCGGTGAGCGGCGGTCATGTTGGCGGCGTTCATACGCTCGCCCGAAGCAGTCTTGGAGCTCAACGCATACCACGATGCCCCTCCACAACCATTTGCCGCATTCGCCTGAAGAGGCGCAATGATGGAACAGGCGGCTATAGTTGCGACGGTGAAAGTTATACGACGGATATTCAACAAACTGTGCTTCCCTGAAAATCGGCCCCGCGCCGATTGATTGTGCCCTTGCTAAACGGCCATTGTCTGGCCTGAACGCGTTTGAATGCGAGATTGTAGGGCGAGGGAAAAATGGCGAAAAAAAGCTGATCTCAAATCACGAAGTGTTACAGGCTGTAACATTCGTGATCGTTAGCCGGAAAGGTGTCGTCGGTGCCTTATTGTTGAAAAGTGGAAAAAATGACGCAGAATCAATGCTCAATGGAAATGCTGTTACAAGTCACGCCTTCGTGAATCCAGTTCACGAAATGTGAGTGAAATATTTTTCTAATGGCTATGATTTTAGCGATTTTTGCATGGTTAATAAAAGCCTAATTGACTGAAAAACCACCAAAACCATCCTCAAAAACGGGTTTGGAAGGATTTTTCATCGCTTTTAAATGGGGGATTTTTAGCCCCGCCAGAGGCCGCTTTCCCACAATTGTGTCAGGGAGATTTTGTACTCCGGGAAGCTGAAATCGAAACCGAGGCCACGTATCCTGGCGTTGGAAACGCGCTTGTTCTCGCCGTAGAAGGAGCGTGCCATCGGCGTCAGATCGGCGGTCTCGAATGCCTGTTCGGGAGGCGGCTCAACGCCCATCAACGTGGCGGCGAAGCTCACCACATCCTGCGGCGGGGCGGGTTCATCATCCGTCACATTGAAGAGGCCGCGTTCATTTCTCCGCGCCAGAAAGGCGTGGGCCGCACCAATATCCTCAACCCGGATGCGGTTGAACACCTGGTCTTTCTTCACCAGCCTGCGCGCCGTTCCCTTTTCGAAATTCATGAAACTATTGCGTCCGGGGCCGTAAATTCCCGAAAGGCGCAAGATGGCAAGCGGCACGCCCGCTTTTTCAGCAGCCGCAGCCCACGCGGTTTCGGCAGCAACGCGTTCCACGGACCGGGCGGACACCGGGCGGCACGGGGTTTCCTCATCCACCCATGCGCCGTCATGGTCGCCATAGACGCCAACGGTGGAAAGATAAGCGATCCATTCAAGCTTGGGCAGAAGCCGTTTCAGGTCGTCGCCCAAAAGCGCAAGCAGTGGATCTCCATCCTTGCCCGGCGCGATGGACTGCACGAGATGGGTGACATTGGTCATTGTGGCGATGAGATCGTCATTAAGATGGGCACCGTCGAACAGGAAGGGTGTCATGCCAGTTGCAGCAAGGCTTGCGAACTTGTCCGTGCTGCGCGTGGTGCCCGATATCGTTGCAGCTTCGGTTTTCAGCGCGTTTGCGATGGCCTTGCCCGAATATCCTGCGCCGAAAATCATCACATGCATGGGTCACGCCTCTGCCAGTTGCCATTCCATTTCAGCCTCCGGATCAGGCTCCGGGGCGCGGCCGGCAGAGTATGCACGGAACTCCTCGCTGTCCATAAGCTGCGACAAAGCCCATGCGGCCATGCCGCGCACCTCCGGTGCCGGGTCTTTTTCGGCGAGAGACTTGCATTGCTGCACGAATTGCCGGTCGCGCGAGTTTCCAGCAGCTATCAGAACGTTGCGGATGAAGCGGTTACGCCCGATGCGCTTGACCGGTGAGCCGCTGAAGAAGCTGCGGAAGGCAGCGTCATCCAGCGTCAGCAGGAAGGCGATGGAAGGTTCCTTCAAATCCTCGCGCGCCTGCAGCTTCATCTCGGAGGCGCTGGCCGCGAATTTGTTCCAGGGACAGGCGGCAAGGCAATCGTCGCAGCCATAGATGCGGTTGCCTATCATCGGCCGGAACTCGTGCGGGATGACGCCTTTGTGCTCAATGGTGAGGTAGGAGATGCAGCGGCGGGCGTCCAGCTGGTAGGGGGCGGGGAAGGCGGCCGTCGGACAGGCATCGAGACAGGCGCGACAGGAGCCGCAATGGTCCTTCTCGGCCTCATCAAGAAAAAGCTCGGCGGTGGTGAACATGCTGCCGAGAAACAGCCAGGAACCATGGGTGCGGCTGACCAGATTGGTGTGTTTGCCCTGCCAGCCGAGCCCCGCGGCTGCGGCAAGCGGTTTTTCCATCACCGGCGCAGTGTCAACGAAGACCTTCACGTCCTCGCCGGCGCGCGCGGCAAAACGGGTGGCGATTTCTTTCAGTCGCCCTTTTATGACGTCGTGATAGTCGCGGTTGCGGGCATAGACCGAAATGGCTGCCTTGTCGGATTTCGAAAGAAGGCCGCGAGGATCTTCCTCAGGCCCGTAATTCAGCCCGAACATGACAATGGAGCGCACGTCGCCCCACAGCGTTTTCGGCTCGGCGCGACGGGCCTCGGTCTGCTCCATCCACGCCATGGTGCCATGATAGCCCTTATCCAGAAACTGCCTCAGCCGTCCTGGTGCCAGCGGAATGCTGTCCGGCGCGGTGATACGACAGAGATCGAAGCCGAGCGAAAGCGCCTCCTGACGAACGAAGTCCGTCAGTTTGCGAGCGCGTATCCGCTGCTTGTCGCTGGCAACGTCGATGGTCGTTTCTCCTGCGGGTTACTCTGCGACATATATATGCGTAGCTACACGCCGCAGCAAATAACCGGGAGGCCGGAACTTAGAAATCCAGATCGGCGTAGTGGGAGGAGGGGGCAAGGCGCGGAATGCGCTCGCTGAGGAACGGCCGGAAGGACGGGCGCGATTTCAGCCGCTGATACCACTCCTTGGCAATTGGCGCTTCAAGCCAGTTGATTTCGCCGAGATAATCCAGCACCGAAACAGAAGCAGCCGCGGCCAGATCGGCATAACTCAATCGGTCGCCGGCGAGCCAAGTGCGCGAACCCGCCAGCCATTCCAGATATTTGATGTGCTGACGAACATTGTTACGCGCGGTGCGCAGAAGCTTGGAATCCGGGGGGCCACCACCCTGCGCCGCCGTCATCTGCAATTTATAAACCCGCTCCCGCACCAGCGGTCGGGTCACATCGTTTTCCATCTTCTGCAGGAACCACTCGGTCAAGCGGCGGATTTCCGCCCGCTGAAACGGGTCTTCCGCCAGCAATCGCCGGTCACGCTTCAAAACCCCGTGCGTTTCGTCGAGAAACTCGGCGAGCACGTAGGGACCGCTGAGAGAGCGCATATTGTCATCGAGATAGACCGGCAGGGTGCCCGCCGGATTCAGCGCCAGAAACTCCCGCCTTCTTTCCCACGGCTGCTCCTCCACGAGATCGGTCTGGAACCCGTATTCCGAAAGGATCAGACGAACGAACCGCGATGCGGTCGACATGGGAGAGTGATAGAGAGTTGGCATCGGTACTCAATTTTTACGATTGGTTGTCATGATCGACAATTGCCGGAAAACTTTTTCAGTTTCGCTTCATCAAGACGCTATAAGAGCTTGGCTACTTTAAAACAAGTTTAACGCAATTGCTTTCCATTCCCGCTTCCCCCTGAAAAAAGGATACCTCATGGGTGACCAATCGATCATCAGCGCGCTTTTGCTGGGCATTATCGAGGGTCTTACGGAGTTCATTCCCGTTTCCTCAACGGCGCATGTGCTGCTGGCCGGGCATTTTCTCGGCTTCAAATCGCCGGGCAACACCTTTGCCGTTCTCATTCAGCTCGGCGCGATCATTGCTATCCTTCTTGTTTATTTTCAGAAGCTTGTGTCGATCGCCATGGCGATGCCAACAAGTGCCAAGGCGCGCCGCTTCGTGCTGGCTGTCGCTGTCGCCTTCCTGCCAGCGGCGTTGATCGGCGCTCTGGCGCATGACTTCATCAAGACGGTGCTGTTCGAAACACCCATCCTCATCTGTATCGTACTGGTTATCGGCGGCGTCATATTGCTGGCCGTCGACCGGATGCCGCTGAAGCCCAGATATACCGACATCATGGATTATCCGCCCTCGCTTGCCTTCAAGATCGGTCTGTTCCAGTGCCTTGCGATGGTTCCGGGCACCTCCCGGTCCGGCGCTACCATTGTCGGCGCGCTGTTGATGGGCACGGACAAGCGCTCCGCCGCCGAATTCTCGTTTTTCCTGGCGATGCCGACCATGCTCGGCGCGTTTGTGCTCGATCTCTACAAGAACCGCGATGCGCTGAGCTTCGATGACAGTGCGCTGATTGCCGTGGGCTTCATTGCCGCTTTCGTCTCCGGCCTGTTCGTCGTGCGCTCGCTGCTGGACTTCGTCTCGCGACGCGGTTTTGCACCCTTTGCCTGGTGGCGCATCGTCATCGGCTCGCTGGGTCTGGCGGCACTTCTGCTCTACCGTTGAGCCGAGCTTTAAAGTAGCCGTTCGTTTCCAATGCACGGACAAAATAAAAAAGCGCCCCGGAGAATCCGGAGGCGCTTTTTATTTGAGACTTGTGAAAGCTGATCAGTTCGTGCTGATCGAAGCCGTTGCGCAAGGGTCGACACCGTAGGCGGGAGCGCAACCGCTCTTGCCCGCTGCAACCGTGCCCGGCGCCATGAAAGAACCCGCCAGAACCACCAAAGCCGCACACGCAAAAAAGAGTGCGATAGATCTGCCCATTTTATTATTGCCTTTCAGACGTTCGTTCGCGCGGATTACGCCGCCGTGTGTGAAGTGAGGGTTCTGGATATGTTAGGAATGTGGCCATTATCAATAAAGCGGCTTGCTGAATACCGGGTTAATGCGAAGTCTTTTCCACAGTTGCGCTTGTGCCACGCTTGGCTGTGGAGGCCACTTTGCCGTTAACTTTTACCCGGCTGTTCAAAACAGCTTCAGTCGATGGTGCACCTCCCCTGCAGTTGAGGGGGAAATGCGCCAATAGCGGTTTGGTTGCGATTGAATTGCGCAAAAACAAAAAGCGGGAATGGTTCCCGCTTTCGTTCAGATCGTTAATGCACGACAGTAGGCTTATGCTGCTTTTCCGGCGTTCGAGAACTGTCCGTGCGGGCGATAGTGCACCATGTAGGACGGCAGGACGGAAGCAACGCGAACGGGCGTAATGCCGATGCCTTCCAGGGTCAGGCCGTTCTTTTCCGCGTCAGCGGAAACGACATTATCCTTTTTCAGCATGGTCACCTGATCGACAGTCAGCGGCGGCGTAATCAGCGGCACCAGCGAAGCGATTTTGCCGATCATTGAGGCGACGCCGAAAGGCAGGTTGACGAAAGGACGCTGACGGTAGGTTGCGGCAAGAACCGCCTCAAGACAGTCGCGGAACGTCATGACGTCCTGGCCACCCAGTTCATAGATGGCGCCGGGCTTCAGCTTGCCATCCACGCTGCGGGCAACGGCCTCCGCTACATCTTCGACATAGACCGGCTGGAACTTGGTTTTTCCGCCGCCGATCAGCGGCAGGAACGGCAGGCTGCGGGCCATCTTGGCGAATTTATTGAAGAAGTCGTCTTCCGGTCCAAAGATGATCGAAGGACGCAGGATCACGGCGCCGGGCAGAACGGAATGGATTGCTGCCTCGGCGCGGCCCTTTGTGCGGCCGTAGCCGGTCGACGAATTGGCATCGGCACCGATGGCGGAGATGTGCGTCAGCGTTGCACCGGCGTTGCGGGCTGCTTCAGCAATGGCTTTCGCGCCGAATTCCTGCACGGCGTCAAAGGTGTTGCGGCCGCTTTCGGCCAGAATGCCAACGCAATTGACCACGTGGTCGGCGTCTTCGATGGCTTTGACGATGGAGTCGCGATACCGCAGGTTCGCCTGGGCAAACGAGATCTGGCCGACATTGCCGAGCGGCTGCAGGAAACCAGCAAGATCGGGACGGCGCACGGCAACGCGGATGCGGTAACCGCGCTTGGCGAGCATCCGCACGACATGCCGCCCGACGAAACCCGAACCGCCGAAAACGGTGACGAGGGGTGGAAGGTTGGCCAAGGTCATGGGAGGCTCCTCAGAAGCTGTCGATAAAGCGTTTTTCAGTCTCTTAGCCCAAAGCCGTGCGCGCGTGAAGAGACGTTGTCACAAGGCCCGGGACTAGTTTTGGAAATGCGGTTGACGACCGTCAAATTCCTTCGACGATCATCATCTCCGCGTCGGCGACTTCCTGGCGGATTTTGGCCGCCGCCTGGTATTCGGGCGAGTTGTAGCAATCGATCGCGTGCTGCACAGAGGGGAATTCGATGATGACGTTGCGTGCGCGTGCCTTGCCCTCAAGTTCGGTCAACGCACCGCCGCGGGCGAGAAAGTTGGCGCCGAACCGCTCGAAAGCGGGCTTCGCAGTCGAAACGTAGTCCTTGTAGCGTTCGTTGTCGCGTACATCGACACGCGCGATCCAGTAACCCTTTGCCATTTCGTCTCCTCCGATGGTCCTTATTGATTTGCCGGAAAGCTGGCGCGCAGCATGTCGTCAAGAATGGCGCGGGCTGCTGCTTTCGGATCTTCTGCTCTGACGATGGGGCGGCCGACAACCAGATGGCTCGAACCGGCTTTGATGGCGTCAAAAGGCGTCATCACGCGCTTCTGGTCTCCAGCCTCGGCACCGGCCGGGCGAATACCAGGGGTGACGACGGCAAGGTCGGGGCCCAAGATTTCACGCACCGCCGTCGATTCCTCTGCCGAACAGACGATGCCGCCCATGCCCGCCTCGCGCGCCTGTTCCGCACGGCGCAGCACCAGCGAACGGGCATCCGATGCATAGCCGGCTTCCGCAAGATCGGCATCATCCATCGAGGTTAGCACGGTGACACCAAGCAAGCAGAGGCCAGAGCCTTCGGCTGCCTTGACTGCGGCGCGCATGGCTTTTGGGTAAGCATGCAGGGTCAGCATCGACATGCCCATGCGGGCGATGTTTTCGACACCAGAGGCGACGGTGTTGTCGATGTCGAGCAGTTTCATGTCGAGAAAGACTTTCTTGCCGCTCTGGGCAAGGTCGCGGGCGAATTCGAGACCACCGGCAAATACCAGCTGATAGCCGATCTTGTAGAACAGAACCTCATCGCCGATCTTCGACACGATGTCTTCAGCTTGTTGCACAGTCGGAACATCGAGCCCGACGATCAGTTTTTCGCGCGCGGTCATTGTCTTATCCCTGCCATGTTTCCATTGCCGTCCAGTCGCATGTGGGGCGCTGAGCTGCAAGTGAAAATTCGGCGATTGGGAACCGGAAAAGATTGCCGCCGCCGGGTGGCTGGTCCTTGCTGCGACTGATGCCGACGCCTTCGATATGGCATTTCAAAAGCGTGCCGACGCCGCCATGGCCGACAAAGGCAATCGGCTGTTGCGGGTCGTGCCGGTCTAGAACGGCCCTGACGGCGTTAACAATTCGCGCCTGCGCATCGATTGCCCGTTCCCAGCCGTGAAAGCTTTCTCGCGGATGGGCAAAAAACCAGTCGGCAGCCTTTTCGAATTCCGGCGGCGTCAGGAAGCCTGTGGCCGACCGGTCGTTCTCATGCATCGCCTCGATGATCTCAATATCCGCGCCGGATGTTTCAGCAAGGATTCGGGCGGTTTCGATGGCTTTGGTTTCCGCGCTCGACACGATCCGGCGCAATGCGCGTGCCCATGGCAGACGGCTTGTCTCAAACGCCCGCTGTGCACCCAAGTCCGAAAGTCCCCATTCCGGAACCGGAACCGCCGGATCGATCCGGACCTGGGGATGGGTAATGTAAAGGGCATGCATAGGAGCGGTCCTCAATGGCGATGGAAGGGCAAATCAGGACCCTAACCATCTGTCACGACCGGGAAATGACGGCCTTTGCCCACTCTGCCGTGTGATCAGGCCCGGGTATAGGTCCACAATTGCGCCGGAGGAATGTTGCGCACGATGAAATCGAAATGGCGGATGTGGTAGAGATGCGGCTGCGCAACGATCGGGGAAATCGGACCGTAGGATATCTGTATGACGGGGCGACCGTGCGGCACGCGTTTCAGCAATTCGTCGAGAAGCTTGATGCGGGCGGCCATCGGAAAATTCAGCATCGGTACGGCGGAAATGACGCTGTCGAACATCTGGCCCTGGTGCTCGCCAAGTGTCGCATTCAGATCGAAGGCATCGCCATTGATGAAGTTGACGCCTGGATAGCTTCTGAGAAGCTGATTGTAGAAATCGGTCGAATATTCGATGGCCGTCAGGCGCTCCGGCTTGATGCCGCGTGCCAGAATGGCCTTGGTGATGACACCGGTGCCGGGGCCGAGTTCGAGAACGGGCAGGTCGGAATGCGGGTCGATGACACTCGCCATTTTTCTTGCCGTGATGGAGGATGTCGGAACGATGGCTCCGACCTTTTTCGGCTGGCTGACCATGCCTTTGAAAAAGCGGATTTCTTCCTCAAATTTTCTTTCAAAGCGTTGCTTCAGGTTGAGTGCCATAATTCCCCTCGGATGTATTTTGGTCATTGTCAAAAAAATGTTACGCACTGTTGATCTCATTTGGCGCTAAAACAAGGCAAAATGTCGTAATTGGAAAAATTCGTTTAGCGTTAGAAATCTGTCTGCGCCGAATCAAAAAACGCCGGTGGAGCGATCCACCGGCGTTTTTTGATTGATTTGAAGAAAAAAAGTCCACTTTAAACGCGCATCGGCATCAGAACATAAAGCGCATCGTCGCCGGCGGTGTCGCGAACGAGCGTTGGCGAGCCCGCATCCGCCAGAAGGAAAATCGCGTCTTCACCGGAAAGCTGCGAGGTGATGTCGAGGAGATATTTGGCATTGAAGCCGATTTCCATCGAATCATTGTCGTAACCGACAGCCACTTCTTCCGTCGCACTGCCGGAATCCGGATTGTTGACGGTCAGCGTCAGCTGGCCGTTGGTCAACGCCAGCTTCACGGCGCGGCCACGCTCGGAAGAGATGGTCGACACGCGATCGACCGCACGGGCGAAGGTCTGGCAATCGACGCGCATTTCCTTGTCGTTGCCGGTGGGGATGACGCGCTGGTAATCCGGGAAGGTGCCGTCTATCAGCTTCGAGGTCAAAACGACCGAGCCGATGGTCAGGCGGATTTTCGCGTCCGATACCTCGACAGTGACATCAAGTTCGGGATTATCCATCAGCTTCTGCAATTCGCCGACGGTCTTGCGCGGAATGATGATGCCCGGCATACCTTCGGAGCCGGAAGGCGCATCCACATCGGCGCGCGCAAGGCGGTGACCGTCCGTCGCGACTGCGCGCAGCTTGAGGTCGCCGTTGCTTTCGATGGTGTGGAAGAAGATGCCGTTCAGATAATAGCGTGTCTCTTCGGTCGAAATCGCAAATTGCGTCCGGTCGATCAGCATCTTCAGGTCGGTCGCCTTCAGTTTGAAGGTGTGGCTGAAGGTACCGGCGGTCAGATCCGGGAAATCGGTTTCCGGAAGGCATTGCAGCGAGAATTTCGAACGGCCGGAAGCAACCGTCATTGTGGAGCCATCCGGATTAGTGGCCAGAAGCACTTCGGAACCATCCGGCAGCTTGCGCACGATTTCATAAAGCAGATGCGCCGGCACGGTGGTCGCGCCCGCCTGCTCCACCATGGCCGGCGTCGCTTCGGTGATTTCGAGGTCGAGGTCGGTCGCCTTCATATCCAGATTGGCGCCGGATGCGCGCAGCAGAACGTTGGACAGGATCGGGATCGTGTTACGACGCTCGACGACCCTGTGGACGTGGTTCAGCGATTTAAGAAGGTTCGACCGCTCAAGAGTAATACGCATGGACGCTACCGCTTTCAACCGTTGCGACCCGGCCACCGCCGGATCGGTAAGAAGAGTCTTGACCGGCCGGAACGCCGGATAATGTGGACGGGCAAAATGGCAGAGTTATTGCAGAAAATGCAAGAGCCGAGTGCATCTGCCGCCGGTCATTTTGCTGCTATACAGCATGATCCACAGCCTGTGACCGCCCGTGGACCTTGTTCGCCGGTTTTCTATTGCCCATAAAGGGGTAAAACTGGAGCGACCGGCCGGGAATGATCGGCCAGAATGATTGGAAGCCGTGTGACGGAAGAAATATCGAACAGCGACGCCGGACAGGCGACCAAGAGCTTCAGGATCGGCACGGCCACTATTCCGGCGCGGCCGTTGGAGCCGGCGCTCTATCTCGTGGCCACCCCCATCGGCAATCTCGGAGACATCACCATCCGGGCGCTGGAAACGCTGGCGTCTGCCGATGTTCTCGCGTGCGAGGATACCCGCGTCACCCGCATTTTGCTCGAGCGTTACGGTATCCGCACACGTCCGCTCTCCTATCACGAGCATAATGCGCAGGAAGCGGGACCAAAACTCATCGCCGCTTTGGAGGCCGGAAAATCCGTGGCGCTGGTGTCGGATGCCGGAACGCCACTCGTCTCCGATCCCGGTTATCGCCTTGGTCAGCTCGCTTTGGAGGCCGGTCATCGCGTCGTGCCGGTGCCGGGAGCATCTGCGCCGCTTGCTGCGCTTGTTGGTTCTGGCATGCCGAGTGACGCCTTTCTGTTCGCGGGCTTTCTGCCCGTAAAGGATCGCGGCAAGCGCGACCGTTTTGCCGAACTTGCGAAAATTCCGGCCACCCTCATGTTTTTTGAATCGCCACGCCGCATTGGCACCTCCGTAAAGGTGGCATCGGAAGTCCTTGGCCGCGATCGCCGCGCTGTTGTGTGCCGCGAGCTGACCAAGACTTTCGAGGAGTTCCGGCGCGGCACGCTGGGCGAGCTTGCGGAATATTACGACGAGGACCGTGTGGTGAAGGGCGAGATCGTGCTCCTGATAGAGCCGCCCTCCTTTGACGAAATTCCCGATATCGAGGATGTCGAGAGACTCCTGAAGGATCTCGTCACAACCATGCCTGCCGCAAGGGCCGCAGCCGAGGCGGCAAAGCTGACGGGCCTGCCGCGCAAGGAGCTTTATCAACGGCTGCTGGATATGAAGGATGCGGATGGCCGCTGACGGGCAAACGAACAAGAGACGAAAGGCCGAGCGACGCGGTCACGCTGCGGAATACTGGGCAGCACTCTATCTGCTGTTTCGGGGATACCGCATCCTCGCCATTCGTTATCGAACCCGGCTGGGAGAAATCGATCTCATTGCCCGCAAAAAGGATGTCGTCGCCATCGTCGAGGTCAAGGCGCGGCCTTCCGGTGCCGGGGCTGTCGATGCGGTCGGCTTCCGTTCGCAACAGCGCATTCGAGCCGCTGCCGATATTTGGCTCTCCCGCCGCAAGGATGCCGCGCGGTTTTCGTTGCGTTTCGATATCGTCGCAGTCCTGCCACGACGCCTGCCGCAGCATTTCATCGACGCATTTTGAGGGGGGGCAATGTCCACTGAGCGGGAAAAAATGGCTGCGGGCGAATGGTACTGTTGCATGGATGCCGAACTGGATGTGCTGCGCGCCCGCGCCCGCCGTGCCGTTCACCAGCACAACACCGCGCCGCCGGATGAGCGCAAGGCCATGTCGCCTTTGCTGCGGGCGCTCTTTGCCTCCGTTGCGGAAGGAGCCTTTATCGAAGCACCGTTTCATTGCGCTTACGGCTTCAACATTGCGTTGGGTGCGAACGTCTATCTCAATACCGGCTGCGTCATTCTTGATTCTGCGCCCGTGCGGATTGGCGATGGCGCGATGTTGGGGCCGGCCGTGCAGATCTATTGCGCCGAACATCACCTGGACCCGGTTGCGCGTTCGCAAGGCATTGAAATCGCAAAGCCGGTCACGATCGGTCGCGATGTCTGGATCGGCGGCGGCGCGATCCTTCTGGCCGGCATCACGATTGGCGATGGCGCGATCGTCGGGGCCGGTTCGGTGGTGACGCGGGATGTCTTGGCCGGGACGACGGTGGTCGGAAATCCGGCTCGCCCGATAAAGCGCAAGGACGCTTGAGACATCTGTTTCTGGAAGAATGGAGTCCCTATCGCAGGGACTGTAATAAATCTGACATAAAACCGTTAAAGAGGCGTCATGGAACGTCTCTATTCGCATCCTCATCCCAATAAATGGTGGAGAGGATTTAGTAATGTTGAAGAAGATTTCCATGGCCGCAGTGGCGGTCAGCATTTCGGCAACGTCTTCCATGGCTGCGACCAACATCACCTGGTGGCACGGCATGGGCGGCCGTAACGGCGAAGTCATCAACGAAGTTTCGCAGAAGTTCAACGAAGCCCAGAAAGAATGCGCTCTGACGCCGGTTTCCAAGGGCTCATACGAAGAAGCGCTTGCAAGCGGCATCGCTGCTTTCCGTTCGGGCGAACAGCCGAACATTCTTCAGGTTTTCGATGCTGGCGCTGCCACCATCATCAACGCCAAGGGCGCTGTCATTCCTGCGGAAGACCTCATCAACAAGGCCGGTTACAAGTTCGACCGCGAAGCCTTCATCAACGGCGTCCGCTATTTCTACGCTGCCGCTGACGGCAAGTTCGTCGGCATGCCTTTCAACACTTCCGCGCCGATCATGTATGTCAACGACGAAGCCCTGAAGAAGGCCGGCGTCGAAGCTCCGAAGACCTGGGAAGATTTTGAAAAGGTCGCACCGAAGCTGAAGGAAGCCGGTTACATCCCGCTCGTCCAGTCGCAGCTCACCTGGCAGTTCACGGAGAACTTCTTCTCCCGCAACAACATCCAGTTCGCAACCAACAACAATGGTTACGACAGCGTCACCGAAACCAAGCTGAAGGTCACCGATCCGAACCTCGTCATGATGTTCGACAAGCTGAAGGACTGGAAAGACAAGGGTCTGTTCGCCTACTACGGCGCCGGCTGGAACGACAACCAGAAGCCCTTCGAAGAAGGCAAGGTTGCCCTCTGGATCGGTTCCTCGGGTTCGTTCGGTGGCCTGCAGAAGACGGCGTCCATGCCGTTCTCGGCAACCTTCCTTCCCTACTGGGGCTCCATCAAGGGCGCTGGCACCAACTCCTTCATCGGCGGCGCTGCCCTCTTTGCAATGTCGGGCAAGTCTGAAGCCGAAAACAAGTGCGTGGCTGACTTCTTCCAGTTCCTGACTTCGCCGGAAATCCAGGTCTTCTACCACAAGGCAACCGGTTACGTCGCTATCACCACGGCTGCTTACGAAAAGGCCAAGGCTGAAGGCTTCTACAAGGAAAAGCCTGCCGCCGAAGTCGGTATCCAGCAGCTGTCGCTGCCTTCAGGCGAATGGTCCAAGGGCTACCGCCTCGGTTTCTACCCGCAGATCCGCTCCATCATGGAACGCGAATACAACCGCATCTTCTCCGGCGAAGTAACGCCGAAGGACGCCTTCGACATCATCGAAAAGGAAGGCAACGATCTTCTCGCCCGTTTCGCTAAAACGGCTGGCTGATCTCCCTTTTTGAAACAACGATAGTTGTCGAGCCTCCTTTCCGCCGGAAAGGAGGCTCGCTCTTGGATTAAGGAGGCGCAAGCGTGGCCTATACATCGTCTCAACCGCGTCTGGCCCGGTTTCTATCCGGCCGGTCTGCAAAAACCGGAAAAACGGCGAAGGCCGCAGAAGCCAGCATGAAGCGCGTGCAGTTCTCCTCGTCCTACGTGCCCTATCTGTTTCTGGCGCCGCAACTGGCGGTGATTTTCATCTTCTTCTACTGGCCCTCCGTCCAGGCCGTGCAATCGTCGTTCTTTATCGAAGACCCTTTCGGGTTCGGTGCAACGTTCGTGGGCTTCGCCAATTATTCCGATGCTATCTTCAATCCGGAATATCTAAACATCGCCAAGTTCACGGTTGTCTTCACCGTGCTGGTTACTTTCTTTTCGCTGGCGCTCGGTCTTTTGCTTGCGGTCAAGGCCGATGCGGTCATTCGCGGCAGTTCCGCCTACAAGACGTTGCTGATCTCCGTTTACGCCATCGCGCCGCCGGTTGCGGGTCTCATCGGCATGATGTTTTTCGACCAGCATATCGGGCCTTTCGTCAAGATGGCTGCGTTTTTGGGCTGGGATATGAAGGTTGGCCTCAACTACTTCGATACAGCCTTCGCCATGATTGCCGTCGCGGTCTGGAAGCAGATCCCTTATAATTTCATTTTCTTCCTGTCCGGATTGCAGGGCGTATCCGTCGCCGTGCGCGAGGCTGCCGCCATCGATTGCCGATCAGGCGTGCGCCGGTTCTGGACGGTCATCATGCCGCTTCTGGCACCGACTGCCTTCTTCCTGCTGATCATCAACATCACCTATTCGCTGTTCGATACGTTCGGCATTATCGACGTGATGGTGAAGGACAAGGCCGCCAACAATCCGATTACGCTGGTCTACAAGGTCTTTCTCGACGGTTTCCGCGGCAATGACATCGGCGGTTCCTCTGCCCAGTCCGTCATCCTGATGCTGGTCGTCTTCGTTCTGACCATCATCCAGTTCCGCTTCATCGAAAAACGCATCCATTACAATTGAGGGAAAAGACAATGTACAAGACAAAACCCCTCGACCATCTGGTGCTGATCATTGGCGCACTGTTCCTGATATTGCCTGTCGTCGTGGCATTCATGACGTCCACTCATACGGCGGCGGAAATCCACCGCAGCGGCCTGACACTCGTTCCGGGCGACAATTTCGTCGGGACCTATGAAAAGGTCCTGACGCAGAAGGGCGGCTTTACCGGGCAGATCACCGGTCTCAACATGGTGCTCAACTCGCTGATCCTCGGCATCGGTTTTGCCGTCGGCAAGATCGTCCTGTCGATGATGGCAGCCTATGCGATCGTCTATTTCCGGTTCCGGTTTGCAACGCTTGCCTTCTGGATCATCTTCACCACCCTGCTTCTGCCGCTCGAAGTACGCATCATGCCGTCCTATGAGGTGATGAGCAAACTCGGCCTCTTGAACTCCTACACCGGTCTGATCGTGCCGCTTCTGGCGTCTGCGACGGGCACCTTCTATTTCCGGCAGTTCTTCAAATCCATTCCTGAAGAATTGCTGGAAGCTGCTCGCATAGACGGTGCGGGCCCGGTCAAGTTCTTCATTGATGTGATCATCCCGCTTTCCCGTACCATGATGGCGGCGATCTTCATCATCATGTTCGTTTACGGCTGGAACCAGTACCTCTGGCCCATGCTGATGACCACGGACGAGAGTTTCTTCACCCTGATGCGCGGCATCAAGTCGATCCTGCAAGTCTGGGTCGGTTCGCAAATCCCCGATTACAACGAAGCTTTCGCGCTTGCCGTTCTGGCCATGCTGCCGCCTGTGATGATCGTCGTGATCTTCCAGCGCTGGTTCATCAAGGGCCTGACCGAAAGCGACAAATAAGGAAACCGAAAATGGCCGCGATAGAAATCATTCAGGTCTGCAAGGATTATCATGGCGGCGTGCGTGCCGTGCATCACGTCGATATCGACATCAGGGACGGCGAGTTCATTGTTCTCGTCGGTCCCTCCGGCTGCGGCAAGTCCACGCTCCTGCGTATGGTCGCCGGACTTGAGGATATTTCCGAAGGCACGGTGAAGATCGGTGGCCGGGTGGTCAACCAGGTAGATCCGGCTGACCGGGATATCGCCATGGTGTTCCAGAACTATGCGCTCTATCCGCATATGTCGGTGCGCCAGAACCTGGAATACGGGTTGAAGAACCGCAAGACGCCGAAGGCGGAGATTGATGCGCGCGTGGCCGAGGCCGCCCGCATGCTCCAGCTCGAACCCTATCTGGAGCGCAAGCCGCGCGCCCTTTCCGGCGGCCAGCGTCAGCGAGTCGCCATGGGCCGCGCCATCGTGCGCAAACCGGCCGCCTTCCTGTTTGATGAGCCCCTGTCCAACCTTGATGCCAAACTGCGCGTTTCCATGCGCGGCGAGATCAAGCGCCTGCAAAAGCGCCTCGGCACCACTTCGATCTACGTCACGCACGATCAGCTGGAAGCCATGACGCTGGCAGATCGTCTGGTGGTGCTGAACGGCGGCCGCATCGAACAGATCGGCGCACCGCTTGAGGTCTATCACACCCCCGCTTCCACCTTTGTCGCGAGCTTCATCGGTTCTCCCGCCATGAACCTGCTGAGCGGCGAGTTGCATGGGGATAGCCTTGCCGTCGGGCCGT
Organism: Rhizobium sp. TBD182; assembly: GCF_001950375.1. Classification (NCBI taxonomy): domain Bacteria; kingdom Pseudomonadati; phylum Pseudomonadota; class Alphaproteobacteria; order Hyphomicrobiales; family Rhizobiaceae; genus Rhizobium; species Rhizobium sp. TBD182. Next base: position 1,531,988 of record NZ_BDLN01000001.1, on the reverse strand, counting down.
CGCTGATCGCGCTCAACGGTTTCGCCCCCACCTCCGGCCCGGTTACTGTGGGCATGCGGGCGGAAGATTTCCGCCTGGCGGCGGCAGGTGAGCCCGGTTTTTCGCTACGCGTCGAGTATATCGAGGAACTCGGCTCGCAGCGTCTTATCCACGGTATGATCGGCGACCAGAACCTGACCGTGGCGTTTTCGCCGGAGGTCGAGTTTCCGGCTACCTTGTCGGTCGCCATATCTCCGGACAAGCTGCACTTCTTCTCCAGCGAGACCGGCAAGCGCATAGCGGGCAAGGCGGAACAGGCTGTGGCGCAGCGCGTGCAGCTGGCAACGGCCTGAGTGGACGATAAGAAATCGGCGCGATGACTAAAATTGCGCCGATTGTCAAAACCGCTTCGTTACGATCCCGATGATAGAAGATCTCCAATATTTCACGGGGGTTTTCTAATATGCCTTTAAAGATGATGTTCGCGGCGGCTGCGACCATGGCCATCCGCACGGTGCCGATATTGCCGGCCTCTTTGCGCCGGTCAAAAGACGAGAGCGTGGTTAGCGCGTCCTGCACCGATTTGCGACTGCAGCCGGCCCCCATCAACCCCGACTGGATAATTTCCGGTGATCCTCAGGCGCGTGCGGCGGATCATTCCAGAAGCGGAGACCGCGCCTCCAGCACAGCCATGTGGGATTGTACGGCGGGCGAGTTCCGCTGGTTCTTCGGTTGGGACGAGACGGTCTATATCCTTGAGGGTGAGGTGCATGTGACGGCGGAAGACGGCACAGTCAGTATCCTGCGGGTGGGTGACGTCGCTTATTTCCGCGCGGGAACATGGGCCACCTGGCGGGTGGATGAGTATGTCCGCAAGGTTGCCTTCATGCGCCGCCCTTTCCCCACGGCGCTGGCTCTGGCCTACCGGGTCAAGAACAAGCTGTTTGCCGGTCGTTCCTACAAGCTGGCGGCCTGAACTAGTAAAACACTCCGTCAGGTGGGGCTCTGCGCAGCGCCACCTGCGGAATTGTGAAGGTTCAATAAAACTCACAAAAAGCACCCCTCGCAGCAGTTGCGTTTGAATGGTCGCTGCCCTACATCTTCAGGGTTTTCTGAAGCATTTCCGGGTCTCTTCCGGTCCTGCGGGGAATCGCGAACAGACGAGGCAATGGGCACGGCGGAACCGCGAAGCGTCCGCATGCTGCAAGAGGAAAATGCGCATGGCGAAGATCAAGAACGTCGCGATCCAGATGGATCATGTCTCCGGCATCAATATCGCCGGCGACTCCACCTTCGCCATGAGCCTTGAGGCGCAGGCACGTGGATACCGGCTGTTTCACTATACCCCCGAACGCCTCTCCATGCGGGATGGCAAGATCTACGCGACCGTCGAACAGATGGAACTGCGCGATATCAAGGGCGACCATTTTTCGCTCTCGGAGCCGGAGCGGGTCGATCTCTCGACCATGGATGTCATTCATCTGCGACAGGATCCGCCATTCGACATGGCCTACATCACATCGACCCATTTACTCGAGCGCATTCATCCCAAAACGCTTGTTGTCAACGATCCCGCCTGGGTCCGCAACTCGCCGGAAAAGATTTTCGTCACCGAATTCGCCGATCTGATGCCGAAGACGCTGATCACCAAGGATGTCTCTGAAATCGCCCGCTTCCGCAATGAAATGGGCGATATCATCCTCAAGCCGCTTTATGGCAATGGTGGTGCAGGCGTCTTCCATTCCGCGCGGGACGACCGCAATTTCTCATCGCTGCTGGAAATGTTCGGCCAGATGTTCCGCGAACCCTATATCGCCCAGGAATACTTGCCGGATGTTCGCAAGGGCGACAAGCGTATCCTTCTGGTGGATGGCGAGCCCGTGGGCGCGATCAACCGCGTGCCGGCGGAAAATGATGCCCGCTCCAACATGCATGCCGGCGGCCGCCCGGAGCCAACGGAACTCACCGCGCGTGAGAGGGAAATCTGCCGCCGCATCGGCCCCGCCCTGCGCGAGCGCGGTTTCCTGTTCGTTGGCATCGATGTGATCGGCGATTACCTCACGGAAATCAACGTCACCTCACCGACAGGCATTCGTGAAGTGCAGAAATTCGGCGGTGCCGATGTGGCAAGCCTGTTGTGGGATGCGATCGAGAAAAAGCGCGAAGCACAGGATTTCTGAGGCAATTTCCTCGCCACCTGCGTTTGTTCCGCGTGCACAACTCTATACAACTGAAATACACCGTTCGCGCGAAATTGTTCGCTTAATGTTCTTGTTTTATTCTTTGCTCTGTGGCAGGTTACTTGAGAGTGGCCGCCATCGGGGCATAATGCTTTGATGTTGTGGCCGGTTTGCGGGGGCAGGCCATGGTGGCACGGGTCAATACGGTTGCATTTCAGGGAATTGAGGGTGTGCCGGTCGAGGTGCAGGTGATGGTCGCACCCGGAAAAGTCGGCATCCAGATCGTCGGCCTGCCGGACAAGGCGGTGGCGGAAAGCCGGGAGCGTGTGCAGGCCGCGCTCCACGCCTCCGGTCTGGCGCTGCCGGCAAAAAAAGTCACGGTCAATCTGGCGCCTGCGGATTTGCCCAAGGAAGGATCGCATTTCGATCTTCCGATCGCTTTGGGTCTCATGGCCGCTTTGGGAGCGATACCGGCGGAAGCGCTCGGGCGATATGTGGTTCTCGGCGAACTCAATCTCGATGGCACCATCGGCACGGTTTCGGGCGCTCTGCCCGCGGCCATCGGTGCCAATGCGCTCGGGAAGGGTTTGATTTGCCCGGCTGATAGCGGGCCGGAAGCAGCCTGGGCCGGGGCTGGCATCGATATTCTCGCCCCACGCAGCCTTATTGCGCTTGCCAACCATTTTCGCGGCACCCAGCTTCTCTCCCGCCCGATGCCCGCCATCCGTGCTAATCCGGTCAATTTGCCGGATCTGGCCGATATCAAGGGGCAGGAGACGGCCCGGCGCGCGTTGGAGGTGGCAGCTGCCGGTGGCCATAATCTGCTGATGGTTGGCCCGCCCGGCTCCGGTAAATCCATGCTCGCTGCGCGCTTGCCCTCAATTCTGCCGCCTCTCGAGGCTGCGGAATTGCTGGAAGTGTCCATGGTCCATTCCATCGCCGGCCAATTGTCCGGCGGCAAGCTGTCGGACCGCAGACCGTTTCGCACGCCACACCATTCCGCCACCATGGCCGCGCTGATCGGCGGAGGGCTGCGTGCCAAGCCGGGTGAGGCTTCACTTGCCCACCACGGCGTTCTTTTCCTCGATGAGTTCCCGGAATTTGCGCCTCAGGTGCTGGATGCGCTGCGCCAGCCGCTGGAAACGGGCGAATGCATCATCGCCCGTGCCAATCACCGCGTCACCTATCCGGCGGAAATCCAGCTTGTCGCTGCGATGAACCCCTGCCGGTGCGGCAGAGCGGGGGAGCCGGGTTTCACCTGCGCCAGAGGCCCACGTTGCATGACAGATTATCAGGCCCGCATTTCCGGCCCGCTGATGGATCGCATCGATATCCGCATCGACGTTCCTGCCGTCTCCGCCACTGACCTCATCCGTCCCATGACTGCCGAACCGAGTTCGGTGGTGGCCGCCCGTGTCGCTCGCGCCCGCCTTGCGCAGCAGGAGCGTTATGCGGCGGCGGGCTCTTCAGGCATTCGCACCAACGCTCGTTGCACGACAACGCTGATCGAAAAATATGCGGAGCCCGATGCTTCCGGGCTGCAATTGCTGCGCGATGCTGCCGAACAGTTGAAGTTCTCCGCACGCGGTTATCATCGCATTCTCAAGGTCGCCCGCACATTGGCTGATTTGGACGGCAAACAAACTGTCGGACGTATACATGTGGCCGAAGCCATTTCATACCGCATTGCCGGTGAAAGACTGACGGCGGCGGCATAAGAGGCCTTCCTTCGCCCTTTACCGGCTAAAACAATTGTGCCGCTGGCGGATGGCCGGCGGCACAATCGGTCATTGCCGTCAGGCGCGCGTTTGCGGCCTGACCGAAGAGGAACGGCTTAAAGCCCAAGCCCTTCGAAAAGAGCGGTCGAAAGGTAACGTTCCGCGAAGGAGGGAATGATGACGACGATATTCTTGCCGGCATTTTCCTCACGTGCGCCGACCTTGATTGCCGCTGCGAGTGCCGCGCCCGAGGAGATGCCGACGGGTACGCCTTCCAGCCTCGCCACCAGACGGGCGATTTCAAAAGCGTCGTCATTGGTCACGGTGACGATTTCGTCATAGATTCCAGTGTCGAGGATCGCGGGTGCAAAACCGGCGCCGATGCCCTGGATCTTGTGCGGACCGGGGTTGCCACCGGAAAGAACCGGGCTGTCGGCTGGCTCGACGGCAATGACCTTCACCTCCGGCTTGCGGGATTTCAGCACCTGGCCCGTACCGGTGATCGTGCCACCCGTGCCGATGCCCGAAACAAAAATATCGACAGCACCCTCGGTGTCGTTCCAGATTTCTTCGGCCGTCGTCTTGCGATGAATATCCGGGTTTGCCGGGTTTTCGAACTGCTGCGGAATAATCGCGTCTGGCAGGGTTTCGGCCAGTTCCTGTGCCTTGGCGATGGCGCCCTTCATGCCCTTCGGGCCTTCGGTCAACACCAGTTCCGCGCCCAGCAAGGCGAGCATTTTCCGGCGTTCGACCGACATCGTTTCCGGCATGGTCAAGATCAGCTTGTAACCCTTGGCGGCGGCGGCAAAGGCTAGCGCAATGCCCGTGTTGCCGGAGGTCGGTTCAACCAGCGTCGTTTTGCCGGGGGTGATCTTGCCTTGGGCTTCCAGCGCTTCGATCATGGCAACGCCAATGCGGTCTTTGACGGAGGCGATGGGGTTGAAGAACTCCAGCTTGGCGAGAAGATTGGCCTTCACGCCCTTTTCCCTCGCCAGCTTGTCCAGCCGCACGATCGGCGTATCGCCGATTGTTTCGGTGATGGAGGAATAGACGCGTCCGCGTCCGGGCTTTCTGGCTTCGGGCATGATGCTCTCCTGTATGAAGGCCACACGATGTGTGGCCGCAAGATTTTAGCGGCAGAATAGGAGCAATAGTCTTGTCAGGCCAGCGAACGTTCGTCCTAATATCATCTGATTACCGGAAAAAATTCACGATAAATCAGGCAAATGCACGAAATCGTTTCAGGTGCTGCGGATCGCGATCATGGTCGCCGTTCCCGCCAGAATTCCCGCCGCGGTGCGGTTGAGGATCGTCAACGCACTTGGCCGTTTCAGGAGGTTGCGCGCCTTGGCAGCAAGCAGGATGTAAGGCAGGAGAACCGCCATCAATACGACGAAGGTCAGCGCCAGAAGTGTCGCATATTCCGATGGGCCGATCATGCGGATGTCGATCAGCGTCGGCACTAGCGCCACATAAAACAGCATGGTTTTTGGATTACCCAGCGTGATCAGCAGGCCGGACAGAAACGACATGGGAATGCTGGTGCTTTTTTTCGCCTTCAGGTCCTGCGGCAAGAGGCCGGCGGTCCAGAGCTTCCATGCGATATAGAGAAGATAGGCTGCGCCGGCAAACTTCAGGACCATGAAGGCCTCCTGAAAAGTCTGCGCCACGAAGGCGAGGCCGAGGATCACGCCGGTCAGGTAGATCATGTCGCCCAGCACCAGCCCGAGGCCCATGAAGAAGGTTTCCCGAAACCCCGATCCAAGCGCCCGCGCCACGATCGCTGTCATGCCGGGGCCGGGAATGGCAGCGGCGATGAAGAGTGCGGTGGCATAGGCAAGAAGGGTCGTCAGCGTCATGGTCATTTTCCCCGAAAATCCGCCAGATCAATAGCGAAAATCAGGGGTGAAAACAATCGCCCATAAAGGGGGCTGGTCAAAGCCCCGTGGAGCCGAAACCACCGGCACCGCGTGCCGTCTCGGATGTTTCGGTCACTTCGCTGACTGTCACCTGCGTAACTGGTGCAATCACCATCTGTGCGATGCGCATGCCGCGCTCGATGACAAAATCGGCCTGCCCCAGATTGGCGAGAATGACCTTCACTTCGCCGCGATAGTCGCTGTCCACCGTGCCGGGGGAATTGAGGCAGGTGATGCCGTTCTTGATGGCGAGGCCGGAGCGCGGACGGATTTGCGCCTCATAGCCTTGCGGAACCTCGAAGACGAAACCGGTCGGCACCAGCGCCCGTTCGCCCGGCTGCAAAGTCAGCGGTTCATCGGCCGGCACTGCGGCGCGCAGGTCCATTCCGGCGGCGCCACGGGTTTCATAGGAAGGCAATTCGAGGTCTGCGCCATTGGCGAGACGCACAAGCCGGAGGAGGGGTCGATTATCATTTTGAACGGTCATGCGGCATTAGTTTGCCGAGATCGCGGCAAGGTCAATTGCAAATGCGGGCCTGAAACGCTAGATACCCCGCAATTCCACAGGATTTGTCAGATGGCCGAAACACTTGCCGAGGCGGTCTCCCGCCGCCGCACCTTTGCTATTATTGCGCACCCGGACGCGGGTAAGACCACGCTTACGGAAAAACTGCTGCTGTTCGGCGGAGCGATCCAGCTTGCCGGTGAGGTGAAGGCGAAGAAGGATCGCATCCAGACCCGTTCGGACTGGATGAAGATCGAGCGCGAGCGCGGCATTTCGGTCGTCACTTCGGTCATGACCTTCGAATATAACGACCGCGTCTTCAACATCCTCGATACGCCCGGCCACGAAGACTTTGCCGATGACACCTACCGCACGCTGACGGCGGTGGATGCGGCGATCATGGTCATCGATGCCGCCAAGGGTATCGAGCCGCGCACGCTGAAGCTTTTCGAAGTTTGCCGCATGCGCGATATTCCGATCATCACCTTCATCAACAAGATGGACCGCGAAAGCCGCGATCCCTTCGAGATTCTGGATGAGGTCGAGGAAAAGCTTGCGCTCGATACCGCGCCGATCACCTGGCCGGTCGGCCGGGCGAAGAGCTTCTGTGGCGCTTACAATCTTGCTGAAAACACCTTTCGTGGCAACGACACGCAGGTGGATGGCCTTTCGGTCAACGGCCCTCAGGCTGTCGCCGATCGTCTGCCGGAAAATGAGCGCAAGGTCTTTATCGAGGAAACGGAACTGGCTCTGGAAGCCTGCCGCCCCTTCGACCGTCAGGCGTTCCTGGAAGGTCACATGACGCCGGTATTCTTCGGTTCGGCGCTGCGCAATTTCGGTGTGCGCGACCTCATCAATGCGCTGGGTGATTTCGCCCCGCCGCCGCGCGATCAGGTGGCGGATACCCGCACCGTGCATGCGGCGGAAGACAAGATGACGGCCTTCGTGTTCAAGATTCAGGCCAATATGGATCCCAACCATCGCGACCGCATCGCCTTTGCCCGCATCTGCTCCGGCAAGCTGGAGCGCGGCATGAAGGCGCGGCTGTCGCGCACCGGCAAGCTCATGGGGCTGACCGCACCGCAATTCTTCTTCGCGTCACAGCGCCAGCTGGCCGATACCGCCTTTGCGGGCGATGTGGTCGGCATTCCCAACCACGGCACGCTGCGCATCGGTGATACGCTGACCGAGGGTGAAAACCTCGTATTCCAGGGCGTGCCGAACTTCTCGCCGGAAATTCTGCGCCGCGTGCGCTTGGAAGACGCGATGAAGGCGAAGAAGCTGAAGGAAGCTTTGCAGCAGATGGCGGAAGAAGGTGTCGTGCAGCTCTTTTCGCCAGAAGACGGCTCGCCCGCCATCGTCGGCGTTGTCGGCGCGCTGCAGCTCGATGTGTTGAAGGAACGGTTGATGGGCGAATATGGCCTGCCGGTCTCGTTTGAAATGTCTCGCTTTTCCGTCTGCCGCTGGATCTCGTCCGATCAGCCGGCGGAAATGGACAAGTTCCTCAACGTCAAGCGCGGCGATATCGCCCGCGATCTGGATGGCGATCCGGTGTTTCTGGCGCAGGATGCCTTCTCGCTGCGGTATGAATCCGAGCGGTTTCCGGCGATCAAGATGGTCGCGATCAAGGAATATCACGTTGCCAAGGCGGCGTGATATCAGCCGGATTGCACTTTGAATGCCAAGGGCTTAGTTTCCCGGTTAAACGGGAAACTGGTCCGGCATCATGACGCTTTCAGGCAAACATATTCTCCTCATCATCTCCGGCGGCATCGCGGCCTATAAGAGCCTCGACCTCATCCGCCGTCTGAAAGAGCGCGGCGCGAAGGTGACGCCAGTCATGACGAAGGGCGCACAGGAATTCGTCACTCCGCTTGCTGTTGGCGCACTGTCCGCCACCCACGTCTTCACCGAGCTTTTTTCGAGGCAGGACGAGCAGGATGTCGGGCATATCCGGCTCGCACGCGAATGCGACCTCGTGCTGGTCGCGCCCGCCACCGCTGATCTGATGGCGAAGATGGCGAATGGTCTGGCTGATGATCTTGCCTCCACGATCCTTCTGGCGACCGATCGGAAGGTGCTGGTCGCACCTGCCATGAACCCGAAAATGTGGTCGGCAAAGCCAACGGCGCGCAATGTCGAAACGCTAAAAAAAGACGGCGTGTTTTTCATCGGCCCTATGGCAGGCGAAATGGCGGAAAAGGGCGAGGCTGGTCTTGGTCGTATGGCGGAGCCTTTGCAGATCGTCCAAGGCGTCGAGGCTTTGCTGGATGGCGGGCCGAAGCCTTTAAAAGGCAGAACGGCGATCGTTACCTCCGGCCCCACCCATGAGCCGATCGATCCGGTGCGTTACATCGCCAACCGCTCCTCCGGCAAGCAGGGCCATGCCATCGCAGCTGCGCTTGCGGAATTGGGTGCGGAGGTAACGCTGGTCTCGGGTCCCGTCACGATTGCCGATCCGGCGGGCGTTGCAACGGTCCATGTCGAGCGTGCCGAGGAGATGCGCGATGCGGTGATTTCAAGGCTGCCGGTGGATATCGCCGTTATGGTTGCCGCTGTCGCCGACTGGCGGGTGGCGGGTTCTTCGGAGCAGAAGATCAAAAAGCAGCCGGGCGATGCCCCGCCTGCGCTGCAACTTATGGAAAACCCCGATATTCTCAAAACCGTCGGCCACCACGAAAAGCGCCCGAAGCTGGTGGTGGGTTTCGCCGCCGAGACGCAGGATGTCGAGAAAAACGGCCGGGCCAAACTGGAGCGCAAGGGAGCGGATTATATCGTTGCCAATGATGTTTCGGCGGAAACCGGCATCATGGGCGGAGACCGCAACAGCGTGAAGATCATTTCGAATGAGGGTATCGATGCCTGGCCTGATATGGACAAGGCCGAAGTCGCCAAACGTCTGGCGGCCCTTATCGCGGAGAAACTCGCATGAGCCTTTTCGATCGCAAGACATTCGACAGGGTGCTCGGAGAATGGCCGGGCGTCCGTTTTGTCGATCAGTGGGATTCCCACGTTGCCAAGGTCGGAGACAAGATCTTTTCCGTTTTGGGTGAACGTGACGACTGGCGGCTTGTGGTGAAATGTTCGGAGGAAAGCTTCGAAATCCTCACCTCGCTGGAAGGCATCCATCAGGCACCTTATTTCGCCAAGCGCAAATGGATATCGATCTCCGATCATTCACCGCTGGAGCAAGAGGAGCTGGAACACTATGTCCGCCGCTCCTATGAACTCGTTGCCGCAGGGCTGACGAAGAAGCTGCGGGTCGAACTGGGAGTTCTCCCGGCCTGACGGCGGCATTGTCGCCAATCCCTTCAATTTTCTTTCGTGTTTCGCCCGATGATCTGGCGAACCCCTTCTTTAGTGAAAGGCTGAAAAAGCTGTGGCAGAAAGCCCTTTGCGATTTCTCCCTTGATGCCGATGTTGGTCGAGGAAGGGCGATCGGGATTGAAATAGCTGCCGAACAACTGGTCGAAAATGACAAGGTTCTCGCCATAATTGGTATTTCCCTCAGGCAGCTCTTTGGAGTGGTGCCAACGGTGCAGCCGGGGCGTACTGAACACGTAGTCCAGAGGCCCGGTTTTCATATCCACATTGCAATGGGTCAGAATGCCGATGAAGGCGGTCACAGCCGCGAGCCACCAGAGCACCTGCAACGGCGCGCCCATGAGATAAAGCGGAATCTGGCTGAGCGCGATCTTGAACAGCGAGTCGGCCACATGAAAACGGCCCGTATTGACGACCCAAAGGCGGACAACGCTGTGATGAAGCGCGTGAAAACGCCAGAAGAACACCGTTTCATGGGCGATACGGTGCGCCCAGTAGAGACCGAATTCAGCGATCATTAGGGCGAGCGTGACCTGAACAACCATCGGCAACTGAGAAGGCCACAGGTCGAATTTCATGGCCGCCAAAGGTTGCAGAAAAATGGCGGTCAGCATTGGAAAGAGCACCGCTGCCGTGGCAGCAAGCTGAACAAGCCCCTTGGTCAAGAGCGTGTGGGCGATATTGTTGACGGTTTCACCATCAGATTGAAGCCATTCCGTCTCATAGGGAATGTAACGCTCAAGAAGAAACAGGCTGGCCACCGCACCCGCGTAGACGGCGAGGAATGTGGCGATTGGATGCTCACTCGAAAAAGCGAAATAAGCCCCGGTAAGACCGAGAAAAAACACCATGGGCCACGAGCAATAGGTAAGGACCCGTTTTACGGCTTCATTTTTTGCCATCAATCTCAATTCCCGTCCGGCAATCATTTAACTTTCAATCAAGATCAGGTCATTATCCTCGATATGTTGCAGCAGCATGGTACGCATCCATCGAACTGGAAGACCGGCGATTTTCGGTTCAAAAGTGTGCCGCACCGGCGTGAGCGCCGAGTTTGAGTATCGTTTAGCTGATCCTGATCGCGATATAGAGAAGCGTGAGCGCAATCACCCAGAGCGCCGCCCGGCCCCATTTGGTGTGGCGCGCTTCCGCCTTGCCGATCGCTTCCGCCGTCTGGGCGTCGAAACGCAGGCCGTTCTCGCTCATATACACCAGGTCGGAATGCAGCTTCTCCGTCTTGGCAGCGATCTCGGGTGCCGCTTCCGCAAGCTTGAGAGCCGCCTTCACGCCGTCCTTCAGATCGGTGACAATGCGTTTCGGGCCAAGATTGTCCCTTATCCAGCCGCTGACGACCGGATCGGCCGCTTTCCACATGTTGAAACGCGGATTGAGCATGCGGGATACGCCTTCCACCACCACCATGGTCTTTTGCAGCATCACCAGTTCCGGGCGCGTTTCCATGTCGAAGAGCTCGGTAACTTCGAACAGCAGCGTCAGCAACTTGCCCATGGAGATCGTCTCGGCCGGCTGGCCGTGGATCGGTTCGCCGATGGCGCGGATCGCCTGCGCAAAGCTGGCTTTATCGTGATGGCCCGGCACATAACCGGCCTCGAAATGCACTTCCGCGACGCGCATATAATCGCGGGTGATGAAGCCGTAGAGGATTTCGGCAAGGAACCTGCGTTCTTTTTTGCCCAGCCGCCCGGCAATGCCCATATCCACGGCTACGATCATGCCCTGCGGATCGACAAAGAGATTGCCGGGGTGCATGTCGGCATGGAAAAAGCCGTCGCGCAACGTGTGCCGCAGGAAGGACTGGATGAGGGTATCAGCCAGCTTGTTCAGATCGTGGCCGGCAGCCTTCAGCCCCTCAATATCCGACATCTTGACGCCGTCGATCCATTCCATGGTGACGACATCGCGGCCGGTGCGTTCCCAATCTACCTCCGGAACGCGGAATCCGGGGTCTTCTTTGGTATTTTCGGCAAGTTCGGAAAGGGCGGCGGCCTCAAGCCGCAGATCCATCTCGATCTTGGTTGTCTGTTCCAGCGTGCGAGTGACTTCCACCGGCCGCAGGCGGCGGGCAGAGCGGACGAAACGCTGTTGCAGGTCGGCGATCAGATACATCGCCTCCAGATCGTTCTGGAAGCGCTGGCGAACGCCGGGGCGAATGACCTTGACGGCGACCTTGCGCGGCCCTTTCGGCGTATCCACTATCGCCGGGTGAACCTGGGCGATGGAAGCGGCGGCGATCGGATCGCCAAACTCCCTGTAGAGTTCCGAAACAGACCGCCCGAGCGAACCTTCGATGTTAGCCTTGGCCGCGGCTGCGGGGAAAAATGCCATGCGGTCCTGCAGGCTCGCAAGATCGTCGGCGAAGTCGGCGCCGACCACATCCGGCCTTGTGGCCAGAAACTGTCCCATCTTCACATAGGACGGGCCAAGCCGCTCGACAGCTACCGCTAGCCGGTCGCTACGCTGCGCCCGCTTGGCCTTGCTGCGGGCGAATGGCTTCAGCAATGCCTTCATCACTTGCGCGGAGGCAGGAAGGTCATCGGATGGCAAGGCCAGCACGACGCCTTCGCGCACGAGAACCCAGCCAACCCTTGCGAGGCGGAAATATGCGCCCAAAGTGCTCATGCTTATGCTTGTCTCCTGCTTTTGCCGGGCATGGTCTTAAAGCTTCCAGCCGGAATGCAGGGCGGCGATACCGCCGGTGTAATTTGTATAGGTCACGCGCGAAAAGCCGGCGGAGCGGATCATCGTCGCGAAATCCTCCTGATTGGGGAATTTGCGGATAGACTCGACCAGATATTGATAGGGCTCGGCATCCCCGGTGATCATCTTGCCGAATTGCGGAATGGCGTTGAACGACCATGCATCATAGACGCGGTCGAGTAGCGGCATTTCCACCTCGGAAAATTCCAGCACCAGCAGTCGCCCGCCACGTTTCAGCACGCGGTAGGCTTCTTTCAGCGCAACGTCGATGCGCGGTACGTTGCGAATGCCGAAGGCGACCGTATAGGCGTCGAAGCTGTTCGCCTCGAAGGGCAGCTCCTCGGCATTGGCTTCAACGAAGGTCAGATTGTCGGAGAGCTTTCGTTTTGCCGCGCGCTCCTCGCCAACGGCAAGCATCGAGCCGTTGATATCGAGAACGGTGGCATGCGCCAGACGGTTGGAGGCTTCCACGATGCGGAAAGCGATATCGCCGGTGCCACCAGCTACGTCAAGCACCTTGTAAGAGGCATCCTTGCGTGGTGAAAGCGAGGACACCATGGCGTCCTTCCACAGCCGGTGCAGGCCGGCCGACATCACGTCGTTCATAATGTCGTAGCGCTTGGCCACCTTGTGGAAGACATCGTTGACCAGCCCCTGCTTTTTGCCTTCGTCCACTTTGTGGAAGCCATAGGACGTTTCCATGCCGCCTTGGGCAGTGGTACGGGCGTCGGTCATCGTCTGTCTCCATATTAATTGCGTGGCGGACCATAGCGGAAACGCCATGGCGACGCTATCTGTTGCCGCATCGCCTGGGCGCGACATTTCGCGTGCATTGTATAGACCACATGGTCCTAACGATAAACTGCCGGATAAGCCAGATGCCAGAATTGCCAGAAGTCGAAACCGTTAGACGCGGCCTCGCGCCCACCATGGAAGGGGCAAGAATCCGCAAGCTCCATCTTGGCCGTCCCGATCTGCGCTTTCCGTTCCCGGAGGACTTCGCGCGCCTGATCGAGGGCAGGACGATCATATCGCTCGGGCGCAGGGCGAAGTATCTCTTGATAGAGCTGGAAGACGGGCTGACGATCGTTGCCCATCTTGGAATGTCCGGCTCGTTCCGTATCGAGGCGGCGGCGGATGAGGCAGGAAATAGGAACGCGCCCGGCGCGTTTCATTATGCCCGCTCGAAGGACGGCAAGCACGATCATGTCGTCTTTCATCTGGATAAGGGCGAAGAGCGCATCTGCGTCATCTATAATGACCCGCGCCGCTTCGGCTTCATGCATCTGGTGGAGCGCAACAAGCTCGACCTCTACCCCGCTTTTGCGGAGCTGGGACCGGAACCGACCGGCAACGCGCTGAGCGCGGATTATCTCGCGAGCCGGTTCCAGGGTAAAAGCCAGCCGTTAAAAAGCACGCTGCTGGACCAGAAGGTCATTGCGGGCCTTGGCAATATCTATGTCTGTGAGGCGCTGTGGCGTGCCCATCTCTCGCCTTTGCGGGCGGCGGGAACGCTGGTGACCAAAACCGGAGAGCCGAAGCCGCAGCTCATCAATCTCACGGAGAAGATCCGGGACGTGATCGCGGACGCAATCGCCGCCGGCGGCTCTTCCCTGCGCGACCATATACAGACGGACGGAACGCTCGGTTATTTCCAGCATTCCTTTTCAGTCTACGATCAGGAAGGCCAGCCTTGCCGTACACCCGGCTGCGGGGGTACGGTTGAAAGGATAGTGCAGGCCGGTCGTTCGACCTTTTATTGCGCGGCCTGCCAGAAGTAGCTGAGGCGGAATAATGGCGAGGGAGACTGCCGTGGATTATGAAACGATACTGGTCGAGAAGCGCGACGAGGTGGGCGTCATCACGCTCAACCGGCCCAAGGCGCTCAACGCCCTCAATTCGGTGCTTCTGAAGGAGCTGCGGCACATTCTCTCCTCGTTCTCTGCTGACGATTCCATCGGCGCGATCATTATAACGGGTTCGGAAAAGGCGTTTGCCGCTGGCGCGGACATCAAGGAAATGCAGGGGCTGGATTTTGTCGATGCCTATGTCGGCGACTTTCTCGGCGGCTGGGACGAGGTCGCATCGACCCGCAAGCCGGTTATTGCCGCAGTCTCCGGCTTTGCGCTGGGCGGCGGGTGTGAACTGGCAATGATGTGCGATTTCATCATCGCTTCGGACACGGCGAAATTCGGCCAGCCGGAAATCACGCTTGGCGTCATTCCCGGCATGGGCGGCTCGCAACGGCTGACGCGGGCGGTGGGCAAGGCGAAGGCGATGGATCTGGTTCTGACCGGCCGCATGATGGATGCGGCCGAGGCAGAGCGCGCCGGCCTCGTTTCGCGGATCGTCCCCGCGGCAAATCTCATGGATGAGGCGGTGGATGCTGCCACGCGCATCGCCTCGCTGTCTCGCGCTTCCGTTCTCATGGCCAAGGAAAGCGTCAATCGCTCCTTCGAGGTTCCTCTTTCGGAAGGGCTGAGATATGAAAGGCGATCCTTTCAGTCGCTCTTTGCAACAGCGGATCAGAAGGAGGGCATGGCGGCCTTCGTTGAAAAGCGCAAACCCGCTTTCCGGAATCGCTAAGGATTCGGAATATCGGCGTTTTCCGCCATTTGCGCGTTGACGGGCGTACGCTTTAGCGGTATATGCCCGCCCACGGTTAAGGAAAGCCATCCGGCTTGTCCGAAATTACTCCCGCATTCTTGGGTTAAGTGAGGTCTTCGAACGACCCGATCCTCTGGTTGCGGAATTTGGTTTGAATTCGAAGAGAGGCATACATGGCCAATACAACTTCGGCGAAAAAGGCGACCCGCAAGATCGCTCGCCGTACCGCAGTCAACAAGGCTCGCCGTTCGCGCGTTCGCGGCTTCATCCGCAAGGTCGAGGAAGCTATCGCTTCGGGCGATCTGGCAGTAGCCACCGAAGCTCTGAAGGCAGCTCAGCCTGAGATCCAGCGCGCAGCGACGCGTGGCGTTCTGCATGGCAACACGGCATCCCGTAAGGTGTCGCGTCTTGCCCAGCGCGTTAAGGCTCTTTCCGCCTAATCCGGCTAATCACAATTAACTATTCAAAAAGCCTGGTCTTTTGACCGGGCTTTTTGTGATTCTAACCCTACGTTAATCATTCCTGCCGTAACGTGACAAACGCGTGTCAGATGAGCGACAAGAAAAACTGAATAAAAACAATGGATTGCCGGAGGTCTCCCGAAAAATGGGAAGCTTTCTCTACGGAAGTCGCAGCCAGTTTTGAGTCAAGAAGATTTTTATTTTTTTGCCAAAACGGGCTATCGAAAAATGCCAAAATTGAATCTCATTGATTCATAAGCGATTCTGCTTCGGACCTTGCCGGTGATGCAAAACGACCATTGCGAGTCAATGGTCGATCTGAGTTTTTGCAGAAAAAACGCCATTGATCTCTCCCCACGATCCTGCCTAAATGCATTTCAACAAGGGGTGCGGATCTCAGTCCACAGATTATCTCGATGATCGTATCGACGATATTCACCTTCTTGCTGGCGGGCCTTTCGAGGTCCGTTTTCTCAGGTCATTGAGCTTTTTGTGCCGTTTCGGTCTCGGAACGGGCTGGAGCTTTTTGTCCTTAAGAATGCGCCTTACAGTTGTAGCGAAAGGAGCGTTTTTAGCGTGTCGCAGGCCTCTCCATGAAGGGGAGGGAAATGGGATAACCGGCTCGCAAACAAGTAGTAGTCTTTGACACTCTTTCGAGGGGAGTGCTGGAGGCGGGAAATAATACGAGGGGGATCTCTGGCGATCGTTTTTTGATCGTCAGGCTATGATTGGCAATTTGAAAGGCGGCAATATGCAATTGAATTTGGCGATGGGTGCGGTGGCCGATGGGGACCGCGCACCACAGGCTCGTGATGCAGCTTGCTCAGAAGCGGCAGGGGATAAATCGGCAATGAAGCACGATGCGCTGTTTGAACGTTTTAGCGCGCGGCTGAAGGCACAGGTTGGTCCCGAGGTCTATGCAAGCTGGTTTGCACGGCTCAAACTCCACACCGTTTCGAAAAGCGTCGTCCGTTTTACCGTTCCGACGACCTTTCTGAAGTCCTGGATCAACAACCGTTATATGGATCTGATCACCAGTCTCGTCCAAAGCGAGGATCCGGACGTGCTGAAGGTGGAAATTCTTGTCCGCTCCGCCAGCCGCCCGGCCCGCCCCGCGCAGGTCGAGGAACGGGTGCAGCCCGTTCAGGACATGGGCGTGGTTGCGCGCAACAAGTCCTTCATTCCGTCGCAGCCGGCGACAGCACCTTCTGCACAGCCTGCGGCGGCGCAGGCGACGCTGCGGCAGGGTAGCTCCGGGCCGCTGTTCGGTTCGCCGCTCGATACACGTTTCACCTTTGACACTTTTGTCGAGGGCTCGTCCAACCGCGTCGCGCTTGCGGCGGCAAAGACGATCGCTGAAGCGGGTGCCGGTGCTGTGCGCTTCAATCCGCTGTTCATTCATGCGGGTGTCGGGCTTGGCAAGACACACCTTCTGCAGGCGATTGCCAATGCCGCCATCGACAGTCCGCGCAACCCGCGTGTGGTCTATCTGACGGCCGAATACTTCATGTGGCGTTTTGCGACCGCGATCCGCGACAATGATGCGCTGACGCTGAAGGACACCCTGCGAAATATCGACCTTCTTGTCATCGACGACATGCAGTTCCTGCAGGGCAAGATGATCCAGCACGAATTCTGCCACCTGTTGAACATGCTGCTCGACAGCGCCAAGCAGGTAGTCGTGGCCGCTGACCGCGCGCCGTGGGAGCTGGAATCGCTTGATCCGCGTGTCCGTTCGCGCCTTCAGGGTGGCATGGCTATCGAGATCGAAGGTCCCGATTACGACATGCGCTACGAAATGCTCAACCGTCGCATGGGTTCTGCGCGTCAGGACGATCCGTCTTTCGAGATTTCGGACGAAATACTGACCCATGTGGCCAAAAGCGTGACAGCGAGCGGACGCGAGCTTGAAGGCGCCTTCAACCAGCTGATGTTCCGACGCTCTTTCGAGCCGAACCTCTCGGTTGACCGTGTCGATGAGTTGCTGTCGCACCTCGTCGGCAGTGGGGAGGCCAAGCGCGTCCGTATCGAGGATATTCAGCGCATCGTCGCCAGGCATTATAATGTGTCGCGGCAGGAGCTGGTTTCCAACCGTCGCACCCGCGTCATCGTCAAGCCGCGCCAGATCGCCATGTATCTGGCCAAGATGCTGACACCGCGCTCATTTCCCGAGATCGGTCGCCGTTTCGGCGGTCGCGACCACACCACGGTTCTTCACGCGGTGCGCAAGATCGAGGATCTGATTTCCGGCGACACCAAGCTCGGCCACGAGGTTGAGCTGCTGAAGCGCCTTATCAACGAAAACAACGCATGAAAAAAGCGGCCTTCGGGCCGCTTTTTTATTGGTTTCTCGGTTGTTGATTGGCTCAGGACCAGGCAGGCTGCCGGTCAGCAGGCGAGATCGGCGACCACGGCATCCAGAATAAGCATGCCGGAAGGAGTGCAGCGCAGGCGGGAATTGCCGATCCGTTCCACGAAGCCGTGTTGCAGCAGGAATTCCTCTTTCTCCGGGTCGAGCTCGCGGCCGGAGAGATCGCTCCAGCGAGCAAGATCAATGCCTTCGCGCAGGCGAAGGCCCATCAGCAGCAATTCGTCTGCCTGTTCGTCGACGCCGAGAAGCTCCTGATCGACCATGCCGTGGCCTTCACGCTCGACGGTCTCGAGCCAGGTTTCGGGATGGCGCTCGGTGACGGTGGCGAGCTTGGAAGCGCCATTGGTCAGGCGTCCATGCGCACCGGGTCCAATACCGGCATAATCGCCATAACGCCAATAGGTCAGGTTATGGCGGCTTTCCGCACCGGGGCGGGCGTGATTGGAAACCTCGTACGCCGGCATGCCGTAACGCTCGGTGATTTCCTGCGTCGCTTCATAAAGCACCGCCGAATGCTCTCCATCCGGTACGATCAGCTTGCCAGCCTTGTGCAGCCCGTAGAACGGCGTGCCTTCCTCGATAGTGAGCTGATAGAGCGACAGATGGTCGACGGCGTAGGAGACGGCTTCCTTCAGCTCAGCGTCCCATTCGGCCACCGTCTGGTTCGGGCGGGCGTAAATCAGATCGAAGGACATGCGCGGAAAAATCTCCCGCGCCAGACGGATGGCTTTAAGCGCATCGGCAACATCATGCAGACGGCCAAGGAACTTCAGGTCCCGGTCGTTCAGCGCCTGGACGCCGAGCGAGACGCGATTGACGCCGGCTGCCCGGTAACCGCGAAACCGCTCCGCCTCGACGCTTGAAGGATTAGCCTCCATGGTGATCTCGATACCATCAGGTACATGCCAGAAGCGCGAAACGCCATCAAGAAGCGCGCCTACGGTCTGCGGGTCCATCAGCGAAGGTGTGCCGCCGCCCATGAAAATGCTGGTAACGACACGCGGACCGCTGAGCGCCCGCATCTTTGCCATTTCGCTGAGGAACGCCGCAGTGAACCGTTCCTGATCCACCGGGCGGTGGCGGACATGGCTGTTGAAATCGCAATAGGGGCATTTGGCCGCACAGAAGGGCCAGTGCAGATAGATCCCGAAACCGGGATCGCCCGTATCCGGCAGAAGCGACGCGCCGGGGGCAGAAAGTTGGTGCTCCCCGGTCATCGGGTTCATGCCTCCAGACAGGTTTCGACGAATTTTTTGAACGCGCGGGCACGGTGGGAGAGCGCAAACGCATCGCCGTGCTTCCAGCCGTGTTTTTCGTCTGCGGTCATTTCACCGAATGTGGTGTCGTAACCTTCCGGTTTGAAGATCGGGTCATAGCCGAAACCGCTTGTTCCGCGCGGTGGCCACGCCACCGTGCCTTCCACCTCGCCGCGAAAATATTCGACATGCCCGTCCGGCCAGGCAAGGCACAGCACGCTGACGAAGCGGCCCGTGCGGTCTTCCGGCTTCGTTGCACCGCGTTCGGCAAGCGCATCCTCGACCTTCTGCATGGCCATGGCGAAGTCGCGCGTACCGTCAGCCGTTTCCGCCCAATTGGCGGTGTAAACGCCCGGCGCGCCATCCAGCGCATCGATGACCAGACCGGAATCGTCAGACAGAGCCGGCAGGCCGGACGCCTTCGCAGACGCAAGCGCCTTGATGGCAGCATTTTCCTCAAAGGTGGTGCCTGTCTCGTCCGGCTCCACGAAGTTCAGCTCCGCAGCCGATTTGGCTGAAAAGCCGAAAGGCCCGATCAGGTCGGCGATTTCGGCGATCTTGCCCTTGTTGTGGCTGGCGACAACGATCGTTCTGGTATCGAGCTTGCGCATGACGTTTTCCTGTCGGCTCAGGCTATTGCCTGTTTCTGAAGGGCCACCAGTTCGCTGCATCCGGCCTTTGCAAGACCGAGCAGCGTCAGGAATTCCTCTTCGGAGAAGGGGGCACCTTCCGCGGTTCCCTGCACCTCGACGATGCCGCCGGAGCCGGTGATGACGAAATTCGCATCGGTCTCGGCGGAGGAATCCTCGAGATAATCGAGATCGATGACCGGCTGTTTTGCAAAGATGCCGCAGGAGATCGCGGCGATATGGTCTTTCAGGACCTTCTCGACCTTGATCATGTTGCGAGTTTCCATCCACTTCAGGCAATCATGCAGGGCGATCCATGCGCCGGTGATGGAAGCCGTGCGCGTGCCGCCATCGGCCTGAATGACGTCGCAGTCGATGCTGATCTGGCGCTCGCCAAGCGCCTGCAGGTCGACCACTGCACGCAGCGAGCGGCCGATGAGGCGCTGGATTTCCTGCGTGCGTCCGCCCTGCTTGCCGGCTGAGGCCTCGCGTTTCATCCGCTCATGGGTGGAACGCGGCAGCATGCCGTATTCGGCGGTGACCCAGCCCTTGCCGCTGTTGCGCAGCCACGGTGGCGTCTTTTCCTCAAGGCTTGCGGTGACGAGCACATGCGTATCACCGAATTTGACCAGACAGGAACCTTCGGCATGTTTCGAGAAATTGCGCTCGAAGGAAACCTTGCGCATCTGATCGGTTTTTCTGCCTGAAGGCCGCATATGATCCACTCTCCATGTTGGTTCCTGCCTTCTAAGGCGCGCCCCGGGGTTTTGCAAAGCCAATTTCCATTTTGCCGCAGCGGTGCAACGCATTATATTGGTACGGACAGAGTTTTGACGATAAAGAACGGATGATATGGGCTTTTCCGCACCGCTTTCAAAAGATCAGGCATCGTTGCTGGATGAACGGTCGCGGGAGATTTTCCGGCGCATCGTCGAAGGCTATCTCGACACCGGCGAACCCTTGGGGTCGCGCAGCCTGTCGCGGCTGTTGCCGATGTCGCTTTCACCGGCCTCCGTTCGCAACGTCATGAGCGATCTCGAGGAACTCGGTCTCATCTATTCGCCGCATATCAGCGCCGGGCGACTGCCCACCCAGACGGGGCTGCGCTTCTTCGTGGACGCATTCATGCAGGTGGGCGATCTGCCCGCCGATGAGAGAGCCAGTATCGACCGCCAGATCGGTCCAGTCGCCGGCCACGAGCAATCGCTGGAAGGGTTGCTGACGGAGGCAAGCCGCATGCTTTCAGGCATGTCGCGCGGTGCCGGCCTGGTGCTGACGGCCAAGAGCGACGTCATTCTCAAGCACGTTGAATTCATCCGGCTGGAGCCCACCAAGGCGCTTGCCGTGCTGGTGGGGGACCACAATCAGGTCGAAAACCGTATCATCGAATTGCCGGTCGGCATTTCGTCATCGCAATTGACAGAGGCGGCAAATTTCATCAATGCCCATCTTTCCGGGCAGACGCTGCAGGAACTGCGGGGCCAGTTTCAGACGCAGCGTGCCGAATTGCAGTCGGAACTCGGCACGCTCGCGCAGGACCTCATCGAACGGGGTCTCGCCATATGGGCGGGCGACAATGAAGAGGGCAAGCTCGGCCGCCTCATCGTCCGCGGACGCTCCAACCTGCTGGAAGGTCTGGCCGGTGAGGAAGATATCGATCGTGTGCGCCTGCTGTTCGACGATCTGGAGCGCAAGGAAAACCTCATCGAGATCCTCAACCTTGCGGAAAGTGGCTCAGGCGTCAGGATTTTCATCGGCTCGGAAAACAAGCTCTTCTCGCTGTCAGGCTCGTCACTGATCGTGGCACCTTATCGGGATGAGGAAAATCGCGTTGTGGGTGCCGTCGGCGTCATCGGTCCCACGAGGCTCAATTACGCCCGTATCGTGCCTATGGTGGACTACACCGCACAAATTATGGCCCGCCTTTCCCGAAAGCAGAGATAGGACAAGCCCGCAAGGTTAGAGAATGCGGCAAGCTTTTCGCCGCAAGCCTTGATTTTTGCCCTTCAAACCTCGATATCGGGCGCAACCAACAATATTCAAATCTGGAGAACGTCATGACCGACGATACGAAAAAGCCCGGACCTGACGCGGACGTCGCCGAAGAGTTTGTCGAACCCGCATTTACAGGGGAAGAGACGGCGGAAGCTGCCGAGCCCGATCCGATCGAACTGCTCAGGGCCGAAAATGCCGATCTGCGCGACAAGTTCCTGCGTCTTGCAGCAGAAATGGACAATCTTCGTCGCCGCACCGAGCGCGAAGTCAAGGATGCGAAGGCCTATTCTCTCGCCGCTTTCGCGCGCGACATGCTTGCCGTTTCCGACAATCTTCGCCGCGCTCTTGAAGCCATTCCTGACGAACTCAAGACCAATGGCGAAGCCGGTCTCAACGGCCTGATCGAAGGTGTCGAGATGACGGAGCGCTCGATGCTCTCGACGCTGGAGCGCCATGGCGTCAAAAAGATCGATGCGGAAGGCCAGAAATTCGATCCGAATTTCCACCAGGCGATGTTCGAAATTCCGAACACAGCAGTTCCGAACAACACGGTACTGCAGGTGGTTCAGGCCGGTTTCACCATCGGTGACCGGGTGCTGCGCCCCGCCATGGTTGGCGTCTCAAAGGGTGGCCCGAAGGTGGAGACCGCCGCAGCGCCCGAGCCGGGCACCGCCTCCGTCAACGAGAAGGATGCGTGAGGCATTCCCTCATCTAAAGCGCGTCCGGATATAAAAACCGGGACGCGCTTTTGTTTGAAATGCTCCAATAAAAAACGCGCCTCAAGGGCGCGTTTTTTTGTCCATGGAAAGGACCGTCGGCAGCCTTTGATCAGGCAGCGGTCGCCTGCTCCTGATTGAGGAAGGCGTAGATTGCCGTGTCGGAATCGGTGGCACGCAGCTTGGCCACCAGCTCGGGGTCGCGCAAAGCTCGGGCAATTCTCGATAGCGCCTTCAGATGATCCGCGCCGGCGCCTTCGGGTGCAAGCAGCAGGAAAACCAGATCGACCGGCTGGTCATCCAGCGCCTCGAAATCAACAGGTGTTTCAAGACGTGCGAAGACGCCGGTGATCTGATGGATGCTGCTCAGCTTGCCATGCGGAATGGCAATGCCGTGCCCCACACCGGTGGAGCCGAGTTTCTCACGCTGGAGGATGACGTCGAAAACTTCCCGTTCCGAGACTCCGGTAATTCTGGCTGCCTTTGCGGCCAGCTCCTGAAGCAATTGCTTTTTGGAATTCACCTTGAGGGCGGGAATAATCGCATCTTGTTGCAGCAAATCTGCCAACGCCATTCTCTTTTTCCTTCATGCCATCGAGACGATGCAGGAGGCAGATACGCTTTCGCGCTCTGCCTCCCATGTCTTGTCAGACTGTTCAGCTCTTGATCGTTTCCGCGTCGATCCAGCCAATATTGCCGTCATGTCGTCGGTAGACGATGTTGAGATATTCCTTGCCGGGGCTGCGGAACAGCAGAACCGGTTCGTCCGTCATGTCGAGCGCCATCACGGCGCTGGCGACGGACATCGTCTTTATCTGTTTCGAACTTTCCGCAACGATCGTGGGTGCGTAGTCTTCCGGAACCTCGTGGTCCTCATCGGGGACAGCATCCATTACCGTATAGGAGATTTCCGACATCGCGCCGTTCGCCGCGGAACCATTGTGGTGATGGTCCTTCAGCTTCCGTTTGTAGCGACGCAGGCGCTTCTCGATACGCTCGGCGGCGGCATCGAAACTCGCTTGCGGATCATTTGCCTGACCCGCCGCATGCAATACAACGCCCGTATCGAGATGCAGTTTGCAATCGGCTGCAAAACGCGATCCGGACTTCTCTACGGTCACTTGGCCTGAATACCCCCCATCGAAGTATTTGGTAACTGCCAGACCTATATTGTCCTCAATCCGCTGCCGGAAAGATTCGCCGATCTCCATATGTTTACCAGATACACGCACACTCATGGAAAATTTCCTTTTTGTAGTGATTTGCGAGTACCAGCTTACGTCAAGCCGCGCGCGCATCCAAGCGTTTCGAAGGCCTTTAAAAGCCCCCATTCGAATTTTACGCCCATGGACGGCGGAGATGAATCCGTTACAAATGACCTTGCTTACGTGTGCGGCGGGCTTCTAGCCCTTGCCGTAGCAAGAGTCAATGGTGCGGCTGGAAAGCCCTGAAAACGTGACCAGCGCCACCGCTCAGAACGCCGACAGTCTGGCCAGGGCCTTCTTCTCGCGCCGTCTCTGAACGGAGGATGGGATGTTCATCGCCTCGCGATATTTGGCCACGGTGCGGCGGGCAAGATCGATACCACTCTTTTTCAGATTATCGACGATATCGTCATCGGAAAGCACTGCGTCGGCGGCCTCCTGCGCGATCATCGCCTTGATGCGGTGACGCACCGCTTCTGCAGAATGGCTGTCACCGCCTTCCACCGAGCTGATGGAAACACTGAAGAAATACTTCAGCTCGAACAGGCCGCGCGGCGTCAGCATGTATTTTTTCGACGTCACCCGGCTGACGGTGGATTCGTGCATCTTGATGGCGTCGGCCACCGTCTTGAGGTTCAGCGGGCGCAGGTGGTCCACGCCATTGACGAGAAAGGCGTCCTGCTGGCGCACGATTTCGGTCGCCACCTTCATGATCGTTCTAGCGCGCTGGTCGAGGCTGCGGGTCAGCCAATGGGCCGTCTGCATGCATTCGGAAAGGAAATCCTGATCCTCTCCCTCACGCGACTTGTGCCTTGAAACCTCTGCGAAATAGGTCTGGTTGATGAGCACGCGCGGCAGGGTCTCGGGGTTGATTTCCACAAGCCAGCCGCCGGCAGAGGAGGGGCGAATGATGATATCAGGAACGATTGTCTCGGAAACGGTCGAATCGTAACCAGCGCCCGGACGCGGATTGAGCGTGCGGATTTCCGCCAGCATGTCGAGAAGGTCTTCCTCATCCACGCCGCAGAGTTTTTTTAGAGAAGCGAAATCCCGTTTCGCCAGAAGCTCCAGATTGTCGATAAAAGCCCGCATTGCCGGATCAAGCCTGTCCTTCTGGGCAAGCTGGATCGCCAGACATTCGCTCAGCGAGCGGGAAAACACGCCGGGAGGATCAAAGCCCTGAAGCGTCTCCAGAATGCGCTCCACTGCCGAAGGCGCCGCCCCCAGCCGTTCAGCGACGTCTTCGACGGCATCTACGGCGATATATCCGGTCTCGTCGAGCTGGCCGATCAGCGCATCGGCGATCATCCTGTCTTCCACAGAGGATATGGCGAGAGGCAATTGCTGATTGAGATGGTCGGCGAGGGTCTGTTTCGCGGCAACGAAGTCGTCGAGATCGTAACTCTCGCCTGACTCCTGCCCGGGCATGGATTTCCACTGCCCCGCCAGTTCGGGTGCGTCGGGCTTTCTGGGTTCGGTATCGTCAGGAAAGACATTTTCGAAGCTGGTGTCGAGCTGTTCGCCGAGATTTGCCGCGCGATCGCCGTACCAGTCGTCGCTGTCGGCCGTTACCGGCGCGGACTTGTCGGACCCTTCGCTGTCGGCATCGCCGAAATTCTCCGCATCAACAGGGCTATCGCTGCTCAAATCGCCGTCGTTTGCCGCAATTTCAAGCAAAGGATTGCGCTCCACCTCCTGCGCGATGAACTGCGTCAGTTCGAAATGCGTCATCTGAAGCAGCTGGATGGACTGCATCAGTTGCGGTGTCATCACGAGAGACTGGTTTTGACGCAGCAAAAGGCTGGCAGATAATGCCATGGCGGACGCGAAACTCCCCTTACAGCTTCTTCGTCGCCACAAATTTCATAAATTTTGCGCTGGCAACGAAACTTGGCCCAAAAATTGCTTTTTTATTATGTTTGGTCAAGCGTCACTGCGGGGCGCGATGAAGAATCTTTCGCGCCCGGGAGCTTAAAGGCTAAAATTATTGCCGAGATAGAGCCGGCGCACATCCGGATTGTTGACGATATCGTCTGCACGGCCATGGGTGAGAACCTCACCGGCATGGATGATATAGGCGCGGTCAATGAGGCCGAGCGTTTCGCGGACATTGTGGTCAGTGATGAGAACGCCGATCCCGCGCGCGGTCAAATGTCTGACAAGGTTCTGAATGTCGCTGACGGAGATCGGATCGACGCCGGCAAAAGGTTCGTCCAGAAGCATGAAGGTCGGATCGGTCGCCAGTGCACGGGCGATTTCCAGACGGCGACGTTCGCCGCCCGACAGCGCGACAGCGGGCGATTTGCGCAGCTGCGCAATGTGGAACTCTTCCAGCAACTCATCGAGCTTGCGGCTGCGCTTGGCGCTGTCAGGTTCGTGCACTTCCAGCACGGCGCGGATGTTTTCCTCGACTGTCAGTCCACGGAAGATGGAGGCTTCCTGTGGCAGATAGCCGACACCGAGGCGGGCACGCCTGTACATCGGCATGGTGGTGACGTCGTTGCCGTTGATGGCGATCTTGCCGCTATCTACGGGTACGAGGCCCGTGATCATGTAGAAACAGGTGGTTTTGCCCGCGCCGTTCGGGCCAAGCAGCCCCACGGCTTCACCACGGCGCACGACCAGCGAGACGCCGTTGACGACGCGCCGTGTATTATAGGTCTTCGTCAGACCATGCGCGATCAGGGTGCCGTCATAGCGAGCCTTGTCGGCCTGCGACGCAGCGTCCACAGGTCGGTCGCGCCCACCGCCAAATATTTTTGAGATCGAGGCTATCTTCACGAGGTGAGACTACTGTTTCTTCTGCTGCGATTTCGGATCGAGCATGATCCGGACAGGGCCGCCGCAGCTTTCAAGCTTTGCCTGCCCCGAATTCATCAGAACAGTGAGCTTGCAGCCGGTGAAGACATTCGCGCCCTCGGACAGCACAACCTGCTTGCCGGTCAGAATGAAGGTCTGCGCCGCCATGTCGAATTCGCCGTGATCGGCCGTGGCCTTCTGCGTCTCGGACGTCAGGTAGACGTTATTGTCGACGAAGATTTTTTCGATATTGGCGTCACCGCTGGTGAGCGAGGAACCTTCACCCTTGTAATTGACCGTCATCTTGCCGGCCTGAAGGGTGGTGGTGCCCTGCACAACTTTCACGTTACCGGTGAAATAGGCCTTGCGCTCCTGGTCCCGAATCTCGAGCTGATCGCTTTCGATAGCGATCGGCTGGTCGCCGGAGAGCTTGACGCCTGTCATGTTGCTGGTGGTGTTCTGAGCGAAAGCCACGGTTGCAAGACAGGAAAAAGCAAAAGCTGCGGCTGTAACGCCTGCGGATTTGCCAAGGGAAACGGGACGGGAAATTTGCATCATCTGGACCGGGCTCTCACTTGCCTTCATTCTTGATATTGGATGCAGCGATACGTGCGCGTACCTGCCCCGAAAATGTAATAGTCTTGCCATTATCCGCGATATCAATCGATTGCGCAACAATGGCGCCGTCGTTTGTTTTGATCGAAACCGGCTCTTTACTGCTCATTTTTCCAGCCTTCAGATCGACATCCGCAGATTGGAACTTCGCTTGTATGCCATTGCTGAGATTGATGTCAAAAGGGGCGGTCATCTTCAGCGTGTTGGTGGCCCGGTCGAAAATGCCTTCCTTGGCGACCACCTGGGCGACGCTGTCGTTCACAGGCACCGCAGCCAGAACCCTTTCGAGCGTCATGAGGTTGGGGTTGGCGATATCCTGCAACGCACGGTCTGCGTTCATGGAGTAGTCGATCCCCTTCTCGTTGCGGCCCGCAACGGCCGGCTTTTCCATCACGATCTTGCCGTCTTCGATCCTTGCGCTTTCAAGCGAAACCTCTTCGGGCGCCCAGGTGCGAATGAGCGAAACGGCGACGAAGGCAAACGAGATGATCGCCGCACCGAGCGGCAGAATGATTTTCAGCCGCTTCACGCGCGCGGAATGCCTCAGCGCGCGCTCGTAAGCGCCGTTCTGGTCATTGGGCAGCGGAAACGCTGGCGCGGGTTGGCGGAGTCTTTCGAGCATAAGAGTGGGTCCGGAAAACTTCCTGGGCGCCACTTTGGCGCGCAACTGAAGCTTATATGTTTATCTTGATGTCTTTGGCATGAGTGCTGTGTCCTGCCAATATGGTTTTTGTCTGGAAAGGTGCAAGGGAAATGCGAATTTAATCGTAATTCTGGTTTCCTTATTGTTTCCTTGCGGCTTCGCGCTAGAAGAACCATATGGCCATGACACTTACATTACGCTTCAAATGCCGGAAGGCAGGGGTTTTCGATGGATAATATGGCGATAGCGGATCGCAGACGATTGCGCCGCAAGCTGACTTTCTGGCGGATTGCCGCTGTTTTTCTGTTTGTCGCCGGCATTTTCGGCCTCTACCGGTTTTTATGGGCCACCCCGCAGCAAAGCGAGAGACCCCATATTGCCCGTGTCCAGATCTCCGGGCTGATCCAGGACAATACCGAACTTCTGGAGCGGCTGGACAAGATTGCCAAGAGTGACAATGTCAAAGGGCTGATCGTTTCGATTTCATCGCCCGGTGGCACCACCTATGGCGGCGAGCGCATCTTCAAGGCCATTCGCGGCGTTGCGGAAAAGAAGCCGGTGGTCTCCGATGTCCGCACGCTTGCCGCCTCCGCTGGATATATGATCGCATCTGCAGGCGACGTCATCATCGCTGGCGAAACCTCGATCACCGGCTCTATCGGCGTGATCTTTCAATATCCCCAGATCGGCCAGCTGATGGATAAGCTCGGCGTCTCGCTGCAGGAAATAAAGTCCTCTCCGATGAAGGCGGAGCCTTCGCCGTTCCACGAGGCGCCCGAAGAGGCGAAGACGATGATCCGTTCCATGGTGATGGACAGCTACGGCTGGTTCGTCGATCTTGTGGCCGATCGCCGCAAATTGCCGCGCGAGGATGTGTTGAAACTGGCGGACGGATCGATTTTCACGGGCAGACAGGCGCTCGCCAACAAGCTGGTCGACACGCTTGGCGGCGAAAAGGAAATTCGCGGCTATTTCGAAACGCGCGGTGTTGCCAAGGATTTGCCGATCGTGGAATGGCGCGCACCGTCTTCCAGTTCGCCTTTTTCGCTTTTCAGTGTTGCGCAAATAGCGAAGCTTCTGGGATATGACGATTTAATCCCATTTGCGGGCTCCGGTCAGCTCGGTGCGGACAAGTTGTTTCTTGACGGTCTTGTTTCCGTTTGGCAGGTTGAGCCGCATTAAAAATCCAATTCTTTCAGGGGGCAACCGTGATCAAGTCTGAACTGGTGCAGATCGTTGCTGCGCGTAACCCGCACCTTTATCACCGTGACGTGGAAAATATCGTCAATGCGGTGCTGGATGAAATCACCGATGCCTTGGCAGCGGGAAATCGTGTCGAGCTTCGTGGTTTCGGCGCATTTTCGGTGAAGAACCGTCCTTCGCGATCCGGTCGGAACCCGCGCACGGGTGAATCGGTTTTCGTTGAGGAAAAATGGGTGCCTTTCTTCAAGACGGGCAAGGAACTGCGTGAGCGCCTGAACCCCGGTATGGGTGACGAAGAGGACGATTGATCGTTCTCACCGCCGCCCCGGAAACGGAGCCGAGGGAATGCACGCCGCGATGGAGTAATGTCGGATGTCGAAAAAAATCATCAACCTCATCATCCTGCTTCCGCTGGCGATTATCCTCGTCATCCTGTGCGTGGCCAATCGTCAGTCCGTGACGCTCGCGCTCAATCCGTTCCGGCCGGAGGATGGTGTACTTTCCTTCACCGCGCCGTTTTTCGTGTTCCTGTTTCTGGCCGTCATTTTCGGTGTGCTTCTGGGATCTTCCGCCACATGGTTTGCGCAGGGCAAGCATCGCAAGCGCGCCCGGATCGAGGCGAAGGAAGCCGTTCGCTGGCATGACGAGGCGAACCGGCACAAAGCGGCAACAGCCGCGCAGCTTCCGAATGCGGGCCAGCTCCCGGCAAAGTGATGGTGCCGACATTCGTTGCGGCTCTAGTCGAGCGACGCTTGGAATGCTATTTGCTGGCGCGATAAGACGCGGGCAGAAGCGGAAAGATTTCCATTGAAGAAAAAAGACAGCCGGCCGGGCAATCGCGTGCGTGCCGGGAGCGAGAAAAAACAGGTTCATGCCGCAAAGCCGGCACGGCGAATGGATGCGGCACCGAAAAAGCGCGAGCCGGACGCGGTGCGCAGCGCGCCCAAATCTGCGCCGAGGGAAAAGATAGCCCCAGTACCGGCCGTTGAGCAGGTGCCTGCGCGGCCCCTCAAGCATCGCACCGGCGAACGTCCCGCAGAACAGGTTCCGGTTATTCTGGAATCGAGTGGCGCGGGTGATTTTCATCTCATCGACAGCGGCAATGGCCTGAAGCTTGAACAATACGGCGAATATCGCGTCGTCCGTCCCGAGGCGCAGGCTCTCTGGCAACCGTCGGTTCCCGACCGCGTATGGCAGAATGCCGACGCCATTTTTACCGGCGACACGGATGAAGACGGCATGGGCCGTTGGCGTTTTCCAAAGGCAGCACTTGGCGAAACCTGGCCCCTGTCGCTGCTCGGCGTCGAGTTTCTCGGCCGTTTCACGGCCTTCCGGCATGTCGGCGTCTTCCCGGAGCAGATTGTCCACTGGGAATGGCTGAAAAATGCCGTTGAAACGGCTGACCGGCCGCTGAAAGTCCTGAACCTGTTTGGTTACACCGGCGTCGCTTCTTTGGTCGCCGCTGCTGCAGGCGCTGAAGTGACCCATGTCGACGCCTCCAAGAAAGCTATCGGCTGGGCAAAGGAGAACCAGGCGCTTGCCGGGCTCGAACAGGCGCCGATCCGCTGGATTTGCGAAGACGCGATGAAGTTCATCCAGCGCGAGGAGCGTCGCGGCAGCACCTACGACATCATTCTCACCGACCCGCCGAAATTCGGCCGCGGCACCCATGGTGAAATCTGGCAATTGTTCGACCATCTTCCGTTGATGCTCGATATCTGCCGGGAAATCCTGTCGCCCAAAGCGCTCGGTCTGGTGTTGACGGCCTATTCTATCAGGGCCAGCTTCTATTCGATGCATGAATTGATGCGCGAAATCATGCGCGGCGCCGGTGGCGTCGTTGCATCCGGCGAGCTCGTCATTCGCGAGGCCGGGCTTGATGGCAAGACGCCGGGCCGGGTGCTTTCCACATCGCTGTTCAGCCGCTGGGAGCCTAAATGACGAACGACATGCGCGAAAACACGACGCGCCGGGTTGGCCAGGTCAAGGAAGTCACCAGCCTTGCCAATCCCATCATCAAGGATATCAAGGCGCTTACCCAGAAAAAGGGCAGGGAAGAGACCGGCACCTTCATGGCGGAAGGCCTGAAGCTGGTTATCGACGCGCTCGAACTGGGCTGGACCATCCGCACCCTGGTTTACGCCAAGGCGGCCAAGGGCAAGCCGCTGGTGGAGCAGGCGGCCGTAAAGACGGTCGCTTCCGGCGGGCTGGTGCTCGAAGTCAGCGAAAAAGTCATCGCCTCGATCACCCGCCGCGACAATCCGCAAATGGTCGTTGGCATCTTTGACCAGAGATGGAAGCCATTGAAGGATATCCGTCCGGAAAAAGGCGAGACCTATATCGCACTTGATCGGGTGCGTGATCCCGGCAATCTCGGCACCATCATCCGCACGGCGGATGCGGCGGGTGCCTCAGGTGTCATTCTGGTCGGCGATTGCACCGATCCGTTTTCGCTGGAAACGGTGCGTGCGACCATGGGTTCGGTCTTCGCTACGCCCGTTGCCCGCGCCTCGGTTGAGGAATTCCTCTCATGGAAAAAATCGGCCAATGTCAGTGTCGTTGCCACCCATCTTGCCGGGTCGGTGGATTATCGAAAAATCGATTACGCCGGAAAGCCCGTCGTGCTTTTGATGGGTAACGAACAATCCGGCCTGCCGCCTGAACTGGCCGGCAAGGCAGACCAACTGGCGCGCATTCCCCAACAGGGCCGTGCCGATAGTCTCAATCTCGCCATCGCATCCGCTGTCATGCTTTTCGAGGCGCGGCGACATCTCCTCGAACTGGCACCGGTGAAGTAATGGCCAAAGCGGCGTTGTTTTCGAAATTCGGCCCGGCTTTCGCGCTTATCGTTGCTGCCCTTGTGCTGGACCAGGTCGTCAAGCAACTGGTCGAGACCTATCTGCCGTTGCAGGAGATGGTGCCGGTCATTCCGTTCCTGGCGCTTTACCGCACCTATAATCTCGGTGTGGCGTTTTCGATGCTGGCGGACATGCACGGCTGGTTCATCGTCAGCATGCGGCTCGTCATCGTGGTCTTCGTTCTGTGGCTCTGGCGCAAGACGGCGGCGGATCGGACTTTTGCCCATCTTGGCTTCGCCTTCATCATCGCTGGAGCGGCCGGCAATCTTCTCGACCGCTTTTTCTACGGTCACGTCATCGACTACATCCTGTTTCACACCGATACATGGTCGTTCGCGGTCTTCAATCTGGCCGACACTTTCATAACAATCGGTGCCGGTTGCGTCATTCTCGATGAGTTTCTGCACGCCCGGGCGGCTAAAAAGTAAAATTTTAGCGTTTGAGCCAAACATATCAAAACCGCTGCCGTGGTAGCGGTTGTGCATGAGCGAACTGGCACGACTGCGGGAAAAAGTTTCAGATGGCCTCGCCGCCACCCCGGCGCAGCCGGCGGATCGTGTCGACACGACATCTCACCATGGCGGTGCGGAGCGCGGGATAGATGCCAGATCGATCACGCTGTACGTTGCCGCGTCATTGTCGGTGGGTGCCTTCTCCGCTGCCTTGATCGCGCTTGCGGTGCCTTATGCGGTCACCGTCGCCTTGGCATCCTTCTTCGGTGCGGTGCTGGTCGGTCTCCTGTCCTACGCCATGTTCGGCAAATCCTTCCAGTATCCCGGCAAACTATCTGCAGATGATTTGGATGTACGGCTACGCCAAACTCAAAACCGATCGCTGATTGCCGAGATCCAGGAGGCCATGGGCGATCTCATCGTCATCCGCAATATGGATCGGCGCATCGTCGAGGCGAATGGAGTTTTTCGTGAAGTGACGGGCTGCTCGGCACCCGAAGGGCTGAGCTGTGAGGAAATCGGCATCGCTTTCCGGCCAGGCGACAAGGCCCACGCTTATGATGTGGAAATCGCGACCCCGTTCGGTCAGCGCATTTTCTCCTGGCACGATGTCGTCACCCGCGATCTGGCAAGCAGTCGTCTTCTCATCAGCAGCATCGCGAGAGATGTCACCGAGGAGCGGCTGGCACTCGGCGAGCGGGAAAACGCCCGGTTACGCGCGGAAAAGGCCGATGCCGAAAAGGCAAGGCTGCTGGCAACTGTTAGCCACGAGATCCGTCTGCCGCTTTCCGGCATGCTCGGCATGAACCATCTTCTATCGCAGACGAAGCTCAATGAAGAGCAACGTAATTATCTCGACGGCATGAAGCAGTCCGGTCAGTCGCTGGTACAGTTGGTCGAGGACCTGCTGGATTATTCGACCATGGAGGCGGGCCGTTTCAAACTCAATCCGCGTGCGGAAAACCTGCGCCGGCTGATCGAGAGCATTGTCGAGATGCTGGCGCATCGCGCCCACGAAAAGGGCATCGAAATCACCTCCTTCGTCACGCCGGATGTGCCTGATTATCTGGATTTCGATCCGGCAAGGCTGCGTCAGGTTCTGTTCAACCTCCTCGGCAATGCCGTCAAATTCACGCAGGTGGGCGGGGTCGTCATCCGGGCGCGCATGGTTGAAGGCGAATTGCATATCACCGTCGAGGACACCGGCCCCGGCATGAGCCAAGCGGAACAGGCCCGTATCTTTGGCGAATTCGAACAGGCAGGCCCGATGTCGCAACAAAGTGGGGGAACAGGGCTTGGGCTCGCGATTTCCGCCCGCATCGTGCGGGAATTCGGTGGCAGCCTCACGGTCTTCAGCCGCAAGGGTGAGGGCAGCACCTTCAAGCTGGCATTCCGTCCGGGCAGTTCGTCCACCGGCACGTCGGACCCGGACCGGCACCATTGCCTGCAGCATACCAATGTCCTGCTGGTCGCGCCGAGGGGCGTGGCAGCGACGGTGACGATGGAGGCGATCGAAGCTTTCGGCGGTAAATGCGCTCTTATCCACGAACTGGAGGACTTGGAAAGGCTGCACGGTACAGCTGCCGATCTCACCGATATCATTGTCGACAGGCGTATTTCGCCTCTGTTCAGAGACGCGCTAAGGGATTGGCCGCAACAGAATGTCCGCCGCACGTTGCTGGTCAGTCCCGAAGAGCGGGCGTCGACCATGCATGTGTCCTTCGACGCCTGGTTGATCCGGCCGCTGCGCGAAAAGTCCCTGATTGACGTCCTCTGCGGCCGTCTGCGCGGCATAGAACGGCGCGACGCCATCAACGACAACCACCCGGATGTGGGGTTTTCGTCACGGGTGACGGAAGGGGTAAGCGGTATCGATATCCTCGTGGCCGAGGACGACGCCGTCAATGCGCGTATCATCCGGGCCGTTCTGGAAAAAAGCGGTTACATCGTGCGCGGTGTCGACGATTTTCAGGCCCTGCATCAAGCCGTGGCGCCGGGCACAACCCGCCTGCCGCACCTCATCATATCCGATCTCAATATGCCGGGCGGCGAGGGGCTTGAGGTGCTGCCGGAGCTTCTCGGCACGCTGAAGGGTGGAAGAAATATTCCGCTCATCGTGCTCAGCGGTGATGCGAGCGTTGAGACCGCCGAAATCCTGCTGAATGCCGGTGCGGCCAAGGTTTTGACCAAGCCTGCCGACCCGAGACGACTGGTCGAGGAAATCCGCCGCTTGCTGGAGGCGAAACGCCTGTTGCCATCATGACTTGAGAGACTCGCAATGGCTGCATTTTGTCACTATTCTGTCGTCAATTAGTGATTTATGACAGGAAAAATCTTTTGGTGGCGGAGCGATTCCCCATGGTTGCCGAAATCTACAGTCACGACATTTGTGAAAACAAAGTTGTTATTCATCCTCGTCCAGACACCGCTCAGGACAATGAGGGGCTTTTCGGCCGTATCGGTTCGCTGGAAACGCGGCTCGCAAGAAACGAGCGGGAGATCGACGCGGCACAGTCCGTGCGTTACCGGGTTTTCGTTGATGAAATGAAGGCGCGCCTTCCCGCAGACGCCATGCGCCGCAAGCGCGACATCGACGCCTGGGACAGTGTCTGCGACCATCTGCTCGTGCTCGACAAGGCGATTGAAGGCGACAGCGAAGACCAGATCGTCGGCACCTACCGTTTGCTGCGGCAGGAAACGGCGCTTGCCAATAACGGTTTTTATTCCGCAAGCGAATTCGACATCGCCGGGCTGGTAGCGCGCCATCCGGGCAAGCGCTTCATGGAGCTTGGCCGCTCCTGCGTGCTGCCGGAATATCGCACCAAGCGCACGGTTGAGCTTTTGTGGCAGGGCAACTGGGCCTATGCCGTGAAACACCGCATGGATGCCATGATCGGTTGCGCTTCGTTCCCCGGCGTGCAGCCGGAAGCCCACGCGCTCGCTCTGTCCTTCCTGCATCACAATTGCGTTGCAAAGGGCGAGTGGGCGGCTTCCGCTCTTCCCGAGCTTTATCACGAGATGGACCTGGTACCGGCTGAGGCGCTGAACGCCCGCAAGGCGCTGAACGCCATGCCGCCGCTGATCAAGGGCTATATGCGTCTCGGCGCCATGTTCGGCTCCGGCGCCGTGGTGGACCACGCCTTCAACACGACAGATGTTCTCGTGGTCCTGCCGGTTTCCTCTATCGCCGGCCGCTACATCAGCTATTACGGCGGCGAGACCGAGCGCATCAACGGCTGACCGGTTTTAACTCGGATCAAGCGGGATGTTCCTGTGGGCAGCGGTGCCGTGTGTGTTGTCTTGGTGCGGCCATTGCCGCTAGTGTCGGCGCTCCCTTTCCGCAACACGATATGACATCGGCAAGCCATTGACGGACGTTTTGACCACCGCTTCCCTGATCTCGGAAGAGAGCCGCGCTACGGCCACTCCGATGATGGAGCAATATATCGAGATCAAGGCGAACAACCCCGGTTCGCTGCTGTTTTACCGCATGGGCGATTTTTACGAATTGTTCTTTGACGATGCGGTGGAAGCCTCGCGGTCGCTCGGCATCACGCTGACGAAACGCGGCCAGCATATGGGGCAGGATATTCCCATGTGCGGCGTTCCCGTACACGCCGCCGATGATTATCTCCAGAAGCTCATCCTGCGCGGTTATCGCGTCGCCGTCTGCGAGCAGGTGGAGGACCCGGCCGAGGCGAAGAAGCGCGGATCGAAATCCGTGGTGAAGCGTGATGTGGTGCGGCTTGTCACGCCTGGCACGCTCACCGAAGAAAAGCTCCTGTCGCCGACGGAATCCAACTATCTTATGGCGCTCGCTCGTATTCGCGGCAGTGCGGAGGCACAGTTTGCGCTTGCCTGGATTGATATTTCCACCGGCGTCTTCCGCTTGGCGGAAACCACGCTGACGCGGCTCCTCGCTGATATCTGGCGCATCGATCCTCGTGAGCTGATCGTTGCCGACAGTCTGTTCCATGACGAAGAGCTGCGACCGGTTTTCGATATGCTTGGCCGTGTCGCCGTGCCGCAGCCGGCCATTCTGTTCGACAGCGCTACGGCGGAAGGGCGGATCGCGCGTTACTTCAACGTCTCGACCCTCGATGGTTTCGGCACATTTTCGCGCGTGGAAATGGCCGCTGCCGCTGCCGCGGTTGCCTATGTTGAAAAGACCCAGATTGCAGAGCGCCCGCCGCTTGGTGCGCCGGAACGCGAAAGCGCTGCCTCCACGCTGTTCATCGATCCCGCGACCCGCGCCAATCTGGAGTTGGTGAAGACGCTATCGGGCGAAAGGGACGGATCGCTCCTGCATGCCCTCAACCGCACGGTCACGGGCGGCGGTGCGCGGCTTCTGGCCGAGCGGCTGATGTCTCCCTTGACCGATCCGGAAAGGGTTAATGCCCGTCTCGATGCGGTCGCCTATCTCATTGATGACGTCTCCCTTTGCGATGGCCTGCGCGATGCCTTGAAACAGGTTGCCGATATGCCGCGCGCGCTCTCCCGTCTTGCGCTGGAGCGCGGTGGCCCGCGCGATCTCGGGGCGATCAGGCAGGGCCTGGCGTCGGCCGAGAGAATTGCCGCCATTCTCGATCAGGGACTATTGCCGCAGGAGCTTGCTGCTGCACTTGCGGATCTGAAGGCTTTGCCGGGCGAGCTGGAAGCCATGCTCGGATCGATGCTGGCCGACGATCTGCCGCTTTTGAAGCGTGATGGCGGTTTTCTGCGTGAGGGCGCCAATCCAGAACTCGACGACGTGCGCGCATTGCGTGACCAGTCGCGCCGGGTGATCGCCGGGCTGCAGCTGCAATATGCCGAGGAAACCGGCATCAAGTCGCTCAAGATCAAGCATAACAACGTGCTTGGTTATTTCATCGAGGTAACGGCGGGCAACGCCGATGTCATGATGGCGACGGATGAGGCGAAGGCGCGCTTCATCCACCGCCAGACCATGGCGGGTGCCATGCGCTTCACCACGACCGAACTTGCCGATCTCGAAAGCCGCATCGCCAATGCCGCGGCTGAGGCTCTGACCATGGAGCTGGAAGCCTTCGAGCGCATGGTCGAGGCCGTGGTGCAGCAGGCGGAGGCGATCAAGGCCGGTGCGCTGGCGCTTGCGGTGATCGATGTCGCCTCAAGCCTTGCTTATCTCGCTACCGAACAGGCCTATTGCCGCCCGATCGTTGATGCCTCCATGACCTTTGCAATAACAGGCGGGCGCCACCCGGTTGTGGAACAGGCGCTGCGGCGACAGTCGGCTGGGCCATTCATCGCCAATAATTGCGATCTGTCGGCTGCTGAGGGCGGCAAAAATGGTGCGATCTGGCTGCTCACCGGCCCGAACATGGGCGGTAAATCGACTTTCCTGCGTCAGAATGCGCTCATCGCCATCCTCGCGCAGATCGGCTCCTTCGTTCCGGCAGAAGCCGCCCATATCGGCATCGTAGATCGGCTGTTTTCCCGCGTCGGCGCGTCCGACGATCTGGCGCGTGGCCGCTCGACCTTCATGGTGGAAATGGTGGAAACGGCCGCCATCCTCAATCAGGCGACGGATCGCTCGCTGGTCATTCTGGATGAGATCGGCCGTGGCACGGCAACCTTCGACGGCCTTTCGATCGCCTGGGCGGCGGTCGAGCATCTGCACGAGGTCAATCGTTGCCGTGGCCTCTTCGCCACGCATTTCCACGAACTGACGGTGCTGTCGGAAAAACTTGGTCGCCTTTCCAATGCCACGATGCGGGTGAAGGAATGGGAGGGTGACGTCATCTTCCTGCACGAGGTCGGACCGGGTGCTGCGGATCGTTCCTACGGTATTCAGGTGGCAAGGCTCGCCGGACTTCCGGCATCGGTGGTGGAGCGCGCCCGTGAGGTGCTGACGAAGCTCGAAGATGCCGATCGAAAGAACCCGGCCAGTCAGCTGATCGACGATCTTCCGCTGTTCCAGATCGCGGTTCGCCGTGAGGAAACCCGCAAGGCTGGACCATCGAAGGTGGAAGAAGCTTTGAAGGGGTTCAACCCGGACGAAATGACGCCGCGTGAGGCATTGGACGCGCTCTATGCGTTAAAGAAAGAACTTGGCAAGGCTTAAGAGGATAGACTGCCTGTCCATCGCCTTTGAAACTCGCTATAGGACAATCCCATCGCAAGCGGTGGCTTTCCCACAGGACATGGATAACGGCATAAATGGCCATCAAGGACCTGGATTTTTCCGAAATTCTCGATGTTTCGGCGCTGAAGCGCGAATGCGACATCATCTTCAAGAACGACGGCAAGCGCATCGCCGATGTCAGGTCAGACCTGCTGCCGATCTTTCGCAAGGCCAGCACGGAAGGCCGGGAAAAGGCTCGCGAACTGCTGAAATCCGACGGCAGCGGCATCGATTGCGCCCGACGTATCTCCTGGCTCCAGGACCGGCTGATCGAAATCCTATATGATCTCGCCTGCCAATATGTCTATCCGAAAGACGCGCCGCAGATCGCCGTTGCAGCGGTGGGGGGTTACGGTCGCGGCACGCTGGCGCCGGGATCGGATATCGACCTTCTGTTCCTGCTGCCGGCCAAGAACACGCCGGATATGCACAAGGCCGTGGAGTTCGTGCTTTATCTGCTCTGGGATCTCGGCTTCAAGGTCGGCCACGCCACGCGCACGGTGGATGAGTGCGTCCGCCTGTCGAAATCCGATATGACCATCCGCACCGCCATTCTGGAAGTGCGGGCAATCTGCGGTAAAAAATCCCTGACCGATGATCTCGAAAAACGTTTCGAGTCGGAAGTTGTCACCGGCACCGGGCCGGAATTCATCGCCGCCAAGCTGGCCGAGCGTGACCAGCGTCACCGCAAGGCGGGCGATACGCGCTATCTGGTGGAGCCGAACGTCAAGGAAGGCAAGGGCGGCCTGCGCGACCTGCACACGCTGTTCTGGATCGCCAAATATTATTACCATGTCCGCGATACAGCCGATCTCGTCAAGCTTGGCGTCCTGTCTAAGCGCGAACTCAGGCTGTTCGAAAAGGCCGATGATTTTCTCTGGGCCGTCCGTTGCCAGATGCATTTCATCACCAACAAGGCGGAAGAGCGCCTTTCCTTCGACATTCAGCGCGAGATCGCCGATGCGCTGGGCTACCAGCCACGCCCCGGGCTTTCCGCCGTCGAACGTTTCATGAAGCATTATTTCCTGGTGGCGAAGGATGTGGGTGACCTGACCCGCATCGTCTGCGCCGCACTGGAGGACAGGCAGGCAAAGGACGTGCCGGGCCTGTCGGGTGTTCTCAGCCGCTTTGCCCACCGCGTCCGCAAAATTCCCGGTTCTGTTGAATTCGTTGAGGATCGCGGCCGCATCGCGCTGGCCAAGCCGGACGTGTTCAAAAACGATCCGGTCAATCTGATCCGGCTCTTTCACATCGCCGATATCAACAATCTCGAACTTCACCCGGATGCGCTGCGTGTCGTTACCCGGTCGCTGTCGCTGATCAATGACGGGCTTCGCGAGAACGAGGAGGCGAACCGGCTGTTTCTGGCGATCCTCACCTCGAGGCGTGATCCGGCGCTCACCTTGCGGCGCATGAACGAGGCTGGCGTCCTCGGCAAGTTCATTCCCGAATTCGGCAAGATCGTCGCGATGATGCAGTTCAACATGTATCATCACTATACGGTGGACGAGCATCTGATCCGCTCTGTCGGCGTACTGTCGGAGGTGGACAAGGGAACGGCTGTGGATGCCCATCCGCTTGCCAACCAGCTGATGCCGGGTGTCGAGGAGCGTGAGGCACTTTATGTGGCCGTTCTGCTGCACGATGTGGCCAAGGGCCGGCAGGAGGATCACTCGATTGCCGGCGCGCGGGTGGCCCGCAAGCTTTGCCAGCGTTTCCGGCTGACCGGCAAGCAGACCGAAATGGTGGTCTGGCTGATCGAGCAGCATCTTCTGATGTCCATGGTCGCCCAGACGCGCGACCTGCACGACCGCAAGACCATCACCGATTTCGCCGACAAGGTACAATCCATGGAGCGGCTGAAGATGCTGCTTATCCTGACGGTCTGCGATATCCGCGCGGTCGGTCCGGGTGTCTGGAACGGCTGGAAGGGTCAGTTGCTCCGCTCGCTTTATTACGAGACCGAGCTGCTTCTCTCCGGTGGCTTTTCGGAAGTCTCCCGCAAGGAAAGGGCGCATATTGCCCGTCAGGCGCTTTACGACGCGCTGGAAGACTGGGGCCAGAAGGCACGGCGCAAATACACCAAGCTGCACTATGAGCCCTATCTGCTGACGGTGGCGCTGGAAGA
This sequence comes from Rhizobium sp. TBD182, assembly GCF_001950375.1. Lineage (NCBI taxonomy): Bacteria > Pseudomonadati > Pseudomonadota > Alphaproteobacteria > Hyphomicrobiales > Rhizobiaceae > Rhizobium > Rhizobium sp. TBD182. Next base: position 1,491,565 of record NZ_BDLN01000001.1, on the reverse strand, counting down.
TCAGGTGCGTCACACCCGCTTCATCCGCGAGGCCGACAAGCAGGAAAAAGCGCTGTCGACCATGGTGCGCACACATTCCTTCCACGCCATCACCGAAATCACCGTGCTGGCGCCCGACCATCCGCGCCTGCTGTCGATCATTACCGGCGCCTGCGCTGCGGCCGGCGCCAACATTGCCGACGCGCAAATCTTCACCACATCCGATGGGCGGGCGCTCGATACGATCCTGATCAACCGCGAATTTCCGATCGACGAAGACGAGACGCGGCGCGGCAACAATGTCGGCAAGCTGATCGAAGAGGTTCTGTCCGGTCGTCAGCGCCTGCCGGAAATGATTGCCACCCGCACCAAGAGCCGGAGGAAGAAAAGCGCCTTCACCATTCCGCCCTCCGTCATCATTTCCAACGGGCTTTCGAACAAGTTCACCGTTATCGAGGTCGAGTGCCTCGACCGGCCGGGGCTTCTGGCGGATATGACGGCTGTCATCGCCGATCTGTCGCTGGATATTCATTCCGCACGCATCACCACCTTCGGCGAGAAGGTCATCGACACATTCTACGTGACTGATCTCTTCGGTCAGAAGGTCACCAACGACAACCGGCAGGCCAGCATTGCCACGCGCCTGAAGGCCGTGATGAGCGAGCAGGAAGACGAATTGCGCGATCGCATGCCAAACGGCATCATCGCCCATCCCGATGTGGCGGCGCTGCCGGCCACGCGCACGGCAAAGGCTTGAAATTCCCATGAGCTTGATCGGAAAGTTCGCCACGGTCGGCACGGCCACGCTCGGAAGCCGTATCTTCGGTTTCCTCCGCGAGACGCTGATGGCCGCAGCCGTCGGTACCGGACCGGTTGCTGATGCCTTCAATGCTGCCTTTCGGTTCCCGAACACCTTCCGGCGCCTTTTTGCCGAAGGCGCGTTCAACTCGGCCTTCGTGCCCCTTTTCGCCAAGGAAATCGAGGCGAACGGCATGGAGGGCGCGAGGCGCTTTTCCGAAGAAGTTTTCGGCGTTCTGTTCACCGTGCTTCTGGCTTTGACGATCCTGATGGAACTGTCGATGCCGTTCATCGTGCGCACCGTTATTGCGCCGGGCTTTCTGGAAGACCCGGTGAAATTCGACAACACCGTCCGTCTCGCAACCATCATGTTCCCCTATCTCGCCTGCATGTCGCTGGCGGCGATGATGGGCGGCATGCTGAATTCGCTGCACCGCTATTTCGCTGCCGCGATTGCGCCGGTCTTCCTGAACATCATTCTGATTGGTGTTCTGATGCTGGCCTGGTGGAAGCATTACGACCCGCTTCAGGTGGGTTATGCCCTGTCCTGGGGTGTGATGGCGGCGGGTGTGGTGCAGCTTGGCATCGTCTGGATCGCCGTGCGCAATGCCGGCATGCGGATCGGTTTCCGCAGACCCCGGCTGACGAAGAATGTCCAGCGCCTGCTGGTCCTTGCTTTGCCGGCCGCAATCACCGGCGGCATCACCCAGATCAATCTCCTGATCAACACCAATATCGCGTCTGCCGGTGAGGGTGTGATCTCCTCGCTTGCCTATGCCGACCGGATTTACCAGCTGCCGCTCGGTGTCGTCGGCATCGCCGTTGCCACCGTGCTTTTGCCGGAGCTGGCGCGGGCTTTGCGTGGCGGACATATGGTCGAGGCGGGAAGCCTGCAAAACCGCTCGGTCGAATTCGTGCTGTTTTTGACATTGCCCGCCGCCGCTGCCCTTCTCGTCATGGCGGAACCCATCGTGCGCTTTCTGTACGAGCGCGGCAATTTCGCGCCTTCGGCCACCGTCACCGTCGCGCAGATCCTCGGTATTTATGGCCTCGGCCTGCCGGCTTTCGTGCTGATAAAGGCGTTCATTCCCGGCTTCTTTGCCCGCGAGGACACCCGCACCCCGATGATCTTCGCGGCGATTTCAGTGGTTGTGAACGTCTCTCTGGCGCTGACATTGTTTCCGCGTTTCGGAGGTCCGGGCATTGCCATTGCCGAGATCACCGCCGGCTGGGTCAATGCCGCCCTGCTGTTCGGCATGCTGTTGTGGCGGGGTCACTGGCACGTGGACATTCCGCTCCTCACCCGCATTCCGCGCTTGCTGCTGGCCGCCGCCCTTATGGCGGGCTTCGTTCACTATGCGCTGACCTATCTCAGCTTCGAGCTGTCCTCCGCCTCCTCCATTTTCGTCCGGGCCGGAACCATCATGGGCCTCGTGCTCTCCGCCATGCTCGTTTATTTCGTGCTGGCTTTCGTTTCGGGTGGTGCCGATCTCGGCATGGTCAAGAGAGCCATCAAAAAGCGCCGCAACAAGAATGCCCAGACGGAGACAAGCTAATGTCCTTTGCAGAAAACCGTCGCATCGCCCTCATCACACTCGTGGTGGACGATTATGACCGGGCAAAGACGTTTTATTGCGAGGTTCTGGGGTTTGACTGCCTTTCCGACCAACCTCTTGATGACGGCAAACGCTGGCTGGTGGTGAAGCCTCAAGGGACCGATGGCTGTGCCCTCTTGCTTGCCGAGGCGGATGGCGAAGCGCAGCGTCTTGCCATCGGCAACCAGACCGGTGGCCGTGTCGGGTTTTTCCTGCATACCGACGATTTCGGTCGTGACTACGAGACGATGCTTGCGCGCGGCGTGCGCTTTCTGGAAGAACCGCGCCATGAGGTTTATGGCTCCGTCGCGGTCTTTGCGGACCCTTATGGAAATCACTGGGATCTTCTTCAGCCACGCGGCTGACGCGCCCTGAAACCGCTTGATTGCGAGGGGCTGTAGGTGCATAAGCGCGCGTGCAATTCCAACCACGGGGCGGGGCCCTCCACAAGCCTTTTCGAGGACGACAATGAACGCATTCAAGCCGCTGGTTTTCTCGGGCGTCCAGCCGACCGGCAATCTGCATCTCGGCAATTATCTCGGGGCCATCCGCAAATTCGTGGCGTTGCAGGAAGATAACGACTGCATCTATTGCGTCGTCGACATGCACGCCATCACCGCCCAGCTCGTTCATTCGGACCTGAAGGCGCAGACCCGCTCGATCGCTGCCGCCTTCATTGCCGCAGGCATCGATCCGGTGAAGCATATCGTCTTCAACCAGTCGGCTGTGCCGCAGCACGCTGAACTCGCCTGGATCTTCAATTGCGTGGCGCGTATCGGCTGGATGGAGCGCATGACGCAGTTCAAGGACAAGTCCGGCAAGAATGCCGAGCAGGTATCGCTTGGGCTGCTTGCTTATCCGAGCCTGATGGCTGCGGACATTCTCGTCTACCGCGCGACCCACGTTCCTGTCGGCGACGACCAGAAGCAGCATCTGGAACTGGCCCGAGACATCGCCCAGAAATTCAACATCGATTTCGGTGACCATATCCGCAACGCCGGTCTCGGGCTCGACATCACCGTGGGCAATGAGCCGGTGCATGCCTATTTCCCGATGGTGGAGCCGCTGATCGGCGGTCCGGCACCGCGGGTGATGTCGTTGAAGGACGGCACCAAGAAGATGTCGAAGTCCGATCCGTCGGATCTGTCGCGCATCAACCTCATGGACGATGTCGACGCCATTTCGAGAAAGATCAAGAAGGCGAAGACGGACCCGGATGCACTGCCGAGCGAAGTGGAAGGCCTGAAGGGCCGCCCGGAGGCCGAAAACCTCGTTGGTATCTATGCGGCACTGTCTGACAAGACGAAAGCGGAGGTTCTTTTAGAGTTCGGCGGACAGCAGTTCTCGGCCTTCAAGCCGGCTCTCGTCGAGCTTGCCGTCAATGTGCTGGCTCCAGTCAACAACGAGATGCGCCGCCTTCTCGACGATCCCACTCACATCGATGCCATCCTCAAACAGGGTGGTGAGCGCGCGCGCGCGATCGCCGAAAACACGATGAACGAGGTGCGCGACATCATCGGGTTCCTGCGCTGACCACGTATCGCCTTGCGGATCACGGCAGGCGGTTTGCGCCTGCCGTGATTTGATATAATCTCCGCCCGAACCGTCGGGCGGTTTTTCGGATCGCGGCGGACACAGGGAGTGCGGAATGGTTTCAAAACGGCTGTCGCGTCTGGAAGGGCATCGTCGCAAATTTCTCGCTGTTATCGATGACACACCGGAATGCGAAAGGGCCGTGCATTATGCCGGTCGTCGCGCCAAGAACTCCAATGGCGGACTGGTTCTGCTTTACATGATACCGGAAGGCGATTTCCAGCAGTGGCTGGGCGTCGAGCAGATCATGCGGGCCGAGGCGCGAGAGGAGGCGGAAGCAACGCTTGCAAAGATCGCCCAGAAGGTCCGTGAGACCATCGGCATCGAGCCGGAAGCGGTGATCCGTGAAGGCGGCGCAACCGAACAGATCCACGGGCTCATCGAGGAAGATCGCGATATTGCCATTCTAGTTTTGGCGGCAGGATCGACGAAGGAAGGGCCGGGACCGCTCGTCTCCTCCATCTCAGGACGCGGTGCGGCCTTCCCCATCCCCGTCACCGTGCTACCGGATACGCTGACGGATGAGGAAATCGACGCCCTTTGCTGACCTTTGTTCGACCCCGAAAGGCAGGAACGGATTCGGGCAAGAATTTGGGGCTGACGATTTCTTGAATGTAATTATCATGTCAGGGCTTGAAGTAAGGCTTCGCCAGGCGTATTTTTTGGAAGAATTCTAAATTGCGGGGCGTGAACGGCGACCTCGAAGGAGACAGATAATGTTCATTCAGACGGAAGCCACGCCGAACCCCGCGACCCTCAAGTTCCTGCCGGGCAAGGTGGTGCTGGAAAGCGGCACGGCTGAGTTTCTCAACCCCGCGCAGGCGCAGGCCTCGCCGCTGGCAGAGCGCCTCTTCACCATTCCGGGTGTCACCGGCGTTTATTTCGGCTTCGATTTCATCACCGTCACCAAGGATGACGCCGAATGGCAGCATCTGAAGCCCGCCATTCTTGGTTCGATCATGGAGCATTTCATGTCTGGCCGCCCCATCATGGGCACTGCCATTGCGGCTGAAGTGTCGGATGAGGAAGGCGAGTTCTTTGAAGCGGGTGACGAAACCATCGTCGCCACCATCAAGGAACTGCTGGATACCCGCGTCCGCCCCGCCGTGGCGCAGGATGGTGGCGATATCACTTTCCGTGGTTTCCGCGACGGCACCGTGTTCCTGAACATGAAGGGCGCCTGCTCCGGTTGCCCGTCCTCCACCGCCACGCTGAAGCACGGCGTCCAGAACCTGCTTCGCCATTTCGTGCCGGAAGTGCGAGAAGTCGAAGCTGTATGACGTTGTAAGCCAGGCCGCGCCATGATTGTTCTCGCACTCGATACCTCAGGTGTGGACTGTTCCGCCTGCGTCTATGACAGCGCCTCCGACACGGTGCTTGGCGAGGTATGCGAAACCATCGGAAAAGGTCATGCCGAGCGGCTGATGGCTGTGATTGATGGTGCCCTGCAGCAGGCGCAGCTACCGCTTCAGAAAGTCGGGCGCATCGCGGTAACGATCGGACCGGGTTCCTTTACCGGCATTCGCGTCGGCGTTGCCGCCGCGCGTGGTTTTGCCCTGTCGCTCGGCATAGAGGCAGTCGGCGTAACCACGCTTGAGACGATCGCCTTGCATCATCTGCTGGAAAATCCCGGCCGGCCAGTGGCTGTCGGGCTCGACGCCAAACGGGGCGAAGCCTACCTCCAGACATTTGCAGAGGATGGATCGCCGCTCCTCGAGGCCGCGCTTTTGTCTCTGGAGGATGCCAAAACGGCTCTCTCCGGTTTCGATGGCGCCATTATCGGTTCCGCCGCACCCCTTTTTCAGGGTTTCGACACGGGGTCAGGGCCCGATCATTTTCCGATTTCCACTGTCGCGCGGGCGGGTGGACGCAAGCCGAAAGGCATGCCGAAACCCGCACCGCTTTACCTTCGCGGCCCGGATGCCCGGCCGCAGACGGGTTTTGCGCTGGCACGCCAGAGCGTTGCCTGATAGGTGGCACCCGTAAATGCGTGCGGATGATTCCTTGTTATGTTTGACGAATATCTAAGCTGGAAGCCCTATTTCGAGATCGTGCCGATGCAGCATGAGGATTGCGCCGGAGTGGCGGAATTGCATGCGCTGCGCTTTCCGCGCCCCTGGAATGACGGGGAGTTTTCCGGGCTGTTGACGCAAGGCTCGGTTTTCGGTGCCGTCGCGCGGCAGACGAACGCATTTTTCAGCAAACCGCTCGGTGGTTTCGTGCTTGCGCGCGAAGTGGCCGGCGAGGCGGAAATCCTGACCGTTGCGGTGGCCGACAAGTTCGCGCGCACCGGCCTCGGCTGGCGCCTGATGCAATCGGCCGTCCGTGAGGCGATGATGCGCGGTGCCGAAACGATGTTCCTGGAAGTGGACAGCAACAATGCCTCCGCCCTGGGACTTTATAAAAAGCTCGGCTTCAAAACGGTCGCTGAGCGCAAGGCCTATTACACCGCCAAGGATGGCGCGAAGTCGACGGCGCTTGTCATGCGCCGCGATCTTCGCTAGTTCCCTGCGACAGGCATTTTTCGGCGACAGCCCCGAAATTCAACCGGAATACTCAAAAGGCCAGAAGACGTGATAGACCTTTCGAAAACGCTGGAGGAACTTTGTGCCGAACGCGGCATGCGGATGACGGACCAGCGCCGTGTCATCGCCCGCGTGCTGCAGGAATCGGCAGACCATCCGGATGTCGAGGAGCTTTACCGCCGTTCCTCCGCCGTGGATCCGCGCATCTCGATTTCCACCGTTTACAGAACGGTGAAGCTGTTCGAGGACGCCGGCATCATCGAGCGTCATGATTTTCGCGATGGCCGCTCGCGTTACGAGACCGTGCCTGAGGAACATCACGATCATCTGATCGATCTGAAGAACAGTGTGGTCATCGAGTTTCATTCACCCGAGATCGAGGCGCTTCAGGAAAAGATCGCCAGGGAGCATGGCTTCAAGCTCGTTGATCACCGGCTCGAACTCTACGGTGTACCGTTGAAGCCCGGCGAACATTGAGACGGTGGTGAGCAAGCGCACGGTTCAATCATGATGTGGCTCCGGACAGCCTATATTGCGGTCGTTCTCCTGATCGTCACGCTTATATTGCTGCCGCTGCAACTGTTGGGCCTTGCCTTCGACTGGCGGCTGCGTCGCCGCATTCCCCGCATCTGGCACCGCATCGCCTGCCATGTCCTCGGCATCCGCGTGCATGTCCATGGAGATGTGGAGCGGGCAAAACCGCTGATGCTGGCGGTCAACCACGCCTCGTGGAAGGACATTCTCGTTCTCGGCAGTATTGCCGACGTGGTGTTCATCGCCAAGACGGAAGTGCGTGACTGGCCCGTCTTCGGCTGGCTCGCCCGTCTGCAGAAAAGCATCTTCGTCCAGCGCGAGCAGAAGCGCAGCACCGGTGCGCAGGTCGACGAGATCGCCGCCCGCATGGCCGATGGCGAGATCGTCGTGTTGTTCCCGGAAGGCACCACCTCTGACGGCAACCGCATGCTTGCCGTCAAATCCTCGCTGTTCGGCGCAGCCTCCACGGCTGCCGAGCAGGTTCCGGGCAAGCTCGTCTATGTGCAGCCGGTTGCAATCGCCTATACGCGGGTGCAGGGCATGGCCATGGGACGTTACCACCGGGTCATTGCGGCCTGGCCGGGCAGCATAACTCTGGTGCCGCATCTGCTCGGTATCATCAGGGCAGGTGCCATCGACGTTGACGTTACATTCGGCGACAGCGTTCCGTTTCACAGCACGGATAACCGCAAGCGTCTGGCGACCGATATCGCCGCTTCTATCCGTTCCATGTTGGCTTTCAGCCTGCGTGGTGGCTGGCGGAAATAGAGCATTCCAGCTTTTCCGGTATTTTTCTGTTTAATCCGGGCGTGAAAAACACTAGATAACCGCCATGACCCAGGAAACGCTTGGCCTCGATGCCCCCGAAATGATTGCCCGCGAGGGCTCTAACAGCAGGAAGGTCTTCATCAAGACCTATGGCTGTCAGATGAACGTCTACGATTCCGTCCGCATGAGCGATGCGCTGGCGAAGGACGGTTACGTTCAGACGGAGGATATGGGCGAGGCGGATCTGGTGCTTCTTAACACCTGTCACATCCGCGAGAAGGCCGCTGAAAAGGTCTATTCGGCGCTCGGCCGCCTGCGCGACATGAAAAAATCGCGCGAAGAACAGGGCCGCGAATTCGTGATCGGCGTTGCCGGATGTGTGGCACAGGCGGAAGGCGAGGAAATCCTTCGCCGTGCGCCAGCCGTCGACGTCGTCATCGGTCCACAGACCTATCATCGCCTGCCGGACGCCCTGAAGCGGGTGCGCGGTGGCGAGCGCGTCATCGAGACCGAATATGCCGTTGAGGACAAGTTCGAACATCTGCCGGTGGCCGAAAAGGCAACACTGCGTACACGCGGCGTCACGGCATTTTTGACGGTGCAGGAAGGCTGCGACAAGTTCTGCACCTTCTGTGTTGTACCCTATACGCGTGGTTCGGAAGTTTCGCGTCCCGTGCGCCAGATCGTCGATGAGGCGATGAAACTGGTGGATGCCGGTGTGCGCGAAATCACGCTGCTCGGCCAGAACGTCAATGCCTGGCAGGGCGAAGGCCCGAAAGGCGAAAAATGGGGACTTGCCGAGCTTCTTTACCGGCTGGCGGAAATTCCCGGTCTTGCACGCCTTCGCTATACCACCAGCCATCCGCGCGACATGGATGACCGCTTGATTGGCGCACATCGCGACCTGCGCATTCTGATGCCCTATCTGCATCTGCCTGTTCAGTCCGGGTCGGATCGCATTCTGAAGGCGATGAATCGTCGCCACACAGGTGAGGAATATATCCAGCTCATTGAAAAAATCCGGGCCGCCCGCCCTGATATCGCCATGTCCGGGGATTTTATTGTTGGCTTCCCCGGCGAGACGGATCGTGATTTCGAAGACACGATGGCGATCATCGAACAGGTGAAATATGCGCAGGCCTTTTCATTCAAATATTCCACACGCCCCGGAACGCCGGGCGCCGATCTGACGGATCAGGTTGCGGAAGAGGTGAAGGCCGAGCGGCTGGAACGATTGCAGGCGCTGCTCTTGCGGCAGCAGAAGGAATTTGCGGAATCGCTGGTCGGAAAGACGATGGATGTGTTGCTGGAAAAGCCCGGCCGCATGCCTGAACAGTTGATAGGTCGCTCTCCCTGGCTGCAATCTGTGAATCTTGATGCAAAGACTTTGAAAATCGGTGACATTGTTAATGTACGAATCACCGCAACGGGTCCAAACAGCTTGTTTGCCGAGGTGGCAGAGAGTTAGAGTGAGGAGCCGACACTGATTGGGACAGGAGCCTGACCGCTTGAACGCACATGAATTGGTATCACCTTCATCGCGCCAGCCACGCCAAGCCGCGACCGACGCCAATCACTTCGTCCTCACGTTCGAGAATAACAGGATAGCGGGAGAGCTATTCGGTCAGTTCGATCAGAACCTCAAATTGCTGGAACAACGCCTCAACATCGATGCGCGCCCGCGCGGCAATTCCGTTGCCATCACCGGCGATGTCGTTGCCACCAATCAGGCTCGCCGGGCGCTGGATTTCCTTTACGAGCGTCTGCTCAAGGGCGGAACCGCTGAGGTTTCCGACGTGGAAGGCGCGATCCGCATGGCGATGGCGGCAGATGACCAGCTGACCTTGCCGACGATGGAGCGCAAGGCGAAGATCTCCATGGCGCAGATTTCCACGCGCAAGAAGACCGTCGCTGCCCGAACGCCCACCCAGGATGTCTACATGCGGGCGCTGGAGCAATCCGAACTGGTTTTCGGCGTCGGCCCCGCCGGCACCGGCAAGACCTATCTTGCCGTGGCGCATGCAGCACAACTTCTGGAGCGCGGTGCGGTCGACCGCATCATCCTCTCGCGTCCCGCAGTAGAGGCGGGCGAACGCCTTGGCTTCCTGCCGGGCGACATGAAGGAGAAGGTCGATCCTTATCTGCGCCCGCTTTACGACGCGCTTTACGACATGATGCCGGGTGACAAGGTGGAGCGCGCCATTCAGGCGGGCGTCATCGAAATTGCGCCGCTGGCCTTCATGCGCGGACGCACGCTTGCCAACGCCGCCGTCATTCTGGACGAAGCCCAGAACACCACGACCATGCAGATGAAAATGTTCCTTACCCGTCTTGGTGAGAAAGGCCGCATGATCGTGACCGGCGACCCAAGCCAGGTGGACCTTCCGCGCGGCGTGAAGTCGGGCCTTGTCGAGGCCCTGCAAATCCTCACCGATGTGGAAGGTGTATCCGTCGTGCGCTTCAAGGATGTGGACGTCGTGCGCCATCCGATGGTGGCGCGCATCGTGCGGGCGTACGAATCCCACACGGCGGTGCCGGATGAAAGCCTCGTGAAGGGCAACTGACGCAAGACAATGACAGCTCTGGATATTCAAATCAGCGTCGAGGCCGAAGGCTGGTCCTCGGAAGAGGACCTTCTTGCCTTCGCCACCAAGGCGCTGGATGCAGCGGTTGATTTTTTGAAGCGGGAAGAGAAACAACCCTTCCCGAAAATGCCGGTGGAACTGTCGCTGGTCTTTACCGACGATGAAAATATCCGGGAAATCAATGCTGAATGGCGCGACAAGGACAAGGCAACCAATGTCTTGTCTTTCCCCGCTTTTCCGCTGGAGCCGAGCGGCATGCCCGGCCCGATGCTGGGCGATATCGTCATCGCGCGCGAGACGGTTGAACGCGAGGCTCTTGAACTTGAGAAGAGTTTCGAGGATCATCTGACCCATCTTCTTGTTCATGGGTTCCTGCACCTGTTCGGTTATGACCACATGGATGAGGAGGAGGCGGAAGAAATGGAGTCGCTTGAGACTCGCATTTTGGCGGTGCTTGGCCTATCTGATCCTTACGCGGGACAGGAACCGCTTTGAATATTGTCTGGAGCCATGAACGAACATTCTGCACGACCTGCCAATGAGGGCAGAGAAAACGGCGAGCAGTCCTCCTCGGAGGAGGGCAGTAGTCATTTACGGAACGACTCCAATGCAAAGCCGAGATCGACGATCTGGTCGCGCATTGGACGGTTGCTGAAGCCGTCACAGGGCGAGCGCCTGCGCGAGGATTTGACCGACGCGCTGATGGACGACACCGAAATCGGTGCCGCCTTTTCGCCTGAAGAGCGGGCGATGCTGAACAATATCCTGCGTTTCCGGGAGGTTCGGGTCGAAGATATCATGATCCCACGCGTGGATATCGACGGTCTCGACCAGAATATGACCATCGGCGAAGCTTTGATCCTCTTTGAGGAAACCGGGCGCTCCCGCATGCCGGTCTACGATGAGACGCTGGATAATCCGAAGGGCATGATCCACATTCGCGATCTGCTGGCCTATGTCGCCAAGCAGGCGCGCAACAAGCGCCGGGTGGGATCGCGTGGCGTTGCCTATGGCGAGGCGAAGGCTCCGCGCTCGCCGCGACCGAATTTTGACCTGGCTCGGGTGGATCTGGAACAGACGGTCGCCGATGCCGGGCTGGTGCGTAAAATTCTTTTTGCACCCCCCTCCATGCTGGCCTCCGATCTTTTGAAGACCATGCAGGCACAGAGAACACAGCTTGCCCTGGTGATCGACGAATATGGTGGCACGGACGGTCTCGTCAGCCATGAGGACATCGTCGAGATGGTCGTGGGTGACATTGATGACGAGCACGACAAGGACGAGACGATGTTTTCGCGTCTATCCGCCGACGTGCTGGTGGCGGATGCCCGCGCAGAGCTTACAGAACTTGCCGAGGCAATCGGACCGGAATTCGATGTCCGCGAGCATCTTGAAGAAATCGATACGCTCGGCGGCCTGATATTCTTCGCACTCGGCCGCATTCCGGCCAAGGGTGAAGTGGTCAGGGCCGTACCTGGTTTCGAGTTCCAGATCCTCGATGCGGATACAAGGCGTATCAAGGGTGTCCGTATCGTCCGCGATCATGGCTCGGAAGGGCAGGATGACCGCGCGCCGGGCGATGCCGATGCGGATGAGGTTATTCCGCTGCCCGCGCCGGATGTTCGCCTCATCACCCACCAGCAAAACGCTGACTGAGGTGGGCGACGGGATGCTCCCCGTCGCCGCCGCTCCTTGAACGCGTCATCAAGAGTCCAAAAGGACGCACGGTGCTCCGGCGACCATGCCTTCTGTGGACTGCGAATCTTTTTTCCTTTACGTCGAGTCTAAAGGGAAATTCCTTTGCGCGGCCATGCCGGGGTTGGGCTTTTCCGGGTGGGCATTAAACGGAGATGGCATGGAGCGTCTTGCAGGCAGGGTAATGCTGGCCGGCGGCAAAAGCCGCGCAGTGATGGCGATTGCCGCAGGCGCGGTTGGAGCGCTGGCCTTGCCTCCGGTTGGCTTTTTCGCAGCGCTTTTTTTGTCTTTCACCCTGCTTGTCTGGTTGGTCGATGGCTGCACCGGCAAGCCGGGCGGCGGCATCTTCAGCCGCATCATGCCCGCTTTCGGCATCGGTTGGTGTTTCGGCCTTGGTTATTTCGTGGCGGGCCTGTGGTGGCTGGGCAATGCGCTCCTGCTGGAAGCTGACGAGTTCGCCTGGGCGCTACCGCTCGCCATCCTCGGCCTTCCGGCTGTTCTCGCCGTGTTTTACGGTTTTGCGGTCGCAGCCGCCAATATCGTCTGGTCGGACGGTCTCGGCCGTATCGCCGCACTTGCGGCCGCATTCGGCCTTTTGGAATGGCTCCGCAGCTTCATAGCAACTGGCTTTCCCTGGAACGCCATCGGTTATGGCATCATGCCTGTGCCGATCATGATGCAGTCGGCGCATCTGCTCGGTCTTTTTGGTGTCACCACGCTTGCCGTCTTCATCTTCGCCTCGCCTGCCTTGATCGGCACGAAAAAAGGCATGTGGCCGGGTCTCATTGTGGCGAGTTTGCTGCTGGCTGGCCATTTTGGTTATGGCTTTTACCGCCTTCAGACACCGTTGGAGACACCTGCGGACGCGCTGACCGTGAGGATCGTGCAGCCGTCGATCGACCAGTCCCGCAAGATGCTGAATGCAGACAGGGCCGAGATTTTCAGCGAGCATCTGCGCTTGACGGGCCTGCCGCCCGGCGAAGGAAAAAAACGCCCAGATATCATCGTTTGGCCGGAGACCTCCGTGCCTTTCATCCTGACGCAAAATCCGGACGCTCTGGCGGAAATCGCCAAGACGCTTGAAGACGGGCAGGTCCTGTTTACCGGTGCGGTCAGAATGGAAGATGCCGGTGCCGGCCGGCCTCCGCGTTACTACAATTCGGTCTATGCGATTGACAGTCAGGGCGAGATCATCGGCGCGACCGACAAGGTCCATCTGACACCCTTTGGAGAATATGTCCCTTTCGAAGATATTCTACGGGGATTCGGCATCAATAATGTCATCAGCCTGCCGGGCGGCTTTTCAGCCGCGTCTTCGCGCACGCCTTTGACGCTTCCTTCCGGTAAAACCCTCTATCCCCTGATCTGCTACGAGATCATTTTTCCCGAAGAGATGACCCCTGGTCTGGCGGGCGCCGCAGCGATCCTGAACGTCACGAATGATGGCTGGTTCGGCGATACACCCGGCCCTTATCAGCATTTTCTGCAGGCAAGAGTACGGGCCGTTGAAACGGGAGTGCCGGTGATTCGCGGCGCTAATACCGGAATTTCCGCCGTTATAGATCCCTATGGTCGTATTATTGCCGGGTTGGATTACGGCCGGGTCGGAATTGTTGACGCCACCTTGAGTGGTGGGTCAAATGACGCTGTTACTTACGACATACATCGGACGTATTTCTGGTTGATTTTTTCTATCATGCTGACCGTTTCGGTATTTTCTGCCTGGCGTTTTGCCCGGCGCCAGAATTGACCGGGAACCCCTACAATTGCATAGTGAATACGTCAGTCGTAAAACAAGTTTAGACGCTGTCGAAATACCAGCTCATTTCTTCGAATAAGCAATGAAACGAGATATCAACCCTTTCCGAGTGTCAGGACCGCATGATGACCGAAAATAAGAAAAAGCCTAACCCCATCGACATTCATGTCGGAAGCCGAATTCGTCTTCGCAGAACCATGCTGGGCATGAGCCAGGAAAAGCTGGGTGAAAGCCTCGGAATTACCTTTCAGCAAATTCAGAAGTATGAAAAGGGCACGAACCGCGTGGGCGCCAGCCGCCTGCAGAATATTTCCGCGATCCTGAATGTGCCGGTTTCCTTCTTCTTCGAGGACGCGCCGGGTGATCAGGCCGTCGGCACGACGGGCATGGCAGAAGCATCGAGTTCCAATTACGTGGTGGATTTCCTGTCGTCTGCCGAAGGCTTGCAACTGAACCGCGCTTTCGTGAAGATCGCCGACCCGAAGGTTCGCCGCCGCCTCGTTGATCTCGTCAAGTCGCTCGCAGCCGAAGGGGATGCCGAGTAGCACTCGCAGGCGACTGCTTTATTTTCCAGCGTACGGCGCTGGACACTCAACGGTCCGCAAGGGCCGTTTTTTTGTGCCCAATTAGAAAGGAATTCTCACATAAAGATATATTTATGTGGTTGTGTCCTTGTCTTTCATGGCCGAAATGACTAACAAACTCGAAGACCGTTCTTTGAGGGGAATCCCGCATGCGTGCCAATTACCTGTTCACCAGCGAGTCCGTGGCCGAAGGTCATCCGGACAAGGTTTGTGATCGTATTTCCGATGAAATCGTGGATCTCATCTATCGTGAGGCATCCAAGACGGGTGTCGACCCCTGGACCGTGCGCATCGCATGCGAAACGCTTGCGACGACGAACCGCGTCATTATCGCCGGTGAGGTTCGGGTTCCCGATACCCTGCTGAAAAAGGACAAGGACGGCAAGGTTCTCAAGGATGCTGCCGGCCACCCGGTCATCAATCCCTCGAAGTTCAAGTCGGCTGCCCGCAAGGCGATCCGCGACATCGGCTACGAGCAGGATGGTTTCCACTGGAAGACGGCGAAGATCGACGTCCTCCTGCATCCGCAGTCGGCGGATATCGCGCAGGGCGTGGACAACGCCTCCGACAAGCAGGGCGACGAGGGTGCTGGCGACCAGGGCATCATGTTCGGTTACGCCTGCAAGGAAACGCCGGACCTGATGCCGGCTCCGATCTATTATTCCCACCGTATTCTGCAGCTGCTCGCGACCGCCCGTAAAAGCGGCGAAGGCGAAGCTGCGAAACTCGGTCCCGACGCCAAGAGCCAAGTGACGGTTCGTTACGTCGACGGCAAGGCTTCGGAAGCCGTTTCCATCGTTTTGTCCACGCAGCATCTCGATGCCAGCTGGGATTCGAAGAAGGTTCGCGAAGTTGTCGAACCTTATATCCGCGAAGCGCTGGGTGACCTGAAGATCGCCGATGATTGCCAGTGGTATATTAACCCGACGGGCAAATTCGTCATCGGTGGTCCCGATGGCGATGCGGGTCTGACCGGCCGCAAAATCATCGTGGACACCTATGGCGGTGCTGCCCCCCATGGCGGCGGTGCATTCTCCGGCAAGGACACGACCAAGGTCGACCGTTCCGCGGCCTATGCTGCCCGCTATCTGGCCAAGAACGTGGTGGCTGCCGGTCTGGCCGAGCGCTGCACCATTCAGATTTCCTACGCGATCGGCATCGCCCAGCCTTTGTCGATTTATGTCGATCTGCACGGTACCGGCAAGGTCAGCGAAGATCAGGTCGAAGGCGCCATCCGCAAGGTCATGGATCTGTCGCCGTCGGGCATTCGCCGTCATCTCGATCTCAACAAGCCGATCTATGCCAAGACGTCCTCCTACGGCCATTTCGGTCGCAAGGCGGGCCGTGACGGTTCCTTCTCCTGGGAGAAGCTCGATCTGGTGAAGCCGCTCAAGGAAGCTTTGAGCGCTTGAAGCATTTCCAGTAAAATTGCGTAGCGATTTTACGTTCGGAAAATGCGGGGACTTGTTCTAAGCCTTGTCATTCGATGGGGATTGAGAGATACCGGTTGCACCATTTGTAACCCGCATAGTGCCATTCAAGTGGCCCTGTGCGGGTTTAGTCTATTTGTTCTTGAGAGTATGACATGACGGAAGAGCGGCGTTCGCGCGCAACGGAAGCGTTTTTTGGCAGACGCAAGGGCAAGCCCCTGCGCAATCAGCAGATCGATACGATCGAAAACCTGCTGCCTTTGCTGAAAATCGATCTGGAAAGCGCGCCTCCGAAAAATCTCGTCGCTCTCTTTCCGGCGGATGTGAAATCGGTCCGCCTGGAAATCGGTTTCGGCGGCGGCGAGCACCTTGCCCACCGCGCGGTTGAAAATCCTGAGACCGGCTTTATCGGCGTCGAGCCCTTCGTCAATTCCATGGCCAAGCTGCTGGCAAGCGTGCGTGAAGGCGAGTTGATGAATATCCGCCTTTACGATGATGACGCGACGCAATTGCTGGATTGGCTGCCGGATGGGTCGATCGATCACATCGATCTACTCTATCCCGATCCCTGGCCGAAGAAGAAGCACTGGAAGCGCCGTTTCGTTTCCGACGTCAATCTTGCCCGTTTCCATCGCGTCCTGAAACCCGGTGGCAAGTTCTGCTTTGCTTCCGATATCGATACCTACGTCAACTGGACGCTACAGCATTGCGCCCGCCACGGCGGTTTCGAGTGGACGGCGGCAAGTGCCGAGGACTGGCACACCCCCTATGCCAACTGGCCGGGCACGCGTTATGAGAACAAGGCGAAAAGAGAAGGCCGCAGCTCGGCCTATCTCACTTTCATTCGCATTTAACAGCTCGAACCGTCAGATATTCGCGTCCACTTCGGCAGCAACCGGAATGGAAGGCTGGGCGCCGGCGCGGGTGCAGGCGAGCGAGCCTGCGACGGCGGCGCGCTTCAGCGCCTTTTCGAAATCCATACCCTGATCGAGGCTGGCGGCGAGATAACCGCAGAATGTATCGCCAGCACCAACAGTATCGACCGGCTCGATCTTGAGACCGGACCCCTTGAAGACCTTGCCGTTGCGAATGGCGATCACGCCATCAGCACCAAGCGTCACGATCAATGTCTGGCCGGTCTGCTCATGCAGGGATTTGAGTTCATTTTCCCGTTCGGAGGCTGAAAGTCCGTTTTTGCCGATCAGCAGTTCGAACTCGGTTTCATTGGCGATGACGATATCGGCAAGGCTGGCAAGGCGCGGCCCGTCCGCGGTCAGCGGCGCGGTGTTGATGATAGTGGTGATGCGTTTAGCCTTCGCGGCCGTCAGTGCTGCTTCGATTGAGGGTGCGGGCACCTCGAACTGAAGCATCAGAATATCGCCTGCTGCCATCTCCGCCACGGCTCTTGCGGCGTCGGATGCGGAAACTTCGCCATTGGCGGCGGGAATGACCGAGATCATGTTCTCCCCGCCTTCACCGATCAGGATTACGGCGGTTCCCGTGGGGCCGGGCGCGGTCTTGACGAGCGACAGATCGGTGCCGGCATCGCGCAGCAATGTCAGCGCTGGCGCGGCAAAGGTGTCATCACCCGTAGCGCCCGCCATTTTGACCGTTGCACCTGCGCGCCGTGCGGCAAGCGCCTGATTGGCTCCCTTTCCGCCAGCCGCCGTGGAAAAGGTCTCTCCCGTCACGGTTTCACCGGGTTTGGGCAGGCGTTTGGCGGTGGCGACGAGATCCATGTTGATGGAGCCGAAAACAGTAATCATCAGGGCATGTCCGTATGAAATTCAAAGCAAGGCGGCGACTTTGCCCGAGGGGATCACTCGTCGTCAACCACCCGCAACTTGGCCGTTCCTGCCCTGTTCTCTGCAAAGCGTCGCGCCTGCTCGATTTCGCTATGGGAGGTCTCCTTTTCCGTCGGCGAAAAATCGAGTCCCTCGATCTTCTGGCCACGCGCCAGCACCTTGTCGGAGGAGATCAGCATCATGTCGACATCTTTCTGCGCCAGCCCGAAATGGGCTTGCAGCTTGCGCGTCCGGTCGTCCAGCCGCCGCACGTCATCCATGAGAAGCGCGACTTCACCCTGAATGAGGTGCGCCTGCTCGCGCATGCGCTGGTCCTTCAGCACCGACTGGATAACCTGCACCGACAGCATCAAAAGCGATGGCGAGACAATGACGACACGGGCGCGATGGGCACGCTGCACGAGATATTCGAAATGCTGGTGAATATCGGCGAAGATCGATTCCGACGGCACGAAGATGAAGGCCGTATCCTGCGTTTCGCCGCGTATCAGATATTTCTCCGCCACGTCGCGAATATGCACTTCCATATCGCGGCGGAACTGCTGGGTCGCAGCCCGTTTGCCCTCGGGCGTTTCATCCGCCTTAAGCGCATTCCACGCCTCCAGCGGAAACTTGGCGTCGATGACGAGAGACGGGGCGTTGTTCGGCATCCTGATGATGCAGTCCGGTCGGTAGCCATTCGAAAGCGTGGGCTGAAGCTGGAAGGCCCCGGCGGGAAGCGCATCGGCGATCAGCGCTTCCATGCGCGCCTGCCCGAAAGCGCCGCGCGTCTGCTTGTTGGAGAGGATCGCCTGAAGCCCGACCACGTCCTTTGCCAGATCCTGAATATTACCCTGCGCGGCATCGATAACCGCAAGCCGCTCCTGCAGGCGGCTTAGATTCTCGTGTGTCGACCGGGTCTGCTCGGTCAGCGTCTCGCCCAGCCGCTGCGACATGCCGTCGAGGCGCTGGTTGATCGTCTGGCCCATCTCGCTCTGGCGCGTGCCGAGCGTCTCGGCCATCGCCGCGATCCGGCCGTGCAGTTCCGACTGGGTTTTCAACAGATCGGAAATTTCACCATCGGCTTCCGCTTTTTTCCCGCGACTTTTCGTGACCATCCAGAAAGCGGAAAGGCCGAAAACGAGAGCCGCAAGAAGCCCGCCGAAGCTGATGTCGACGGAGCCGGCCCGCAAGGCGGGATCGAGGAGAAAAGAGAAATCGATGCTCATGGCTAAATCTACCAGATTTCCAGTGATTCGTAAGATCAAAACAAGAACATTCATGCGGCGGAATTGAGTCGGCCAAAACCGGACGAAGGTCTCATTTCGACCGCGTATTTTTTATTTCCTCCGCGCAAGAGATACGTTATGGGAAGCCATGACTATCAAACCGCTTATCATTTTGCCCGATCCCGTGCTGCGCCAGCAATCAAGGCCCATCGAACAGGTGGATGCCGAAGTGTTGCGCCTTGCCGACGATATGCTTGAAACCATGTATGATGCGCCGGGTATCGGCCTTGCCGCCATTCAGGTGGGCGTGCCGCGCCGCATGCTGGTGATCGACGTTTCGCGCGAGGACGAGGAGAAAAAGCCGGTCGTCTTCATCAATCCGGAAATCCTCAAAGTGTCGGACGACGTCTCGGCCTATGAGGAAGGGTGTCTCTCCATTCCCGATTATTATGCCGAGGTAGAGCGTCCCGCATCCCTGACAGTGCGATATGTCGATCGTGACGGAAAGCAGCAGACGGTCGATGCGGACGGACTTCTGGCGACGTGTCTGCAGCATGAGATCGACCACCTGAACGGCATTCTGTTCATCGACCATATTTCGCGCCTGAAGCGAGAAATGGTCATCAAGAAATTCACCAAAGCAGCCCGCGCTAAGGTCTGATTCGTCTTAAATATGTAGACGGACCGGCATAGAGGGCAGGGGGCGATATGGCTCTTCGCATCATTTTCATGGGCACGCCGGATTTTTCCGTTCCCACGCTGCGTGCATTGGTGGACGCTGGTCACGAGGTCGTTGCCGTTTATACGCAGCCGCCGCGTCCAGGCGGTCGCCGTGGCCTCGATCTGCAGAAATCGCCGGTGCATCAGGCGGCCGAACTGCTGGGTCTGCCCGTGCTGACGCCGGTGAATTTCAAGGCCGAGGAAGACCGGCAGCAATTCAGGGAATTCGATGCGGACGTCGCTGTTGTCGTTGCCTATGGGCTGCTATTGCCCGAGGCTATCCTGAGCGGTACGCGCCTTGGCTGCTATAACGGCCACGCCTCGTTGCTGCCGCGCTGGCGCGGCGCTGCTCCCATTCAGCGGGCGATCATGGCTGGCGATGCCGAGACGGGCATGATGGTCATGAAAATGGAAAAGGGGCTGGATACCGGCCCGGTGGCGCTGACCGCCAAGGTCACGATCGGTGAGAATACCACGGCAGGTGAATTGCACGACAGCCTGATGCTGACAGGCGCGCGGCTGATGCGGCAGGCGATGGACAAGCTGGAAGCAGACGATCTTCCTCTCGTTGCGCAGCCGGAAGAAGGCGTCGTTTATGCGTCGAAAATCGACAAGGGCGAGACCCGGATTAATTTTTCCCGGCCGGCACAGGACGTCCATAACCATATCCGCGGCCTTTCGCCTTTTCCCGGCGCCTGGCTGGAAATGGAAATCGGCGGTAAGGCCGAGCGCGTGAAGGTTCTGGCGTCGGAACTGGCGAGCGGTATGGGCGAAGCGGGCGCTGTGCTCGATGACGCCCTGACCATCGCCTGCGGCAGTGGCGCGGTGCGGCTTACCCGTTTGCAGAAGGCGGGTGGCAAGCCGCTGTCGGCTGCCGATTTCGTTCGTGGCACACCCGTTCCCGCCAGAACGAGGCTCGGCTGATGCCGCGTTTCCGCATGACCGTCGAATATGACGGTACGCCTTACTTCGGCTGGCAGAGACAGGATAACGGCCCTTCAGTTCAGGGCGCGCTTGAAGCTGCCGTCCGGTCGCTGACCGGCGAAACCGTTTCTATTCGCGGCGCTGGCCGCACCGATTCCGGCGTGCATGCCGTGGGACAGGTAGCTCATGTCGATCTTTCCCGCGATTGGGCGCCATATAAGCTTCGCAATGCTCTCAACGCCCATCTGGCCATGGCGAAAGAGGCCGTCTCGGTTGTCGACGTAACGGCGGTGACCGAGGATTTCGACGCGCGCTTCTCCGCGCTTCGCCGCCATTATCTGTACCGCATCATTTGCCGGAAAGCGCGGCTGGCACTCGAGCACAGGCGCGCATGGTGGGTATCGAAAGATCTGGACCACGAACACATGCATGAAGCTGCACAGATGCTCGTCGGCCGGCACGATTTTACCACTTTCCGCTCGGTTCATTGTCAGGCGAGCAGCCCGGTCAGAACGCTCGACCGGCTGGATGTGACGCGCAATGGCGATCTTATCGAGATACGCGCCACCGCGCAGAGCTTTCTGCACAACCAGATACGCTCTTTTGCCGGAACGCTGAAAATGGCCGGTGAAGGCAGCATGACCCCGGAAGACGTGCGCGCGGCACTGGAAGCACGGGATCGCAAAGCCTGCGGCCCAGTCGCGCCGCCGGATGGTCTCTATTTCATGCAGGTCGATTATCCCGATGTCATTCCGCCGCGGGTCTATTCAAAGGTCGAGACGGTCGAAGACACGGACTAAAGTCCGTCTCGTTTCTCAGGCCGGATAAACGCCGAGAAAACGCTGCAGCGCCTCAGACAGAAGCATGCCGGGCACCAGCAGGGTCATAACGATCGCCGAGACAAGCAACGACTGGTCGCGGATGAAGAAGCGCACGATCCGCGAAAAGGCGAAGACCAGCGACAGCAGGAGTGCCAGCCAGAGAATGGCGATCAGCCCCTGCAAGGGCGGCAGAAAAAACGCGATCAGGATCAGAACCGCATAGGCATAGGAAAATGGCAGCGACAGCCAGTTCATGGTGGTGACCAGTGCGGTGAATTTTTCCCGTGCGCCAAAGGCGAACAGCAGCATGCCGATCAACAACAGCGGCACGATCCAGCAGATAGCCTCGACCATCGCAAGGCGGAAAAAGAAGATGAACCCCGTTCCTGTTCCGGGCGGATAGCTTGCCAGGAACGCAGAGCGCAGCCACAGCCAGGACACCAGCATGGCGGGCAGGCACC
This sequence comes from Rhizobium sp. TBD182, assembly GCF_001950375.1. Classification (NCBI taxonomy): domain Bacteria; kingdom Pseudomonadati; phylum Pseudomonadota; class Alphaproteobacteria; order Hyphomicrobiales; family Rhizobiaceae; genus Rhizobium; species Rhizobium sp. TBD182. The sequence goes on along the minus strand of NZ_BDLN01000001.1, from coordinate 1,469,781 downwards.
AGAGGGCGGAGTAGAAGGACCGCCACATGCCGCGCTCGGAAAGATCCAGATAACGCGCGCCGGTATGGTCGCCGAGCAGCAGCAGCCAGAGGCCTTTTAGATAGAGCCTTACTTCACTTGCCGTCGGCATGGGAGAACCAGCGTTCGATGAAGGTCTCGTAGATGCGTGTCAGCGTCTCCAGATCGGCGACTTCCACGCGCTCATCGACCATATGCATGGTCTGCCCGACGAGGCCGAATTCCACGACGGGGCAATAATCCTTGATGAAACGCGCATCCGACGTGCCGCCGGTGGTCGAAAGCTTGGGCTCCTTGCCTGTCACGGCTTCCACGGCGCCGGAAAGCGATGAGATGAGCGCATTGTTCCGGGTCAGGAAAACATGGGCCGGACGGTCGGCCCAGACGATCTCATATTTGACCGGGCTGCGGTCGGGACGAAGTTCTCCCTCGGCAGCGGCGGCATCGAGGCGGCGGATGATTTCCGCCCGCAGGCTCTCCACCGTCCAGCTGTCATTGAAACGGATGTTGAACGACGCCGTCGCCCGCGCCGGAATGACATTTGTGGCGGCATTGCCGGTGTCGATGGTCGTCACTTCCAGATTGGACGGCTGGAAGTCGTCCGTGCCGTGATCGAAGGGCGGATGCATCAGCGCGTGGGTCAGTTGCAGCAGCCCGCGAATGGGGTTGTCGGCCAGATGCGGATATGCGGCATGACCCTGCACGCCATGCACGGTGATGCGGCCCGAAATCGATCCCCGGCGGCCGATCTTGATCATGTCGCCCAGCTGGTCGGGGTTGGTCGGTTCACCCACCACGCAGGCATCCCATGCCTCGCCTTTGGCGGCGGCCCATTCCAGCAGCTTGGAGGTGCCGTTGATCGAGGGGCCTTCCTCGTCACCGGTGATCAGGAAAGAAACGGAACCTTTCGGTTTTCCGTGTTTCTCGATGTAGCGGGCAATGGCGGCAACGAAACAGGCAATGCCGCCCTTCATGTCCACCGCACCACGGCCGAACATTTCGCCGCCGGCAATTTCAGCGGCAAAGGGCGGATGGCTCCATGCCGCCTCGTCGCCCACCGGAACGACATCGGTATGGCCCGCAAACATCAGGTGCGGACCTTCCGTGCCAAGCCGGGCGTAGAGGTTTTCAACGTCAGGCGTTCCCGCTTCCCTCGCCACCATCTTTTCCACCGCAAAGCCAAGCGGTGAAAGCAGGGTGTCTAGCAGCGATAGCGCGCCACCTTCGGCGGGCGTCACCGAAGGGCAACGGATGAGGGCGGCGAGATTGGCAACGGGATCGGTCGTGGTCATGGTATCAGCTTTTATCAGTCGCGCAGAAGCTCGTTGATGCCGGTCTTGGAGCGGGTCTTTTCATCGACGCGCTTGACGATGACGGCGCAATAAAGGCTCGGGCCCGGCTCGCCGTTCGGGAACGGCTTGCCCGGCATGGTGCCGGCAACGACGACGGAATAGGGTGGCACTTCGCCATAGGTGATCTCGCCGGTGGCGCGATCGACGATCTTGGTCGACTTGCCGATGAAGACGCCCATGCCGAGAACGGCGCCCTCGCGCACGATGCAGCCTTCTACGACTTCCGAACGGGCACCGATGAAGCAATTGTCCTCGATGATTGTCGGGCCGGCCTGAAGCGGCTCCAGAACGCCGCCGATGCCAACGCCGCCGGACAGATGCACGTTCTTGCCGATCTGCGCGCAGGAGCCGACCGTCGCCCAGGTGTCGACCATCGTGCCTTCATCGACATAGGCGCCGAGATTGACGAAGGAAGGCATCAGCACCACGTTCTTGGCCACATAGGCCGAGCGGCGCACGACGGCGTTAGGCACAGCGCGGAAGCCCGCAGCGCGGAACTGGTTTTCACCCCAGTTCTCGAACTTCGACGGCACCTTGTCCCACCAGGTGGATTCACCGGGGCCGCCGGTGACGATTTCCATGTCGTTCAGACGGAAGGAGAGGAGCACGGCCTTTTTCAGCCATTGGTTCACTTTCCAGTTCCCGTCCGCCTGCTTTTCGGCGACGCGGACCTTGCCGCTGTCGAGAAGTTGAAGAGATGTGTTCACCGCGTCGCGAACCTCGCCCTTTGTCGATACGTTCACACCGTCACGGTTGTCGAAGGCTGTTTCGATGGTGGTTTCGAGAGAGGTGAGATCCGGAAGGCTCATGGAAAATTCCTTGAATGTCGCGTGTGTTCGTGGCCACGGATGGTCCCGCGCCGCTGGAAGGCTCTGGTCATTTGATCTAAGGGAGTGTTGGAAAGGCGTCAATGTGATTTGGGTGATTTGGCGCACCAGACGAAAGGCTTGGAAATGACACGACTGAAAAACGGCAAATTGCGGCGCAAGGATGGGGTGTGGGACCCGTTGAAGCGTAGCTCTGCGGACAAGCAGCAGGCCGATGTCATTCCCAAAACACCGCAGTCGGATTCCCCATCCTACCGGCTTGCCTACGCGGATATGGATTTTCTCTGCCGCGAGGAGTTGCGCCCCGTCAGGCTTCAACTCGAACTTCTGAAGACGGAAATGGCGCTGACCGAGCGGGGCATCAAGTCCACCGTCGTCATGTTCGGCGGCGCGCGCATTCCCGAGCCCGGCGGGGAGGCTTGGGCGGCCCGCAACGAGACGCAGAAACGCAATCTGGAGCAATCCTCGGTTTATTACGAGGAGGCGCGCAAGTTCGCCCGGCTCTGCACCGACTACGGCGCGAAATCGGACCATCTGGAATATGTCGTGGTCACCGGCGGTGGTCCCGGCGTCATGGAAGCGGGCAATCGCGGCGCAGCCGATGTCGGAGGCCCGTCCATCGGCCTCAACATCGTTCTGCCGCATGAGCAGGCGCCCAACCCCTATGTCACGCCGGAGCTGAGCTTCAACTTCCACTATTTCGCCATCCGCAAGATGCATTTCCTGATGCGGGCCAAGGCCGTGGTGATCTTCCCCGGCGGTTTCGGCACGCTCGATGAACTCTTCGAGACGCTGACGCTGATCCAGACGAAGCGCATGGCGCCCATCCCGCTCATTCTCTTCGGAGAGAAATTCTGGCGCTCCGTCGTCAATTTCGAATTCCTCGCGGACTTTGGAACCATTGCGCCCGAAGATATGGAGCTGCTACATTTCGCCGAAACGGCCGACGATGCATGGAACATCGTATCCGCCTATTACGAGCACTGATTTCGGCTCGATGCGACGGGGGAATTTTAGGGGTTAATTAGCAAAGATATTCTAATTTCCCCTCGTCGCGTTGCAGCGCACTGCCCCCAGCGGGCGGGCCTCCATGACGGAGATTTCTCATCCGTTGACGCCAGCCTTTTCGGCCGGCGATTTGATCGAGGCCAAAATGTTCAATTTCAAAGTGAAGTCGCTTGCGACCAAGCTGATCCTTGTAACCGGCTGTGCAATCACCACGGTCCTTGTCGCATCGAATTCCTTCCTCATTTCCCAGACCAGCGACCGTGTCCATTCGCTGACCATGGATCAGGCGAACACCGAGGCACGCGCCATCGCCAACGTCATCGCCGCAGATGTCGGTGAACTCGGTAGCGCTGCCCGCTCCATGGCCGGTATCATCGGCCGTGCGCATCAGGCGAAATCGATGGACCGCCCGGGCATCGTCAACATCCTCAAGGCCAATGTCGAGCAGAATGCTTTCGCTTTCGGAAGCTGGTTCTGTGAGCAGTTGGGCCTTTTCGACGGACAGACCACCGAGATCGCCAACAGGCTCGATCTCGGCACCAATGCAACGGGTGCATTTGCCCCCTACTGGTCGAAGACCCAGAAAGGCGACATCCAGTTTTCGACCTTCAAGAACGACTATGCGGCGGAGTGGTATTCGCTGGCCGCCAAATCCGGCAAGGGCGCCATTACCCAGCCCTATCTGGCCGAAGGCACGGAAGTGCCCACCACAATGACCTCGCTTGCCTATCCCGTCATGTCTGATGGTAAGATGATTGGTGTGGCGGGGGTCGATATCTCGCTGGCAGCTCTGTCGCAGAAGCTGCAGGCGCTGCATCCTTTCGAAACCGGCCGTGTGACACTCATTTCGCAGGGCGGCCAATGGCTGGTACCGCCGACGCCCGAGCAGAACATGAAGGCCTATGACGGAGAGGGTGCAAGCACCGTTCAGGCGGCGATCACATCCGGCAAGCAGGGCCTGATCGAAAATCTCGGCCTTGATACCGACGCGCCCTATAACCGCCTTGTCTATCCGTTTGCGGTTCCGGGCCTCAATGCCACCTGGGTGGTTCTGGTGGATATCCCGCATCAGGCATTGAACGCGCCGGTGCAGGAGCAGACTTATCTGATGATCCTCGGGGCGATCGTCATTCTTGCGGCGGTTATTGCCGCGCTTTATTTCTCCGTCCGCTATTTCGTCCGCAATCCGCTCGCCTCGCTGGTCTCCGATGTGAAAACACTGAGCGACGGTCATTACGATGTGCCGGTTTCCGGACAGGACCGCAGGGATGAGACGGGCGCGGTGGCAACGGCTCTGGAAGGCTTCCGTGCGAAGCTTGCCGGTATCCGCGAAATGGAAGCGGATGCCGCCGTGCAGCGTGGCAATGCGGAAACGGAGCGCCAAAGGTCCGAATCCGAGCGCAATGAGAACAGCCGGATGCAGCAACATATCGTGAGCGTACTCGGCGCGGGTCTCAATGCGCTCTCGCAGGGCAATCTGACCTATCGCATCGAGGACCAGTTCCCCGGTGAATATGCAAAGCTGCGCAACGACTTCAACTCGGCGCTCGCCAGCCTCGAGGAAACCGTTTCCACCGTCAACGGAACCGTTGCCAGCATCGGCAACGGCACCGGCGAGATCACCCGCGCTGCGAGCGATCTCTCCCACCGCACGGAACAGCAGGCTGCAAGCCTGGAAGAAACCGCTGCCGCCCTCAACCAGCTGACTGCGCAGGTCAATTCCAGTGCGGAAAACGCAGCGCAGGCGGCGACAGCTGTCAGCAATGCCTGCGACGACGCCGGCAAGTCGGGCGAGGTCGTGCAGCAGGCCGTCAGTTCCATGGAAGGCATCGCTCAATCCTCGGCGGAAATCTCCCGCATCATCGGGGTAATCGACGAAATCGCTTTCCAGACCAACCTTCTGGCGCTGAATGCCGGTGTGGAAGCTGCCCGTGCGGGCGAGGCTGGCAAAGGTTTTGCCGTCGTCGCGCAGGAAGTACGTGAACTGGCGCAACGTTCCGCGACAGCCGCGAAGGAGATCAAAGGTCTGATCAACACCTCGGCACGGCAGGTCGGCGAGGGCGTCCAGCTGGTCGGCAAGGCCGGCGAGACGATGAGAAAGATCGCTGATCAGGTTCTCCAGATCAACCAGCTGATAAGGCAGATTTCGGCCTCTGCCAGCGAGCAGGCGGTAGGTCTCAAGGAGATCAACTCCGCCGTCACCCAGATGGATCAGGTCACCCAGCAGAATGCTGCCATGGTGGAAGAAACAACGGCGGCAAGCGTGACGCTTAACAGCGAGGCGGAAACGCTGAAATCGCTCGTTGCCGGCTTCTCCGTATCCGGCGGTCATTCCAGCCAGTCGAGCCAGCAATTGCGCGCCACCGCGGCGGCAATGCGTGCGCCTGTCGCCCCGTCACAGGCATCGGGCCGCTCGGCTGCGACCCAACGTTCCCGCCCAAGAACCAGCGGCGCAAACGCGCTGGCACAGGACGACTGGACCGAGTTCTGAGAATATCCCGTGGTTCCAAATGAAAGGGCCGCTGGTCATGCCAGCGGCCCTTTTCATGTCTGCGTTCCCATCAGAGGCGGGCGAAACGTTCCGTCAGCAATTCGAAGAAACCGTCCGCATCCACATTTCGCATCACGCGGGCGTTGACCGGGCGCTCGGTCACCCGCCACCAGTCCACCACCGTCATGCCCATGGTCAGTTCGGAATTGACCTCGATTTCGACATTGCAATCGCGGCCCTGAAACAGCTCGGGCTTAAGGAGATAGGCGATGACGCTTGGATCGTGCAGGGGGCCGCCGTCCGAACCGTATTTCTCGATGTCGAAACGCTCGAAGAATTCCAGCATTTCCGCCATGGCGATTGCCGGGCGTGTGCCTATATCGCGAATGCGGCTGACACGCGCCTTGGTGGTCAGCAACTGGTGGGTTACGTCAAGCGGCATTACGACGATGGGCACGCCGGAACGGAAGACGATATCGGCAGCCTGCGGATCGACATAGATGTTGAATTCCGCAGCCGGTGTGATGTTGCCGCCTTCAAAGAAGCCGCCACCCATCATTACCAGTTCCTTGACGCGGCCTGCAATCTCGGGGGCCTTCTGCAAAGCCAGCGCCACATTGGTCAGCGCGCCGAGCGTGCAGAGCGTCACGGTGCCCGCAGGCTCCCGCAGCAGCGTTTCGATGATGAAATCGACGGCGTGCTGCTTTTGTGCCTCCATCGTCGGCTCGTCGAGAACCGGGCCATCAAGGCCGGTGCTGCCGTGAACATGCTCGGCAGTGATGGGCTTTCGCACCAGTGGCCGCTCGGCACCCTCATAGACGGGAATATCGGTGCGGTCGCACAATTCGCAGATGATGCGGATGTTGCGGCTGGTCAGTTTCAGCGGAACATTGCCGGCGACGGCGCACAGACCGAGAATTTCAATTTCTTCCGGGCTTGCGAAAGCCAGCATGATCGCTGCCGCGTCGTCCTGACCTGGATCCGTGTCGATGATGATTTTTCTGCGTTCTGCCATGTCTTGCCCGCCGTTGAGATAAGGCGCTTTTTTCGAGCGGAGGACGCTCACTTGTCAAGTCTCATTCCTCGGCGTGCCCGCCTTTGCCTTGTGGCCCCGCCTTGCGCATCGTGGTTTTGCTTCCCATATTGCGTACAGCCGGTAAGATTGACCGGCAGGGTTGCCGGAAGCGGGACCGCGAAACGTCGCTTGGTTGCAAGGACAGAGACGATATGAGCCGCATGACGCCATTCACCCACCCGCTTTTGCTGGGTTTTGATGCCATGGAAAAAACGCTGGAGCGTATGTCGAAGGCCAATGATGGCTATCCTCCATACAACATCGAGCGCCTGCCCGGCGCTGAAGACGTGCCGGAACGCCTGCGTATCACGATTGCAGTCGCCGGTTTTTCGCAGGACGATCTGGATGTGACGACGGCCGACAACCAGCTCGTCATTCGCGGTCGCCAGCAGGAGCAGGAAAAGCGGGATTTTCTCTACCGGGGTATCGCTGCCCGGCAATTCCAGCGGGTCTTCGTGCTTGCAGACGGTATGCAGGTGAGGGACGCGCGCCTGCGCAATGGCCTTCTTGCCATCGATCTGGTGAAGCCCGAAATTTCAAACGTGGTAAAGAAAATTAATATTTCCGTCTCAGAGTAGAACGTGAACGCCGGAATCCGACACAAATCGCTCGGCGTGAAGAAGGAGGCTGAAATATGCTTTTAAAAGAAGCGCATGCGCGTCTCACCCGGTCCCAGCTCGCTCATATCGGCGAGGGAGAAGTGGGCTATATCCGTAAAATCCGTGCGGAAGACGTAAGCCGCTGTTTCCCGGAAGCGCCTGATCTCGATCCGCAACTCGATCTCTGGGCCCTGTTTGGCGCGGATGGCACGCCGATCCTCCTGACAGACAATCGTTCCAGCACGTTTTTCAAGGCTGCCGAAGACGATCTGAAAACCGTCAGCCTGCATTGAAAGGAAAAAAGCCCGCCGATTGAGCGGGCTTTTTCTTGTGTGATTAAAGGAACGGGCGGTCTGGCATATCATCGATGGAGATGACGCCGTCCTTGTTCCTGTCCAGCCGTTCGAACATTTTTTCGCCGGCTGCGGTGAATTCGGCCTTGCTGACCTGGCCGTTTTCATCGGTGTCGGCCATGCGCATCATCGCGAACGCCCCACCCTTGCCGCCATGCTTGCCCCAGCCCTGACGACCGCCATGTTCGCGTTCGGCGCGCTTGCCCTCAGGTCCCTTGCCTTCGCCCGCTTTGGCGTCAGCAGCCTCTGGGCGCGGATGAGCCGCACGGAACGCCTCCATTTTGGCCTGGCGGTATTCACGCATTTCCTTTGGCGTGATCGAACCGTCCTTGTCCTTGTCGATCTCGGCAAAAAGTGCGTCCTGACGTGCGGCGAACTCTTCCTTGGTAATCTTGCCGTCCTTGTTGGTGTCGGCCACCTTCAGCAGCTGAACGAACGCCAGTTCCGGGCGGAACGGCATGCGCTCGCCGTGGCCTTTGCCGTGTGCTGGCGGGGCCGCAAAGCTGGCTGTAGCGGCCGAGCCGAGCAAGAGGGCTGCGCCAAGAGCAGAGAGTGCGATCTTTCGTGTAGACATCGTCATTACCTTCCGTTGGTGTCCCTGAGGAGGAAGATAGTGGCGCAGGTGGCAGTTCACTACTTAAACATCCGTAAGGTGCATGAAGCTTCGGTAATGTCGTCTGCGCTCGATTTCGATGTTACCTGTCAGCGGGCGATCGTTTTGATCAGGAAACCGGTCAGATCGTCAGTGATGTAGTCGATATGCTCATCCGTCGCGGCGGGGATCTCCCAGCGCTCCATGATGACGCCTTCGAGGTTCGAAGGAACGAGCAGCACGGTCTTCATGCCAAGTGCCTTGGGTGCCGCGAGATTGCGCGGCAGGTCCTCGAACATGGCGGCTTTTCTGGTGTCGAGCTTCGCAAGTGCGGCAAACTTCTCATAGGTCGCACTGGCCGGCTTTGGCAGATAGTCCGCGGCGACGATATCGAAAATATCCTCGAAATGGTCGAGAATGCCGAGCGCGCCCGCCGCTGCCTGTGCATGCTTGACGCTGCCATTGGTGAGGATGAACTTGCGGCCTGGCAACGCCTTGATTGCCTCGCCGAGCTCCGGATGCGGGCTCAGCGCGGAATAGTCGATGGCATGCGCGCGCTCCAGAAACTCGTCCGGGCTGATGCCGTAGTGGATCATCAGGCCCTGAAGCGTGGTGCCATGTTCGTGGTAATAGCGCTTCTGAAGCGCGCGAGCCTCGTCGGGCTCGAGCTTTAAAAGCTCCGCAACATACGCCGTCATGTTACGATCGATCTGGGAAAACAGATTGACGTGATGCGGATAGAGCGTGTTGTCGAGGTCGAAGACCCATTCGCTGACGTGGGCGAAATCGGCGGCATCGGGCAGGTTTTTCGGCTTTGTGTCCATGGGCAGCTTTATGCCCGTTTCGAATGCCGAAGAAAATCGAAAAGACGACGACAGACGGGAAAATCGGGCTTGGCTGCGGCCTCCAGCGCATGATACCGCCAAGACCATGGAACTCTGGATAGGCATAACCTTCGCAAGCGCGTTCTTGCAGAACCTGCGCTCGACCCTGCAAAAGCACCTGAAGGGCATGATGGGCACCACGGGCGCAACTTTCGTGCGCTTCGTTTTTGGAATGCCCTTCGCTCTTGCCTATCTCGGTTTTCTGCATGGTGTACTTGGCCGGCCGCTGCCGGTGCCGAACATGTCATTCGCCGTCTGGGCGATGGTCGGGGCCATGGCGCAGATCGCCGCCACTTTCCTGTTGGTGCACCTGTTTTCCTTCCGCAACTTCGCGGTTGGCACGGCCTATTCCCGAACTGAGCCGGCGCAGGCGGCATTGTTTGCGCTGATTTTCGTTGGCGAAAGCATCAATGGCGGCACTCTTGCGGCCATCGCCATTTCGGTGGCCGGCGTCATGCTGATTTCGGTTGCACGCACGGAAGTGACCCCTGCCTCCATTCTCACCTCCATCTTCAGCCGGACGGCGGGCATCGGCCTCGCCTCGGGGGCTTTTTTCGGCCTGTCGTCTGTCGCTTACCGTTCGGCCTCGCTGGCGCTAGCACCCAGCCTGCCGGCACCGGATGTGGTGATGCAGGCCGGCTTTACCCTCGTCGTTGTCATCGTGACGCAGACCTTGGCGATGTTCTTGTGGATCATATGGCGGGAGAGGGACGAATTGCGGCGGATCGCGAAGGCGTGGAAACCGTCGCTTGCGGTCGGTTTCGTGGGGGCCACGGCGTCATTCGGCTGGTTCACGGCGATGACGTTACAACAGGCGGCCGTGGTCAAGGCGCTGGCGCAGGTGGAGATGCTCTTCGCCTTCGCCTCGACCGTGCTCTTCTTCAAGGAAAAGATCAACCGGCTGGAACTTTCGGGCTGCCTGCTGATCGTTCTGGGCGTGCTGTCGCTTCTGATATTCGGCTGAAAGTGTTGTCGTGGCGGACAGGCATTCCCGTCCGCCACATGAACCGTATCAGGGCACGATGAGCGTGCCCGCGCCTTCCGTGAAGATTTCCAGAAGAACGGAATGGGCGGTCTTGCCGTTGAGGATCACCACGCCCTGAACACCGGCCTTGATGGCCTCGATGCAGGTCTCGACCTTCGGGATCATCCCACCGGAAATCGTGCCGTCCTTGATCAGCGCACGCGCCTGGGAGACCGTCAGTTCCTTGATGAGTTCCTTGTTCTTGTCGAGAACACCAGGCACGTCCGTGAGGAACAGCAGGCGGGTGGCGTTGAGCGCACCGGCAATGGCGCCGGCAAAGGTGTCGGCATTGATGTTGTAGGTGGCGCCATCGCGACCGGGAGCGACGGGAGCGATGACCGGGATCATCTCCGACTTGGCAAGCAGGTCGAGCAGGGTGCGGTCGACCTCGACGACTTCACCGACAAAACCAAGATCGAGAACGCGCTCGATATTGCTGTCGGGATCGACGACGGTCTTTTTCGCCTTTTCGGCGAAGACCATGTTGCCGTCCTTGCCGCACAGGCCAATGGCCCATTCGCCCGTCTGGTTGATGAGCGCGACGATCTCCTTGTTGATCGAGCCGGCCAGAACCATTTCGACGATCTCGACTGTCTTGGCATCGGTAACGCGCAAGCCGCTTTCGAACTTCGATTCAATGCCCATCTTCGTCAGCATCGCGCCGATCTGCGGGCCGCCGCCGTGCACGACGATGGGGTTGATACCGGACTGCTTCAACAGGGCGATATCTTCCGCAAAAGCCTTTCCAAGTGTGGAGTCGCCCATGGCATGACCGCCATATTTCACCACGATGGTCTTGTTCTCATATTTCTGCATAAAGGGCAGAGCCTGTGCGAGCAGCCGCGCCTGAGTCTCGCTTTCGGAAGCAGTCATGGAAAAACCTCGGTCTGTGGTTGCGGCCCTTGAGAGCCTTTCATCGCTCTACAGCATCGGCGCAAAAATCGGAATCGATTTTTGCGGTGCAGGATGCGCAGATTCGGCATGTCGATGCGTTAGCAAGGACAGGTGAATGCGCGGGGTGAATGAATGAAGTAACCTCCGGGCCATATTGTGTCGGCGCATAGTAAAATTCCGCTTTTGGGCGGCCTGCGGCGCGTAATAAGATTGACATAAAGCACCAATCGGACCAGCCTTGTGGCGAGCAGGGGAGGGGTTATTCAGCAGGGCGACGGAGGATCGTTGCGCATCGCAAAAAACGATGCTGGCCTGAACGACCGAGGAGTTTGAAAACATATGGCCGTACCGGATCGAGACAAGCAAAGCGGTTTGCGGGACGAAGTACTCGCTGGCGAATATGTGCTGGGTGCCTTGCCACCGGAAAGCATGGCGGAGCTTGCAAAACGCGTCAAACGCGACCGCCAGTTTGCGGCCATGGTCAGGCGCTGGCGGGACAATCTGGCGGAAACCGAATATCGCGAAAGAGCGGGCGTTGCAGCCCTGCTTGACAGGGATCCGCTTCGCTCCGGTCTGCCATTTAAGGGCCAGCCGCTTCGCAATGGCAGCATATTCGCGGCGATGCTTCTGGAGGTGTGGAATTCCGTGCGTTTCTGGCGGCTTCTGGCATTGACGGCGATGCTGTGGACCGCCGTCCTGCTTTTCACCATCGCATGAAGGCGATGGTCTTTTAGAGCGAGACCGTTCGTACGATCTCGGCGCGCAGGCTATCCAGCCCGAAGGATTTTTCCGAAGAGGTAGCGAGAACTTCCGGATAGGCGGCGGGACGCTTGCGGATTTTCTCCAGCGTTTCACTGATCAGCCGGGGAACGCCAACGTCCTTGATCTTGTCCGTCTTCGTCAGCACGACCTGATAGGACACGGCCGCCTTGTCGAGCAGGCCAAGAACCTCCTCGTCGTTCTTTTTTATTCCGTGGCGGGAATCGATCAGCACGTAGACGCGTTTTAGCGTCGCACGTCCACGCAGGTAATCGAAGACGAGCTTCGTCCAGGCATCGACATGGTCCTTCGGCGCCTGCGCATAGCCGTAACCCGGCATATCGACCAGCGCCATCGGCGGCAGGTCGCCCGGCTCACCGGAATAACCCTCAGGAACGAAGTAGTTCAGTTCCTGCGTGCGTCCGGGTGTGTTGGAGGTGCGGGCAAGGCCTTTGTGGCCCACCAGCGCATTGATGAGCGAAGACTTGCCGACATTCGAACGTCCGGCGAAGGCAATCTCCGGCGGGCCTTCGGGCGGCAGGAATTTCATCGCGGGAACGCCGCGAATGAATATCCAGGGTCGCCCAAAGAGGGGCTTTTCGGTTGCCGGGCCGGTTTCACTCATTTCGATTGCACCGGCTTTCGCTTGAATAGCCCTTTGAGATTATCGAACAGTTCGATCTTGGCACCGTGACGCTTCATGATGAGGGCCTGCTGCGAGATCGACAGCGTGTTGTTCCATGCCCAGTAGATAACCAGACCGGCGGGGAACGAAGCCAGCATGAAGGTGAAGATCAGCGGCATCCAGGTGAAGATCATCGCCTGTGTCGGATCGGGTGGGGTCGGGTTCATGCGCATCTGCAGGAACATCGTGATGCCCATGACGAGCGGCCAGACGCCGATCATCAGGAAGTGCGGCACGTCGTAGGGCAGAAGGCCGAACAGATTGAACAGCGAGGTCGGATCTGGCGCGGAAAGGTCGTGAATCCAGCCGAAGAACGGTGCATGCCGCATTTCGATGGTGACGTAGATGACCTTGTAGAGCGCGAAGAAGACCGGAATCTGCAGCAGCATCGGCCAGCAGCCGGCAACCGGATTGATCTTCTCTTCCTTGTAGAGCTGCATCATCGCCTGCTGCATGGCCATGCGGTCATCGCCATGCTTGGCCTTCAGCTCTTCCATCTTCGGCTGCATGCGCTTCATGTTCGCCATGGATGCATATTGCTTGCTGGCGAGCGGGAAGAAGAGAGCCTTGACGACGATGGTGGTCAGCAGGATGGCCACACCGAAGTTGCCAAAATAACGGAAGAAGAAATCCATCATTTTGAACATCGGCTTGGTGATGAAGTAGAACCAGCCCCAGTCGATCAACAGGTCGAACTTCGGAATGGAATATTCGGTTTCATAGCGGTCAACCAGCGGCACTTCCTTGGCACCGGCGAAGACAAGGCTCTTCAGTTCGATGGACTGGCCGGGTTCGACCGTCATCGTGTCGCTCTTGAAATCGGCCTGATAGCTCGGCTGATTGCCCTTAATGTGTGAGTAACGCGTTTCGAACGGCGTCATCTGCGGCGGCACAATGGCAGCGGCCCAATATTTGTCGGTGATGCCGAGCCAGCCGCCGGTCGCCTTGGCAATCGTTACCGGGGTTTCTTCGACATCCTTGTATTTTTCTTCCGTCAGGCTGCCGTCTTTGCCCGAGACGCCGAGGAAGCCTTCATGGATGACGAAAACGGGCGGTATTGCCGGCTTGTTGTTGCGCGTCACGCGGCCATAGGTGGCAAAGGAGACGGGCGCCTGCCCGGGGTTCTCGACCTTGTCGTTGACCGTGATCATGTAATGCTGGTCGATCGAAACGGTACGGGAGAAAACGACGCCATTCTGGTTGGTATACTTCAGCGTAACCGGTGTGGTCTCCGTCAGCTTGTCACCGCTTGCGAGCGTCCACACGGTCGCAGGACCGGGAACGCTGCCGGCATCGGCACCGCCAACGTAACCGAGTTCGGTGAAATAGCCGTCCTTGGTGTCGGAAGGCGAAAACAGCGTGATGATCGGGCTCGAGTCATCGACGGTCTCATGGTAGCCCTTGAGCCGGATGTCGTCGAAACGGGCGCCAGTCAGATTGATCGAGCCGGCGATGGCGTTGGTGTCGATGGCGACACGCTGGCTTTTTGCAATCGCCTCTTCACGCGTCGCCGTGGCGGCGGCCTGCGTGGAGGAGGCAGGCGGTGCGCCGTCGACGGTCACGCCGGGTGCGGCACCCGGTGCCGGCTGTTGCTGCGTCGTCTGCTGCTGCGCCTGGCGGGCCTCTTCGGCGCGGCGCTGCTGCTCGATGCGCGGATTCATGTAAAGGAATTGCCAGGCGAGGACGATGACAACCGAAAGGGCTATCGCGATGAAGTAATTGCGGTTCTTTTCCATCATTCTTTCCTGGAGCGGGTGTCCTGGGACCGTTTCGGTTTCGCCGTTCCTTCAATTCGCTCGGTAAGGAGAGACTGAAGTTTCGGGAAGGCCGTGTCGAGCACGTCCCTGCGGGCGACAATCACATAGTCATGGCCGGGCTTCATTGCGAATCCGGCAGAAAGCCTGACGGCTTCCTTGAGACGGCGGCGCATGCGATTTCGCTCGACCGCGTTGCCTTGTCTTTTCGTTACGGTGAAACCGACCCGAGGTTCGGTTTCCGGGGTTTTCCTGTCGAGAACCTCCAGAAGAAAGGTGCCTCCCCGACGCTTTTCCCCCGTCTGCACGGCAAGAAAATCCGACCGGTTTTTAAGCCGGCCGGGCAGTTTTTTTGTCTTGCTCATGTGCCCGCGACTTTCATCGGGCCACAGAGACGGCAATTAAGCCGACAGACTTGCGCGGCCGCGCGCACGGCGGGCTGCGAGAACTTTGCGACCGCCGGCAGTAGCCATACGGGCACGGAAACCATGACGACGCTTGCGAACAAGCTTGGATGGCTGGAATGTACGCTTCGACATTTATTTAATACCGCGGTGTGCGGCCCTTCTTGAATTTGCACTATTTGCAAGAGCGTTTCGTTTTTTGCACGGCTAACCCCGCCTGGGCGAGCTTTTAATGGCCGAGCGTGCGCGGCTTATAAGGGCATAGGCCGAGCAAAGTCAATTGCCGAAGGGGTTTTCGCGCTTCACCTTTTGCGGAAGCGCCATGAAATCGGCTTCGCTCACGGGCGCTGCGGGCGCATTCCGATCGCACGATCGGTAAATTCTGAAATTCTTTCTTAAGACGGCATTGATAAATGTTGTGATGGGAAAAGTTATGCCAGCTTCCCATTTTCCATCGTGCGGCTGGCTTTTGGGGGAACGAAATTGAGAATTCGCGGTCGTATCAATCTTCTTGTCGGGCTTATGAGCCTTGTGGCCTGCACCATCGGCGGCCTGTCCATATATGCGGTCAGCGAGTTTCAGGTGCGCACGGTCGGATACGAAAAGGCAGCGGAGCGCGCCTATAAGGGTGAAGCGCTGAACCGGCTTGTGACTGCGGTCGTCATGGAGGCGCGCGGGGTCTACGCTGCGCCCGATATCGAAAAGGCGGCACCTTTTGCTGATGGCATCGTCAAGAACCTCGACGCCATGGAGAAGCTGATCGCAACCTGGACCCCTCTCGTTCCGGCAGAACAGAAGGCGGCCTTCGACAATCTCTCCAGTCGCTTCAAGGAATTCAAGGCCTTCCGTCTGGAAACGGCGCGGCTTGCCCGCGAGGCCGGCCCGCAGGCCGCCAACCAGCAGGGTAACAACGACGCGAACCGGGCCAACCGCAAAGCCTATCAGGCGGAAATCGATGCTGTCGTGAAGAATGACATCGCCGGGCTTGAAGCCGTCAAGGCGGGCATCGACGGGTTTGTAACGACGACCTTCTGGCTGGTCATCATCGTCACCGGCAGCGGCATATTGGCCGGCGCGGCGTTCGGCCTCTACATCGGAGCGCGGCAGCTGAGCGCGCCCATCCGCAAGGTTTCGGAAGTGATGAATGCCGTTGCGGACGGAAATCTGGATGCTGACGTACCCTATCTCGGCCGGACCGACGAAATCGGCGAAATGGCAGCGGCAGTCGAAGTCTTCAAGAAGAACGGTCGTGAAGTGCGCCGCATGAATGCGCAGGAAACCGCCATGCGTGCCAAGAGCGATGATCTGCAGGCCGGCATGGCCGTTGTCGTCGACGCTGCGGCCCAGGGCGATTTCAGCCGCCGCATCAACAAGGATTACGGCGACGAAAACCTCAATCGTTTCGCTGCGACGATCAATGCCCTGCTCACCGGCGTGGACAATGGTGTTTCCGAGACCAGCCGCGTCATCGAAGGTCTGGCGCGGGGCGATCTGACGGAAAAGATGGATGGCGAGTTCCGCGGCGTGTTCGCCGAGCTCCAGACCAATGTCAACGAGACGCTGGCCAAGCTGCGGGAGACGATGCGGGAAGTGCGCAGCAGCACGGAAGGCATCAGCGGCAATGCGAACGAATTGCGTTCGGCGGCCGACGATCTTTCGAAGCGGACGGAACAGCAGGCTGCGGCACTGGAGGAAACCTCCGCCGCCCTCGACGAAATCACCGCCGTCGTTCGCAATTCCACGGATCGGGCTCAGGAAGCCAGCACCATGGTTGCCGAGACCAAGCAGAAGACGGCAGAATCCGCCAATGTCGTGCGCGATGCCGTCTCCGCCATGGATCGGATCGAGCATGCCTCGCGGGAAATCAGCCAGATCATCAATGTCATTGACGAGATCGCCTTTCAGACCAACCTCCTGGCGCTGAACGCCGGCGTTGAGGCCGCGCGTGCGGGTGAGGCGGGCAAGGGCTTCGCTGTCGTCGCACAGGAAGTGCGTGAACTGGCGCAACGCTCTGCGACGGCTGCGAAGGACATCAAGGCGCTGATCACAAAATCCGGCGAAGAGGTCGGTCGCGGTGTGTCGCTGGTGCAGAGAACCGGCAGCGCGCTGGGCGAGATCGAGACCCGCGTTCTGGCTATCAACGAACATATCCATTCGATCGCCACGGCGGCGCGGGAACAGTCGACCGGCCTGCATGAGGTGAATACCGCCATCAACCAGATGGATCAGGTGACGCAGCGCAATGCCGCAATGGTCGAGGAAACCTCGGCCGCAACCCACAAGCTGAGCGGTGAAGCGGGCCATCTCGTCACGCTGGTGTCGCGCTTCAAGGTCGGCGTAGAGGATGGTCAGATCCGGTCTCGCGCAGAACCGCCGATGCGGCCAGTGGCGGTGTCCGGAAGGGCAGCGGCCGTGGCCTCTCCGGCACGTAAATTGATGAGCAGCGTCAGCCGCGCTCTCAACGCCCAACCAGCCGCTGCTGTGGCGAACGGGGACTGGCAGGAGTTCTAAGCCATTCCGCCTGCGGTTTCGCTTGAGACCGGTTCTAGGTCAAACGCCGCCCTCCCGGGCGGCGTTTTGTTTTTCAGGCGATGGAAACGTTTGTTTTGCAACGCATTTGAAAAATATCTGTTAGGTCCTATTATCGTGCTTGCATATAAACCGAGCCGTTCCACCGAAGCGGCGGCGCGCATACAGGATCAGGGCCCGGTGTTTTCTAAAGGCGTAGACAGCTTGGACGGCACGGAAGACAATCCGGTGCACTGCATGCCGGGATTGACCGGGGGGCTTTCCGGGCGCCTGCTGTTGCTCACCGTTATTTTCGTGATGATTGCGGAAGTGCTGATCTTCGTGCCTTCGGTCGCCAATATGCGCCTTTCATGGCTGCGGGACCGTCTGAACACGGCGGCAGCAGCCGGCGCGGTGATCGATGGCTTGCAGGCCGAATTGCCGCGGAGCGTGCAGAACGACACGCTGATGGCCACCGGGGCGAAGCTGATTGCGCTGCGCAAGGATGGCACATCGCGCCTGCTTGCCGTGGCGGAAACGCCACCCGGGGTCGATGAGCAATATGATCTATCCGATGTCTCGCAACTGGCAGCGGTGCGGGATGCCTTCTCCACATTGCTGTTTGGCGGCAATCGCGTCATCCGCGTTTTCGATGTGGTCGGAGACAGCGACACCATCATTGAACTCGTGCTGGGTGAAAACAAACTACGGGCGGCGATGCTGGCTTATGCCCGCAATGTTTTCCTGATCTCCATCGTCCTGTCGCTTGTCACCGCCGGTCTCATCTTCGTTTCCATCAACCGCATCATGATCCGGCCCATACGTCGCCTGACGCTCGGCATGCAGCGTTTTTCCGAGGAACCGGGCAATCCCGAGCGGATTTTCGTGCCGGAGGAGGGAAGCGACGAGCTGTCCGTCGCGGGCCGTCACCTGGCCGACATGCAGACGGAGTTGCAGAAAACCCTGCGGCAACAGAAAAACCTCGTGGATCTCGGTCTGGCGGTTTCGAAGATCAACCACGACATGCGCAATATCCTGTCATCCGCACAGCTTATGTCGGACCGGCTGGTGGACGCCAAGGATCCGATGGTCAGGAGCTTTGCGCCGAAACTGCTGCGCACGATCGACCGCGCCGTGGCCTATACAACCGAGGTTCTGGCCTACGGGCAGGCGACGGAAGGCGCGCCGAAACGCAAGACGGTGCAGTTAAGTCTTCTGGTGCGGGATGTGCGTGACATTCTGGCGCTCGATCCGGAAAGCGGCATCGAGTTTCACGATAGCGTGCCGCCCGATCTAACCGTCGATGCGGATGCCGAGCAGCTTTTCCGGGTGATCCACAATCTCTGTCGCAACGCCGTTCAGGCACTGCAATCCGACACGGCGAACGCGGCGCCTCGGCATCTGTCGATTGCAGCCCAGAGGGCCGGCAACGTCGTCAGCATCGTGATAGACGACAACGGGCCGGGAATGCCGCGCAAGGCGAAAGAGAACCTGTTTTCCGCCTTCAGGGGATCGGCCCGCTCCGGCGGCACCGGTCTCGGCCTCGTCATTGCGCGGGAACTTGTGCTTGCCCATGGCGGCACGATAGCGCTTGTCGAAAAACCCGGTCCCGGTACGCAGTTTCGCATCGAGATCGCCGACCGCGCCGCCTCCGTACACGCCGCTCGGACCGCCTGATGACTTCGCCTGAACAAGGTCCTGCACAATCGCCGCACCTCCCTGAATATGCGCCCCATATGGCCACTCAAAAATGCCCTTGATGGAATTTCTAGTATAATCAATAAGATACATGAATTGCTGCGGAAAAATGACAATTTCGAAACGAAATCGCTTGCAATCGGAATGAGGACGTTTTAGAGGATCGCCACGCCACCGGAAATGACCGGAACGGCACGCACCCGTAGCTCAGCTGGATAGAGCACCAGACTACGAATCTGGGGGTCAGGAGTTCGAATCTCTTCGGGTGCGCCATTTCTCTTCCCACAAAAATACTATGATACGGCCTTTGCCTAAAGCTGTTTGTCGTGTCGATAGAATATCGGCACCGTTGGCATATCCGTAAAACCCACGTGGCCGAACAGATTCCGAATTTCCCGTATATGTGCTAAAGTTCCGGGGTCATCAGCTGACCGCAGGGTGAAAGCCATGTTGGAAACGGACAAGGTTTTTGCCGGCTCTATCCCGGAAAACTACGACCGCTATATGGTGCCGTTGATTTTCGAGCCATTCGCCCGCGATCTGGCACGGCGGGCGGCGGCGTTGACGCCGATCAATGTTCTGGAAATCGCCGCAGGTACCGGGGTTGTCACGCGTGAACTGGCACCAGGATTACCGCCCGCCGCAAACTATGTCGTGACAGACCTCAACCAGCCGATGCTTGACTTTGCGGCGTCGCGCCAGGTGCCCGACAATCGCATCCAGTGGCGCCAAGCCGACGCTCAGGCGCTGCCGTTCGAAAATGCTGCTTTCGATCTCGTTATCTGCCAGTTCGGTGCGATGTTTTTTTCCGACCGCCCGTCTGCCTATCGCGAAGCGAAGAGGGTGCTGAAGCCCGGCGGCCATTATTTATTCAACGTATGGGACCGCATCGAGGAGAATCATCTCGCGAATGAGGTGACGAACGCCCTTGCAAGCCTGTTTCCCGACGATCCGCCGCGCTTCATGCTCCGCACCCCGCACGGCTACCACGATACGACATTGATTCGTGGTGAGCTGGAAAGTGCCGGCTTCTCTCGGGTGGTGATCGAGACGATAGCGGCGCAAAGCCGTGCATCGTCACCACGCATTCCTGCCGTCGCCTATTGTCAGGGAACCGTTCTCCGGACCGAAATCGAAGCCAGAGCGCCGGGAAAACTTGAAGCCGCGACGGACTGCGCCGCATCCGCAATTGAAGCGCGCTATGGTAGCGACGAAGTCGTCACCAAAATTCAGGCTCATGTGATTCTTGCAGCCGTTTAGAAACCGGGCCCGCGAGGCTCGCAGGGCCGGTGAACAAGCGTCGAGCTCGGATAGTCGAACTGCCCCCCGATATTAGCGGTTTTTTGTGAAGGTCGATATCTCAAGGCGTGGCGATGAGCCGGGATTGCCGGGCTTTTCAGTGTCACGGAACTTTCTGCAAACCTTCGTCATATTGTCATACAATATAAGCATATGCGCTCCAGAAAAGGAGCGCAGAATGACGCCACAATCACTTGAACTTTCGGGTATCGGAAAAGGCTTTGGAGCTGACGATGTTCTGAAAGAGATCGATCTTTCCATCCGTCCCGGAGAATTTTTGTCCCTCGTCGGCATGTCCGGCTGCGGCAAGTCAACGCTGCTGCGCATCATCGCGGGGCTGGAAACGCCGGATCGCGGTTCGGTGACGATCGGCGGTCACGATGTGACGGAGATCGATCCAAGTGACCGCAATCTGGCGATGGTGTTTCAATCCTACGCGCTTTATCCGCATATGAGCGTGCGCCAGAACATCGCGACGCCGCTTCGGATGCGACGTCTGCCGCTTGCTGCACGCTTGCCGCTGATCGGAAGATTTGCGGCGCCTGCCGAAACTTTGCGCCAGATCGATGCTGCCGTCGAACAGGCGGCCGAGACCCTGCAGATCGCGCATCTGCTGGACCGCAAGCCGGCCCAGCTTTCAGGCGGCCAGCGCCAGCGAGTGGCTCTGGCCCGGGCACTGGTGCGCTCGCCTGCCGCATTCCTCATGGACGAACCACTCTCCAACCTAGATGCAAAGCTTCGCGCCCACATGCGCGAGGAGCTTGCCGGGCTGCACCGGCGGTTGGGCGCGACGTTTATCTACGTCACCCATGACCAGATCGAAGCGATGACAATGTCGGACCGCATCGCGCTGATGTCGGAAGGTCGTATCGAGCAACTGGGCACGCCGGACGAGCTTTACCGGAAACCGGCGACACTGACGGTTGCGCGCTTCATTGGCACGCCGTCGATCAACCTGCTGCCTGTGGAAATCGATGCTGGAGGTAAGGTCACGGCTTTCGGTCGCGATCTTGGCGTCGAGGCTTCTGGTCGTGATGCCGGCCCGGCGACGCTTGGTCTTCGCGCAGAGGATTTGCGCCCGGGTGCCGAAGGCTTCGCAGTGCGGGTGACCCGCAGCGAAACCCACGGTGCGGACCGTTTCGTGAACTGCCGTCTTCTGAGCGATGAGACCGTCGCCATTACCCTGCGTCAGGCCGCGGGCGAGGTGTTGGGCGCCGATGAGAACGGCGTGATGAACCTCGGCTTTGCGCCGGAGCGCGTGCATCTTTTTGCCGCAGACGGCCTGCGTCGCAAGACGACGGTGCGTGAAATGGTGCCGGCATGACGGCGGTTGATTTTTCCTCGGCCACGCGCGCAAAGTCTCGCCCGCGCCTCTCGAAGGCGGACCGGCGGATGATCTGGCGTGGCCTGATGTTCGCGGCACCGGCAAGTCTGCTGCTTTTGGCGATCTATATCGTTCCCATATTCGTTCTGGCCGGTTTTTCCCTCACAGATTACAAGCTCGGCGCACTCTCCACCCGCTTTGTGGGTCTCGACAATTTCGTGAAGGCTTTCCACGACCCGGTCTTCCTGCGCGCGCTGGCGAATACCGCCATTTATGCGGTCATCGTCATTCCCTTCGGCGTTTTCCTGGCGCTCGGCGTGGCTTTGCTCGTTTATAATCGCAAGCGCAGCCGTGCCTTCTGGGAAGTCGCTTATTTCCTGCCCGTCACCGCAACGCTCGTCGCCATGGCGACCGTGTGGCAATTTCTGCTGCATCCTTCGCTTGGCCCGGTGAATGCGGCGATCAAGTGGTTCGGCTTCGAGCCCGTCGCGTTCCTCTCCAACCCGGTTCTGCTCATTCCCACCATGGCGCTGATGGGTGTCTGGCAGGTTCTGGGCTTCAACATGGTGCTGTTCCTCGCCGGCCTCACCGCCATTTCGAAGGATCTGCACGAGGCATCGAGACTGGACGGCGCGAAAAACCCGATCGACCGGTTCCTGACGGTGACTTGGCCGATGCTGGGGCCGACGACGATGTTCGTCGTGGTCACCACCTCGATCTCGGCCTTCAAGGTGTTCGAGACGGTTGCCGTGCTGACCAAGGGCCGCTTCGGTTCCGAAACCCTGCTTTTCGATCTCTATCTTGAAGGGTTCGAATATTCCAACACCGGTTATGCCGCCGCGCTGACGGTGATCTTCCTCGCTATCGTGTTGATCCTCTCGATCGGCCAGACGCTGCATATGGACCGGAAGGTGCACTACTGATGGCCGCGCTCCGCAAATACTTCCCGCATCTCGTGCTGGCACTCGGCGCTTTCGTGATGCTCCTGCCGTTCTACTGGATGATGTTGACGTCGATCCGCTCGCCTGCGGAAATATTCGACGTCTCGCTCTGGCCGATCCCGGCGAAATTCGATGCCGTCGAAAACTATACCCGCGCAGCGAGCCAGGTGCCGATGGCACGTTTCATGCTGAACGGCGTCATCGTCTGCGTCGGTATCCTCGTCGTACAGGTCCTGACATCGGTGCCGGCGGCCTATGCGCTGGCGAAGCTCAGGTTTCCGGGTCGCAAGCTGCTGCTGGGTCTCATCATCGCGGCACTCTGCGTGCCAATTCAGGCACTTGCCCTGCCGCTTTTCGTCGGTCTGGCGAAGACGGAACTGCTGAACACCTATTTCGCGATGATGATGCCGTTCTTCCTGTCGGTCTTCGCCATCTTCCTGTTCAACCAGTCCTTCCGCAGCTACCCGGATGAAATCATCGAAGCGGCCCGCATGGATGGTTTTTCGGAAATGGAGATTTGTTGGGGACTGGTGCTGCGCGGCTCGCTGCCTTCGCTCGCGGCTTTCTCGATCTTCTCGCTCGTCGCCCACTGGAACGACCTTTATTGGCCGATGATCGTGGTCTCCGACACCAATCTCGCCCCGCCGCCGCTCGGCATGATGCTTTTTGCGGATGTCGAATCCGGCGCCAATTACGGTGCCCTGATGGCGGGCGCAACACTGATTACCGCGCCAATGGTGCTGTGCTTCCTCCTCGCACGGCGGCATTTCATCGCCGGTATTACCATGACCGGCGTCAAGTGACGTCGTTCGAACTCCTCCTCCCAACCCATTTTGGAGAATGACATGAAAATTAACCGACGCGCTCTGATGGGCGGTCTGGCACTCGGCGTGGCCTTTGCAGGCCTCGCAACGCCGGTTCTTGCCAACGAAATCACGCTGAACGTTCTCTACAACCTGCCGGGTTTCACGAAATTCCATCAGCCGCTGGCCGACGAATTCATGAAGAAGAACCCGGATGTGAAGATCAACTTCCTCGCTCCGGCCGCAGGCTACAATGAAGGCCAGCAGCAGGTTCTGCGCTCCGCCGTCACCGGCAATCTGCCCGATGTTTATTTCTCGGGTTACAACCTGACGGCGGAACTGGTGCACACGCTCGCACCGCGCAACCAGATCACCGATCTTAGCCCCTTCATCCAGGCTGAAGGCGGTCAGGCCTTCCTCGACAAGAACTACAGCCCGAAGATGGCAGCTCTCGGCCAGATCGACGGCAAGCAGTACGGCCTGCCGGTCAACGCTTCCTCGCCGATCATCTACATCAACTCCGACCTCGTCACCAAGGCTGGCGGCGACCCGGACAAGATGCCGACGACCTTCCCGGAGCTGATCGCTCTCGCCAAGAAGATCAAGGCACTCGACCCGAAGTTTGCGGGCATGAGCTACGACATCAATGGCTGGCCGGATGACTGGTTGTGGCAGGCGCTTGTTTTTGAACAGGGCGGCAAGCTCGTTGACGAGAAGACCAAGACCGTTGCGTTCGACAACGAGATCGGCCTCAACGCCCTGAAGATGACCCGCCAGTTCGTCACCGAAGGTGGCCAGAACCTGCTCGACTGGGACCAGTCGCGCCAGCAGTTCGGTGCAGGCCTTACCGGCTTCATCTTCTCGACGCCCGCTCACGTTCAGACAATCCAAGGTCTGGTTGGCGATCGCTTCAAACTGAAGACGGCAACCTTCCCGCTCGACAACAAGGAAAAGGGCGGCGTGCCGACCGGTGGCAACTCTGCCGTTATACTGACGCAGGAAAAAGCCAAGCAGGATGCTGCCTGGAAGTACCTGAAGTGGATCACCGGCCCCGAGGCGCAGAACACCATCGTGCGCATCACCGGCTACCTGCCGACCAACAAGCTGGCAACCGGCGCTGACTTCCTGGCTCCTTATTACGCCGAGAACCCGAATGTGAAGACAGCTTCGCTGCAGGCTGATCGTTCTCTGCCGTGGGCCGGTTATCCCGGTGGCGATTCCGTCCGCATCTGGCGCACCCAGCGCGATATCATCGGCACCGTCATGCGCGGTGAAGTGTCGCCGGAAGCTGGTCTCAAGCAGATCGTCGAGCAGACCAACGCCCTGCTGAAGTAAGCGATACCATCGAAAAGGCTGCGGGAACCACATTCCCGCAGCCATTTTATGCAGAGAGACCGACAATGAAGATCATCCAGATTACAGACACCCATCTTTTACCGCCAGGCATCGCGATAAACGGCGTGGATCCCGAGAAGCAGTTGCGCGCGGCGGTATCAGATATCGTCGAAAAACACGCAGACGCCGACCTTCTGGTGATGACGGGCGATCTTTGCAATTACGGCGAGCCGGAGGCCTATGAACTCCTTCGCGACATTTTGGCGTCCGTGTCCTTGCCCGTGCGGCTGATGCTCGGCAATCACGACCGCCGTCCGGAATTCGTGGCGGCCTTTCCCGAACAGCCACGGGATGAAAACGGCTATATCCAGTCTTTCATCGATACCGATTTCGGCCGGCTGCTGTTTCTCGACAGCCACGAGGCCGATGTCATCGGCGGCATGTACGGTGCGGATCGCCTGACATGGCTGGACAAGGCGCTCGAAGGCGCTGGCGACCTTCCCGTGACGGTTTTCGTTCACCATCCGCCAATGGATTGCGGTATCCGGCATTTCGAAAACATCGGCATGCATGATGACGGCGCGGTTATGCAGCGTCTAGGCAGACATCCGGCCGGCGTGCGCCATATTGTTTTTGGCCATATCCACGTTCCGATGGCGGGCACCAGCGCCGAAGGCATCGCCTATAGTTCCGGCCAGGCCTGCGCGCATCGCTTCATCACCGATATCGAGGTTGTCGATCCCCTGTGGACCGGCGGCAACCCCTGTTACCGGGTGATCAGCCTCGGTACATTCGGCATGCGTGCCTATGATGTAGAAGTAGGGCAGGTCGTGCTGGGTCAGGCCTCCGCATGCGAAGGCCCCTGATTGCGGGCAATAGCTGAGGCAACCCTCCGGTATGCGACGAGGCGATCCATACGCCTCATCAGCGGTTGCGGTCGGCTGCGATGCTGCGATGGCCCCGCAGCCTGTCGCGCCGATGCGCCACTTGCGGTCTGTCGATCAGATTTGATGGATCAAAGCCATGGTCCCGTTCACACCCTTGATCTGTGTCAGTTTCATCGTTGAAACTCCGCGCCATAGTCACTGGTGAGGTGGCCAGCCACGTGACGCGCCATCTGGAATGCAGATCATGGAGAAGTGCATGCTTGAAAAGCGTATCCGCAACGCGTCCCTCTTGAACAGGATCGTCAGCGCCGAAGAGGCTGCCGGCCTCATTCAGGATGGCATGACGGTGGGCATGAGCGGCTTTACGCGGGCCGGCGAAGCAAAGGCGGTACCGCTGGCGCTGGCCGAGCGTGCGAAGACGCACCCGATGAAGATTACCCTGATGACCGGTGCATCGCTTGGCAATGATCTCGACAAGACCATGGTGGAGGCGGGCATGCTGGCGCGCCGTATGCCGTTTCAGTCCGACCCCGCTTTGCGCAAGGCGATCAATGACGGCAAGGTGATGTTCATCGACCAGCACCTTTCTGAAACGGTCGAGCAATTGCGCGGCGGCCAGATCCACGGTGTGGATGTGGCCATCATCGAGGCGGTGGCGATTACGGCGGACGGCGGTATCGTGCCCACCACATCCGTCGGTAACTCGGCGAGCTTTGCCATTCTGGCCGAAAAGGTCATCGTTGAGATCAACCTGTCGCAACCCGACGTTCTCGAGGGGTTGCATGATATTTTCATCCCCGCAAAACGCCCGACCCGCATGCCCATTCCTGTGGTAGCAACGGACAGCCGCGTCGGTCTGCCGTTCATTCCGGTGCCGCCGGAAAAAATCGCCGCAATCGTCCTGAGCGACAAGAGCGACAGTTTTTCGACGGTGCTGCCGCCTGATGACGAGACCAAGGCGATTGCCGGCCATCTCTCCGAATTCCTGCTGAATGAGGTCCGTCATGGCCGCATGACCCACGAACTCCAGCCGTTGCAGGCCGGTATCGGCACCATCGCCAATGCCGTCATGCACGGTTTCATCGATACGCCGTTTCACGATCTCAAAATGTATTCGGAAGTTCTGCAGGATTCGACCTTCGAGCTTTTCGACGCGGGCAAGCTGACTTTCGCTTCCGGTTCATCGATCACGCTCTCCTCTGCCATGAACGAACGGGTCATGCCGCGACTGGCCGATTACAAGAGCAGGCTGATCCTGCGTCCGCAGGAGGTCAGCAATCACCCGGAGGTCATCCGCCGCCTCGGCATCATCGGCATCAACACCGCGCTGGAGTTCGATATTTACGGGAACGTCAATTCCACTCATGTCGGTGGCACTCACATGATGAACGGCATTGGCGGCTCGGGGGATTTTGCCCGCAACGCCTACATGTCCATCTTCGTCACCAAGTCGATTGCCAAGGGCGGCGCCATCTCCAGCGTCGTGCCGATGGTCAGCCATGTCGACCATACCGAACATGATGTGGATATTCTGGTCACGGAAATCGGGTTGGCCGATCTGCGCGGCCTTGCTCCGCGTGAGCGCGCTGCTGTCATTATCGCAAATTGCGTGCATCCCCACTATCGCGATGCCCTGACGGACTATTTCCAGCGAGCGGTGGCACGCGGCGGACATACGCCGCACCTCATTGAAGAGGCGCTGTCCTGGCACAATGCCCTTCGCGAAAGGGGCACGATGCTGCCGCAGCGATAGAACTCGCCTGCACGTCACAATCACGTCTCCCGGCTCCGCAAGGCGGGAAAATTGGGTCTGTTTGGACACACCGGCGCGGAAATCTCCGCGCTTGCGCGATGGTTGCTGGCGCGGCAGTTCCGCCTCCGGTAGAAATTCCTGTCCTCTGGCCGCTATCCGGCTGCCTTTGGGTTGCAGGAGAATGATGTGATGCCCATCCGCTTCGTAGCCATAATCGCGATTGTTGCCCTGCTCGCTGGCTGCGGGGGGCGTCCCATCGGGGTCATGACGCCAACAGGGCAGACCGTGGCGGGAACCACGCCCGTCAATCTCCTGGTTGCCACCACGCGAGCGCCCTCGGACAATGCCGCCGTGCTTTTCGGCGGCGAACGCGGAACCGGCTTGAAGGTCGATGCCGTCACCATCTCCATTCCGCCTAAGGCCAACCGCAAGGTCGGGCAGGTGCAGTGGCCGAAGAAGCTGCCGCCTAACCCTCTGAAGGATTTCACCACGGTGGCGGTTGAGCCTGTTCGTTCCGAAGCGGAGACGAAAAGCTGGATCAGCAAACATATCCACAAGGACCGCCGCGTTCTGGTCTTCGTGCACGGTTTCAACAATCGTTACGAGGAATCGGTCTATCGCTTTGCGCAGATCGTCTATGATTCCGGCTCGGATGTCGTGCCTGTGGTTTTCACATGGCCGTCACGGGCGAGTATTTTCGACTATAATTACGACAAGGAAAGCACCAATTACTCGCGCGATGCGCTAGAGGAAATGCTGACCCGTCTGGCAAAGGACAAGTCGATCGGCGAGGTCACGGTCATGGCGCATTCCATGGGCACATGGCTTGCCGTGGAGGCGCTGCGCCAGATGGCCATCCGCAACGGCCGCGTCGATCCGAAGATCAGCAATGTCATTCTGGCAGCACCAGATCTCGATGTGGACGTGTTCAGCCGGCAGTTCGCCAGCTTCGGCAAGGCGCCGCCGAAATTCACCCTGTTCGTCTCGCAGGATGACCGTGCGCTCAGCCTGTCGCGCCGCATTTCCGGCAATGTCGACCGTCTGGGCCAGATCGACCCTTCCGTCGAACCCTATCGCAGCCAGCTGGAAAAGGCCGGTATCACTGTTCTTGATCTGACCAAGCTGCAATCCGGTGACCGGTTGAACCACGGCAAATTTGCAGAAAGCCCTGAAGTCGTGCGCTTGATCGGCGACCGCCTCATTGCCGGCCAGACTGTGACGGATTCCGATGTCGGTCTGGGGGAGGCGCTGGGCGCGGTCAGCATCGGTGCCGCGCAAACGGTTGGAACGGCGGCAAGCGTCGTGGTCAGCGCGCCCATTGCGGTGTTCGATCCGCGCACGCGTGAAAATTACGGCAGGCAGGTGGAGAGGCTCGGCCGCTCTGTTGAAAACACCGTCGGATCGGTTGGTGATACGGCCGGCTCCGTGGTGGACGATCAGGCGGTTCAGTCTTCGAGAGTGAATTGCGACGCCGCCGCCAATCGTAACCGGGCGGAGTGCCGCAATCGCTAGATCACGATGAGAAGTGTATGGCGAAAACCATAAGCGATTTTCGCCATCCAGCTCGCGCAGATTTGTATACAGCTTGTATTTTTACCTATATGGTCGGGTCAACAGCTCAACTTCCGGAGTAAGATCCCATGCGTTGGAAACGCACCCTGCAGCTTCTCGATGTTCATTGCGAAGGCGAAATCGGCCGTGTCGTCACCGGCGGCGCGCCGAAAATTCCCGGCAACACCGTGGCCGAGCAGCTTAACTGGATGAATACCGATCCAAAAGGGGAAGCCCTGCGCCGCTTTCTGACGCTGGAGCCGCGTGGCACGCCCATGGGGTCAGTCAATCTTCTGCTGCCGCCGAAGCACCCGGATGCCCATACGGCCTTCGTCATTCTCCAGCCGGATCAGGCGCATGCCAGCTCCGGCTCCAATTCCATCTGCGCGACGACAGCACTTCTGGAAAGCGGCATGGTGGAGATGCAGGAACCGGAAACGGTCGTCATTCTGGAAACGGCCGCCGGTCTGGTCAAGGCCACCGCCACCTGCCGCGACGGGCGCTGCGAAAAGGTCAAGCTGACCATGGTGCCGTCCTTCGTGCATGAGCTGGATGTGACCATCGACACGCCCGAATGGGGCAAGGTGACGATGGATATTTCCTATGGCGGCATCTTTTACGCGCTGGTCGATGTGCGCCAGATCGGCCTGACCATCGAAAAGGCCAATGCAGCGAAACTGGTTGCTGCGGGCATGATCCTCAAGGACCTCGTCAACAGTGAAATGACGGTCGTGCATCCCGAAATCCCCGCCATATCAGGCGTGGCCTATGTGATGTTCCGCGATGTGGATGCCGATGGTTCCATCCGCACCTGCACCACCATGTGGCCTGGCCGGGCGGATCGCTCGCCCTGCGGTACCGGCAATTCCGCCAATCTCGCCACGCTTTATGCGCGCGGCAAGGTGAAGGTGGGAGACGAATACAAATCCCGTTCGATCATCGGTTCGGAATTCGATGTCGGCCTTTCCGCCGTCACCGAAGTGGCCGGTCGTCCGGCGGTCATTCCCACCATTGCCGGGCGCGGTTTCACCTTCGGGCTGCACCAGGTCGGCCTTGACCCCTTCGATCCCTTTGCGGACGGCTTTGCCATGACGGATGTGTGGGGTCCCGAAGCGGGCGGCATCTGAGGCTCGCTTCAAAAAAATGACATTTACAGCCGCCCGATGCCTCTCGGCGGCTGTTTTCCTGTGACGAAAGATGCTAAGCGGGCGCCAATTCCGTCATGCTCCGAGGTATCCCGATGAAGTCGCTCACCCTTCGCCGCCCTGATGACTGGCATCTGCATCTGCGCGATGGCGCCATGCTGGAAGGCGTGATCGGGGATACGAGCCGCCATTTCGCCCGCGCAATCATCATGCCGAACCTGGTGCCACCGGTGGTCACCTGCGCCGATGCCCGCGCCTATCGCGAACGCATCGTCAAGGCCATTCCGGCGGGCGACCGTTTCGAGCCGCTGATGACGCTTTATCTCACCGAGGACACGCAGGCCGACGACGTGGAAGAGGGCAAGAAAAGTGGCCTTATCACCGCCGTGAAGCTCTATCCGGCCGGCGCGACCACCAATTCCCACGGCGGCGTGCGCGACTTCAACAAGGCGATGCCGGTTCTGGAACGCATGGCGAAGATCGGCCTGCCGCTTTGCGTGCATGGCGAGGTGACGACGCCGGAGGTCGATATTTTCGACCGCGAGAAAGCCTTCATCGACACGGTTCTGGAGCCGCTGCGCCAGCGCCTGCCTGAGCTCAAGGTGACGATGGAGCACATTACCACCCGCGATGGCGTGGACTACATCAAGTCGTCCAAGGCCAATCTCGCCGGTTCCATCACCACTCACCATCTCATCATCAACCGCAACGCCATTCTGGTCGGCGGTATCAAGCCGCATTATTACTGCCTGCCCGTCGCAAAGCGCGAGGAGCACCGGTTGGCACTCCGTGCGGCCGCGATTTCGGGTGATGCCCGCTTCTTCCTCGGCACCGATTCCGCCCCGCATGTCGATCCGCTGAAGGAATGCGCCTGCGGCTGCGCCGGCATATATACCTCGATCAACACCATGAGCTGTCTTGCGCATGTCTTCGAGCAGGAAAACGCTCTCGACAAGCTGGAAGCCTTCGCTTCCCTCAACGGCCCAGCCTGGTACGGGTTGGCGCCAAATGAGGAGACGATCACGCTGGTGAAGCGCGATGAGCCGGTGTCGTTTCCCGCCAAGATCGAGACGGGCGCCGGGCCGGTGACCGTATTCGATCCGATGTTCCCGCTTCATTGGGACGTGAGCTGATTTTTTTTAATGACCGCCGGCACTGCCGGCGGTTTTGTTATGAAGGCCGAAAAAGGAGAACGCCTATGAACCATTTCACATTCACTGACCGCACTGTCGTTGCAGAACTGGTTGCGAAGATGTTGTGGGAAATCAAGGCGGTCCACTTCAATTCGGAAAGCCCGTACACCTTCGCTTCGGGCATGAAGAGCCCCGTTTATATCGACATGCGCAAGCTCATTTCCTTCCCGCGCATTCGCTCTGCGGCAATGGATTTTGCGGCAGCGGCGGTTATGCGCGAGGCCGGTTTCGAGAAGTTCGACTGTGTCGCGGGCGGTGAAACGGCGGGCATTCCCTTCGCGGCTTTCCTTGCCGAGCGTCTTGGCCTGCCGATGATCTATTGCCGCAAGAAGCCAAAGGGCCATGGCCGCAACGCCCAGATCGAAGGCCATATGCCGGAAGGCGCGCGCGTGCTCGTCATCGAGGACCTGACGACGGCTGGCGGCTCGATGTTCACCTTCATCGACGCCATCCGCGCGGCAGGCGGCATTGTCGATCACGGTATTGCGCTCTTCTATTACGGCATTTTCGAACAGGCCGAAGCGCGCTTCGCCAATGGCAATGTCAAGCTGCATTATCTCACGACCTGGCGCGATGTTCTGGCTGTTGCCCGGGCTGAAAAGCTGTTCGACGAAAAGACCCTGTCGGAGGTCGAGGCCTTCCTCGATAACCCGTTGCCATGGTCTGCAAAGCGCGGCGGCGTCAGCGAATTGCCGCAATCTTAATTTCGGATGAGGCCAGCCAGCTTGTGGCTGGCCTTCCGATCGATCTTCGTCTAAATCGATTTAAGTCCATTTGATTTGCTGTTTGAGGAGGACCGTAATGATCCTGTGTTGTGGTGAAGCCCTGATCGACATGCTGCCCCGGCAGACGACGCTGGGTGAGGCGGGTTTTGCCCCCTATGCAGGCGGAGCGGTCTTCAACACGGCCATTGCGCTCGGGCGTCTCGGCGTCCCGTCCGCGTTCTTCACGGGTCTTTCCGATGACATGATGGGCGATATCCTGCGGACAACCCTGCGGGCGAGCAACGTGGATTTCAGCTATTGCGCAACACTTTCGCGGCCGACCACCATCGCCTTTGTCAAGCTCGTCGATGGCCATGCCACCTACGCCTTTTATGACGAAAACACTGCCGGCCGGATGATCACCGAGGCCGAGCTTCCCGCCTTGGGCGCCGATTGCGAGGCGCTGCATTTCGGCGCGATCAGCCTCATTCCGGAACCCTGCGGCAGCACCTATGAGGCGCTTATGGTGCGCGAGCATCAAAGCCGAGTCATCTCCCTCGATCCGAATATCCGCCCCGGTTTCATCAAGGACAAGCAGTCGCATATGGCCCGCATCCGCCGTATGGCTGCCATGTCGGATATCGTTAAATTCTCCGACGAAGACCTCGAGTGGTTCGGTCTGGAAGGTGATGAGGACACGCTCGCTCGCCACTGGCTGCATCACGGCGCGAAACTGGTCGTCGTCACCCGTGGCGCCAAGGGTGCGGTCGGTTACACCGCCAATTTCAAGGTGGAAGTGGCTTCCGAGCGGGTGGAGGTCGTCGATACCGTCGGCGCGGGCGACACCTTCGACGCCGGCATTCTCGCCTCGCTGAAAATGCAGGGGCTACTGACGAAGGCGCAGGTCGCTTCGCTGACGGAAGAGCAGATCAGAAAGGCTTTGGCGCTCGGCGCAAAGGCTGCTGCGGTGACCGTCTCGCGAGCTGGCGCAAATCCGCCCTTCGCGCATGAAATCGGATTGTAAAGGATATGGTTGAACCGTTTTGAAAAGGCGGTTCACCACTCCTGCCTGGGCCAGGGTCGTAAAAAACCGATATTTGGATATCAAGAAGCTTGTGTCGGCCGGTCTTTCACGAAACAAGCATCGCATGAGCGTTCCAACAACCCATCCTTTCGATTTCGACCCGACCTATGGCATGCGGCGCGAGCAGTTGCTGGCCATTATCCCGCCTGAGGCGCCGCCGGGCTTTGATGATTTCTGGAAGAAGCGTTATCGCCGCGCGCTGGCCACGGATCCGCGACCGGTGCTGCGCAAGAGCAAACTCAGCCATCCCCGCTGGCATGTTCTCGATATCTCATACACATCCACCGGCGGCTTCCGCATCGGTGGATGGATGCTTCTGCCGCGCAAAGGACAGGTGCGGCGCGGACTTGTTGTCGGCCATGGTTATGGCGGGCGGGGAGAGCCCGATTTCGACGTGCCGGTGGAAGAAACGGCCGTGCTGTTTCCCTGTTTTCGCGGGCTTTCGCTAAGCGCCTGTCCGCCGATTTCGTCCGACCCGGCCCTTCATGTCCTCTACAACATCGAAAGAAAAGACGACTACATCATCGGTGGCTGTGTCGATGATCTGTGGATCGCCGTCTCCACGCTCGTCACGCTCTATCCATGGCTGGAAGGGCAGGTGGGTTACAGCGGCATCAGCTTCGGGGGCGGGATTGGGGCTTTGGCGATACCATATGATGCGCGCATCGACCGGGGCCATCTGGTCGTACCCACATTCGGACACCGGCCGTTCTGGCTGACGCTGCCGACCGTCGGCAGCGCGGATGCGGTCCAGACCTATCAGAAGACCCATGCCAATGTGCTGGAAATGCTGCGTCTGTTCGATGCCGCTTCTGCGGCTTGCCGCATAAAAGTGCCGATGCTGGTCGCGCCCGCCCTGTTCGATCCGGCGGTGGCGCCGCCGTGCCAGTTTGCGGTTGCCAATGCCCTGCCGTTCTCAAAATTTAATGAAATCTTCATCCTAGACGCGGGACATTTCGAATACGCTGACAGTGCATCCCAAGATGCGGTCCACAGGGACAAGGTCAGACAGTTTTTCAAGGTGCCATGAAACGCGAATATCTCCGCTGGTATAGTCAAAGGCTTCATCGTGATATGGAGCTGTTGATATTCGGTCATTCTGGCGCCAAGGTGCTGATGTTTCCCACACGCGACGGGCGCTTCTTCGAATATGAGGAACTTGGCCTTGTCGACAGTCTGGCCGATAAAGTGGAGGCCGGTCATCTTCAGCTCTATTGTATCGAGGGGCTGGCCAAAGAGACCTTTTATGCGGCCTATAATCACCCGGCCGAGCGCATTCGCCGCCATGCCGCCTTCGAAGATTATATTCTCAATGAAGTGCTGCCGCTGATGGCTGAGAAAAACCCGCATGGTGATACCATCGTGCAGGGCTGCAGTCTCGGCGCGTTTCAGGCCGCCAGCCTAGTCTTTCGTCACCCACATCTTTTCCGCAAGCTCGTCGCCTTTTCCGGCCGCTACGATCTGACGATGAAGGTGGAATCCTTCGGCGATCTGTTCGACGGTTACTACGATGACGATGTCTATTTCCACATGCCGAGCCACTTTCTGCCGGACCTCGCCTGCGGCTGGCGGCTTGAAAACCTCCGCCGCATCGACATGGTTTTCACCATCGGCGATGCCGATCCGTTTTTGGACAACAACCATCACCTGAGCCGGGTTCTTAATGACAAGCAGATAGGGCATCAGTTGCATGTCTGGGAGGGACGTGCTCATCGTGCAGGCGCCTGGCGCAAGATGGCGGCGCTGTATATCTGAGGCGATCGGCTCCGCCTCAGGCGAGGAGAAATTCCATCAGAGCATTCTGCGCGTGCAGAAGAAATGCCTTTGCGGGCCGGCTTTGACAGGCCGGATGCGACATTGCATCTGCCGTCACTTCCTGACCACGGGCGACCGGTGGGCAGGGTAAAAAGATCACCTCGGGCTGCATCCTGTCGAGAAGGGATGCGGATATGCGGTAGTCGATCAGGATATGATCCGAACCGGTGGGCCAGGAATCGGTAATGACCACATCCGCGTCCAGCAACTCCGCCATATCAGAGCTGGCCCGGAAATTCGGGTTGATGAGCGCAGCATCGGTGACGTGCCATTGTTCGGGGTAAACTTGTGTGACCTGAATTGGCAGGGAAATCGAGGCCTCGACCCACGAGCGCAAAATATTGGCATCCGGCGCGACGCCGACGATCTTGAGACCGTCGACCCGGCCTCTCAAGCTTTTGATGTGTGCAAGATCGCCAAGCGTCTCGCAGGGATGATTGGACTTGGTCCGCGCGTTGATGACGGGTGCGCGCATTTCGCCCGCAAGCGCCCGGAGGGTCGAGAGTTCTTTCGTGCGGATAATGACTAGATCGAACCAGTTGTCGAGATAGCCCGCCAGGTCGGCAATTTCTTCGCGACCATTAAAGCTGATCGGGACGTTGACACAAATACCGCCCATGGCCTGAATGCCGAGATCGAAGGCAGCGGTGTTGCGCCAACCGGTCTCGTCGACGATCAGCCCGATGCGTTTTCCCTTGAGCAGCTGTGGCATCGTGCCCTTTGACCAGTCCTGCGCCAGACTGCCTGCACGGTCTATGATCGACAGCACCGCATCTTCAGGCAGGTCATGAAACGCCAGAAAATCCTTGCCTTGCCGCAGTGCCATATGTGCCTCCAATCGGCGTTCCATCGATGCTGAATTGAAAAAGCCGGAAGTTTCCTTCCGGCTTTCGTAATTATCAAGGGAGCAAGGATTTTACCCCGCCAGTCCCGACAGCGCCTTCACCAGACCCTGTGTCGAGCTGTCATGGCCGGCTGCACTTTCCTTGCCTTCAACGACGGGAAGCAGGCCGGTTGCCAGTTCCTTGCCAAGCTCCACGCCCCACTGGTCGAAGGAGTTGATGCGAAACAGCACGCCTTCCACGAAGACGCGGTGTTCGTAGAGCGCGATCAGACGGCCAAGCGCAAATGGCGTCAGCTTGTCGTAGACGAAGGTAATGGACGGGCGGTTGCCGGTGAAAACGCGGTGCGGCGCGATGAAATCGGCTTGGCTGTCTTCCATGCCCTTGGAGGTGAGCTGGGCTTTCGCTTCGGCCAGCGTGCGGCCCTTCATCAGGGCTTCCGACTGCGCCAGGCAATTGGCGATGAGAAGCTGGTGCTGATGGCGCAGTTCCGGTTCGAAACCGTTGGCGGCGATCATGAATTCCGCCGGAATGACGCTCGTGCCCTGGTGGATGAGCTGGTAGAAGGCGTGCTGGCCATTGGTGCCGGGTTCGCCCCAGACGACCGGGCCGGACTGGCCTTCGACAGGTGTCCCGTCGATCGTCACGCCCTTGCCGTTCGATTCCATGTCGAGTTGCTGCAGATAGGCAGGGAAACGCGACAGGCGCTGGTCATAGGGCAGGATCGCCCGCGTGGAATAGTTCAGCACGTTGCGGTGATAAAATCCGATGAGACCGAGCAGCATCGGCAGGTTTTCACGGATCGGCGCCTCGCGGAAATGCTTGTCCATGGCATGCGCGCCATCCAGAAACTTGCCGAAATTCTCCGGCCCGATGGCGATCATCAGCGGCAGGCCGATAGCCGACCAGATCGAATAACGTCCGCCAACCCAGTCCCAGAAACCGAAGATGCGATCGCTCTCGATGCCGAAGGCGGCAACCTTTTCCAATGCTGTCGAAACGGCGGCGAAATGGTGCTTCACAGCCTCTTCACCCAGCTTTTCGGCAATGAAACGGCGCGCGGTCGCGGCATTCGTCATCGTTTCGATTGTGGTGAAGGTTTTGGAGGCGACGATGAAGAGCGAGGTCTCGGGATCAACGAGCTTCAGCGTGTCGGCAATATGCGCGCCATCGATATTGGAGACGAAATGCGCACGCGGACCATCATGGAAAGGCGCAAGCGCCAGCGTCGCCATGACGGGGCCGAGATCGGAGCCGCCGATACCGATATTGATGATGTCGGTGATCTTCTTGCCGGTCGCACCTTTCAGGGAACCGGAGCGAATGGCGTCGGCAAACTTGCCCATGGCGGTAAGAACGGCGTTCACATCCGGCATCACATCCTTGCCGTCAACGAGAACCGGCGTGTTGGAGCGATTGCGCAGTGCGGTGTGCAACACGGCACGATCTTCGGTGAAATTGATCGCCTTGCCGGAGAACATCTCCTCGCGCTTTGCCTCGACGCCACCGTCGCGCGCCAGCTGTTCGAGAAGCGTGACGATTTCGTCATTAACAGCGCATTTGGAATAGTCCATCAGCAGGTCATCGAATTTGGCGCTGAAACGGCTGAATCGTTTGTCGTCGGCCGCAAAAGCAGCGCGCAGATCGGTTGCGGCTGTGCTGCTTGCCGTTGCTTTCAGTTTTTCGATGGTGGCCTGCATCTCGTGCTCCTCGGCTTCCTGGAAGGATGAGGAAACTATTCTTTTTCAGGCGACCAAATCAAGGCGACTTCGGTAAAAGAAATGGACTGGGAGAAAAGAAAAGAGCCGGTCACCCGGCTCTCGTCCTTCAGTTCAGATTGCGCAACTCACGCCGCAAGATCTTGCCGACGTTCGATTTTGGCAGCTCCGTTCGGAACTCGATGATTTTCGGCCGTTTGTAGTTTGTCAGGCTTTTGGCGCAGAAGGCCTTGAGTTCCGCTTCCGTCAGCGACTGATCCTTCTTGACGACGAAAAGCTTGACGGTCTCGCCGGAATGTTCGTCGGGAACCCCGATTGCCGCGCATTCCAACACGCCGGGATGGCTGGCGGCCACTTCCTCGATCTCGTTCGGATAGACGTTGAAACCGGAAACGAGGATCATGTCCTTCTTGCGGTCGACGATCTTGGTGTAGCCGCGCTCGTCCATGAAGCCCATGTCGCCTGAACGGAAGAAACCGTCTTCGGTCATTGCTTTCGCGGTTTCATCCGGCCTCTGCCAGTAGCCGGCCATGACCTGCGGCCCGCGAATGCAGATCTCGCCGACCTCGCCGGTCGGCAGGCTTTTGCCTTCCTCGTCGCGAATGTCGATTTCCGTAGAGGAAATTGGCAGGCCGATGGTGCCGCTGAATTCCGTGGCATCGAGTCTGTTAACGGTGGCAACGGGCGATGTTTCCGATAGCCCGTAACCTTCGGCGATCGGGCAGCCGACCATGGAAAGCCAACGCTCGGCCACCGGCCTCTGCACCGCCATGCCGCCGCCGAGAACGAGAATGAGCGAGGACAGATCGAGCTTGCGGAAATCCTCATTGTTCATCAGCGCGTTGAACAGCGTATTGATACCCGGAAAAATATGCGGTCGATAATGCGACAACTCTTTCACGAAGCCGGGAATATCGCGTGGATTGGCGATCAGCAGGTTATGGCCGCCAAGCGCAATGCCCATCAGCGAATTCACCGTCAGCGCAAAGATGTGGCACAGGGGCAGCGCGCAGATGAAGTTGAGGACTTCTGGACGGTCCTTGCGTTGGGTGAAAGCGGCATCCAGCCACAGGCTTATCTGGGCCTTGTTGGCCAGAAGATTGGCGTGGGTGAGGATCGCACCTTTGGAAATGCCCGTCGTTCCGCCGGTATATTGCAGGAATGCGATATCCTGCGGCAGGAGGCGGACCGCCTTCAGGGAAAATCCCTGGCCTTCCTTCAACACGGCCTTGAAGCTGATGGAGCCGGGAATAGCGTAGGCCGGCACCAGTTTCTTCACCTTGCGAACCACAAGATTGACGATATGTCCCTTGAGGCCGAGGAGATCACCCATGGCTGCAACGACCACATGTCTGACGGCGGTTTTCGGCACCGCCTGCTGCGCCACATGGGCGAAATTCTCCAGTACGAAAAGCGCTTTTGAGCCGGAATCCTTCAGCTGGTGTTCCAGCTCGCGCGGCGTATAGAGCGGATTGACGTTGACCACGATCATGCCTGCCCGCAAAATTCCGTATACGGCGACGGGGTTCTGCAGGATATTCGGCATCATCACCGCAACCCGGTCGCCTTTTTCCAGCCCTCTGGATTGCAGCCATGCGGCCACCGCGCGGGTTTCAATATCCAGATCCCGGTAGGTCAGGGACTTTCCCATGCTGGAAAAGGCCTTCCTGTCGGCAAATTTCGCGCAGCTCTTTTCGAGAAGTTCGACAAGGGAGGTATTGGCGGATGCGGGGATTTCGGAAGGTACGCCCGGCGGGTAGGATGCCAGCCAGCGCTTCTCTGCGCTGACATTTTCCGGATGTCCCAGGGACAATTCACTCATGCTTCTCCTCCCAGAGTCTCTGTCGCGCCGTGCGTTCGATGGAACGCATGAAAGGCGCTATAAGCTGCCTGATCATCATGAGACCCCCAATCAGCCGGCGTAATGGCCGGATTGAGGGAACCGCATGTGGCGTCACCGGATCGACTGCTCCTCCGCTCCCCGATGACGAATGATAGACGTCTAATCACTTGACGTCCATCGTATCGGCAAAGCCTATTTAACTCTAACGTAAACGTCAATATTCCTGCCGAACATCTCGCAACCTCGTGACTGGAAACCTATTTTCTCCGCCTTTTGACTTTAATCCTGATTTGAGCGATCAACATAATTCGCAAAGCAGGGCAGGATTGGAAATGGCAGGCAACGCAGCGCTTGAACTGAAATCGGTCGGAAAAAGATTCGGCGATACGGATGTATTGTCCGATATCGATCTGA
Organism: Rhizobium sp. TBD182; assembly: GCF_001950375.1. Lineage (NCBI taxonomy): Bacteria > Pseudomonadati > Pseudomonadota > Alphaproteobacteria > Hyphomicrobiales > Rhizobiaceae > Rhizobium > Rhizobium sp. TBD182. Next base: position 1,430,205 of record NZ_BDLN01000001.1, on the reverse strand, counting down.
CCGTCGAACGCGGCGAAATCATTTGTCTGGTGGGACGTTCCGGCTGTGGAAAATCGACCCTGCTGCGCATTATAGCGGGTGTGGAAACGCCGGATCATGGCAGCGTTTGTGTGAATGGCGCAGTCGTTGCTGGTCCGGCTGGTTTCGTGGAACCGGAAAAGCGCAATATCGGTTTCGTCTTTCAGGATTATGCGCTCTTCCCGCATCTCACCGTCGAACAGAATGTGATGTTTGGTCTCAGGTCATTGCCAAAGGCCGAGGCCCGCCGCCGGGCTGCGGAGATGATCGAGCACGTTCATCTGCAGGAGTTGGCCAAGCGATACCCGCACACGCTTTCGGGCGGTGAGCAGCAGCGCGTAGCCCTCGCCCGCGCCCTTGCCCCGCAACCCGGCCTGCTGTTGATGGATGAGCCCTTTTCCAATCTGGACCGGGGATTGCGCGACACTGTGCGCGAGGAAACGCTGGGCGTCCTGCGGCAACTGGGCACGACGGCGATCATGGTCACCCATGATCCGGAAGAAGCGCTTTCCGCCGGCGATCGTGTGGTGCTGATGCAGCGCGGTCGTATCGTCCAGAGCGGCACGGGCTACGAAATCCACGATCATCCCAAAAGCCGCTACGCCGCCGATTTTTTCTGCGCCTTCAACAAGATCGAGGGCAGAGTGAGGGAGGGGCGGGTGGAAACGCCGCTCGGGCCTCTGGGCGATGCGTCCGGTCTGGCGGAAGGTCTTGCCGCCACCGCCTATGTTCGCCCCAATGCGATTTCGATCATCGAGGACAGCGCTGCGAAAGACGGGATTGCCGGCGAAATATCAAGTCGTGTGTTCCTCGGCGAGATCGAACAGCTCGGCATAGCCGTTCCCGGCCTTCCAGCCGACCTGCGCGTCAGGACGATGCAGCGCACACCCGCCAAGACCAAGGCCGTGCGCTTCGGCATCGATCCGAAGGGTGTCCTGATATTTACCTGAAGTTGAATGAGCGGATTTGCATGTTTATTTTCGCTCTATTTTCAACTGTTGGTGATCGAAACCCGTCTGAAACCGGCCAAATAAAACTTGATTTGATACGTCATGTATGATGTTTGCTCCCCCTATATTGCGCCATCGAAGAGGGAGACACACCATGACGAAATTTGCCAAACTTGCCCTGCTTGCCAGCACGGTCACTTTTGCAGCGGGATCAGTCAGCGCTGCTGAACTGAATATCTACACCACGAGAGAGCCGGCCCTGATCCAGCCCCTGCTGGAATCCTTCACGGCCTCCAGCGGTGTCAAGGTCAACACCGTATTCCTCAAGGATGGCCTTGCAGAGCGCGTTCTGAGCGAGGGCGCAAGCTCACCTGCCGACGTTCTGATGACGGTGGATGCCGGCAATCTCGTCGATCTCGCGGAAAAGGGTGTTACCCAGCCGGTTGAATCCGAAACCCTGAACAAGGCTATTCCGGCGGAACTTCGCGACGCCAAGGGCCACTGGTTCGCACTTTCCATGCGTGCCCGCGTTCTCTATGCGGCGAAGGATCTCGACCTTGCCTCCTTCAACTATGAAGACCTGGCAGATGCGAAGTGGAAGGGCAAGATCTGCATTCGTGCCGGCCAGCATCCCTATAATACGGCTCTCTTTGCCGACTACATCGCTCACTATGGCGCAGCGGACACCGAAAAGTGGCTTGCCGGCGTCAAGGAAAACCTGGCCCGCAAGGCAGGCGGCGGCGACCGTGACGTTGCCAAGGATATCCTCGGTGGCATTTGCGATATCGGCATCGCCAACTCCTATTATGTCGGCCTGATGCGCTCGGGCAAGGGCGGCGAGGAGCAGGTGAAGTGGGGCGAAGCGATCAAGGTCGTTCTGCCGACGTTCAAGAATGGTGGCACGCAGGTCAACATCAGCGGTGCGGCTGTTGCCAAGAACGCTCCGAACAAGGCCGAAGCCGTCAAGCTTCTGGAATACCTTGTTTCGGACGAAGCCCAGAAGATCTATGCCGAAGCCAACTTCGAATATCCGGTCAGGCAGGGCGCAGCACTCAACGACATCGTTGCCTCCTTCGGCACCCTGAAGGTTGACAACAAGTCGCTGACGGAGATCGTCTCTCATCGCAAACAGGCGAGCGAGCTGGTCGACAAGGTCGGTTTCGACCAGTAAAGGCCAATTGGCGACAACAAGTTGGAAGGCGTTCGCATCCGCGGGCGCCTTTCCCTGTATTTTCAAGAAGCTCATGAATCCAGACGCCGTCCAGCCATTGATGCCCCGCGCAAGACCAAGGTTTTCATCCTCCTTCTGGTGGCTGAGCCTGTCTCTGGCAGCGGTCTGTGGCGCCATGCTGCCGGTTCTGGCACTCGTCTCACAGGCGGTGCAGGGGTCTGATGGCCTTTGGTCCCATCTCGGTTCCAGCGTGATTTTGACGGCTTTGCCGGATACCGCCGTTCTGATGCTCGGCGTCGGGTTGCTGGCCGGTGTTATCGGCACATTTGCCGCCTGGCTGGTTACGGCCTATGATTTTCCCGGCCGCAAAATACTGGAATGGGCGCTGCTGCTGCCGCTCGCCATGCCCACCTATATCGTCGCTTACGCCTATCTCGATATCCTGCATCCGATCGGGCCGGTGCAGGGGGCGATCCGCTGGCTGCTGGGCTATTCCAGCCCGCGTGAATTCCGCCTGCCGGACATAAGGTCCATGACGGGCTGCATCATCCTGCTCGGTTTCGTGCTGTTTCCCTATGTCTATATTCCCGTGCGCGCCATGTTCCTCACGCAGGCGGGCAACCTGCTTGAAGCGGCACGCACACTTGGCGTTTCCAGACGCGCGGCTTTCTTCAAGGTTGCGGTGCCTTTGGCGCGCCCGGCCGTCGCGGTCGGCATCAGCCTTGCCCTGATGGAAGCGCTGAACGATATCGGCGCATCGGAATTCCTTGGTGTCCGAACACTCACCGTTTCGGTCTATACCACATGGGTCACGAAATCCGACCTGCCCGGTGCGGCGCAGATCGCGCTTTCCATGTTATTCATCGTGGTTGCCCTCGTGGCATTTGAACGATGGGCGCGGCGTAAGCAGCGTTATACCGTGTCGGCGCAGAAAAGCAGGGAACTGGAGCCTGTGCGTCTCACCGGTCTTAAAGCTTGCGGTGCCTTTGCGCTCGGCAGCCTGCCGGTTCTGATCGGCTTCGTGGCGCCGGCAAGCTATCTCGTCACCGAGGCATGGAAGCGTTTCCGGTTCAGCGGACTGTCGTCCCGTTTTGCCGATGAGGCTCTGAATACCATCCTCTTTGCCGGACTGGCGACGGCGATCACCCTCGTCTTCGGCCTTGCGGTCGCTTACGCGATGCGCCTTGCTCCGGGACGCCTCTCGCTCTGGTCCTACCGGCTTTCCACGGTAGGTTACGCGGCCCCCGGCACGGTCATCGCCATAGGTGTACTGATCGCGCTTGGCGGCTTCGACCGGTTTGTCGACCAGACCATGCGCGACTGGTTCGGCATATCCACAGGCCTTATTTTCATCGGCAGCGGTGCGGCCCTGATTTACGCCTATTCGGCGCGGTTCCTCACCATTGCGGCTGGCGGCGTCGATGCCGGCCTGAGCCGTATCCCGCAATCCTTCGATCACGCCTCGCGAACGCTGGGACGATCCGCAACACAGACATTCAGACAGATCCATCTGCCGCTTTCAAAGGCATCGCTGGCCGCCGCCGCCTTGCTGATCTTCGTCGATTGCGTCAAGGAACTTCCCGCCACACTCCTGTTACGGCCGCTGAATTTCGAGACTTTCGCGACCCATCTTTACGGTGAGGCGGCGCGTGGCACCTACGAGGAAGCGTCGATTGCGGCCTTGGCGATTGTCGTCATCGGCATCCTGCCGGTCATGCAGCTTGCAAGGATCGGGCGGCGCAAGAGCTGACGCCTGCACCATAAATGACAGGCGCAAAACTGTGCGAGAAGCCAATAAGCTTCAAATCTGCCCAGAAAACGACAAGCATCCGGCCTTAATCCTGATGTAAATACTCAGCTTAATTGAGGTGCTGCGGCCTGCCGTATATAAACGTCGGCCGTGATCTGTTTCGGGGCATATCTTGAAAAATTTGCATGAGATGTTTTTGGGCCGCCTGGCTTTGGGAACGGCTGCCATTGTTTTGATGGCGCCATTGGTAGGTCACGCACAGCAGACGACCGTCCTGCGTGAGATCACCGTCGAGGGGCAGGGCGCGGAAAACGCCACTGGTCCGGTCCGGGGGTACGTTGCGAAGAAAAGCGCGACGGGTTCGAAAACTGAGACGGAAACGAAGGACATTCCCCAGTCCGTATCGGTCGTCGGCCGAAAGGAAATGGATGACCGTGGCGTCGTGACCAAGATCGACGAGGTACTGCGCTACACGCCCGGCGTAACGGCGGAACCTTTCGGCACCGACCCGGATACGGACTGGTTTTACATTCGCGGTTTCCAGGCAACCCAGACCGGCGTGTTTCTGGATGGGCTGAACCTGTTCAGCTACGGTTTCGGCGGTTTCCAGATGGATGCCTATGGTTTGGAGCGGGTGGAGGTGCTGAAGGGACCGGCTTCGGTGCTCTACGGCGGCGCCAATCCCGGCGGCATCGTGCAGATGGTTCGCAAGCGCCCGCAGGATGAGCCAGTCCGCGAAACGGAAATCGGCATCAACAATTTCGGCAATGCTTTCTTCGGTTTTGATCTCGGCGACAAGATCGATGGTGAGGGCGTGTGGAAATACCGCGTCACTGGCAAGGTCTCGGGCGGCGATAATTACACCGACTACTCCGAGGATCTGCGTGGCTTCATCATGCCGCAGATCACCTTCGAGCCGGATGCTCAGACCAGTGCCACGCTCTACGGCTATTTCTCGGCGCTGGATCAGGTCCATGTCGGCAATGGCTTCCTGCCCTATGTCGGGACTGTGGTTGACGCACCTTTTGGCAAGCTCGACCGCAAGGCCTTTTATGGCGAGCCTGATATCGACAATGGTCGCGTCTACCAGTCCATGGTGGGTTACGAAGTCAGCCACGAATTCGACAATGGCTGGAAGATCAGCCAAAACGCCCGCTACGGCCACCTCTACAAGCACGAAACCGGACCCTATGCGGGCGGCTGGGCCAATACCGACGCCAATGGCCAGCCAATCCTCGATGCCACCACCAATGACTATATGCTGACCCGCTTTGGTTATGACGGCCTGTCGAAGGTCGACAGTTTCGGCGTCGACAACCGCGTCGAAGGCCAGTTCGATACCGGTGCTGTCAGCCATTCGTTGCTCTTCGGTCTCGATTATAAATACTACAAGCTGGATCAGGTGCAGGCGTGCTGCGGATCGAATGCGATCGGTGCGCTCAACCCGGTCTATGGTTCGACGCAGGGAACGAATTTCGTCTACGCCAATAACGTGGTGACGCAGCAGCAGATCGGCATCTATGCACAGGACCAGCTGCGTTTCGGCGATGGCTGGCTGGTAACGCTGAACGGGCGCTACGATTACGTCGATACCGAACTGAACAACAGGCTGCCAGCGGGTGTGTCTCGCCGCTCAAATGACGATGCGCTAAGCGGTCGCGCCGGTCTTGCCTATGAATTCGACAATGGCCTGACGCCCTATGTCTCGGCGGCCACCTTCTTCAATCCGCTCATCGATACACTTGCGGATGGCAGCTCCGCCGTACCCGAGGAAGGACATCAGTTCGAGGCCGGTATCAAATACGAGCCGACCTTCTTCGATGGCAGCATCACCGCCTCTGTCTTCAAGCTTGTGAAGGACAACGCCATCGTTTCCTATACCGCCGGCGGCGTAACGACGAGCGGCCAGTTCGGACAGGTGGAGTCTACCGGCTTTGAGCTGGAGGCGAAGGCCAATCTCACCGACAACTGGAAAACCATCGCCTCCTATTCCTATACCGATCTCGATATCACCAAGGACGCCAATCCTAACCTGATCGGCAAATCTCCGTGGATCGTGCCTGCTCACACCGCGTCGCTTTGGGTGGATTACGCCTTCACCGATGATACGTTTGAAGGCCTCAGTATTGGCGGCGGCGTGCGTTATCAGGGCAAGTCCTGGGCAGATGCGGCAAACACGCTGCGTGTTCCGGATGCTGCGGTCTTCGATGCCGCGATCCGCTACGAGAAGAACGACTGGACGGCATCCGTCAACGTCGCGAATGTCTTCGACAAGGAATACGTCAAGAGTTGCGCCGGCGTCTCGGTTTGCGGCTGGGGTGACAGCCGCACCATCACCTTCAAGCTTTCCAAGAAGTGGTAACGGGTAGCTGGCAGTTGCGGGAAAAATAGTTTGCCCCTATAAACATGAATAATCTTATCATGTTTATAGGGGCGCCTTTGCGCCTTGCGGGATCGAGAGGCCATGGCTTTCCGCGTTCGGATGGAAAATGAGATCGAGGGCTTTGCCGTCATCGGCGGCCCACGCTCGCGGGTGTGGAACGGCATCGTCGCCGATCTCTGGGACGTGCGTTGCGCATCGAAGGCGGGTGGCCGCTATGTCGGCAAGGACCCGCGTTTCGTTTTCCTGCTCGATATGGATGGGACGAATGATGGCCGGTTCATGATGAACCGTAGCCGCCGCGACAATTACGCGTCATCCGAAGCGAACCGCATTTCCTTCGTACCGGCCGACCTGGATATACATGCGGAACTCAGCAATGTTTCCTTCGTGCGCCATCTCGATCTGCACTTCGATGCGGGATTGCTGGGGGCGCGGCTGGTGCAGGGGTTCGATCCGCACGGGTTGCTCGATCCGCACCTGATGTTCGAGGATGAGCGCCTGCTGGTGCTTGCGCGGCTGATCGCCGCCGAATGTGATAATCCAGACCCTTTGCACGATCTATACGGCGAAAGCCTCGTGCTGGCGCTATTGACGGATTTCCTCAAGGTGAAGCGGGAGCCGGTCAAAAAACGCAGCAAGCTGGCCTCCTGGCAGTTGAGGGCGGCGACCGATTACATTCGCGAACATTGCCTGCGGTCGATAAGGCTGGAGGAACTGGCAGAACTCACCAACCTGTCGCAATCCCATTTCAGCCACGCCTTCAAGGCGTCGACAGGCGTACCGCCGCATCAATGGCAGATGCAGGCGCGTATCGATCGGGTCAAGGACCTGATGATGCGAACCGACATGGCGCTGACCGACATCGCTATCGCAGCCGGGTTTTCGGATCAGGCGCATTTTTCCCGCGTCTTCCGTAAAATGGTCGGTGTTTCTCCTTCCGTCTGGCAAAAAATCCGCCAATAGGGCTTTTTCCGCGCCTCCTGATCCGCGTCTTCAGTCCGCAGCGCGCGAAAAGCTTCGGAACGAATTTCTGGTGGAGGGGTTTACCAGGCGTAATACTCACGAGGAAAAAACCAAGGAGGAAAGACGTTATGTTGCATCAAGAACCCCGTGCCGGGCAGGACCCTTACGTCAAGGATACACCGAGCCTGATCGCCAGCGACAAGGTTGAAGGCACGCGCGTCTATGGCGCCGATGGTAAGCATATCGGCTCGATCCAGCGGATCATTCTGGAAAAACGCGGCGGCCGTGTCGCCTATGCGGTTTTGAGCTTTGGTGGCTTTTTCGGAATCGGCGACGACTATTATCCGCTGCCGTGGGAAAAGCTCCATTACGACGAAGAGCTTGATGGCTATCGCATCGATCTTACCAAAGAGCAGATCGAAAATGCGCCTCACTTCGCCAACCTGGACGATGATGACCTGCTGCATGCGCGAGACCGCAAGGTTTACGACTACTACGGCGTCGCACCTTACTGGATGTAGATCGAACGAAATATAGCAAGCATGAAAATGGCCCCTTTCGAGGGGCCATTTGTCGTCTGAATATGGTCAGTGCGGATTTTTCTGCATCTCGGAAACCGCATCGGTAAAACACTTTCGCGCTTCCTCCGGCGATTTGCGTCCATCAAGCGCAGCGCGGCAGGCGCTTCTGGCTCTCACGAAACTCAATCCGCGAATTTTGGGCCAGCCTTCCGTCAATAACATCAGTGCCTCGAACGGGCCGGCGATAACGCTTTTGCCCTTCGCCTCGAGATTGACCTCGACAGGCTCTGTCCATCTCTCGTTCTTCATCGTGCACCTCCCAGAGCAACGCGATCCCGAAATACACCCGACAGCAAAGCAACCCATGAACGCAGCCGTGTGTTACCGCTGATTAGAATAAGCGCAAGCGATCGAATTGACAACGGTGATCAACGAAAGCCGAAAAACGAAAGAATCGCCAGAACGATGACGACGAGGCCCACGATGTAGATGATCTGGTTCATGATTTTCTCCTTAGCTGGTGTCATCACCATAACGTGAGGGAGAAGATGAGGTTCCAGTCGGTATTACGAATTTAATCACGTACTAAAATATTGTGCGCATCTGATGGTTGTCCCGTCATATCCTGCGCAAATCTCATTTGCGCAGGATCACCCAGATCGCGTGAATGATGCCGGGAATGTAACCGCAAAGTGTGAGCAGGATATTCAACCAGAAATGCAGGCCAAGTCCGACCTGGAGAAACACGCCAACCGGCGGAAGAATGATGGCGATGAGAATACGAAGGACATCCACGATGGCAGGCTTTCCATTTGATTGCGACTTGCTGCTCAACGTGCGGAGGCCTGTTTGGTTTCAAAGGTTTTATGATTGCAGCAGCAGCGCCAAATGACGATTTCCGCCAGTGGACAACGCCGCGCCAAAGGCAACTCAATGTCGGAAATGAATTTTTTAAGAAGAAATGGTGCCGCTTACGTGACTCGAACACGTGACCCCGTCATTACGAATGACGTGCTCTACCAACTGAGCTAAAGCGGCCCGATTGTGACCCGTTTGTTACGGATCAGCTTCATGGCGGGCTGATACAGGCAATGCTGACGGATTTCAAGCCTTGAATGCGCGGGTTTCGAAAAATCCGAAAAAAAGCTTTGCCTGCCCGTTGTTTATAGGTGGCCTCAGCCTCTCGCGCAGATGCGCTGTCTGGCTGCCTCATACTCGCGTACCAGCCGATCGACGAGGTCAGCCACCGGCTCCACCACCTTGACCGCGCCGATGCCTTGTCCGGCGCCCCAGATATCCTTCCAGGCCTTTGCTCCGCCGGTGGCGGTTTCGAAGTCCATCTTGGAAGGGTCCGCTTCGGGCAGGTTGTCGGGGTCCATGCCTGAGGCGACGATCGAGCTTTTCAGGTAGTTGCCGTGTACGCCCGTGAAATAGTTCGAATAAACGATGTCCTTGGCCTGTGCCTCCACGATCGCCTGCTTGTAAGCGTCGGAGGCCCGGGCTTCCTGCGTCGCGATGAAGGGGGAGCCTATATAGGCCATATCCGCGCCCATGGCCTGCGCCGCAAGGATGGAGCCGCCATTGGCGATGGCGCCAGCCAGCAGCAGGGGGCCATCAAACCATTCGCGGATTTCCTGAACCAGGGCGAAGGGTGAAAGCGTGCCCGCATGTCCGCCGGCACCCGTTGCCACTGCAATCAGCCCGTCCGCGCCCTTGCGGATGGCGGAGCGGGCGTGGCGATCGTTGATGACATCATGCAGCACGATACCGCCATAGGAATGCACGGCCGCATTGACTTCCGGTACTGCACCGAGCGAGGAAATCACCACCGGCACCTTGTATTTGACGCAGAGGCCGAGATCGTGTTCCAGCCGCCGGTTGGACATATGTACGATCTGGTTGACGGCGAAAGGAGCGGCCGGGCGCTCGGGGTTAGCCTTGTTGTGGGCGGCCAGCTCCTCGGTGATCATTGCCAGCCATTCGTCCAGCTGGCTTTCGGGCCGCGCATTCAGCGCCGGGAAAGCGCCGATGACACCCGCCTTGCATTGCGCCAGCGTCAATTGCGGATGCGAAATAATGAATAGCGGTGACGCTATGACCGGAAGACGCAGATTGTCTTTCAGCACGGACGGCAGCATGTCTCCTCCCACAGATTACGTTTACGCGCACGTAAGTCAATATCGTGTTCGGCAGCGGATTGAAAGCGAAAACAGCGTCGCACTGGCCCGCCAGACCTGCGCTCGCAGCGCCACAATGGATCGATTTTCCCCAAGGCAATCCGGTCTTTATCGCAAACGATGCTTGCGGAGGCGCGGCATAGCCGTTACCGAATCGTAAACCAATGGCGCACTGCCACATATTTTTGCGAAGAGCAGTAGAATAAGGATCGGTCGTGAGCGGACTGGAAACGGCAATCAGAAATGCTCTGGAAAAATCGGACAGATCGAACGCCGAAGTTCGTGCACGAATTTACCAATCGTCCCGTCAGGCACTGGAAGCGGGCCTGCGCAAGCAGGGCATAGACGACCCGCAGATTGTGGGCCAGCAGCGCCAGCGGCTCGAAAGCCTGATCCATGTTATAGAGAATGAAGAGCGGAATCGTCTTCTGGACAGGGTGGAGCAGCAGTTGCGGCCGCCTGCGCCGGAAAGTGCGGCGCATGACGGCCCCTCGGTCGATCCCGTCTCACAATCGCAGCATCACGGCGATATGGCCGTCGAGCCGGAATTGCGTGGCGAAACGCGCGATGTGCGGCCGGGCGCCGCTGCTGCTCCGGAACCGCTGAGTGCTGGACGTCGTAATGGAAAACCGCCAAGGAGAGGCTCCAGCGCAGGTGACGCCTCGCTCGCGTTTCGTCCGGAAGGTGCCGTCGGCCGCCGCAAGCGTCGCGGACTTTTCGCCCGCCTTTTCATGCTCGTGACACTGCTTGCCTTTGTCGGTTTCGGCGCCTGGTGGGTCTATTCCTCCGGCCTGCTGCTCACGCCGGAGCAGCGCGATACCAGCGTGCCCAATCCGCCGGCACAAGTCCAGGCGGAGGACTTCAACGGTACCGAGCCCGCGCCGAGTCTTTCCGCCGGCCGCGGTTTTTCCGACGACTGGGTGGAAGTATTTAATGCGGAGCGCGGCAGTTCCGGAGTTTCGGCAGGCCCCCGCGCCAATGTCGAGAACATCGCCACACCCGCCGGCAAGGCGATACGGGTGACGTCGAGAAGCGTCTCTCAGGACGGCGCAATCAGCGTCGAGGTTCCGGTGGAAGTGATGCGCGACATGGCGGGTAAATCCTCGACCATCTCGATCACGCTGCAATCCTCCAGCGATCGGCAAACGCAGGTTTCCGTAGCATGCGATTTCGCCACGTTGGGCGATTGCTCCCGTCACCGTTTCACGGCCACGGCCGAGCGTGCGGATATGCTGCTGAACACGACGTTCGAGCGTTCGCTTGCCCCGAATGCGCCCGGCAAGATCTTCATCAACAGCGATATCGATGGGAATGCCCGCCCGGTGAACCTGTACTCCGTGCGCATTTTGCCGGGTCAGTAAGAATCCAGCAAGAAGAGGGAACAAGCGCCGCAGCCGGGGCGCTTGTTGACGTCTCCCAGTCTTATTTCAGAAAACCCGGTCCTGATCCAAGGATCTTGTCGTCGATTTCGCCAATCGCCTTTTTGTCCTTGCCGTCGTAGTCAAGCGTATTGAGGATGTGGCGAATGAGGTTCACCCTCGCACGGCGTTTGTCGTTGGCGCGCACCACCGTCCACGGGGCGACATCGGTGTGGGTCTTTTCCAGCATCTCGTCGCGCTTTTTTGTGTAGTCGTCCCACTTCGTCAGCGCGGCGATATCCATGTCGGAAAGCTTCCAGCATTTCAGCGGGCTGTGGCGACGGTCATGGAAGCGCTCGATCTGCGTTTCGCGGCCGATATCAAGCCAGAACTTGAACAGATGAACACCCTCGTGGACCAGCATCTTTTCGAGGCGTGGTGTTTCCTTGAGAAAGCGCTTGTGCTCTTCCGGGGTGCAGAATCCCATGACAGGCTCCACCCCGGCGCGGTTATACCAGGAACGGTCGAAGAGGACGAATTCTCCAGCCGTCGGGAAATGCGAGATATAGCGCTGGAAATACCATTGGCCACGCTCGGTCTCGGTTGGTTTGGTCAGCGCCACGACACGGGCATAGCGGGGGTTGAGGTAAGCGTGGGCCGCAAAGATCGCGCCGCCCTTTCCGGCGGCATCGCGTCCTTCGAAGACTGCCATCACCCGTTTGCCGGTGGCCTGCAGCCAGAACTGCACCTTGACCAGCTCCACCTGCAGCGCCTCGAGGGTGGCGTCGTATTCCTCCCGCTTCATCTTTTTGTCGTAAGGAAAATCTCCGGCGGAAAGCTTTTTCTCCTCCACCCAGTCGGGAAGAACCGGATCGTCGATGTCGAAGCTGCGCAGCTTGCCGCCAATGGTGATCTCCACCGATCGCTTCTTCGTTTCTTCGCCCATGCTTTCCTCCTGATGTTGTTGTGTAAAGGCAACTCGCTGCCAATGAGTTCATATCCACCCGCATAATTCAAGTGAAAGAGGATTGGTTAGCCGGAGTGCTATCGCAGTGACGATTGCGGCGCAGATTTTGCGCATATACGCTGTGGAAAATACGCGATGATGAATCTCTGTCATGAAGCTGGCCTATGAGACTCCGATGCGCTGTCAGGTGAAAGTGGAAAGTGTGCTGAAATGGCAGTCATGAAAGGCGAGAGTGGATTGAAGCTTTTTGCGAAAAAGCTTGGCCGAAACTGGTTGCCTGTTCTCGTCGTCAGCATGCTTGCCGTCGCTGCCGTTTCTGAGTTGCAAACGCCCTATATGCCCGCCGTCCTGTGGCTCTGTGCCGTCATCGCTATTTTGACCGCTCGGCAAAAGCCGGAGGAGCCGGCTAAGGATGAAACCGCAGCTGCTGAGGCGGAAGAACCTGATGTGCCCGGCGAAAACGTCATTTCCGGGGTGAGGGCGGGTCTGGCCGTTCTGGATACGCCGGTCTTCATCCTCGATAAAAACGCAGGCGTTCTTTATCAGAACGGCGCGGCGGAACGCGCCTTTGGCCAGCTTCCGGCCGGCGCGCATATTTCCGCTCGGCTGCGTTCGCCGGGCTTGCTGGATGTCATTCGCGAAACCATCACCACCGGCCAGCCCAACCAGGTCGAGCATTCCGAGCGTTTTCCCTCAGAGCGGGTCTTCATCGTCCGCATTGCCCGGGCGGATGCGGGAGAGGCGGCGGGTCCACCGTTCTACATCCTGTCGTTCCGCGATGTTTCGGAGCTTCGCCGCATCGACCGCATGCGCAGCGACTTCGTCGCCAATGCAAGCCATGAATTGCGCACCCCGCTCGCCTCGCTGCGCGGTTTCATCGAAACCATGCAGGGGCCGGCCCGCAACGACCCCAAAGCGCAGGAACGTTTCCTCGCCATCATGCTGGATCAGGCCACACGCATGAGCAGGCTGGTGGATGACCTCATGTCGCTTTCAAGGCTGGAATTGCGGGCGAATATTGCGCCGGACCAGAAGGTCGATCTCGTCCCAGTCATCGGCCATGTCCGGGATGCGCTGCTGCCGCTCGCCAACGAGCTGGATGTGGTTATTACGCTGCATCTGCCCGACCGGCCGGCAGAAGTGCAGGGCGACCGCGACGAGCTGGTGCAAGTGTTTCAGAACCTCGTTGAAAATGCTTGTAAATATGGCCAGGAAGGCAAGGTCGTGGATGTCTGGCTGCGTGCCGAACCCGGTAAGCCGGTGGAGGTGAGCGTCATTGACAAGGGGCCGGGCATTCCTGCTGAACATGTGCCGCGTCTGACGGAACGGTTTTACCGCGTCAGTGTCGCTGACAGTCGCTCCAAAAAAGGGACCGGCCTCGGGCTTGCCATCGTCAAGCACATCCTCACCCGCCACCGCGCCCGCCTCATCATTAAATCGGAACTGGGCAATGGCACGGACTTTACCGTCAGATTCTGACATAGAGTACGTTACAGTCTTCAGCTTCGAAAAATTTTATAAATAAAATCAATAATTTAGGCTGTCACAAATCTTTCACCGAAGTGACATAAAAGGAAGTGGTTACGGTGGTTAAGAAGAGACCGCCGAGCGCATGCTAAGAGCGTCTGCCGCTATCGGCTGCGTCCACAAACAAGCCCACGACGGGAGAGACAAATGAACTTCGTTAAATTTTCCGCAGCAGCTCTGGTGGCTTCTGTCGCCTTCGCTGGCGCCGCCGCTGCTCGCGACCAGATCCAGGTTGCTGGTTCCTCCACGGTTCTGCCCTATGCCAAGATCGTTGCCGAAACTTTTGCTGAGACTTTCCCGAACTTCAAGGCTCCGGTTGTTGAGTCTGGCGGCACGGGCGGCGGTCTGAAGGCGTTCTGCTCCGGCGTCGGCGAAGGCACCATCGACATTGCAAACGCTTCGCGCCCGATCAAGAGCGACGAACTTGCCGCTTGTAAGGCCGCTGGCGTTGCCGACGTTCAGGAAGTGAAGATCGGCTACGACGGCATCGTCTTCGCAATGGACTCTTCCAACAAGGACATCAAGCTCGAGCCGAAGGATCTGTACCTCGCGCTCGCCGCTGAAATCGTCAAGGACGGCAAGCTCGTCGCCAACCCTTACAAGAAGTGGTCGGAAATCAACAAGGAACTGCCTGATGTAGCGATCGCCGCTTACATTCCGGGTTCCAAGCACGGCACACGCGAAGTCTTCGAAGAGAAGATCATGGCTGACGGCTGCAAGGAAGCCAAGGCGACCGACGCCATCAAGGCGCTGATCACCGACGCCAAGCAGGCTGCTGCCAAGTGCGTTGCAGTTCGCAAGGACGGCGCTGCAGTCGACATCGACGGCGACTACACCGAGACGCTTGCCCGCATCGACGCCAACAAGACCGGCCTCGGCGTTTTCGGCCTGGCATTTTATGAGAACAACGCTGACCGCCTGAAGGTTGCGACCGTCAGCGGCGTTGTTCCGTCCACGGAAACCGTTGCCAGCGGCAAGTACCCGGTTTCGCGCCCGCTGTTCTTCTACGTGAAGAAGGCTCACCTGGGCGTTATCCCGGGCCTCAAGGAATATGTCGAGTTCTTCGTTTCTGACGAAATGATCGGCCCCGACTCCCCGCTCGCAAACTACGGCCTTGTTGCCGCTCCGGAAAAAGAACGCGAAGAAATTCGCTCCAAGTTCGCTGCCGGCGCTTCGATGTAATAAACAAGGAGGGGTGCGGCCTGCCGCACCCCTCTCTCCGCTCCGGTACCGTTGTGCTTAAGGCGGCTGTCTACGGTTGACAGTTCCCATCCATCGCCGTCCACATAATTGTTGATGGATTACAGATGGATAGGATGTATCAACCTTGACGCTTGCCAGACTTTGTTACAGTCAGGCGGCAAGCATCTCTGGATGGTCCAGCGGTCTCGTTTTGATGACTTTTTGATTTGCCCGATATCGCACCGTGCTCTTGAGGCACGACGAGGGAACTCTAATGAACACATCGATCCTTTTGCTGATACTGGTGTTGATCGGCATCGGCAGTTATCTGCTCGGCAGCCGCCGCGCCGTTGCTTTGTCTGGTGGGCGTCCCTCCAGCATGCATTCCCGTGCCGGTTATCACGGTTCCTACGCTGTCGTCTGGGCGGTGCTGCCCGCAGCGCTCATTCTCTGTATCTGGCTTGTTATCAGCCCGCTGATCGTTACCTCTGCGGTGCGTGGCGAATTTCCCGAAGATGTGCGCTCCCAATCCGAAGCGCAGCAGAGCCTGACCTACGGCATGGTAACGTCCATCGCCCGCGGTCTTCAGCGTCTGACGCCGGAAGAAACCGCAAAGGTTGATGCGGATACGGCTGCGGTAAGATCGCTTCTGGCATCGAAGGGCGTGGCAATTGCCGGCGAACCCCAGCGTTTCATGGTCGATGCCGCCCAGACGCTGAATGCGATGACCTCCACCAGCCGCCTGGGCATGATCGCCACCGTGCTGCTGGCCGCATTCGCGGGTGCCGCTTATGCACTGCGTTCAATCGCGCCGCGTTTTCGGGCACGCAACAGGGTGGAGCGGGTCATTCTCGCGGCTCTGGTCGTCGCGTCGTCCATCGCCATCCTGACGACCATCGGCATCGTCCTTTCGATGCTTTCAGAAGCGATCCAGTTCTTCACCATGGTTCCGGCGCACCAGTTCTTCTTCGGAACGGTATGGGATCCGCGTTTTGCCGCTGCCGGTGCGACCGACTCTTCCGGCCAGTTCGGCCTGATCCCGCTGCTCGCCGGCACGCTCTATATCGGTTTCGTCGCCATGCTGGTCGCCGTTCCGGTCGGGCTGTTTTCGGCGATCTATATGTCGGAATATGCGACGCCGCGCCTTCGCTCGATTGTAAAGCCGCTGCTCGAGGTGCTCGCGGGCATCCCGACAATCGTCTACGGCTTCTTCGCGCTGACGACCGTTGGTCCTTTCCTGCGAGACATTTCCACACAGATCAGCGGTCTTGCGACAGGCAACTACGCCAACTTCATCCAGGCGCAGAGCGTCATCACCGCCGGCTTCGTCATGGGCATCATGCTGATCCCTTATGTTTCGTCGCTGTCTGACGACATCATCACCGCCGTGCCGCGTTCGCTGCGCGATGGCTCTCTCGGTCTCGGCGCCACGCGCTCTGAAACCATCAAGAAGGTCATCCTTCCCGCCGCTCTTCCCGGCATCGTCGGCGCCGTGCTGATGACGGCGTCGCGTGCCATCGGCGAGACCATGATCGTGGTTCTTGCGGCTGGCGTCGCTGCCCGCCTGCAGCTCAACCCCTTCGAACCCATGACAACAGTGACGGTCAAGATTGTCAGCCAGCTGACGGGTGACCTTGAGTTTACCTCGCCGCAAACGCTGGTGGCCTTCGCGCTGGGCATAACTCTTTTTGCAATCACGCTTTGCCTGAATATCTACGCGCTTTACATCGTGCGCAAATACCGGGAGCAATATGAATGACCGACATCGTTTCCCCGGCGGCCGGTGCTGCCGCCGTGAACAAGGCCACGCGCCGTGATATCGGCATCAAGCGTCGCTATGCTGCTGAACGCCGCTTCCGCGCCTATGGATTGGCAGCAATCTCGTTCGGCCTCATCTTCCTCTTTCTGCTGCTCTGGTCGGTCGTATCCAAGGGTCACACCGCCTTCCAGCAGACGATGATCACCGTTCCGGTCGAGTTTTCCGAACTGATCATTGATCCAAAGAACGAGCGCGCAACCAATCCGGCAAAGCTGATGACGGCCAACTACCCCGTCCTCGCCCGTGATGCGGTGGCCAAGGTTCTCGGCGTCGCGCCGACGGATAAGGCCGGTCTTCGCGCCGTCAACGTCATGATCTCCGACAGCGTACGCACCCAGTTGCGTGATATCGTCGTCGCCGATCCGTCCGTCATCGGCACCACGCGCAGCGTCACGCTTCTGGCGTCGGGTGATGTCGACAGCGCCTTCAAGGGCCAGGTCGACATGTCGGGGGATGAAGCAAACCGCCGTATCTCGAACCAGCAGCTCGGCTGGATGAACCAGCTCGTGGAAAGCGGACAGCTTGGCAAGCATTTCAATACCGGCATCTTCGTCAACGGCGCTTCGAGCCGTCCGGAAGCCGCGGGTGTTGGCGTTGCGCTGATCGGCTCGTTCTACATGATGCTGATCGTGCTGGTGCTGTCGCTGCCGATCGGTGTTGCGGCCTCCATCTATCTGGAGGAATTTGCCCCCAAGAACCGGTTGACGGACCTTATCGAGGTCAACATCAACAATCTGGCGGCTGTTCCCTCCATTGTTTACGGTCTGCTCGGTCTCTCCGTCTTCATCAACTTCATGGGCTTTCCACGCTCGGCCTCGCTGGTCGGCGGCCTCGTCCTGACGCTGATGACCCTGCCGACGATCATCATCGCCACCCGCGCTGCATTGAAGGCCGTGCCGCCGTCGATCCGCGCCGCCGCACTCGGTCTTGGCGCTTCCAAGATGCAGACGATTTTCCATCACGTCCTGCCGCTGGCAATGCCTGGCATTCTGACCGGCACCATCATCGGTCTCGCCCACGCATTGGGCGAAACGGCGCCGCTGCTTCTGATCGGCATGGTGGCATTCGTCGCGAACTATCCGACAACGCCTATGGATCCGTCCACGGCCCTGCCGGTGCAGATTTACATGTGGGCGAACGAAGCTGAGCGTGCCTTTGTCGAACGGACATCTGGCGCTATCATCATCCTGCTTCTGTTCCTCATTCTCATGAATGTTGGCGCAATCCTGTTGCGTCGCCGCTTTGAGCGGCGCTGGTAGAGGGAGCTAGAGCAATGAACATGTTGTCGGAAGCAGCAGTTGAAAAGGCGCTGGACAAGAAAATGAATGAAGTCTCATACAAGATGATCGGCAAGGATGTTTCGGTTTATTACGGCGAAAAGCGCGCGCTTTACGACGTGAACCTCAATGTCCGCGAAAACACGGTGACTGCACTTATCGGCCCGTCCGGTTGCGGTAAATCCACTTTCCTGCGCACCTTGAACCGCATGAACGACACGATCGACGGTTGCCGGGTCACCGGCAAGATCACGCTCGATACCGACGATATCTACGATCAGCAGATCGACGTCGTGGAACTGCGTGCCCGCGTCGGCATGGTGTTCCAGAAGCCGAACCCGTTTCCGAAGACGATTTATGAGAACATCGCCTACGGCCCGCGTATCCACGGTCTCGCCCGCAACAAGGCGGATATGGACCAGATCGTCGAGCATAGCCTGCAGAAAGCGGGTCTCTGGAACGAGGTGAAGGATCGTTTGCTGGAATCTGGCACGGGCCTCTCCGGTGGCCAGCAGCAGCGTCTGTGCATCGCACGCGCGGTTGCCGTCAGCCCGGAAGTGATCCTGATGGACGAGCCGTGCTCGGCGCTGGATCCGATCGCGACTGCGAAGGTCGAGGAACTGATCCACGAACTGCGCACCAACTACACCATCGTCATCGTCACGCACTCCATGCAGCAGGCGGCGCGCGTTTCCCAGCGTACGGCCATGTTCCATCTTGGTCATCTTGTCGAAGAAAACGAAACCGACAAGATGTTCACCAATCCGGACGACCAGCGCACGCAGGACTACATCATGGGCCGCTTCGGCTGATCCCCGGCCGGTGCTTTATCGTAACCGTACAAGACTGGTGCCTCTGCCGTGCCCCGCTGTTGGGCACGCGCATGCAGGCCAAGCCGGAGGAATAGACCATGACACAGACAACGACCCATTCGCATATCCTGTCTGCCTATGACGACGAACTGAAGTTTCTGACGCGCCGCATCGCCGAAATGGGCGGTCTTGCCGAGCAGATGTGCGGTGACGCCGTGCGCGCACTCGTCAATTCCGATGCTGCGCTTGCGCAGAAAGTCATTTCGGACGATACCATTCTCGACCATGCTGAGCGCGAAATTGGCGACAAGGCGATTGTAACCATCGCCAAGCGTCAGCCGATGGCGGCAGACCTTCGCGAGATCATCGGCACCCTGCGTATCGCAGCCGATCTCGAACGCGTCGGCGATCTTGGCAAGAACACGGCCAAGCGCGTTATCGCTGTCGCCGGCACCGGCGTTCCGCGCAAGCTCGCCCGCGGCATCGAGCATCTGTCCGACCTGGCGCTGGTGCAGCTCAAGGAAGTCCTCGACGTCTATTCCACGCGTTCCGCCGAAAAGGCCAATGCGATCCGTGAACGCGACGAGGAAATCGATGCCATGTACACGTCGCTCTTCCGGGAGCTTCTGACCTACATGATGGAAGACCCGCGCAACATCACCACCTGCACGCATCTTCTGTTCTGCGCCAAGAACATCGAGCGTATCGGCGATCATGCGACGAATATCGCAGAGACGATCTATTACATGACCACCGGCAGCCAGCCGGAGGGCGAGCGTCCGAAGGACGACAGTTCCAACACGCTTGGTTCGGTGACCGAGTAACAGACAAGCAGAAGCTTGCGGAGTTCAGCATATGGTGCCCAAGATTGCAGTTGTGGAAGACGAGGAAGCGTTGAGCGTCCTGCTTCGTTACAATCTCGAGGCTGAGGGATACGACGTCGACACGATACCCCGTGGCGATGAGGCGGAAATCAGGCTGCAGGAGCGCATTCCGGATCTTCTCATCCTGGACTGGATGTTGCCCGGTGTCTCCGGTATCGAACTGTGCCGGCGCTTGAGAATGCGGCCGGAAACAGAACGCCTGCCCATCATCATGCTGACGGCGCGTGGCGAAGAGAGCGAACGGGTTCGCGGTCTCGCTACGGGCGCTGACGATTATGTCGTCAAGCCGTTCTCGACGCCGGAACTCATGGCCCGGGTCAAGGCCATGTTGCGTCGGGCCCGTCCCGAGGTTCTGTCGTCGGTGCTCAAATGCGGCGATATCGAACTGGACCGCGAGACCCATCGCGTTCACCGCAAAAGCCGCGAAGTGCGCCTCGGCCCGACGGAATTCCGCTTGCTGGAATTCCTGATGACGTCGCCGGGTCGGGTGTTTTCCCGCTCGCAATTGCTGGATGGCGTCTGGGGTCACGATATCTATGTCGACGAGCGCACTGTCGATGTGCATGTCGGACGTCTGCGCAAGGCCCTGAATTTCTCGCACATGCAGGATGTCATCCGCACGGTGCGTGGTGCGGGATATTCGATGGAAGCCTGAGCGAAGCGGAACCAGATAGTTTCGCTGGCGAAGTAGTGCACCAAAAAATCAGGAAGCCCGAAATCTGAAACGATTTCGGGCTTTTTCTATATGAGTATCCGCCAAACTCGATGCCATTGTCCGTTTTGACCGGAGAAGATCGGCAGCGCGTTGAAATCCGGATTGAGGGGTCACGCCCAATAGTAAGGGGAAAGGGTGCGGCCTGCCATCAAGCCGCCCAGAAAGCCGCTTTATTTTTGTCATAAAAAAACGGGCCCGAAGGCCCGTAATTTTTGAGTGCTGAATGCGTGCCGCAACACTCAAGCCTTGCGGCGCTCGCTCACCGGCTGGTAGGCGAGTTTCGCATGGAACTTGCAATAGGGCGAAGATTCCAGCGCTTCACAACCGCAGAAATGGAAGTCGTCCTTCAGCGGATCGCCAACCGGCCATTTGCAGGTGCGCTCGGTCAGTTCCGTCAGCGTCAGGCGACGGGAAATCGGCGTGACAACGTTCTTGGAAGGAACGTAATCGAGAACCTGCGCGGTCTCGATATCGATCTCCTCGTGCAGCGCCGTTGCCGCGTTCGAACGGGTGAGGATGCGCGCCGGTGCCGCGTTGACGCGACCTGCGAAAGTCGTCGCACGCGATGCAGGGGCAGCGGTGCGCTTCGGCGCGGAGCGTGCCGAAGTCACTGGACCGCCAGCCTTGACGCGTCCCGGCAGATTGAGACGATGGACCTTGCCTATCACGGCATTACGGCTGACGCCGCCCAGCTGCGCTGCAATCTGGCTGGCGCTAAGGCCCTCGGACCACAATTTCTTGAGCTTTTCGACTCGTTCGTCTGTCCAGTTCATGCCGCTTCTCCGCTTGTCGCGTGTATTTTCGGCAGAATCCCTCTCCGTCTCGCGCGCATGCCGCAAGCGTGGTTTCCGCCTGATTTTCGGTGACTAGTTCCGCCGCAATGCAGTCTAGTAATTAGCGATTAACCTAGTGCCAGCCCGACTCCGTGGCAAGAGTCGCGGGAATCATCTGGAATCGATTTTCCGGTTTTCCCCAACTTGCTGGCGTATTGAGTCTGAAAGGCAACACCTTGGGGCTGGCCCGCCGCCGCATACTAGTGCTTGAGAAGCCCGGGAAACGCTGACTTTTGTTGACATCGGCAAACGAAGTGACAATAGTGCCCCTGCCGCCGCAAGGCGGCATTTTGATTTTCAGGCGAGGGATAACCCCGCAAGCCTATTGACAACAGTTTGACAGCGCATCTGCGCAAGGAGTGATACAGCCATGGCCGAAGCCGGCGCGCCATTGTTTGATACGTTTTCAAGAGCCCCCCTGCGCTTCGAGCGCGGTGAGGGTGTATGGCTGTTCACGGAAAGCGGCGAGCGATATCTGGATTTTGCGGCCGGTGTTGCTGTCAACTCGCTGGGCCACGCCCATCCTCACCTCGTTGATGCGATCAAGACGCAGGCCGAGAAGGTCTGGCACGTCTCGAACCTTTATGAAGTACCGGGACAGGAAAAACTCGCCAGGCGCCTGACGGAAGCGACTTTCGCGGACAAGGTATTCTTCACAAATTCAGGCGCGGAAGCCCTGGAATGCGCCATCAAGACCGCCCGCCGTTATCACTATACCAAGGGCCATCCGGAGAAGTTCCGCATCGTGTCCTTCGAAGGCGCTTTCCATGGCCGTACACTGGCGACGATCGCCGCGGGTGGCCAGCAGAAATACCTCGAAGGTTTCGGTCCCAAGGTCGAAGGTTTCGATCAGGTTCCGTTCGGTGATGTCGATGCCCTCAAGGCCGTCATCACGGCTGAGACTGCAGCACTTCTGATCGAGCCCATCCAGGGCGAGGGCGGCATTCGCTCGCCCAGCAAGGAATTCCTGCAAATCCTGCGCGGATTGTGCGACGAGCACGGCCTGCTGCTGATTTTCGATGAGGTCCAGACGGGTGTCGGCCGCACAGGCAAGCTGTTTGCTTATGAACATACCGGTGTTGCGCCCGATATCATGGCGGTCGCCAAGGGTATCGGTGGCGGTTTCCCGCTCGGCGCATGCCTTGCCACGGCAGATGCCGCTTCCGGCATGACGGCGGGCGTACATGGCACCACCTACGGCGGCAACCCGCTGGCCATGGCAGTCGGCAATGCCGTGCTTGACGTCGTTCTCTCCGAAGGTTTTCTCGAGAAGGTCCGTGACGTCGCGCTGGTCTTCCGGCAGGGTCTGGCCTCGCTCAAGGACCGTTATCCTGACGTGATCGAGGAAATTCGCGGCGAAGGTCTGCTTCTGGGCATCAAGGCGAAGATTCCTTCGGGCGAATTGTTGCAGGCCATGCGCGCAGAGCATCTGCTTGGCGTGCCTGCGGGCGACAATGTCATCCGTCTTCTGCCGCCGCTCGTCACCACGGCGGAAGAGGCCCGTGAGGGTCTTGCACGTATCGACGCGGCTGCCGCTTCCCTGACGGTTGCGAAACAGGCAAAAAGCGCCTGAAAAAATCAAGAGCGGGCCTCTCTTCAGGGGCTCGCAAGCATGGGACAGATTAGAATGGGTTCACCAAAACATTTTCTGGACCTCTCGGCCGTCGGGTCGGAGGATCTGCGGACAATTCTTGATGATGCGCGCACGCGCAAGATTGCCACCAAAACCGGCACGGCGGAAAAGCCGCTTGCCGGCAAGATGCTGGCAATGATTTTCGAAAAACCGTCCACACGCACCCGCGTCTCCTTCGATGTCGGCATGCGCCAACTCGGCGGTGAGACCCTTTTCCTGTCGGGCACGGAAATGCAGCTGGGCCGCGCGGAAACGATTGGCGATACGGCCAAGGTGCTGTCGCGCTATGTCGATGCCATCATGATCCGCACCACGGATCACTCGCGTCTGCTCGAGCTTGCCGAACACGCAACCGTGCCTGTTATCAATGGCCTGACGGACGACACGCATCCCTGCCAGATCATGGCGGATATATTGACGTTCGAGGAACATCGCGGCCCGGTCAAGGGCAAGACCATTGCCTGGACGGGTGACGGCAATAATGTGCTGCATTCGTTCGTGGAAGGCTCCGCCCGTTTCGGTTACCGCATGGCGATGGCAGTCCCGATGGGTTCGGAACCGCACGACAAGTTCCTGAACTGGGCACGCAACAATGGTGGCGAAATCTCGCTGTACCACGATGCCGACAAGGCAGTGGCGGGCGCTGATTGCGTCGTCACCGATACCTGGGTGTCCATGAACCAGGAACACAAGGCGCGCGGCCACAATATCTTCCAGCCTTATCAGGTCAATGAAGCGCTGATGGCGAAGGCCAACAAGGAAGCGCTGTTCATGCACTGCCTGCCGGCGCATCGCGGCGAGGAAGTAACGGATGCAGTGATCGACGGGCCGCAATCGGTGGTCTTCGACGAGGCGGAAAACCGGCTCCATGCGCAGAAGTCCATTATTGCATGGTGCATGGGCGTCATCTGACCGCTATCGGCCGGGTGCTTGAACTCGGCGATGCACATTCCCATCTGTGGGGCTTCGAAGACGCTCGTCGGCTTTTCGCTGGCGGGCCACCTCACGGTTTGCACGATTTTCCCCGGAGGCGGTTTCGCTTCCCGGATCTCTGTGCGACAAGCTGAAAAAGTACATTTTAAAAGCCGGACTTTTGGACGGTAGCGGCGCAACGGCTGCGCCAGGGAGTTATGACATGGCAGATGTAACGGTTGAACTGGACAATCTCGATTTAGCTGGCGACGACAAGGTTGTGCCCTTTCAGGTCGAAGGTCTGGACGTGCGCGGTCGCGCCGTACAGGTCGGGCCGCTGTTGAATGCCATCCTCGAACGTCACGAATATCCCGAGATTGTCGCCCGCCTGCTCGCGGAAGCAACGGTTCTGACGGCGCTGATCGGCACATCCCTGAAATTTTCCGGCAAGCTTACTGTGCAGACCAAGGGCGACGGCCCGGTTGACCTTCTGGTGGCGGATTTCACCGCGCCCGAGAGCATGCGTGCTTATGCCCGTTTCGATGAGGAGCGGCTGGCGGAAG
This sequence comes from Rhizobium sp. TBD182, assembly GCF_001950375.1. Lineage (NCBI taxonomy): Bacteria > Pseudomonadati > Pseudomonadota > Alphaproteobacteria > Hyphomicrobiales > Rhizobiaceae > Rhizobium > Rhizobium sp. TBD182. The sequence goes on along the minus strand of NZ_BDLN01000001.1, from coordinate 1,405,790 downwards.
CTGTTGCTGCGGGGCAAACCTCGCCCGAACAACTGCTCGGAACCGGCATTCTGGCCTTCACCATCGATCAGGGCGTCGGCATGCAGCCTTATCAGGGCATCGTGCCGCTGGACGGTTCTTCGCTGGAAGAAATCGCCGGGGTTTATTTCCGTCAATCGGAACAGCTTCCCACCCGCGTGCGCCTCGGCGTTGCCCAGTTCTTCGACCGTGACGGCGAAGGCAAGCCGCGCCATAGCTGGCGTGCAGGCGGCGTGATTGCCCAGTTCCTGCCGCAGGCGCCCGAGCGTTTGCGCATGCGCGATCTCCATGGCGGTGACGGCGACGAGGGCGATTATGAAGTGGCGGAGGACGATGCCTGGACAGAGGCAGTGTCGCTGCTGAATACGGTGGATACCGACGAGCTGACCGATCCGCAGGTGCCAGTGGAGCGTCTGCTTTACAGGCTTTTCCACGAGAGCGGCGTGCGCATCTACGATCCGCAGGTCATTTTCGACCGTTGCAGCTGTTCACGGGACAAGATTAAGGGTGTGCTGTCCGGTTTCACCGCTGAAGAGATCAAGGCGAGTGAGGAAGACGGTGCGATTGCCGTGACGTGCGAGTTCTGCTCCACGACCTATCGTTACGATGTCAGCGAGTTTGAAAACGTCTGACGAGGAGAGCCGCGCTTGTGAATGGCGCGGCTTTTTTGTCAGTTCAGCACCCGCAACAGGCCGGGTGAATCCAGTGAAAAGGCGGGGATGGTGACGTTGAACACCTCGCCTTTGTCCGTTTCCATTTCATAGTGGCCAAACATAAGGCCTGACGGCGTATCCAGCGGGCAGCCGGATGAATATTCGTAACTGTCGCCGGGGTTCAGATGCGGTTTTTCGCCGACGACACCCGGCCCGTAGACCTCATCCACCTGTCCGTTCTGGTCGGTGATGTGCCAATAGCGGTTGACGAGTGTTATCGGAACATCGGAATTGTTCGAGATCACGACTTTATAGCCCCAGACGTAACGATCGTCATCCGGGTCGGACTGCTCCTCGAGATAATACGGATCGACCGTTACCTCGATATCCCTTGTCAGAGCACGATACATACGCGCCACACCTCGATATTTTCCCTGCTGCCATCATCCTACACTACAGGTTCTGGCTATCGTCAAGAAAATGAATGACTTGACGACCACGCGCATCTTCTGTTGCGCCGTTTTTTCACCGTTAGGGATAACGGTAAAGGTAAATATTGGTTGCCAGACGCGGGCTTTCACCCACGCGGGATGTGTGCCATGGCCCGACGGGAAGTCGGGCCATGGCGGTATGTCGACTGAATCCTTAAACTGAAACGGCCGCAAGACCCTTCGCCAGATCTTCCAGCAGATCGTCCGTATCTTCGATACCGCAGGAAAGACGCAAGGTCCCGCCGGAAATACCGAGTTCGGCACGCGCCTCGTCGGTCAGGTTCTTGTGCGTCGTGGTGCCAGGGTGGGTAATGAGGCTCTTGGCATCGCCGAGATTGTTGGAAATCTTCACTATATCAAGCGCGTTCTGCAGTGCGAATGCCGCTTCCTTGCCACCCTTCAGTTCGAAAGCCACGAGCGTCGAGCCGCCCGACATCTGCCGCGCGATGATGTCTGCCTGCGGATGGTCGGCGCGGCCCGGATAGATCACTTTGGCAACCTTGCCGCTGTCGGCGAGGCAATCGGCGATCTTCGAGGCATTGGCCGTCTGCTGCTTGACACGCAGCGGCAGGGTTTCGATGCCCTTGAGCAGCGTCCAGGCATTGAACGGCGACATGGCTGGGCCGGTGTGGCGGAAATAGTCCTGCAGCTCTTCCTCAATCCACTTCTTGTCGGAAAGGATCACGCCGCCAAGGCAACGGCCCTGACCGTCAATATGCTTCGTCGCCGAATAAACGACGATATGGGCGCCGAGTTCGAGTGGCTTCTGGAAAAGCGGTGTGGCGAAAACATTGTCGACAACCACTTTCGCGCCGATCTGGTTGGCGAGCTTCGCCACACCGGCAATATCCACCACTTCGAGCGTCGGGTTGGTCGGGCTTTCGAGGAAAAACAGCTTGGTGTTCGGCTGGATCGCCTTTTCCCAATTGTTGAGATCGCGTCCGTCGATCAGCGTGCACTCGATGCCGTATTTGGGTGCAAGCGTTTCTACCACCCAACGGCAGGAGCCAAAAAGCGCGCGGGCAGCAACGATGTGATCGCCGGCACGCAGCTGGCACATGATGGCGGCGGTAACGGCGGCCATGCCGGAGGCAAGCGCACGGGCGTCTTCCGCACCTTCCAGCAGGCACATGCGCTTTTCGAACATGTCATTGGTCGGGCTTGCATAGCGGGCATAGATGAAGCCATCCGTTTCGCCCTTGAAGCGCGCTTCGGCGGCTTCGGAGTTTTCGTAAACGAAACCCTGGGTCAGATAGATCGCTTCCGACGTTTCACCATAGGGTGAGCGTAGCGTACCACCGTGAACGAGCTGGGTTGCCGGGCGCCATTTATTGCTCATGTGATCACCTCAAAACAAAAAAACCGGTCGCAAAAGCAGACCGGTTCCTAGCACCCGGTCTTTTTAGCCACTTGTTTAACGTGGCTGCAAGCCGACCGGCCAAATCACCACGGGATAAGCTTGCCATACTGCCGTTACCGGCTTGCGTCAATGCTTTCCTTTTGGTTTTGTCGCCGTAAAAAGGAATGATGATCATGACCAGAACCACGGGCATTTTGGCGGATGGCGCGATCAGGGCGCTGTTTGCGGGCGGCAAGCTGAAAAGCGAGGCTGATCTCGATGTCGATCAGGTGCAACCCGCGAGCCTCGATCTGCGACTGGGCTCCAAAGCCTATCGCGTGCGCGCCAGTTTCATGCCCGGCCCCGGAACCCGAGTCATCGACAAGCTCAACCGCTTCAGCCTGCACGAGGTCGATCTGAGCGAGGGGGCGGTGCTGGAAACCGGTTGCGTCTACATCGTGCCCTTGATGGAGAGCCTGGAGCTGCCGGCGGATATGTCGGCTTCGGCCAATCCGAAAAGCTCGACGGGGCGTCTTGATATCTTCACCCGCGTCATGACCGACAATGCGCAGGAATTCGACAAGATACCTGCGGGCTATGCCGGCCCGCTCTATCTGGAAATCAGCCCGCGCACCTTCCCGGTCGTCGTGCGCCGTGGCTCGCGCCTCTCGCAAATCCGTTTCCGCATCGGCCACTCGTTGCTCAACGAAGCCGAGCTTCTGAAATTGCACGAGACGGAGATGCTTGTCGCCAGCGAAACCCCTAATGTGACCGGCGGCGGCATCGCGCTTTCCATCGACCTTAAGGGTTTTGGCGAAAAAGGGCTGATCGGCTATCGCGGCAAGCATCACACGGCGGTGGTAGATGTCGACAAAAAGGCTCAGCACGATGTTCTCGATTTCTGGGAACCTCTATACGCCCGCGGCCGTGCCGAACTGATCCTCGATCCGGATGAGTTCTATATTCTCGTTTCGCGTGAAGCGGTGCATGTACCGCCACTTTATGCGGCCGAAATGACACCCTTCGATCCCTTGGTGGGCGAGTTCCGCGTGCATTATGCGGGCTTCTTCGATCCAGGCTTCGGCCATGCGCAGGCGGGCGGCACGGGCAGCCGCGCCGTTCTCGAGGTGCGCAGCCACGAGGTGCCCTTCATCCTCGAACACGGCCAGATCGTCGGCCGGCTGGTTTACGAGCACATGTTGCAAAAACCTGATGGCCTCTACGGCAGCGGCCTTGGCTCCAACTATCAGGCACAGGGCCTGAAGCTCTCCAAGCATTTCCGCGCGGAGTAATGATCCTGTCGGGTGCTTGACACCCGATAAGAACTGTCCGATGTCTTGTGCGCGGCGCGGGTGTAGCTCAATGGTAGAGCAGCAGCTTCCCAAGCTGAATACGAGGGTTCGATTCCCTTCACCCGCTCCATATTTTCAAGGCAATCCAAACAACTTCCTGGCCGGTCAAAAGCGCGCATGTCACCGCCATCGCTGCGGCAAACGTGCGACTATGCGATTTAGCTTGACTACAATTAAATTGCACGTAATAGTTGATGCGGTCGTAACATTATTGGGGGAGTGTTATGAGTCGCAAGCTTCTTTCGGAATTTCTTGGCACTTTCTGGCTCGTGTTCGGAGGTTGCGGCAGTGCGGTTTTTGCCGCTGCTTTTCCTGAACTCGGCATTGGCTTTCTCGGTGTCGCTTTCGCTTTCGGTCTCACGGTTTTGACCATGGCCTATGCGGTCGGCGGCATTTCGGGCGGTCATTTTAATCCGGCCGTTTCCGTCGGTCTGTCCGTTGCTGGCAAATTTCCGGCATCGAACCTCGTTCCTTACATAGTGGCGCAGGTTCTGGGGGCGATCGTCGCGGCGGGGGCGCTTTATGTCATCCTTACCGGCAAAGCCGGTGCCGATATTGGCGGTTTTGCCGCAAATGGTTACGGGGAACATTCGCCGGGTGGATATTCGCTCGTGTCGGCGCTGCTGATCGAAGTCATTTTGACGGCATTTTTCCTGATCGTCATTCTGGGATCGACGCATGGCAGGGTTCCCACTGGTTTTGCGCCGATCGCCATCGGCCTTGCTCTCACACTTATTCATCTGATCTCCATTCCGGTCACCAACACATCCGTCAATCCGGCCCGCTCGACGGGACAGGCGTTGTTTGTTGGTGGATGGGCGCTGCAACAGCTCTGGCTGTTCTGGCTCGCTCCGATCCTCGGCGGCGCAATCGGCGCCGTGGTCTGGAAACTTTTCGGCGAGAAAGACTAGGGCTCAAAGCCCGCTTTCTCCGGCCCGCACAGACATGAATGGGAAGCATTGTTTCTCCGAATGGTCGGGGAAACCTGTGAGGAGGATGACATGGATCTTACTTCGATATTGGCCCAAATTGTCGGCGGTGCGGTTGGTGGTTCGGCCGGCGGAAAAATACTCAAGGATTCTGATCTCGGTGCGCTCGGCAACCTGATTGCCGGCGCTATTGGCGGCATCGGCGGAGGAACCGTGCTCGGATCGCTGCTCGGGACGGCGGGAACTGCTGCCGCCGGCGGCATGGATATAGGCGCTCTTGCCGGCCAGCTTGTTGGCGGCGGCGTCGGCGGCCTGATTGTCCAGATCATTGTCGGCCTCATCAAGAACAAGCTCGTTACCAAATAGAGCTGCTCGGCCGATCTTTTGCGAAGCGATAAAGCTTGCCGATGGAGAAACCTCGATCGGCAAGGCGTTTTGGTTTGTGCCATATCCGCAGTGGCGGCGCTGACGGAACCGGAATTCGTTTATAAAATCTGGTCGTCAGGCCTTGTTCCTGATGACCGGCATATGCGGCGTCTTGTTCCAGACGAACGGCTTGGTTTTCAATTCCACCACGGCGCGCCATGCGGCGAGTGACAGCATCAGCCAGTAAAGCGGGATCGCCAACCAGCGCCGTCCGACCTGTTGTTTCTCATGAGCTATCATCCTGTTTCTGCCCATCAGTACGAAGATGGCGTAGCTTCCGAAAATATTCAGCGTATCGATGAAAAACAGAATGCCCTGCCAGGAAAGCAGCATATCCGTGCCGTTTTCCCGGATTGCCATGGCCATGAAGGCGAAGGAAACAAACAGCAAGGGATGGGCCAGCGACGACAGAAGCATGCCGCCAATCAGCAGCTGAAAGACGATATAGGCAATCCATCCCATGCGGCGCGCGGTCGTGAAGGGCGAGCGGGTCATGACCAGCCAGCTTTGCAGCCAGCCCTTGTACCAACGCGCGCGCTGGTTCAGCCAGACGGAAAGCGAGGTCGGGGCATCCTCCAGTGTCTGTCGCCGGATGACACCACAGCGATAACCCAGCCTGTGCAGCCGGAGGCCCATATCGGCATCTTCCGTCACATTATACGGGTCCCATCCTCCCACCCGGCGTAACACGGCGGTGCGAAAATGGTTGGAGGTGCCGCCAAGCGGCAGCGGCAACTTGCACGCCGCAAGAACGGGCAACATGCAGCGGAAAAGGCCGGAATATTCCAGTGCGAAACAGGCGCTGAGCCAGGAGGAGCTGGCATTGCTGACAATAAGCGGCGCCTGCACACAGGCCACCTCGTCCGGCTGGCCGCGGAAGGCGGCATAGGCTTCGCGCAATTGCAGCGGATGCGGCCGGTCCTCGGCGTCGTAAACGGCAACGAAAGTGCCACGCGCGCCGGAAAGCGCATAGGTCAGGGCCTTGGGCTTCGTGCGTGGCATGGATGGCGGCACCTTGACGATCTCGATATGCGGACCGGGATTTATCCGCTGGATGGCCTCGATCGTCGCTACGTCGTCTGCCTCGCATACGAGCTTGATATCGAGCCGGGATTTGGGCCAGTCCAGCCGCTCCAGCGCATGAATGAGCTGCTCAACGACCGCCTCTTCGCGATAAAGCGGCATAAGAATAGTGTAGACCGGCAGCTCTCCGTCCTGCTGGAGTGGTGTGACGGTTTTCGCATCGTTTCCTTTTGGCGTATGGACGAGTGCAAACAACCTGAAAAGCAAGGTGGAGAGATAAAGCATCGTGAGGGTGACGTGAATATAGGCCAGGGCCGCCTGCGTATAAAACAGTAGCGACAGAACGAGCAGGGTAACGAAAATGCCGCTGACAAAACCCTGCTCGCCATGCAGCGTGATCCTTGCGGAATGCTGTGGCGCCGCGTTGAAAAGCTGATGTCGCGTGTCTCGGCAGCGGCGTGCTTCGCCCGCCTTCCAGATCGCGCTGCGCATGGCCTGTGGCGTGGTCACGGCAAGTTCTTCAAGAAGATACGGACGCTGATCGAGGATACCTTTCAGCGATTCCATTCTTGCCAGTTCCGGCACGATCAGCAGCACTGGCTTACCATTCAGCGGTGTCAACCGCAGGAGCCGTGGTTCGGCTAGTTGCGCGTCCAGGTGATTGAGGTCTGCCACACGACCCGGATCGATTTCCGGTCGGAACGGCAATCGCAACAATCTGGCAAAAGCACCGTAATACGCATCCGCATCGACCAGGCCGCTCGCCAGCAATTCGTCTTCCACGGTTGAGCCGTTTTTGAGGGCCTGCTCTTCGAATGCAGCGATGTAAGGCTTGCCGAACCCCAGCGAAGAGAGAAAGCGTGTTGGTCCGTGCTCGTCCGGTTCGGGCGCTGTCCAAAGCGGATTGTCGCCGATGAGCGAAAACGCAATTTTTCGCCCCGCTGACGTCGTGCGGAACGATTCTCGTGTATAGTGCCTAAAATAATCCATGCATCGCCGCCGCCGCCATGGTAACGCCCTGCTTCTTGCTACGGACAGTATAGATGAGAATGATGAATGTAACGCGAAATATAGTTATTGGTTTTACTTTAGCTGTCGCTTTACAATTCGGTGGTAATTTGGGAGAACTTCACGCGGAAGGTCTCTCGGACAGAAACCGCATGCCGGTGCTGTTTGATGCGCAGGAGCGGTTTCCGGGTGGCGATCTCTCCTCCGTGCCCCGGATCAGGTTTTTGATGTCGGTCGATTTTCCACCCTTCAATTTTACCGATCAGGAAGGCCGGCTTGCCGGTTTTCATGTCGATCTGGTGCGCGAAATCTGCGCCCAGCTGAAGGTTGAGAGCAAATGCCAGGTGCAGGCACTGCCGTTTGACGAGCTGGAGGCAGCGCTGGAAATGGGAGAGGGCGAAGCGGTGATTTCCGGCATTGCCACCACCGCCGATCTGCGAAAGAGTTTCACCTTCTCGCGACCCTATCTGCTGTTGCCCGCGCGTCTTGCCGTCAACAAGGCGGCGAAATTCACTGGCTCCGGCGCAGATGCCCTGTCGGGAAAGAAGGTGGGTGTGGTCACGGGCTCGCGGCACGAACAGATGCTCAAGGCATTTTTTCCCAAAGCCTCGACCGAAGGCTTTAATGGTTACGAACCCATGTATGAGGCGTTGAAGACGGGCAAGGTGGACGCGGTTTTTGCGGATGGGCTGCGCCTGCCTTTCTGGGTTTCGGGAAGCGCGTCCGGTGCTTGCTGTGCGCTTTTCGGCGGACCTTATTTATCCGACAGATTTCTTGGTGAAGGCCTTTCCATCATGGCAGTTGATCCGGACGATGTGCTTGTACCGGCCTTTGATCAGGCGCTTGCCGCACTTTCGCGCAATGGCCGGCTGGAAGAAATCTACCGGCGTTATTTCCCCTACGGGCTTTATTAGAGAAATCCGGTTTCACTCGGATCTGCGCCCGGATGACGTTCTATTTGGCGGGCGCAAAGGCTTCTTCGTTGCGCCGCAATCGCAAAAGCGCGATCCAAACGGCGGCGGCGATGGCGGCTTCCACGAAGAAATAGCTGCCGATCGTTCCCGAAATGCTGAACGACCAGGTGAGGAAGGCGACGATAACGGAGCCGATGAGATTGCCGCTGTTCCATATCTTGGCGCGGATATCCTGCCGTCCGGATGCGCCAAGCGCCTCAAGCGCGGTCGCCGCAACGGCCATCGGCAGCACGACCCAGCAAAGGATACGGGTGATGATCGGCAGCGAGACGTATTCGTCGCCGAACAGTATCGGCAGGAAGGGTGCGATGATGAAGATGACCAGCGCGCTGCCGACTGCGATGACAAGCGCTGCCTTCAGCACATTATAAGCGCGCTCTATGGTCTTTCCGATACCCTGCAGGGCGGCTGAGGCCGACCCCGGATAGATCAGCCGGTTGAGAGCCTCGACGGAGAGGTAGGAGCTGTCGAGAATTCGCCGTGCAATGGAGTAGCTGCCCAGAACCTCGGCGCTGGCAACGGCACCGAGAACGAGAATATCGGCATTGCCACGCACGGCCTTGAACAGGAACTGGGTGGAAAACAGGATGCCGATGCGGATTTCATCGCGAACGATCCGGAAGACCGGCCGACCGAGCCTGCCGATCGCCTTCAGCGAAATCACTGCCGCAATCGTATGGGCAGCCAGGTTCCACAGGGCCCAGGCCTCCACCGTCTCCACCTTGAAGATGAGACAGGCGACCACGGCGGCAATTGTGCGGGCAACGGCGAACATCACTTCCAGCTTGTTGGCGGAGGCGAAGTCGGAATGGGCGATGAAGCTTTGGGTGGAAAGTGAAATGACTTTCAGAAGGATGAGGTTCGTGACCAGGATCACGAAAGTGGTGATGAGGGTATGCAGCAATGTTTCCGACGTCGGGAAAAACACCGGGATCGTGACCATGCCGATGATGGTCAGCACAATGCCGGTAGCGGCGCTCAAGAGATAGCTGTGGCCGAGCATCACGGGAAACATGCTGCGATCCTGCGCCACGCGGCGGATCAGCGATTCCTGCGAACCGAAACCACAAATCTGTACGCCGAGATTGGTCACGGCCGTGATCGAGGCATAGAGCGCGAATTGTTCCACGCCGAGATGGCGGGCAAGCAGGGCGAAGGTCAAAAGCTGGGCGGCGCTGGACATCAAAAGCGCCCCGCCGGATGCCATATAGGTCAATCCCAGTCTGACTAGATGGCTGAACCGCGGCGTATTCAACGACACCTTATTCTCCGTGCTTTCCGGCGTCGCCGGGCGAATTCAAGATAACTGCCGTGTTCTTAAAATTGATGAACTGAAAAACCCGGCAAGGGGGCAATAATTCGAAGGCCGTTGACCTCTATGAATGGCAGTTGCCCAGTCTTAGCCTTCTTGAGGTAAGAGAGGGTTAAAGCAATTGTATAATAATGATGATAATGACTGTTATGGTTATTTGGACATGGCCCGGTTTCAAAAAGGGTTTCGTTGTTCGTCACAAGGCAGGCCAATGATCCGATTATCCTTTTTCGATGTGGCCGACGATGCCGCCTTTTACTGATACGCAGTCCATTCCTGTACAGAGCAACAGCATGTCGCTTACGGGCGGCCGTCGCGACGCGATTTTTTTCGTCGTCACGATGCTTTATATCTGGATTTCCGTTGCGCCTTTCGAAAATCTTGCTGCCGCGCCCGTGCCGCACGCCGCCGCAAACCAGCTGACCGGGCTGGTGATTGCGCTGATGCTGGGTGTTTTTGCCCTGCGTCATCGGCTGACGGGGCTTTTGTTGCGGCCGCGTCTGCCCATTCTGCTGTTGTTTTCCTGGCTGGTGATTTGTTCGGTGCTTGGCTCCCAGCCCGGCACCTCGCTGCAACGTTTGCTCTTTACGGGCCTTCTGTGCTTCATCACCAGCGTCCTCGTCGTCATGCCGCGCGACAGGCGGCAGTTCGACCGGATGATGGCCATCTTCGCCGTCATCCTGCTGGCGCTCTGCTACTTCGGGGTGATCTTCCTGCGCTCGCGCTCGATCCACCAGCCCTACGATCTCGATGAAACGGCGCTCGCCGGCGATTGGCGCGGTATCTTCAATCACAAGAATGCCGCCGCTCCGGCCATGATCATTCTCGTCATGATCGGGCTCTACCTGCGCAATAGCTGGTCGACGGTTGGCGGCATTGTCATCACGCTTCTGGCAGGGTTCTTCCTCTGGAAAACCAACGGGAAAACCGCAGCGATGCTGTTGCCCGTCACTGTTGCGCTGGTCTGGGTCATGGAAAGACATGCCGGTCGGACATTGCTGATGATCGGAGGTCTTCTGGCTTTCCTCAACATCCTCGCGGTCGGCTCCACCTATTTTCCGAGCATACGGCATGTGGTGGATAGTCTGGGGATCGATTCCACCTTTACCGGCCGAACGGATATATGGCGCCTGTCCTTCGACACGTTTGCGCAATCGCCGATCTTCGGGCAGGGTTTTCAGGCATTCTGGACGAGTGACCGGCTTCTGGCGCAGGCCGATACTGCCGGCACCTGGGCGGTCACCGCCTTCCATGCCCATAACGGCTTTGTCGAAAGCCTGCTGAATGGCGGCCTGCCGGCCTTTGTTCTCATCGTCATATGGCTCGTCATCATACCCGCAAACGATTTTCGTATAGCTGTGAACAAGGGTACCGATCCGGCATTAACGCGGCTTTTTGCACGAATTTGGGTGTATGCACTGCTTTCTTCGTGTCTTGAGAGTAATTTCTTTACCGGAACCGGGCCTATCTGGTCTTCTCTACTGATTGCAATCTATTGTTTGAGGCATCAGGCGTACGACATACTTGAGCAGGGGCAGTAATTTGCAGACAGGCCGGGGGGCTTATGCATGACACAAAAAATCGGGACATTTGCAGACAGGATCAATAACCGGCTGGTGCAGTACTTTCCAGGACCGGCGGCGCTGATCAAAACGTCCGAACCAATCGTCTCCTTCACATTCGATGATGTGCCGGCGACCGCCTGGACAAAGGGCGCGCGCATTCTGGAAAGCGAGGGTGTTCGCGGGACATTTTATCTCGCAGGTACTTTTATCGACAAGCACTATGAACAGCAGGACATGATTTCAACCGAAGGCTGTTCGGAACTTGCAGCGGCTGGCCACGAGCTTGCCTGCCATACTTTTTCCCATCGCAAACTCTCGAGCTTTTCACGGCGCGGGCTTGAAGAGGATCTTGATCACAACGAAACCGTGCTGGGGTCGTTCGCCGAAAACCGAGGCAGGCGGAATTTCTCCGTTCCTTTCGGCATGGCCTCGCCCGTCATGCAGCCCCTGTTACGACGAAGGTTCAAGACCGCTCGCGGCATCATGCCTGGCATCAACCGGGGCAGCATCGATCCGTACAATCTTGCCGGGGTAGAGTTGCGCGCGGACCCAAACTATCTCGATGCCGCCGATCGTTGGCTCGAGGATGTTTTGCAAAATGGCGGCTGGCTCATCATTTTCACCCATGATGTTTCGCAGACACCGAGCTTTTACGGTTGCCCGGAAGACAAACTTCAGAGCCTTGTCCGCAGGGCAGCCTCCGGCGGTGCGAAGATCATGACGGTTGATGCCGCGGCAACGTCACTCGGTCTGTAAAGGGATAGTATCGACGCCTGCTCTCTGAGTTGTGCCCGGGCAAGTAGGACGCCTGTCTTCGCAATTGCGGGTGTCTATTGGCTGGCCCAGATGATGCGGGCGATCCATTCCACATCGGCCATGTCAAAGCTGCGGTTCGGATGTTCGGGATTGAGCGAAAGAAGCTCGATATTCTTGGGGCTTTGCCGCGCCAGCACCTTGGCCATCACTTCGCCGTCACGGCTTTTCAGCACAACGCGGTCGCCGCGCCGCACCTGTGCGCCCGGCTCCACGATCAGGATATCGCCGTCGCGGTAAAGCGGCATCATGCTTTCGCCCTGCACTTCCAGCGCGTAGACGCCCTGCTTGCGTTCGGGAGAAGAGGGGAACTCCACCACATCCCAGCCTTGACCGGCCGGAAAACCGCCATCGTGGAAAAAGCCGCCGGAGCCCGCCTGCGCAAAACCGAGCAGGGGGATGGCATTGTCCGCACCTGAAGGCTGCATTGTCTGCGTCCTGCCGAAAGCATAACCAAAAAACTGGTCGACGCTTGCCCCCGTCGCCTCCAGCACCTTGGATACCGATTCCGTCGAAGGCCAGCGTTTGCGGCCATCCGGGCCGAAACGCTTCGATTTGTTGAACGAGGTGGGATCGAGACCGGCACGCTTCGCCAAGGCCGAAGGCGTCAGCTGGTGACGTTTGGCAAGCGTATCGATGGCGCTCCAGATCGTCTCGTGTGAAAGCATGATGAAAGCCCGCAGGTGGAGCCCGTGGCGTAAAAGCTCCTGTCGTTTACTCCGCGGAATCTAGACCATATCCCGTCAGGAGTAAAGAAAAGAAAGGAATAAAATCCTCGATTATGCCACCATGGCCGATGTGTTTATCTTGCTGAGCTGTATCACCGCCTGTGTGCGGCTATCGACCTTAAGCTTCAACAGAATAGCGGAGACATGCGCCTTGATGGTGGCTTCCGAAACATTCAGCGCATAGGCGATCTGCTTGTTCAGCAGGCCTTCCGCCAGCATGCCCAGAACCCGGCTCTGTTGCGGCGTCAGCGTTCTGAGCCGGCCGATGAGATCAGCCACGTCAGGATCATGCTCCTTTTCGCCCTGACAGCTTGCCGGTATCCACACATCGCCTTCAAGAACCGCGCGAATGCCATCCCTGATATCGTCGATGCCCGAGGATTTGGAAATAAAACCGGAAGCGCCGAGTTCGATGGACCGGCGAACAGTGGTCGCGTCGTCCGTTGCCGAAACGATGACGATGGGCAGGCTGGAAAATTCCGCCCGCAGCGCCATCAGGCCTGAAAATCCGCTGACACCCGGCATGGCGAGGTCCAGAAGCATCAGATCGGCGTCGTTGCATGCCGTCGCGGCACTTCTGGCAGCCTCGAAATCCCCGGCTTCCATGATTGTCTGCTGCCCGTCGAGACCGGATACGGCCTGTTTGAGGGCACCGCGAAAAAGCGGGTGGTCGTCTGCGATGATAATGACAAGTTCCGACATTCTGGCCCCCTCCCAAGGGCGTTATGCGGTTCTTTTAAAGGTATGGCGCACTCCCGTTTGCCGGCAGTCTAGACTGCTTCCGGCTCCTCTGCTGAAAGGTTGCTCTAATCGGTTGCGTATTACAAGAAAAAGCTTAGGAACAGCCGTCGCGGCAATAAAAATGCCGTGGAAACTGTGGACAATCGACCCGCTTTGCGGCAAACCGCCCAGACAGAAAAGCCTTGGAAAGCCTTCGGAGAGCCCCATGCACGAAACGCCCGCGATCATTTACAAAATCGTGCCGGAGACGTTGTGGAATGCAGCCAGGGCACAAGGCGTCTTCGAAGGCGCCGCCATCGATCTGACGGATGGGTTCATTCATTTTTCAACGGCAAAGCAGGCGGCCGAGACTGCCGCCCGGCATTTTTCCGGCCAGACCGACCTGCTTCTGATCGCTGTTGATGGTGCAGCACTTGGCGACAAGCTGGTTTATGAACCCTCGAGAGGCGGCGATCTTTTCCCCCATCTCTATGCGTCTCTTCCCTTGACCGCTGTGCTTTGGGAAACGCCGCTTTCACTCGGCCATGATGGCCAGCACCAGTTTCCGGAGATTTTGTGATGAGCGGATTATTTTCCTCAATCGGCCGCAAGGGCCTGTTTCTTGTCGATCCGGAAAAGGCACATGGCCTGTCCGTGGCGGCGCTGAAAAGCGGCTTTCTGCCCACCTGCATGGTGCCGCACGATCCGCGGCTGCAGCAGACCGTTGCAGGCCTCGTTTTCCCCAATCCGCTCGGCATGGCGGCGGGTTACGACAAGAATGCGGAAGTCCCGGGACCACTTCTGAGGCTCGGTTTCGGCTTTACTGAAATCGGCACCGTCACGCCGCGTGGGCAATCCGGCAATCCCAAACCGCGCATCTTCCGTCTGGTTGAGGATGAAGGCGTCATCAACCGCCTCGGTTTCAACAATGAAGGCCATGCCGCAGCGCTGGAGCGCCTGAAGCAGGCGCAGCTACGCGGCATCGTTGGCGTCAATATCGGTGCCAACAAGGACAGCGAAGACCGCATCGCCGATTATGTGCAGGGCATCGAGGCCTTTTATTCGGTCGCATCCTATTTCACCGTCAACATCTCTTCGCCCAATACGCCGGGTCTGCGTGACTTGCAGGCGCGCGAAAGCCTCGCGGCACTTCTTGGCGCCGTGCTGGAGCGCCGCAGGGCAGAAGCCGAACGCTTTGGCAAACGCATTCCGATCTTCCTGAAGATCGCGCCCGATCTGACCGAGGAAGGGCTGGATGACGTAGCGGAAGAGGCGCTGGCGCATGATCTCGATGGCCTGATCGTCTCCAACACCACGCTCTCGCGTGAAGGCCTGCGGCCCGGTCCGCATAAGGGTGAGGCGGGTGGATTGTCCGGCAAGCCGCTATTCGAGCTGTCGACCACTGTTCTCGCCAAGATGCGCCGCCGCGTCGGCAGCAATCTGCCCATCATCGGCGTGGGTGGCGTTTCTTCGCCGGAAACGGCACTGGAAAAGGTAAGGGCAGGGGCCGATCTGGTTCAGCTCTATTCCTGCATGGTCTATGAAGGCCCCGGCCTGCCGTCGTCCATCGTCAAAGGCCTGTCGAAGCTGGTCTCTCGCGAAGGTGTGCAGTCCATTCGTGACCTACGCGACAGCACGGTCGACCGCTGGGCCGACCGCAAGCTTGGATGACGATGACCTGAACGGTCGAGACGCTGCGTCGGTTAAGATAAGTGCTTATCGTGGTGGTGTGCTCTCCTGCCTCATCCCTGTGACAGGGACAGGAATGAGGGTGGAGGGGGCGCCCCCCGTTATCTCACGCGCAGAGCACCATCGCCCAATAGGGCCGGTTGCGGCTTGCGGCATCATAGGCAACCGCGACGCCAAGGCCATTATATGGTCCGAGCATGTTTTCGAGATGATGTTTCGAGCCGATCCAGGCCTTGACGACACGCTCCACGCTGTCCTGCCCGGCCGCCACGTTTTCCGCTGCTGGTAGCGGCACATTGCCGTCCTTCATGCGGATGAGGAAACTGTCGGTCAGGCCGATCAGATGCGCCATCTTCTGCGCCTTGACCATGCGTCCGGCCTGATAAGCGGCCGCACCACTTGCCGCACTACTGAAGGAGAGTGGCGAAAGCCCTTTCGAGCGGCGCAACTCGTTGACCATTGGAAGCGCTGCCGCGGTCTCATCGCGGGTGCCTGACGGCATGCCGTTGTTTGTAGGCACGGAAACACAGGCGGAAAGAACGGAACCGGCGGAAATCAGCACGAAGCCGCGCCGCGTAAGCGTCTGGAAAGATCTGTCGGTCATGTCAGCGGCGATAGCTCAGGAGGCGCAGGATGATGAAAATGGGTATGACGATCGTCGCGCCAAGGATCAGATAGTCGCCGATTGCGCCAAGCGCGTGGAAACCGCTGCGCCACAGATCGACCACGAAGTCGCGTGCGCCATAGATGATATTCCATGGCGTCAATCCGAAGATCGCCATCAGAAAGCCGACGAGCAATGAAACCACCAGCAGCTTCACCACGGTGCGGGCCACCGTATCACCCAGCATTTTGTTGACCTCACCGGCCATCAGCAAGTCTCCTGTTTTGTCCTGACATATGAAGCACGCTGCTTCGATGCAAGTTTCGGTGCACTATATCGCGTCATATTCGCAATTCCATAAGTGCGCCATGAAATAGGACTTGAGTTTTTTTATGGCTTGATAAATGACAGCCGACATCTTCTCCAGGAAATCTTGAATGGCCCCAAACCAGTTTTCTTCCGGTGACGTCATTGCCGACCGTCGGGCGGACTATGCCCGCATGTTGGCGGAGAGCGGTGATTATCCCGCCGCCGCCGAACTCATGGAGCAGGCGCTTGAACTTGCGCCGCGGTGGACGGCGGGCTGGTTTCGCTTCGGGGAATATCATGAAAAGGCGGGGGAAACGGACAAAGCCGTGGCGGCTTACGAAAAAGTCGCCGAACTGGATACGGAAGGGCTGTTTGCAGCCGAACTGAAACTCGCGGTTCTCGGCGCCGCGGACACACCGGAGCAGCCGCCGAGCCGTTATGTGGAAGGGCTGTTCGACGATTATGCAGACCGTTTCGAAACGTCGCTCGTCGAGAAACTGGATTACAGCGTACCGCAGAAGCTGGCGGAACTGATCGGCAAGGCGACGGGAGGCGGCGTCTTCGACACCATTGTCGATATTGGCTGCGGCACCGGCCTTCTCGGCGTTGAAATCCGCTCCCTGGCGAAGCGGCTGGAAGGTTTCGACATTTCCCAGAACATGCTCGCCAAGGCGGAGGAAAAGGGACTTTACGACCATCTCGGCCAGGCCGATCTATCGCTGGAAGCTGACGCCTCGGGACTGTTCGCGCCGGCAATGCCGCACCACCGCGCGGACCTCGTCGCCGCCGCCGACGTGATGATGTATCTCGGCAGTCTTGAAACCGTCATGCCCCTCGTTTCGGCCCTGCTTGCGCCCTCCGGCTTTTTCGCCTTTTCGGTGGAGGACGCAGGGGATGAAGATGGTTTCGTGCTGCGGGAATCGCTGCGTTACGCACATTCGAAAAGCTATGTGAGCGGCCTTCTTGAGCGGGCGGGCTATTCTCTTATCGAAATCCGCAAAACCACCATTCGCAAGGATGCCGGAAAACCCCTTTCCGGCATTCTTTTTCTTGCCCGCGCCAAAGCCTGAACATTTCGTTTCTTGCCTTTTTTACGATAGGTCAGTCGTCCTTACGTATCCATCTTGATCGCGTGTTTGTTGCAGTGCAAAATGCGCGGAAACCTGAGGGAAAAAGCGTGAGCAGAACGAGAAGCGTTTACAGCATGTGGAGTTCGGATCCGGCCAAACATGCGCCAGTGGAAGACGTGCAGGGCATCGTTACCGGAGCTATCGTATCGGCGCTCGGTTTTTATCTGCTGAACAAGGTCGGCCTTTTGACCGGTGGCACCGCCGGCGTCGCCTTCCTCATTCACTATGCCTTCGGCATCAGCTTCGGCCTCCTGTTCTTCCTCGTCAATCTGCCCTTCTATTACCTCTCGTTCCGCCGCCTCGGTCTTGCCTTTTCCCTCAAGACCTTCATTGCCATCGGTCTTGTTTCGGTGCTGACGGAAGTGGAAGCGCGCTGGATGGTCATTGACAGCATCAACCCGCTCTGGGCGGCGCTGCTCGGTGGCCTGCTCCTCGGTTACGGGTTGCTGGCGCTTTATCGCCATCGCGCCAGCCTCGGCGGCATCGGCATTCTGGCCATCTATATTCAGGACCGCTTCGGCATCCGCGCCGGCCTGATCCAGCTTGCCTTTGATGCATTCGTGATGCTCTGCGCCTTCCTCGTCATCGATCCGGCCACCGTCGTCTATTCGATTGTCGGCGCCTTCGTGCTGAACATGTTTCTCGCCATCAACCACCGCTCGGACAGATACATCGTTGTGCGCTGAAGAAAGTACGCTTGAAATCTCTCGCGCTTGGGCGCAATAGCTCGATCAAGGCCGGAAAATCAGGGGAACAGGCATGGGCGATACGACTACGCGCAAGCGCGTGAATATCTGGGCTTCTGCGCCCGATCGCCATTCGCTGCTGGAAGATGCCCAGGGCGTTCTGGCGGGCAGCATGCTGGTCTCGCTCGGCGTGACGCTGCTTTCCGCTGCGGGCCTCCTCACCGGAGGTGTGG
This sequence comes from Rhizobium sp. TBD182, assembly GCF_001950375.1. Lineage (NCBI taxonomy): Bacteria > Pseudomonadati > Pseudomonadota > Alphaproteobacteria > Hyphomicrobiales > Rhizobiaceae > Rhizobium > Rhizobium sp. TBD182. The sequence goes on along the minus strand of NZ_BDLN01000001.1, from coordinate 1,387,788 downwards.
TGGGTATTGCCTTTCTGGTGCACTATTCGATCGGCTTCAGCTTCGGCGCGGTGTTCTTCCTCGTCAATCTGCCGTTTTATTATCTCGCCTTCCGCCGTCTCGGCCTTGCCTTCACGGTCAAGACCTTTTGCGCCATTGCCATGACGGCGCTGCTTTCGGAATATATGCCGGGCTTCTTCGCGTTCGAAAGCATCAATCCCGTCGCGGCCGCCCTTTTCGGCGGGTTGACGGTCGCGGCAGGCATGCTGGCACTGTTCCGCCATCGCACCAGCCTCGGCGGCTTCGGCATATTGGCGCTTTATCTTCAGGACCGTTTTGGCTGGCGCGCCGGTCTCGTCCAGCTCGCCTTCGATGGCATGGTGCTGGCGTGCTCATTCTTCGTGGCGACACCCTTCGTCATCCTCTGCTCCATCCTCGGCGCGCTGGTCATGAACCTCGCGCTCGCCATCAATCATAGAAACGACCGCTACATCGCCATGTAACGGTCGTCCGGTGCAGGTAAAGCGGATCAGGCTGCTTTTGCTGTCGCTTCGACCGGGTGCTGCGAACGGAAGCCGACGGCGATGCGGTTCCAGGTGTTGATGGCACCGATGGCAACGGTGATCTTCACGATGTCCTCATCGGAGAAATGCGCCTTCAGGGTCTCGAAGGCGTCATCCGGAGCGCCGGTTTCGGCAATCTTCGTTACCGCATCCACCCAGCCGAGCAACGCCCGTTCCTGTTCGGTATATACCGGGGATTCCCGCCAAACGCTCATCAGGTTGATCCACTGTTCGGAAAGACCGTCGTGACGGCTTTCCTTCACATGCATGTCCACACAGAACGCGCAGCCATTCATGATTGATGCGCGCAGCTTGATGAGATGAACGAAGCGGCGCTCGAGGCCGCTGCTCTGGACGTAGGTTTCGAGCGCCATCACGGCTTTGAAGGCTTCAGGGGACGCTTTGGCATAGTTCAAACGGGTTTTCATGTGTCTCTCTCCATTCGTGGTTCAGTTTGAGGGGCATGTGTCATCGTTCCGGGAAGCTGCGAAGCTCTCCGGTATTTCAGATGGTCGGGTCTTTTTAGGTTCTAGCGCGTCGCCGTCCTGCGCTCGTTCAGCTCCAGAAAGGCGCAGCCGCGTGCCGCAATGCCGCCGTCGTCAGTGGCGGCAAGGTCGCCCAGAATGTCGGCAATGCTGGTTTTAGCGAGTTCCGCCCGATAGGCTTTCTCCGCCTTCAGCATCGCGGCGTTGATGCCGCAGGGCTTGGTGAAATAACGTCCCGGCAGGGGGTTCGGCCCGCGCTGGCGAATTTCTGCGCAGCGAAAGGCAGGCTGTGGTCCCTCCACGGCCAGAACAATATCAAGCAGGGTAATCTTGTCGGTTGTCCGGGCCAGACGATAACCGCCCTTCGGCCCTGGTACGGTGGAAACTATTCCGGCACCGGAAAGCAATTGCAGGTGCTTCAAGAGATAACTCGTGGAAACGCCATGGAATTCTGCCAGCGCCGCCGCCGAAAGCACGCCGCCTTCGGAAAGTCCCGCTAACATGCCTACGCTGTGAATGGCCTGTTCAACGCCGTCGCCGAGTTTCATCCGATTTGCTCACGTTTGGTTTGCTTTAGTATCGTGGATATTATTTATCCATGATTATGCATTCCTGTCAAGCAGCTCTGTTCCACTCTTCTTTTTTCAAGGTTTCTCACTACCTTGAAGGCGTGAAACACGCTGAGTCTCCCATTTCCGGCACGCATGTCGGCACCTTGCCCCTTTCATTCCAGAAATGGTTTGCCGAAAAAGGGTGGTCCCCGCGCGCGCATCAATTGGAGCTGATGGCTCGGGCGCGTGGCGGCGAAAACATGCTGCTGATTGCACCGACGGGTGCCGGCAAGACGCTGGGCGGCTTCATGGCGTCGCTCACCGATCTTGCTGAACGCGGCAAGGTGCCGCCGGGCTCCGCCTTTGTCGGCGTGCACACGCTTTACATCTCGCCGCTCAAGGCACTTGCGGTGGATATCGAACGCAATCTCACCAAGCCTGTCACGGAAATGGGCCTGCCGATCTCAATCGAAACCCGCACCGGCGATACGCCGCAGGCAAAACGCCAGCGCCAGAAGGTCAAACCGCCCGATATTCTCCTGACGACGCCGGAACAGGTGTCGCTGCTGCTTGCCAACAAGGAAGCCGAGCGCTTTTTCCGCGACCTGAAATATGTGGTGCTGGATGAGCTGCACTCGCTCGTCACCTCCAAGCGTGGCCATCTGCTGTCGCTCGCGCTCGCACGGGTGCGCAGGCACGCGCCGCATGTCCGCTTCATTGGCCTTTCCGCCACGGTGGCGGAGCCGATGGATTTACGCCGTTACCTGGCTCCGCAGGGGCAGGGAGAACCGCCCGCAGGTCTTATAACAGTGGAAGGCGGAGCCAAGCCAAACATCGCCATTCTGCAGACGGAGGAGCGTATTCCATGGTCCGGCCATTCCGCGCGCTACGCCATGAAGGATTTGTATCCCGCTCTGAAGGCGCACCAGACGACGCTCATCTTCGTTAACACCCGTTCGCAGGCGGAACGGATTTTTCAGGAACTCTGGAATGTAAACGACGATAATCTTCCGATCGCCTTGCATCACGGTTCGCTGGATGCCGGACAGCGCCGCCGGGTGGAGGCCGCGATGGCTGAAAACAAATTGCGCGCGGTCGTCGCCACCTCCACGCTCGATCTCGGCATAGACTGGGGCGATGTCGATCTCGTCGTGCATGTCGGCGCGCCAAAGGGGGCGAGCCGCCTTGCCCAACGCATCGGCCGCGCCAATCACCGTATGGATGAGCCGTCAAAGGCAATCCTCGTTCCCGCCAACCGTTTCGAGGTGATGGAGTGCCGGGCCGCACTCGATGCGAACTATATCGGCGCGCAGGATACGCCCCCCATCGCGCAAGGCGCACTGGATGTTCTTGCCCAGCATGTGCTCGGTATGGCCTGCGCCGAACCTTTCGATGCGGATGATCTCTATCGTGAAGTGACAAGCGCTTCACCCTATGCAGATCTACCGCGTTCTACCTTCGACCGCGTTGTGGATTTTACCGCTACCGGTGGATACGCACTGCGCACCTATGAACGTTACGCCCGCATCCGCCAGATGAAGGACGGCCGCTGGCGTGTCTCCAATCCGGCGGTCGCGCAGCAATATCGCCTCAACCTCGGCACCATCGTCGAGGCTGCGGAACTTAATGTCCGCATGGTCAAGCGCAATGCCAAGGGCTCGGTCGGACGCGGCGGCATGTCGCTCGGCAAGGTCGAGGAATATTTCCTCGAGCAGCTGGTGCAGGGCGATACCTTCCTGTTTGCCGGCAAGGTTCTGCGCTTCGAAGGCATCCGGGAGAATGAATGCCTGGTGTCGCAGGCCTTTTCGATGGACCCGAAGATACCCTCCTATGCCGGCGGCAAGTTTCCGCTTTCCACCTACCTTGCGGACCAGGTGCGCTCCATGCTGTCCGATCCCGCCCGCTGGCAGTCGCTGCCGGATCAGGTGCGCGACTGGCTGGCAATCCAGAAGGAAAAATCGATCATTCCCAAGCGCGACGAGCTGCTGGTCGAGACATTTCCCTTCCGCAAACGCTTCTTCATGGTCATGTATCCTTTTGAAGGGCGGCTGGCTCACCAGACCCTCGGCATGCTTCTGACACGGCGGCTGGAACGGGCGGGCGCAAAGCCCATGGGCTTCGTTGCCACCGATTATTCGCTCGCCATCTGGGCCATGGAGGATATTGGCAGGCGGCTGAAATCCCGCCGCCTGTCGTTGGCGGAACTTCTCGACGAGGACATGCTGGGCGACGATCTGGAGGCGTGGCTGGACGAATCCTTCATGCTGAAGCGGACCTTCCGCAACTGTGCCGTCATTTCAGGCCTCATCGAACGCCGCCATCCCGGCAAGGAAAAGACGGGCCGTCAGGTCACGGTCTCCGCCGATCTTATTTATGACGTTCTTCGCAGCCATGAGCCGGATCATATTCTGCTGGAGGCAACCAGACGTGATGCGGCGGCGGGACTTTTGGACATTGGCCGTCTTGGCGATATGCTGAAGCGAATCAAGGGTCACACCACCCATCGTGCACTGGAGCACGTCTCGCCGCTTGCCGTTCCCGTCATGTTGGAAATCGGCCGCGAGACGGTGGCGGGCGAGGCGATGGATCAGGTGCTGGCCGAGGCCGCAGACGAGCTTATCGCCGAAGCCATGTCCTGAAGCATCAAACTGGAATGAAGGAACGACCACAAAAGTGCTAAGCCGACTGACATTGAGCGACAGGTTTTCCAATGGCTTCGAATGCCTTGGCAGCGAAACTGCCATCAACGGCGTCGCCGCCTGGTGTGACCCGTTGGGTGGGCTTTACCTGCCCGATCTGTCGCTGCTGGTTGTCTCGGACCTGCATCTGGAAAAAGGTGCGGCCTTTGCCCGGCGCGGGCGCATGCTGCCGCCTTACGACACGATCGCTACCCTCAAAATCCTGTCTTCCCTTGTCAGCCGTTACGATCCGAAGATCGTCGTCAGCCTCGGCGACAATTTCCACGATCGGGTCGGGTCCGAGCATCTGCCGCTTATGCTGCGCGAACTGATCCGCGAGATGGCCCGTGGCCGTGACTGGATATGGATCAACGGCAATCACGATCCGGATGGCACGGTCGATCTGCCGGGGTCTTCGGTAGATGAGATGTTTTATGGCAATCTCGTTTTCCGCCACGAGCCTAAGGTAGGAGATGCCGCGGGTGAAATCGCAGGCCATCTGCATCCCTCCGCCACTGTTCGCCGTCGCGAAAAAACGGTGCGGCGCCCCTGTTTCGCCACCGATGGTTCCCGCCTGTTGATGCCGGCCTTCGGGGTGATGAGCGGCGGACTGGATTTGCGACACAAGGCGATGCGCGGTCTCTTTGACCACGCTGCACTCGTCGCGCATCTGATGGGGCGGGACCGCATCTATTCGGTACGGTTTTCAAATCTGCTCGGTTGAGCGCATCGCTCCGCCCGCCTATTGGCGGTATACCAGCACCGGTATCTTCGAGTTTTTCAGCACCTTGGCCGTAACGCTGCCGACAAGCATCTCGACGAAGCTTCTGCGCCGGTGTGAAGCCATGGCGATGAGGTCGCAGCCGGTCCTGTTGGCGATTTCGACAATCGCCTCATCCGGCCGTCCCGCCCGCGCCAGCAGGGCTTCGCAATCCAGCCCCATCGATGCGGCGTGCGCCTGCGTATCTCTCAGAAAATGCTCCGCCTCCTCGCAACGGTGGAATTCCTCTTCGGCAATGGCGGCAATGTCCTCGACATCGCTGGCAATCACGTGAAAGGGTTCGGACACCGTCACGACGGTCACCTTTGCGCCTGCCTCTCTGGCGAGAGCGAACCCTTGGTCGATTGCGATCTGCGCCAGCGGCGAGCCATCGGTGGGAATGAGAATGTGCTTGAACATGACATTTCTCCTTTTCATCCCGGTCACAACCGCACTTGCCGCCATAAGCTGCGTACGTGGTTGTAACGTCTTGAATTTTACCGCAAACCATTGAAGGAAGCGAACGCTATCTTTTACGCCGAGGGCGAAAGACGCGCTCTTTTACGGGAATGAAAAACACTCAGTCCTTGCGGAAAATAATACTGGCACTCCAGCCCGTGACGACGGCGAGGAGAACGCACAGCGCGCCATAGGCAAGCGGTGTCTGATGCGCGGCATCCGTGATTGCCTGTTCCATGCCGGTCTTGACGACGCGCAGTTTCAGCTCGCGCTGGGCGATGAAATTGCCGCTCTTGAAGAGATAGGCACGGGCGGTATGCACGCCGTTCGGGACGTTGGCGGGCAGGCGCAGGGTTGCCCAGAACAGGCCGGTGCGTTCAAGCCGCACGCCGGTCGTGTCGTTGCGATAGATGCCGCTTGAAAGCCGCAGGCGCCGATAGGCCTCCTGAAAATCGAAGACATTGTCGGGCACGCCGGAAAACACCGCACTTTTGAGCGACAGATGTTCGACACCAAGCCCCATTGCCCGCAAGGTGCCAGGCGAAGCGACGGCGCTGATATCGCGCGTGCTGGCCATGGAATAGGATTCCGGCAGCGGCGTGAAGGTGATGGCGCTGGTATTGATCCAGATACCGGCCACGCGCTCCTTCTTGCGCACCGTCATGTAGTCGCTGGGGCCTTCAAGGGTGACGACGATATCATATTGGCCTATAGCGAGCAGCAACTGGTCGGTGTTGTTAAGAGCGCCGAAAAGCGTGAAATCCGCCCCGCGAAAATCGGAGGTGATCGGAATCTCCGTCGTCGATGCGCCGATTTCGATATTTTCCTGCAAGGACCGCTGCTGTGTGCCGGGAGGCAGGGCAAGCGGCGGTGTCTGCGCCGAAGCGGTAAAGGCAAGGCAGGAACCGATAAGCAGAAAGGCGCAAAGCAGCAGGCGGTGGGTCAATAACCTAACCCTCCGACGGCGACCGAAAACAGGTCTTCGGGGCGAACAACCAGTGCCACGGCAAGGCGAAGGGCGACTGCAAGCACCAGAAGCGCCAAAAGCGCGCGCAGCTGTTCGCCGCGCAGTTTCTGCCCGACGCGCACGCCATATTGCGCGCCGATGACGCCCGCGACCATCAGGATGAAGGCCAGCACCACATCGACGGAATAGTTCGTCGCGGCCTGAACGATGGTCGTATAGGCGGTAACGAAAATGATCTGGAACAGTGAGGTCCCGACAACGACGTTGGTCGGAATACGCAGAAGATAGATCATGGCCGGCACCATGATGAAGCCGCCGCCGACACCCATGATCGAGGTCAGGATGCCGATACCGAAACCCAGCGTGACAACGGGAATGATGCTGAGATAGATCTTCGACTTCTTGAACCGCATTTTCAGCGGCAGGCGGTGAACCCAGTTGTGATGGCCGGGGCGGCGCAGCGTCACCGTCTCATTACGGGCAGCGCGGCGCAGGGCGGAAATGCTCTCCTTAAGCATCAAGGTGCCGACAGTGCCGAGCAGGATGACATAAAGCAGCGAAACGATGAGATCGAGCTGGCCGATGCTGCGCAGGAAGGAGAATATCCACACGCCCACCGTAGCGCCCACGAGACCGCCGACAAGCAGGACGCTCCCAAGCTTCACATCCAGCGTTCCGCGCCGGAAATGCGTGATCGAGCCGGAGACGGAAGAGGCCACCACCTGGTTTGCGCCCGTCGCCACAGCCACTACGGGCGGAATATTGTAAAAAATCAGCAAGGGGGTGATGAGAAAACCGCCCCCCACGCCGAACATGCCGGAAAGAAAACCGACGGCCGCGCCCATGCCGAGAATGATGAAAATGTTCACCGACAGTTCTGCAATCGGCAGATAGACAGTCACGGCTCGGACCTCGGGCAAATGGTTCCGGGCGGCAGGGCTTGTCCGGGTGGGGGGCCGCGCCGCGATTTACATTTTCTGTCTGAAAAGACCGGGCATGCCCAGCCTTATCCGTCATGCCCGCGAGGGTCCGACGTGTCAACATTCAACGGTAAATACGTTGATAATTTGGAAAGATAGCGATCAGGCGTGGGAGCAGCGCCACATTCCGGCGCCAAACTGTGGGGAAGCGGCCGGGAAGGCCGCCTCATCCGTTGCGAAACGGTTATTTGTTGCGGGCGAGCAGCGCTGTCACCAGCTCGTTGGTGATGCGCCCGTCGGGTGTCTGGCCAACGGATTTCTGGAAATCCTTGATGGCGGTAACCGTGTTCTTGCCAAGCTTGCCGTCGGGCTGGCCGGCATCGAAACCGTTCTTGTTCAGGATTGCCTGAATGTTGCGGATCGCCTTTTCCATGTCCACGGAGGCAGTCTTCACGCCCTCCTTGCCAGCCCATTCCTCGGGCGGGTTGACACTGTTGGCGTCTTCCGAAAGCGGCTTGACCTTCCACGCGTCGGCTTTCGCACGTGCGCTCTGAAGCTGCTGCGGGTTCATCGCTCCCGCAACCTCGTCACGCTTCTGGGCAGCGTCCGTGTCGCCATCCTTGGCCGCAATGGAGAACCACTTGTAGGATTCCTCGATATCCTGCTTCACGCCGCTTCCGCGCGCGTAGAGAATGGCAAGGTTGAACTGGCTGTCGCGGACGCCGAGTTCGGAGGCCTTGATGAACCATTGCGCGGCGGTGGTGAAATCCGGCTGGCCGGCCGCATCGGAGGCGAGCAGGACGGCGAGATTGTGCATGGCGCCTGCATTGCCCTGTTCGGCTGCCAGCGTGTAATAGCGCTTCGCTTCGGAAAGGTTGCGCTCGACGCCATTCGCCTTCTCGTAAAGGTTGGCGAGACGATATTGTGCGGGAGCAAGGCCGCGATCCGCAGCCAGCTTGTACCATTTGGCGGCTTCCGCGCGATCGGCGGCAAGGCCGCGACCTTCGGTGTAGCGTGCTGCGATCTCGTACAGCGCCTGCGTGTCGCCTTTCGCTGCGGCTTCCGCCAGCGATGCTGGCTCGATACCGGCGGGAACCGCAATCGCGCCCTGGGCGGCGGCAGCCGTGGTAGCGGCTTGCACCGGTGCCTGCGGCTCACTCTGTGCGACAGTGCCTGACGTCGCCGCATCCACAGCGGGCGCATCGGCAACAGGCGGTTCATTGGCAAGCGGCGCGCCGCCAATGGTACGCGGATCGATGGTGTTTTCCGATGGTGCTGCGTTTTCGATGCTGTCGGCGGATGCCGCCTCCTGCGGATCGATAGCCAGTTCGGACGGAATGGTCACGGCCTTGTCGCCGGTCTCGGGAAGTGCGGAGACCGGGGCATCGCCCATCTTCTCTTCGATGACCGGTGCCGGGGCTTCCGCGCCGCCCATCATCGTCTTGACGAGCGGCATGGCCATCATCGCAAGAAGAATGGCGCCGATGCCGAGCAGCAGCGGGCGACGATAACGTGAAAGCGCCGAAGCGTCGGGCTTGCGATTTTTCTTGCCGGTCTCAAGCTTCTCCGGTGAGGTTTCCATGGCGGCAGCCTGCGCTGCGCGACGGGCGGCGGCGATGAAATCCGTGCGGCCTTCTGCATCCGCCGCCTTGCCGCTGGAAGCGACCTGGCTGGCGCGCACCCGTTCCAGTATTTTCTTGATATCAGGTGCGCCGGAGCCGGGCTCCAGAAGTTCGTTCTCCTGGCCCGCGGGCAGCACGTCGATCGGATCGAGCGAAGGGGCGGGTTCCACCTGCGTGCGGGTGGTGGTTGCCGATACGGGTTCTTCTGCCGATTTGGCGGTCTTCGCCGTGCCGGTTTTGAAACGCTTGGTCAGGCCGGCAAGCAGGCTCTTTTTCTCTGCTTTTGCGGGTTTTGCAGCGGCGGGCGGCACGATTGCCATCGCATCCGCGCCGTTTTCGCCGGCATCGCGCGTGTCTTCGAGAATAAGCTGTTCTTCGGTGATGTAGCCCTCTTGCGGGAAGATGGCGGCCGGCATGGCCACGTCTTCGCGGGCGGGCGTAATCATATGCTGCGCGACGTTGCGTGGCGCTGCCTCTTCGCGATAGGCGGGAGCGGGTGCGCGATTATCAAGGCTGTCCAGTCGACCGGCAATCTGCACCAGCGTTTCGTGCAGCGCCTCGAAGGTGCGGTGCGTGCGTTCTTCCGTGTTGCGGCTCAGCGCCTCGAGGCTGCGCAGATCGGTGGCAAGATCGGTCAGCATCGTCATATCGGCGAGGTTTGCGCCGGAGGAGACATTGTTGCGCGTAAAGGCGTCCAGAACGGCCTCGGCCGCCTGTCGAGCCGCTTCGATGATATACTCATCGTTGGACGCCATGTAGTCCTCGATCGCCGACATGCGGGCATCGAGTTCCGGCGACATGCCCGCCGGCTGGTGATGACCCGGCTGGCTGATTAGCGAGGAGAGATGGGCGATCTGATTTTCGAGGCTGAGCAAAGCGCCGCTGTCGGCGGGTGCGGCATGGGCGGTCTCGTCCAGACGGGCCGCGATATCGCCAAGCCGTTCTTCCAGGCGCGAAAAAGTGCCTTCGTTGAAACCAGCAACGGGCTGCGGCTGGCTGTAGCGATAGTCAAGGTCTTCGATGCGCCGAGAAAGCGTGTCGAGCCGTTCCGCCAGGCCGTCATTGACCGTGCCGTGATCCAGCGCGTCGATCTTGCGGGAAATGTCGCTGAGGAACGATGTCAGTTCCGCCTGCTGTGAGGGGCGCTGCGAACGCTCCAGAAGCAGGGAAAGCTGGTCCAGTCGCTCGTGCAGCTGTGCCGCGTCGCGCGCCGTGCTCAATTCGTCGATCTTGGCGGCCAGCGTTTCAAGACGGGCGGTGAGATCCACAGCAGGATCGGGCTTTGCGGCGGCAATACGATTGATATCACCGAGCTGTTCGGCAAGGCCGTTCAGGCGGGTTTCCAGCCGCTGTGCCAGTGCGTTGTCGGTGGCCTGTGCATTGTTGGAGCGGGCGCCAGTAGCGGCAATGGCGCGGCTGATTTCATCCAGTCGCTGGTCCAGACCGGAAAACTGTTCGGTAAAGGCAGCCTCGTTCGGCTGCATATGCTTGCCGAGCTGCTCCACAGCGCTTGCGATGGTGATCAGCTTTTCCTCAAGCACGCGCACGGCGGGATTGTTGCTCATGCCGCCGAGCTGGGTCTTGATGTCGTCGAGACGATAGGCGAGCGAGACGATTTCGTCCTGCAGCGAGGCCGTGTCGAAACCGCGCAACGTGTCTTCCACGGTGTTCCAGCGGCTTTCGATCCGATGTACGCTGTCTTCACGCGCAAGCTGATCGATGGTGAGGCGCAGGTCATCGAATTCATTGCGCAGCCCGTAGGCATCGGGAGAGGCCAGATTGCCGAGCTGGTCGATGCTGCCGGCAAGCCTTGCAATATCGTCGCGCAGGTCGCCGATGAACTGCTGGTCTTCCGCGATCGCGCGAATGTTTCGGATTTCGGCTCGCAGCCCTTGCGCTTCGCGCGCCACGCCTTCTGAAATATCGTGCTTCAGCTCATGCCGCAGGTTGACGAGCGCCTGCGCGATCTCCTGCAAGGCCGCGTCGTTTCGCTGCTGCTCCTGATAGGGCGGGATGGAGCGCGCGCGCGGTGCGGGGTTGGCCGCCGCGTTCTGCACGTCGTTCGGCCGGTATTCAGGCGCAAGCGGTCTGGTAATGGTTCGTTCCGGGCGCGCAACGGGCTCCTGCGGGCGCTGGAAGCTTGCCTCAAGCAGGCGCTGGCGCTGGCGGATTTCGTTGACCGGGTCGAGTTGCGGCGGGGTGACGGTGGCGCGTGGCTCGCGCGGCGCGGCATGGGCCTCGTTTTTCGGCTCAGCTGTCGTGGCCCGGGGGTCGCGCGGAAATTTCTGGCTCATCAGCCCTTCGATGCGGGCTTCAAGGCCTTCAATGGTGCGATTGAGAGCATCAAGAGACGACCTGTCGCTCGGGCTTTGGTTTTTCGATCGCAATCCGTTCATCTTCTCGCTCGCTTCGCTTCCGTCCGGCGTGCCCGGTGTTTGTTGCAACGGCTACCCGCCTGATAATGCCGTCGCACAACATGCAGCAATTCTAGAGCCGGTATTTGCCCCCATGGAGGAAAATGCTTCGATTGACGAAGCAGTTACCTCGTGTCGGAGAATTCACGAAACGTGGTAAAGAAGTGGTTAACTATGGTTGGAATTTTTTAACTTTTGCGGCTCGTAACGCTTTCGCGTGGGGCTGGCCAAGCATTGCGCGGAAAAAGGGCCATGACATTCGACCGGAATTTATTTGACGTTTACGCGCACGTCAAATATTGTCATCCCATATCGGCCGGATCGGCTCCGGCTTTCACGATGCGGAGGAACATCGGTAATGCCTGTTTACAAGGCCCCAGTTAAAGACACGCTTTTTATTCTGAACGACGTTCTTGGCCTCGAGCGGTATAACAACCTGCCCGGCTTCGAGGATGCAACCCCCGACATGATCGAGGCTATTACCGGCGAGGCGGCGAAACTTGCCGAGGAGCGGCTTTTCCCGCTGAACCTGTCTGGCGATCAACAGGGCTGCAAGCGTGCAGATGATGGTTCAGTTTCCGTTCCTGATGGTTTCAAGGCGGCTTACGACGCCTATTGTGAAGGCGGCTGGATCGGCCTCGCCGTACCTCCGGAATTCGGCGGGCAGGGCCTGCCCTATACGCTGCATGCGGCGATTGGCGAGTATATGTCGTCCGCCAACCTGTCGCTGATGATGTATCCCGGCCTGACGCAGGGCGCCATCGCTGCCGTCCTCGTCCATGGCACGCAGGAGCAGAAAGAAACCTATCTGCCGAAGATGGTCGAGGGAACATGGTCCGGCACCATGAACCTGACGGAACCCCATTGCGGCACCGATCTCGGCCTGCTGCGCACAAAAGCAGTTCCGCAGGGCGACGGCAGCTACAAGATTTCCGGCCAGAAGATCTTCATTTCGGCCGGCGAACATTCCATGACTGATAATATCGTCCATCTGGTGATTGCCCGCATCGAGGGCGCGCCGGAAGGCACCAAGGGTATTTCGCTGTTCATCGTGCCGAAATTCCTCGTGAAGGAGGACGGTTCGCTCGGCGAGCGCAACGGCGTTACCTGCGGCGCGATCGAACACAAGATGGGCATCCACGGCAACGCCACCTGCGTCATGAACTATGACGATGCGACGGGGTATCTCTTGGGTGCGGAGAACAAGGGTCTCTCCGCCATGTTCGTGATGATGAACGAAGCCCGCCTCGGCGTCGGCCTTCAGGGCCTGTCCGTGGGTGAGATCGCCTATCAGAATGCGGTCGAATATGCCCGCGAGCGCATTCAGGGCCGTTCACTTTCCGGTGCGAAATTCCCCGATAAAAAGGCCGATCCGATCATCGTGCACCCGGATATCCGCCGTACGCTGATGACTATCAAGGCCTATAACGAGGCTGGTCGCGCCTTCCTTCTGTGGACCGCGCTGCAATCCGATATCGCCCACCGGTCGACCGATGAGAAAGAGCGTCAGACGGCAGATGACCTGCTCGGTCTCGTCACGCCGATCCTGAAAGGCGTGCTGACCGACAAGGGCTTCGACCATGCCGTAATGGCGCAGCAGGTCTTCGGCGGTCACGGCTATATCGAGGAACATGGCATGAGCCAATATGTCCGCGATGCCCGCATCACCATGATCTATGAGGGTGCGAACGGCATTCAGGCGCTCGATCTGGTTGGTCGCAAGCTCGGCATGAATGGCGGCCGTGCCGTCATGGCGCTGTTCAAGGAAATCGGCGATTTCTGCGAGGAAAACCGCGCCGACGAAAAGCTCAGCCTTTACACAAAGGGCCTGAAGAAGGGCTTGAACGATCTACAGGCCGCAACCATGTGGTTCATGCAGAACGCCATGGCCAAGCCAGACAATGCCGGTGCCGGTTCGACCGATTACATGCACCTCTTCGGTATCGTGGTGCTGGGTTACATGCAGGCCCGCATGGCGAAGGCGGCGAGCGAAGCCCTTGCGGCAGGTAGCACTTCGGACGAGGATTTCCTCAAGACCAAGCTTGTCACGGCGAAGTTTTATATGGAGCGCATCATGCCGGAAACGGCGCTACGCAAGGCCCGCATCGAAACCGGCGCGGACACCATGATGGAACTGGCTGCGGAAGCATTCTGACAGGGCGTGTCACGCGCCGAGGGAGAGAGTTAATGACTGACGTTTACATTTATGACCATGTCCGCACCCCGCGCGGACGCGGCAAGAAGGATGGCAGCCTGCATGAGGTGCCCTCCGTTCGCCTTGCCGCCAAGACGCTGGAAGCCATCCGCGACCGCAACGGGCTCGATACGTCTGCTGTCGATGACATCATCATGGGCTGTGTCGATCCCGTCATGGATGCCGGTGCAGTTATCCCGAAAGCCGCCGCCTTCGAGGCCGGTTATTCCAACAAGGCACCGGGAATGCAGATCTCGCGCTTCTGCGCTTCAGGTCTCGATGCCATCAACTTCGCGGCCGGCAAGGTCAAGGCAGGCTCCGACGATATCGTCATTGCCGGCGGCGTGGAAAGCATGTCGCGCGTCGGCATGGGCATGTCTGGTGGCGCCTGGTACATGGACCCTTCGGTCAACTTCCCCGCCTTCTTCATGCCGCAGGGCGTGTCGGCAGATCTCATCGCCACGAAATACGGTTTCTCCAGGGACGATGTCGACGCCTATGCTGTCGAAAGCCAGAAGCGCGCCGCGCATGCCTGGGAAAAGGGCTATTTCAACAAGTCCGTTATCCCCGTGAAGGACCGCAACGGCCTGACGATCCTCGACCGCGACGAACATATGCGCCCCGGTACGGACATGCAGGCGCTGGCTTCCCTCAACCCCTCTTTCCAGATGCCGGGTGAAATGGGCGGCTTCGAAGCCGTTGGCATCATGGCGCACCCGGAAGTGGAGCGTATCAACTACGTGCACCATGCGGGCAATTCGTCCGGTATCGTCGATGGCGCGGCCGCCGTTCTGGTTGGTTCCAAGGCGGGCGGCGAGGCGATGGGCGTGAAGCCGCGTGCCCGCATCAGGGCTTTCGCCAACATCGGTTCCGATCCGGCGCTGATGCTGACCGGCCCGGTGGATGTGACCGAGAAGCTTCTTAAAAAGACCGGGATGTCGCTTGCCGATATCGATCTTTTCGAACTCAACGAGGCCTTCGCCGCCGTCGTGCTGCGTTACATGCAGGCTTTCGACATCAGCCACGAAAGGATGAACGTCAATGGCGGCGCAATCGCCATGGGCCATCCGCTGGGTGCGACAGGAGCGATGATCCTCGGCACGGTGCTTGACGAGCTGGAGCGGCGCGATCTGAACACTGCCCTCGTCACGCTCTGCATCGGCGCGGGCATGGGCACGGCGACGGTTATCGAGCGGGTTTGAGTTACGGAGGGCTAACCCCAGGCTCCTCACCCTGTGCTCGTCACAGGGATTCCAGCAGCGCCGCGTCTGCGGCGCGCGAGAGTCTTCCAGCCCAAAGACTTGGGCTGACAGGGTTCCTGTGACAGGCACGGGAATGAGGGATCGGGAAGTCCGGCGAAACGAAATTCAGGGAAGAGGAATCCCAAGATGAGCACTTATACCAATTTCACCATCGAGACGGACGCAGACGGCATTGCCCTTGTCACCTGGGATATGCCGGAAAAGTCCATGAATGTCTTCACTTCCGAGGTGATGGACGAACTGAACGCCATCGTTGAAGCAACTGTCGCCGACGCTGCCGTCAAGGGTGTTGTCTTCACCTCCGGCAAGAGCACGTTTTCCGGCGGTGCCGATCTTTCGATGATCAAGTCGATGTTCTCCTTCTACAATGACGAGAAGGCGAAGGACCCGGATCAGGCAGCCGCCAAGCTGTTCGAACTGGTCGGCCGCATGACCGGCTTGTTCCGCAAGCTGGAGACCAACGGCAAGCCCTGGGTCTCAGCCATCAACGGCACCTGCATGGGCGGCGCTTTCGAGCTGTCGCTTGCCTGCCACGGTCGCGTCGCGTCGAATGCCAAGAGCCTCAAGATAGCCCTTCCTGAAGTCAAGGTCGGCATCTTCCCTGGTGCCGGCGGCACCCAGCGCGTGCCGCGCCTGACCGATGCGCAATCCGCCTTGCAGATGATGACCACCGGTCAGTCGCTGACCGGCGCGCGCGCCAAGGCCATGGGGCTGGTTCATCAGGTGGTGGAGCCGGATCAGCTCATTTCCGCTGCCAAGCAGATGATCAAGGACGGCCTGAAGCCGGTTGCCCCCTGGGATGAAAAAGGCTTCAAGGCCCCCGGCGGCGGCATCTGGACGCCGGCCGCTGCCCAGCTCTGGCCGGCCGCTCCGGCGATCCTGCGCCGTGAAAGCGCCGGCAACTATCCGGCCGCACTTGCTATCCTGAAATGCGTCTATGAGGGTCTGCAATTGCCGTTCGATACGGCGTTGAAGGTGGAGCAGCGTTATTTCACCGAAATCCTTCGTTCGAAGGAAGCCTTCGGCATGATCCGCTCGCTGTTCGTTTCCATGCAGGAACTGGGCAAGGGCGCGCGCCGCCCGGCCGGTCAGCCGAAGACGGAGTTCAGAAAGGTCGGCGTCGTCGGCGCTGGCTTCATGGGCGCTGCCGTTGCTTATGTCACCGCCGCAGCCGGTATCCCCGTCACGCTGGTGGACCGCGATCAGGAAGCCGCCGACAAGGGCAAGGGCCATTGCGAGGAAAGCGTCAAGGCCGCCATCGGCAAGGGCAGGCTGACGCAGGATGAAGGCAAGGCCTTGCTCGACCTCGTAACCCCGACAGCGGATTACGCGGCGCTCTCCGACGCCGATCTCGTCATCGAGGCCGTCTTCGAAGACCGCGACGTGAAAAAGGCCGTCATCGAGGCCGTGGAAGCCGTGTTGCCGCAAGGCGCAATTTTCGCCTCCAACACCTCCACCTTGCCGATCACCGGGCTTGCGAAGAACTCCAAGCGCCCGGTGGATTTCATCGGCATCCACTTCTTCTCGCCGGTCGAGAAGATGATGCTGACGGAAGTCATCCTCGGCAAGGAAACGGGCGATAAGGCGCTGGCCGTCGCGCTGGATTATGTGGCCAAGATCAGGAAGACGCCGATTGTCGTCAACGATACGCGCGGCTTCTTCGTCAATCGCTGCGTGCTGCGTTACATGGCGGAAAGCTACGACATGCTGATTGAGGGTGTGCCGCCCGCCATGATCGAGAATGCCGCGAAATTCGCCGGCATGCCGGTCGGCCCGCTGGCGCTGAACGACGAGGTGGCGATCGATCTTTCCTACAAGATCCTGAAAGCAACCGTCGCCGATCTCGGTGAAAAGGCTGTCGATCCGCGCCATATGGAACTGGTGAAGAAGCTGGTGGAAGGCGAGGGCCGTTTTGGCCGCAAGAACGCCAAGGGCTTTTACGACTACCCGCCAAAGCCCGCCAAGAAGTCCCTCTGGCCCGGCCTGAAGGATCTCTATCCTCAGCAGAAGCCGGAGGATGTGGATATGGAAGTGCTGAAACAGCGCTTTCTGGTCACCGTGGCGCTGGAAGCCGCCCGCACCGTGGAAGAAGGCATCGTCACCGACCCGCGTGAGGCCGATGTCGGCTCCATCCTCGGTTTCGGCTTTGCGCCCTACACCGGCGGCGCCCTCTCCTATATCGACGGCATGGGCGTGAAGAGCTTCGTGGCGCTGGCCGAGAAGCTGAGCGAGACCTATGGCCCACGCTTCAAGCCGACGCCGCTTCTGAAGGACATGGCCGCCAAGGGCGAGACCTTCTACGGTCGCTTCGATCCCTATGGCAGCACCGCGAAAGCGGCATAAGCCTTCAAGACACACAAATGAACAGGCCCTTCGGGGCCTGTTTTTTTATCGGCCTATCGTGCCGATACCGTCGCTTTATGTGCATCCTTTGCCCGGCTGGGGCGTTGAGAAGGCGTGAACGGGCGATGCGCGCCCGGTGCCGCAATTCAGGACACTTCAGGAGACTGCAATGAAGACATCGCTGCGATCCCATGGTTTCGACAAACCATCGGACCTTGACGACCACTTGGCTGAACTTGATGAAGAAGCTGCGGAGAAAGAGGCAGAAAAGCCCGCTGTCCGAGAGGCGCGTGCTTCCGCTACGGTGGACCAGTCGATACGCGCGGAACTGGACGAACTCCGCAAACAGTTGGAAAAGCTGCGTCGCGATGTGAAAAAGCTGGAATCGGCGTCCCATCCAACCCGCCACAAACCTACAGATATCAGGCACGAGAAAGACCACGAGAATTCGCGCCTGATGATGGTTGTGCGCTCCGTCGCCGTTACCTCGCTTGCCAGCCGCATCTTCGCGTCCTCACCCGTCATGGCGGCTCTGGTGGCTGTGGTGCCTTTTGCGCTTGGACTTGCCGCACGGCGCAGGGAAGGGGCATAATTGCCCCAAGCCGCCCAACCGCCGCTCGCCCGGATCAGCCGCGCCTGAACCCGCCACCTGACTGATGTCGATCATGTCTGGCGGATTGCCGATAGCGCGTTTCCAGCCACGATAAGGCCTTCACAGCGCACGTATTCCAGCCATCCACAGGCGCCGTGAAAAAACTGTCAAAAAACTTCGCTATGGCGCTTGCCATGTCCGAACAAGATGTTATAACCCCGCTCACTTTCGGGGCACCAAACAGCCCCGCCCGCCAAAAGCGGAGGTTCTTCAAGGACCTGAAGTGCCCGGATAGCTCAGTTGGTAGAGCAGCGGATTGAAAATCCGCGTGTCGGTGGTTCAAATCCGCCTCCGGGCACCATTCTTCTTAATTTCATTTTTTCCTGAATTGAATGCGTGTTGCCTCCTCCGCGCTGGCGAGATTAGATTGCTTCCGTTGTCATCGGTTTTTTAGCGCGGACGATGTGACTCGATGCGTTACGTCTGCCTACTTGTCCAACAATCGGAAAGCTGCCCGCAAGTGGATCATCGGATAAGCGCCTCTCATCCGCCGCCTGGCGTAATCTATTTTGATGACTTCTTTTCTTCAGCGGAGGAGGCATTCGTTATGGCGATGCTTGATGCTGGTGAATGGAACACGGAGCTGAAGCGTCGCGTGCAACATTTTGGCTACCGGTACGATTATAAGGCGCGCGCTATTACGGCAGATGCCTATCTGGGCAAGTTGCCGGCGTGGCTGGAAATCTTTGCAGAACGTCTGGTTGAAACAGGATACTGCAGGAGTTTGCCCGATCAGGTCATCGCAAACGAATATCTCCCCGGACAGGGCATCAGCGCGCATGTCGACTGTGTTTCGTGCTTTGACGACACGATAGTATCGATAAGCCTTTTATCCACGTGTGAAATGGTGTTTCGCGAATTGCGCGGACCGGACATTAGAAGCGTTGTACTTCAGCCTTGCTCCGTCGTCTTGCTTGGAGATGCCGGCCGTTACGATTGGTCCCATGAAATTCCGTCGCGAAAATCGGACGTGTCAACGGCCTGAGGACAGCCCGTCGCAGGAGAGTTTCCTTGACCTTCAGGAAGGTAATTCACGCAAAACTTGTCTGAGTCCGCGGTGCTACAGATGCTCCCGGTTATCCGTATTCTGCTCCGCCCGGTCCCGATAAAGTGCGGCACGCCCCAGCAGCATCAGCGACACTGGCGTCGTCACCGTCACGAAGATGCCTATGAAGATCTCGTGGAAGGCGAAGCGGTCGCCGGAGACGGAGAAATAGATGATGGAGGCCATGACGATGCCGCCGGTGCCCCAGCTGGTGCCGAGCGTCGGTGCGTGCAGGCGCTCGTAGAAGCTGTTGAGCTTGGCAAAGCCGATGGTGCCGATCAGCGTCAGCGAGGCGCCCAGAAGGACGAAGAACGCCACCAGAATAGCGGCCCAGAGCGGAAATTCTGCGGCATTGTTCATTCAATCACCTCGCCACGCATCATGAATTTGGAAAGGGCAACGGTGGAGACGAACCCAAGGATCGCGATGAGCAGCGAGGCCTCGAAATAGATGTCGTTGCCGGTGCGCAGGCCGAAGGTCAAGAGAAGCAGCATGGCGTTGACATAGAGCGTGTCGACGCCGAGCACCCGGTCCTGGGCGCGTGGGCCGATGGCGATGCGGTAAACGGAAATCGTCATGGCAATGGCGAGCATCAGCTGCGCGAGCGAAAAGGACCAGAAAAGGATAATCGAACTCATTCGAATATCTCCATCAAAAGTTTTTCATATCGGTTCTTGATGAGGCTTATCCAGGCCGCCTCATCCTCATCGTCGAGAACATGAAGCAGAAGCGTGCCCTGGCTGGAATTATATTCGAGCCAGGCGCTTCCCGGTGTCGAGGTGAGGATTGTCGCCAGAACGGCCAATCCCATCGGATCGCGAATATCGAGCGGCACCGCGAGGAAACCGGATTTGCGATCTCTCTCGCGCTGGAACAGAATAATCTTCACGACGGAAATATTGGACAGGACGATGTCGTAAAGCACGATCGCGATCAGCTTGACGAGCTTGTGCCAGTTGCGGATGCGAGGTTTTGCCGGCCGGAGCGACGCCATAGCCCAGGAGGCGATGAGGGCCACACCGGTGCCTAGCAGCAGATGTCCGGCTGAAAAGCTGTTGATCGTCATCCAGAAGATGATCAGCGACACCGTCAGCAGCGGGTAGGGCAGGACACGGCTTATCATGGCTGCGCCTCCGGATTGGTTCCCGCTCTCGGGGCGGAAATGACGCCCTGAATGTAGCTGGCCGGCAGATCGAGAATACGCGCCGTCTCCTGCATGTAGCGCATCACCGGCCCCGCCTGCACGGTCATGGCGAGTGTCAGTCCCAGCAGCAGCATGATGGGCGCTATTTCGATGACGAGAACACGCGGTACTGTGCCTTCGAGGGAGGCCCAGAAGGTGCGGATGCCCGCGCGTGTCATCGAGATTAGCGAGGCGAAACCTGCAAAGACAATCAGGAAGACCAGCCACCAGGAAAGGGTGGAGACGCTGTCATTGGCCCCCAGCCCTGAAGGATTGAGAATGGCGGTCAGCATGGAGAATTTGGCGATGAAGCCCGAGAGCGGCGGCAGACCGGCGAGGAGAATGCCGCAGGCTGCAAAACACGCCCCGAGCACCGCCATGGTGCCGGGCATGGTCACGCCGACTTCTTCCTCCTCTTCCTCCTCTTCGCCCTCGCCATAGGCTTCCATGGTTACGGCAAGAACGTTCGCGCCGGCATCCTGCCCGCGTTCCACCAGTTCGATCAGCATGAAGAAAGCGCTGATGGTGAGTGTGGAGCTGACGAGATAATAGAGCGCGCCGGCTGCAACCGTGGGATTGCCGGTGCCCATGGCGGCGAGAAGCGTTCCCGAGGACACCAGAACCGAAAACCCGGCCAGCCGCCCAAGCGCCTGCGAGGCAAGAACGCCGATGGCGCCGAAGATGATGGTGGCGATGCCGCCGACAAGCAGGGCATCATGGCCAAAACCGGCCGATTCCCCGGCCGTCTGCCCGAAAAGCAGGAAGGATAGGCGGGCAATGACGTAGATGCCGACCTTGCTCATGATAGCAAACAGCCCGCCGACAGGTGCTGAAGCCGAGCCATAGGCGGAAGGCAGCCAGAAATTCAGCGGCCACATGCCAGCCTTGACCAGGAACGCGATGCCGAGAACCGCAGCGCCGGTTTCAAGCAGCATGCGCTGGTCCGGGTTGAGGCCGTCTATGCGGTGGGCAAGGTCACCCATGTTCAGCGTGCCGGTGACGCCATAGATGAGGCTGACGCCGATCAGGAAGAACAATGCGGCGACGAGGTTGATGGCGATGTAATGCAGCCCGGCCTTGACGCGCTGCTGACCGGAGCCATGCAACAGCAAACCATAGGATGCCGCGAGCATAACCTCGAAGAAAACGAAGAGGTTGAAGAGGTCACCGGTCAGGAAAGCGCCGTTGACGCCCATCAGCATCATCTGGAACAGCGAATGGAAATGCGCGCCTGCCTTATGCCATTTCGCCAGCGAATAGATCAGCGAGGGAATGGCAAGCAGTGCCGTCAAAAGCACCATCAGCCCGGAGAGGCGATCGGCAACGAGCACGATGCCGAAGGGCGCCGGCCAGTTGCCGAGCAGATAGACCCCGCTCGAAACCACCGCCGCAATCTCGGTATTGACCGTCGAGTTCACCTCGCGGAACAGCAGGATGGCGACAACAAGCAATATCACGGTCGAGGCAAGGCTGATGGCGGCCTTCGCCACGCGCTGGCGCTCGTCGAAGAACAACAGGAGGGCTGCGGTGATCAGCGGCACCAGAATGGGCGCGATGACGATGTGGAAGGGGAACGACATCATTTCGATTCCCTCCCGTCCACATGGTCGGTGCCGGTAAGCCCACGGGCGGCCAAAAGCACGACGAGGAACAGCGCAGTCGTCGCAAAGCCGATGACGATTGCCGTCAACACCAGCGCCTGCGGCACGGGGTCGGCAAGCGTGGAACTGTCGACGCCGTTCACCAGCACCGGCGGCGCATTGGTCTTAATGCCGCCGACGCCGAAGATGAACAGGTTGACGGCATAGGACAGCAGCGAAAGCCCGACGATGACCTGATAAGTGCGTGGGCGCAGGATCAGCCAGACGCCGGAGCCGGTCATGATGCCGATGCCGATTGAAAGAATGAGTTCCATTACACGTCCTCCGCTTTTGCGGCTTCAGGCGTGCGAACGCGGTAGTTACGCAACGATTGGTGTGCCAGTGCTATAAGAATAAGAACGGTGGAGCCGACGACCAGCGAGAAGACGCCGAGGTCGAACAGCAAGGCGGATGCTGTCGGCATTTTGCCGATATAGGGTATCTCCGTGTACTGGAAATAAGAGGTCAGGAACGGATAGCCGAAGTACCAGGACCCCATGCCGGTTGCCGCCGCCATCAGAAGGCCGAAGCCCATCCAGCGCAGCGGCAGGATGCGGATGCGATCCTCCGCCCAGCGCGCGCCGCCGGCGAGATATTGCAGCAGGAACGCGATTGCCATGGTGATGCCGGCCGCAAAGCCGCCGCCGGGCAGATCGTGGCCGCGTATGAACAGGAAGATCGAAAAGGTGACGATAACCGGGAACATCCATTGCATGACGATGGACGGTACATAGAGATAGTCGCGCACCGTATCGCCCTTGCTGCGGTCGGGCCGCTCCGCATCGAAGGCGTTTTGCATCTGCTGCTGTTCCGGCACCCCGATGCTTTCATGCGCAGGGCGGAAACGGCGAAGCAGCGCAAAGACCGTCAGCGCCACGATCGCCAGCACCGCGATTTCGCCGAACGTGTCGAAGCCGCGGAAATCGACGAGGATGACGTTGACGACATTGGTGCCGCCGCCTTCCGAATAGGCGCGCTCGAGGAAATAGGTCGCGATGGCGTTCGGCACGGGCAGGGTCATGACCGCATAGGCGATGACGGACATGCCAATGCCGCTTGCGGCGGCCAGCAGGAAGTCACGGGCGCGGCGAAGCTGCGCCGGCAATTCATCGCTGCTGTCCACCTTCTCGAAGCGTTTCGGCAGCCATCTGAGACCGAGCAGGATCAGAACGGTGGTGACGATTTCGACCAGCAACTGGGTGATCGCGAGATCGGGTGCAGAAAGCCAGACGAATGTGAGGCAGGTGACAAGGCCGGAGACGCCGAGCATGATGAGTGCGGCGAGACGATGATATTTCGCCTGCCAGGCGGCACCCAGCGCGGCGATCATGCCGATCAGCCACAGAATGGCAAAGATCGGATCGAAGGACGTCACGCGCGGCAGCGACAATGAAAATTCCGAGAGGAAAAGCGGCGAGAAACCGGCAAGAAGCGCCACGAGGATCAGAAGCCTCAGCTGCGGCTGCAGGCGCCGGGTGCCGAGCGTGCTTTCCAGCCACCGCGCCCACTTCCAGGACACGGTGACGAGAATGCGCTCGAAGATGCGCTGTCCCCGAAGATGCCGGAAGATTGGCGGGCCGTCGTCGCAGCGGGAGAAATAGCCGCCGAGCAGGGCATAGATGGCAACGCCGCCGCCGAGTGCCGCAATACTCATGATGAGCGGCAGGTTGAAACCGTGCCAGATCGACAGGCTGTAGACGGGCGTTTGCGGACCGAGAACGGAAAGCACGGCCGAATGCAGGAACGGGCCGATCGACAGGCTCGGAACGATGCCGACGATCAGGCAGGCGAAAACCAGGAACTCGATCGGGAAACGCATCCAGCGCGGCGGCTCATGCGGATTGGGGTTCGGCAGGTCAACCGGCTTGGGGCCGAAGAAGACCGTGTGGATGAAGCGTAGCGAGTAGGCGACGGCGAAGGCGCCTGACAACGTCGCGACGTATGGTAAAGCCCGGTCCAGCAGCGAGTCTGCGTGGGTTTCGACGGCCTCGGCAAAGAACATTTCCTTGGAGAGGAAGCCGTTGAACAGGGGCACGCCGGCCATTGCAGCGCTGGCCGCCATGGCGAGTGTCGCGGTTGCCGGCATATAGGTGTAAAGCCCGCTCAGCCGCCGCATGTCGCGCGTGCCGGTTTCATGGTCGATGATGCCAGCCGCCATGAACAGCGATGCCTTGAAGGTGGCGTGGTTGACCATGTGGAAGATCGCTGCAACCGCCGCAAGCGGGCTGCCCAGGCTCAAAAGCGTGGTGATGAGCCCCAGATGGCTGATGGTGGAATAGGCGAGCAAGCCTTTCAGGTCCTGCTGGAACATGGCGAAATAGGCGCCGAGCAGCAGGGTGATGACGCCTGCAGCACCCACCAGCCAGAACCATTCCGGCGTGCCTGCCAGCACCGGCCAGAACCGCGCCAGCAGGAAAACCCCGGCCTTCACCATAGTGGCCGAGTGCAGATAGGCGGAAACGGGCGTGGGCGCCGCCATGGCATTGGGCAGCCAGAAATGAAACGGAAACTGTGCGCTTTTCGTCAGCGCGCCGCCAAGGATGAGAATAAGTGCGGGCAGATAAAGGGAATGGGCGCGGATATCGGGACCGGCCGCGATGATCTTGTCCAGATCGTAGCTTCCCGCCATGTGGCCGAGGATGAGAAGCCCGGCGAGCAGGCTGAAGCCGCCGATGCCGGTCACGGTCAACGCCATGCGGGCGCCATCGCGCGCGCCGGCGTTCTGGTGCCAGTAGCCGATCAGCAGGAACGAGAAGATGCTGGTCATTTCCCAGAAGATCGACAGCAAAATGACGTTGCCGGACAGCACTATGCCGAGCATCGAGCCCATGAAGGCGAGCAGAAAGGCGAAAAACCGTGGAATAGGGTCCTGGGCCGACATGTAATATCGGGCGTAGAGAACCACGAGCAGGCCGATGCCGGTAATGAGGATCGCGAAAATCCAGGCGAAGCCATCCAGCCGCAGGGTAAAATTAAGCCCCAGCTGCGGCAGCCATTCCACATCGTATTTCAGCACGCCACCGCCACTGACATTTGGATAAAGAAGGATGCTGCCGACCAGGCCGAAGAGGGCTACGGCGCTAGCTACGTAGGCCGCGCTTGCGGCCGCGCCTTCGCGCGGCATGAAGGCCGTTATGAGAGCGCCGACGAACGGCAATGCGATAATAAATGGTAGAACGGTTGCAAGTGTCATATGCGGCGGCGGTTTTCTCTCTGGAATTGGAGCCTACGGCGGGTTTCCGACGACTCCGATCCCTCAAGGTTCGCAAGGAACCGAATGATGAGGACCGCCGGAATGACTAAGAGATAATATGCGGAGGTGCTCTTGGAACCACGTTCGCAAAGTCTCGGAAAGTTTGTGGCGCGATGGCAACAGGCGTGACGGCCGGTTTGGCGTCAGCCACGATCCGCAGGATGGTCGAGGGAAAACCGACGGGGCGAAGCCCCGGGGCACCGTTGTGAGCCTTGCAGCCGTGATCGTCGCCGGTGGTGCAGTCCTTATCGCGAAGCGAGGGGGAGTGGCTTAGGTCAGCCGTCTGCAATCGTTCCAGACGGCTGGTCTTTGAGATTGCCTTGATGCCGGATGGCGCCTGAAAGCCGATGATGACGAGCAGGCTCGCAACCACAAGACCGATCAACACTTGCGGATGGCGCCTTGAACAGCGGCATTTCTCCATCCGTAACAAGTTGGCGTCTCCTTGATCGTAAAGGTCTCTCTAAAGCATCACCGCTGAGCGAATATCCCGTTGATTTGTTTTAGGGGAAGGCGGACACGCTTGTCCAGCGCACAGGCTGGAAAAACCGCCCGTCGCGTCCGATTCCTTTTCGTTTTTGCCCGTTTGCGGCAAAGTAGGGGCGACAATGGCTAAAAGCTTTTACAAATTTTACCGTTTGACGCCGGTGCTGATGTTTCTTAACTTTCAAGCAAGGAATTAACCATAAAGATTGATGGTATTTCCACGGCGGAATGGGGTTATCTCCCCTTCCAGGCATGACGCCGCACTGCCGTACCGGGCCCGATCCGGTATTTCGTTTCTTGGTTCAAGAAGGTCAGGCAAGCGTCGATGCCGCATCGTCCGCGATGGGTATGTTCGTTCAAAAATCCCCCGTAAGGGTGCTGGCGTTCTGAACCTTGCCATTTGGCCGGGTTTTACCGGCCGTCATATTATTGGGGTCGTCGGTTGGGGCAGGACTTGCCATCAGAACAAGCGCGGAGATCGGCAGGCGCAAGCCTGGCGGGGCGGTTGCGCTTTGCCGGCCTCGACGAGACGCAATCCGATTTCCTGCGCAATTATCGCAGCATGCTGGAGCCTTACGTTAAGGCCGGCCTACGCGATGTGATGAACCGTTTCCAGTCCATGCCGGACTGTTCGCCGTCTTTCGAAAGCGAAAACCAGCTCGACCGCCTGCACGATTTGCAATCCTCGCACTGGAGCGTGCTGACCGATGCGCGTTTCGATGGGCTTTATGCCGAGCGGGTGAAAGTGCTTTCCGACAATGCCGGTCGCATGGGTCTCGATCCTCGCTGGCAGATCGCCAGCCATGCCGTCGTTTTGGAACATCTTCTGGGCGGTCTGGTGACTGAGCACGCGCCGCGCTCCATCCTGCCCGGCAACCGTAAAAAGAGCCGCGAACTGGCGGAAGCCATCAAGAACGTCGTCCGTCTGGTGATGGTCGATACCGAGATTGCCGTATCGTTGCGCTTCAATGAATTGCGCCTGCGCCATGGCCGGGAACTGGCAGAACAGCGCGACAATGACCGCTCCGAAGCCGCAAAGTTGCTGGGCGAAGCGTTGACGGCATTTGCCGCAGGCGATTTGCAGGCCCGCATCGGCGGCGACGTGCCCGACGCCTACCGCGACGTTGCTGCCACTTTCAATGCGGCACTCGAGACGATTGGCGCGTCACTGACATCGGCGCAAAACAGCATCGGTGAAGCCGAGGCGCTGAGCGCGCGGTTTGCCGACATTGGCCGTTCCATGGCGGAGCGCTCCCGCCAGCAGGCCGCAGCCCTTGCCGAGACCTCCCGTGCGATCCAGACGATGATCGGGGATGTGGCCGAAAACGGCGCCCGCATTTCGGCGGCGGAGACGGCGGTTTCCCATGCCCGTGAGGCGGCGGTCGAAAGCGGCAAGGCAATCGGTGAGGCGATAAACGCCATGTCGGATATCGAGCAATCCGCCGAGCAGATCGGACGGATCATCGGCACGATTGACGAGATCGCTTTCCAGACGAACCTTCTCGCCCTCAACGCCGGCATCGAGGCAGCACGCGCCGGTGACAGCGGACGCGGTTTTGCCGTTGTCGCGCAGGAGGTCCGGGCATTGGCCCAGCGTTCCGCAGACGCTGCAAGAGAGATCAAAAGCCTCGTTGGTTCCACGAAAAAGCAGGTCGAAGGCGGCGTGCACATGGTCAACCGCACGCAGGACGCAATCGGCGGTGTTGTCCGGCAGGTATCCGGCATCAACGACATGATCACCGAGGTCTCCCGGCACGCGGTAGAGCACGCCGGCGAATTGCAATCAGTCGCTGCCGACATCGGTGAACAGCAAAGACAGGCTGACCGGAACCTTGCCGATATGGGCAATGGTTCCTCGGAGGCCGATACGCTTCACACTGTCATTCTGGAACTCGGCCGCACCATTCGCGAATTCCGGATTGCCCGTCAGGGACAGGCGGCAGCTGTCGCCGCTACGGCTCGGCAGGACACATCATTTGTGGCCCGTGTGGATAACCGCACGGATTACGGCCAGGATTACCAACAATTCAGACGCCAAGGAGTCATGTAATGGCAGCCAGAAAAGCAGCTGAGGCGACGCTGAAACTGTCACCGGTGCTGGATCTCAACGAGGCATCGGCGCTGCACGGCAAGCTGATGACGCTGAGAGGAGCACCTTTGTCGGTGGATGCGTCCGAGGTGGAACGTATCGGTGCGCTTTGCGCCCAGGTCCTGATGGCCGGTGCGAAGTCCTGGGAGGAGGACGGCAAGCCGTTCGGTTTTGCCAGAGTGTCCGATGCATTCGACAAGACCATGAAACTGATAGGCGTCGAAATCGATCATTTGCTCCTGAAGGAGATCAAGAAGTGAAGAAAAAAGTTCTTACCGTGGATGATTCCAGAACGATCAGGAACATGCTCCTGGTCACGCTCAACAATGCCGGTTTCGAGACAATTCAGGCCGAAGACGGCATTGAGGGTCTTGAAGTGCTGGAGCAGAGCAACCCCGACGTCATCGTGACCGATATCAACATGCCCCGTCTTGATGGTTTCGGCTTCATCGAGGGTGTGCGTCGCAACGAGAAGTACCGGGCCATACCGATCCTCGTTCTGACGACCGAAAGCGACGCAGAGAAGAAGAACCGCGCCCGTCAGGCCGGTGCGACCGGCTGGATCGTCAAGCCGTTCGATCCTGCGAAGCTCATCGATGCCATTGAACGCGTAACTGCCTGATACGGGACATTTCACGATGGATATGAACGAAATCAAGGAAATCTTTTTCCAGGAATGCGAGGAACAACTCGCGGAACTGGAATCGGGGCTTCTTAAATTGAATGACGGTGACCGTGATCCGGAAACCGTCAACGCCGTTTTCCGTGCCGTTCATTCCATCAAGGGCGGGGCGGGTGCCTTCGGTCTGGATGATCTCGTGGCCTTCGCCCACGTTTTTGAAACGACCCTCGACTGCGTTCGCTCCAACAAGCTGGAACCGACACAGGACGTCCTGAAAGTCATGCTGCGTTCCGCCGACGTGCTGGCGGACCTCACCAATGCGGCAAGAGACGGCGGCAGCGTCGACGAAAGCCGCACCCGTGGCCTCGTCAAGGAACTGGAAGCCCTGGCCAACGGCGAAACCGTCCACGCATCCGCGCCGGTGGCAGCGCCGGTTGTTGCAAAGATGCCTGAACCCGTTGCGCCAAAGCCGACGGACGATAGCGGTTTCGAGCCGATCCCGTTCTCCTTCTCGGACTTTGCCGATGAAACGACGCCGTTGATGGAGACGCCGTCTTTCCAGATAACCTTCAAGCCGCACGCATCGCTTTATTCGAAAGGCAATGAAGCAGCCCTTCTCCTGCGCGATCTCTCGCGCATCGGTGAGATGAGCGTCAATTGCGACCTGTCGGAACTGCCCTCGCTCGACAAGCTCGATCCAGAAGCGTCCTATTTCTCCTGGACGGTTTCGATCTCGACCGACAAGGGTGAAGAGGGAATCCGCAGCGTCTTCGAATTCGCCGAATGGGATTGCGATCTCGAAATCACCCCGATTCTTTCGGAAACCGCTGCGGATGCGGAAGAGCTGCCGATGATCCCGGTTCCGTTCGACCTGTCGGCTCTCGACGGTGATGCGGAAGGGGAACCGGCCGTTGTGACCGCCGGGGCGGAAGAGCCCTACGTCGCCGCAGTCGTCGAGGCTGCCGTCGCAACGACGCAGATCGCCCAGAGCGTCAACGCCGCCATCGAAAAGCGTGAGGCTGCGGCAGCGCCGGCCGCAGCGCAGGCGAATGCCAATGCCGCGGCCAATGCAAGCGCCGGCCAGACCATCCGTGTCGATCTCGACCGTGTTGACCGCCTGATCAACCTCGTCGGCGAGCTTGTCATCAATCAGGCGATGCTGTCGCAGAGCGTCATCGAAAACGATGCGAGCGGCACGTCTGCCGTCAACATGGGTCTCGACGAACTCCAGCAATTGACGCGCGAAATCCAGGACAGCGTCATGGCGATCCGTGCGCAGCCGGTGAAGCCTGTCTTCCAGCGCATGTCGCGTATCGTTCGCGAAGTTGCCGACATGATCGGCAAGCAGATCCGCCTCGTTACCGAAGGCGAGAACACGGAAGTCGACAAGACGGTCATCGACAAGCTGGCCGAACCCCTGACGCACATGATCCGCAATGCGGTGGACCACGGCATCGAAACGCCGGAAAAACGCGAAGCCGCTGGCAAGAACCCGGAAGGCACCATCAAGCTTTCGGCCAAGCACCGGTCGGGCCGCATCCTGATCGAGCTTCAGGACGATGGCGCGGGCATCAACCGCGAGCGCGTTCGCCAGAAGGCGATCGACAACGATCTCATTGCCGCCGATGCGAACCTCACGGATGAGGAGATCGACAATCTGATCTTCGCGCCGGGCTTCTCTACCGCAGACAAGATTTCCGACATTTCCGGCCGTGGTGTCGGCATGGATGTGGTCAAGCGTTCCATTCAGGCGCTTGGCGGTCGCATCAACATCTCCTCGCGCCCCGGTCTTGGCTCGACCTTCACCATGAGCCTGCCGCTGACGCTTGCGGTTCTCGACGGCATGGTGGTAACCGTGGCCGGCCAGACGCTTGTCGTTCCGTTGACGGCAATCGTGGAAACCCTGCAGCCGGAAGCGAAGAACATTCACTCCTTCGGCGCCAACCAGCGGCTGATTTCCATCCGCAACTCTTTCTGCCCGCTGGTCGATGTCGGACGCGTTCTGAACTTCCGTCCGACCCAGGCCGATCCTGTGGAAGGCGTGGCGCTTCTGGTGGAATCGGAAGGCGGCGGCCAGCGAGCCCTGATGGTCGATGCGATCCAGGGACAGCGCCAGGTCGTCATCAAGTCTTTGGAAGCCAACTATACCCATGTTCCAGGCATTGCCGCCGCCACCATTCTGGGTGACGGACGCGTTGCGCTCATTCTGGATGTCGACGCCATCGTCAGCGCTTCGCGCGGGCAGCCACTGAAACAGGAAATGTCACTCGCGGCGACGGGTTGAAGGCGGATATCCAATGGCAGCACTTAATCTCAGCGATCAGCGACAATCTCCCGATGACGTTCTTGCCAGCGGCGAATATCCGCTGACGAGACGCGATTTGTCGGAGATCGCTGCGATGATCTACGCGGATGCGGGCATCTATCTCAACGACACCAAGGCGTCGCTGGTCTATTCGCGCTTGTCCAAGCATATCCGCAATCTCGGACTGGCCGGGTTTCGGGAATATTGCGCACTGGTGTCATCGCCCGATGGAGCGGCTGCGCGCCGCGAAATGCTGTCGCACCTGACGACGAATTTCACGCGCTTCTTCCGCGAGAACCACCATTTCGAACACCTGCGCGACGAGGTCCTGCCGGGCCTCATTGCAAGGGCAAAGACCGGCGGGCGCGTCCGCATCTGGTCGGCCGCCTGTTCCGATGGGCAGGAGCCCTATTCGATTGCGCTCACCGTGCTCGCCATGTTTCCCAATGCGGCGGACTACGATTTCAAGATTCTGGCGACCGACATCGATCCGAAGATCCTGGCGCAGGCCCGTGCAGGCTTTTACGATGACAACGCGCTCGAAACCGTGTCTCCCGCCATGCGCAAGCAATGGTTCACGGAAGTTGATGCCGGCGGTCGCCGCAAGTTCCGCATCGATGACAAGGTCAAGCGCCTCATCACGTTCAATGAACTGAACCTGATGACGCAATGGCCCTTCAAGGGCAATTTCGACGTCATCTTCTGCCGCAACGTCGTCATCTATTTCGACGAGCCGACCCAGATGCGTATCTGGACGCGTTTTGCAGGCCTGCTGCCGGAAGGCGGTCATCTTTACATCGGCCATTCCGAAAGAGTGTCCGGCGACGCCAAGAACCTGTTCGACAATACCGGCATCACCACCTACCGCTACATTGGTCACACGTCCGGGAGGAAGGCATGAGCGCACTCGCACGGGTCCTCGTCGTCGATGATTCCCCCACCATGCGTGGCCTGATTTCCGCCGTCCTCAAGGCCGATCCGGAGGTTGAGGTGGTTGGGCAGGCCGGCAATGCCATGGAAGCGCGCGCCGCCATCAAGCAGCTCAATCCCGATGTCGTGACGCTCGACATCGAGATGCCGGAAATGAACGGCCTCGAGTTTCTCGAAAAGATCATGCGACTGCGGCCGATGCCGGTCATCATGGTCTCGTCGCTAACGCACCGCGGCGCGGATGCCTCGCTCGCCGCGCTTGAAATCGGTGCTTTCGACTGTGTCGGCAAGCCGGCTCCAGGCGATGCGCGCCCCTTCGGCGACTTGGCCGACAAGGTGAAGGCCGCCGCACGGTCGCAACACGCAGCTTACCGCGCGGCGCGCCCGGAACCCGTTGTCGCAGCCCAGCCGACCCCGGTCAGCGATTATCGTGCCGGCCGCAAAGTCGTCGCCATCGGCTCCTCCACCGGCGGTGTCGAGGCACTGATTGCCGTGCTCCAGAAGTTTCCGGCCAATTGTCCGCCGACGGTCATCACTCAGCACATGCCGCCGACTTTCACCAAGAGTTTCGCGGAACGGCTGAACCGCATCTGCGCACCCGTCGTGGAAGAGGCGACCGATGGCGCGCGCCTGCAGACCGGCAAGATCTACCTTGCGCCGGGCGGTGAACGCCATTTGCAGATTTCCAATCGTAACGCGCCCTGCTGCCGGCTTATCGAGCGCGATCCCGTCAACGGCCATCGCCCTTCAGTTGATGTGCTGTTCGATTCGGTCGCCGAGCTTGCCGGACGCAACGCCGTCGGCGTCATTCTCACCGGCATGGGCCGCGATGGCGCGGCCGGGCTGCTGAAAATGCGGCATGCCGGTGCGCGCACCGTCGGCCAGAACGAAAAAACATGTGTCGTCTACGGCATGCCCAGAGTGGCCTTTGAACTTGGCGCCGTTGAACTGCAATTGCCGCTGGCCTCAATCGGCGAAGAAATCCTGAAACTAACCACTGCCCGCAAAGAAGGTGCTGACTAATGTCTCTCGCAGAAAAGATCAAAGTTCTGATCGTCGACGATCAGGTGACCAGCCGGCTGCTGCTCAGCGATGCGCTGACACAGCTCGGCTTCAAGCAGATCACTGCCGCTGGCGACGGCGAGCAGGGATTGAAGATCATGGAGCAGCAGCCCCATCATCTCGTTATCTCCGACTTCAACATGCCCAAGATGGACGGCCTCGGTTTCCTGCACGCCGTGCGGGCCAACCCGACCCTCAAAAAGGCGGCCTTCATCATCCTCACCGCGCAGGGCGACCGTGCGCTGGTGCAGAAGGCAGCGCAGCTCGGCGCAAACAACGTGCTGGCCAAGCCCTTCACCATCGACAAGATGCGCGCAGCCATCGAAGCGGTTTTCGGATCGCTGAAATGATTGAAGCTGCGGCCAAGCGCGTACATATCATTCAGGGCGAGTACAAGGTTGTCAGCGATCCCGACGTGGTCATGACGACGATACTCGGTTCGTGCGTGGCCGCCTGTCTGAGAGACCCCGTTGCCGGCATTGGAGGAATGAACCACTTCCTGCTGCCGGGAACGGGCAACGTGACCGGTGGGGATGCGACGCGTTATGGCGTGCATCTTATGGAACTGCTGATCAACGGTCTTCTGAAGAAGGGCGCACGCCGCGACCGGCTGGAGGCGAAGGTTTTCGGCGGCGCAAAAACGATTGCCAGCTTCTCCAATGTCGGTGAGCAGAACGCCATCTTTGCCATGCAGTTTCTCAAGGATGAAGGCATACCGGTCATCAGCTCCTCCACGGGCGGGGATCATGGCCGCAAGATCGAGTTCTGGCCGGTTTCGGGCCGTGCACGACAGCATCCGCTGAGCGGCGCGGAAACCCAGAAGACGGTCGCCATGGAAACGCGTCCGGTGCCGGCCCCCAAGCCCGTCGCCAACGACATCGAATTTTTCTAGTCACGGAGTTTCCAATGCAGATTGCAAACAACACCGGCACCACTCCGTTCGAAGAAGCCTTGCCCGACGTTCTGATGCGCGTGGTATCGGAACTGCACGATGTCGCCTATCTGATCGAGCGCATCGAGCCGCAACTGCTGGAAGCGACAAGCGGCGAATTGTCCAGCGATGGCGTCAAGCTCTTGCAGGGCATCGACCTTGCCGTCCAGAAAACCCGCGGCCTTGCCGAGTTCATCGATACCGTCACCGGCTCCATTCCCGGTGATTGGATCGTGGATGTCTCGACCGCGCTCAGCCTCGTCAAGCTGGCAGAAATGCAAAAGGCGCTGGGCGCTGCCATGGCCATTCGCAGCCGCTGGACAAGGTCGCCGGAGACTTCGATCTGTTTTAGACAGCATTCATCTGGCGGTTCCCTTCCTTTCGCGGATTGCGGATAAAGGCAACGCTCGCGCAAGCTTCGCACCCTATTGTCATTACGGGGCCAAAAGGTCTCGGACTCTATGAATGACGGTGCGGAACAGAATGAATCTGTTAAATCAAATCCCTCAGGTCTTGAAGAATTTCGCGGCGCTGGGTCAGACACGGTTGTTGATGCTGGGCGGCGTGGGCATTTTGTCCATGGCCATTATCCTTGCAGCAGCACTTTACGTGAACCGTCCCGCTTACGAGACCCTTTATGTGGGACTTGAAAAAAGCGACCTCAACAAGATCAGCATTGCACTCGCCGAAGCGGGGCTGGACTTTCAGGTTGGAACGGATGGCGCCAGCCTCCAGGTTCCGGTCGGCCTCACCAGCAAGGCAAGGCTGCTTCTGGCCGAGCGCGGCCTGCCTGACAGTGCCAATGCCGGTTATGAGCTTTTCGACAATGTCGGTTCTCTCGGCCTGACTTCCTTCATGCAGGAAGTGACCCGGGTTCGCGCGCTTGAGGGTGAGATCAGCCGCTCCATTCAGCAGATCGACGGAATTGCGGCCGCACGCGTCCATATCGTCATGCCGGATGTCGGTAATTTCCGCCGCGGTGAGCAGAAGCCCACCGCATCGGTCATGATTCGAGCCAATGCCACCGCCGGGCGCAAGGCGTCCGCTTCCATCCGTCATCTCGTCGCCTCGGCCGTTCCCGGCCTCGAGGTCGATGACGTGACGCTGCTCGATTCCACCGGCCAGCTCCTCGCTTCCGGTGACGACGTCACCAACGCCGCCATGAACCGCTCGCTGACGCTGGCGCAGAACGTTCAGCAGGAAATCACCACCAATATCGACAAGGCGCTGGCGCCTTTCCTCGGCATGGACAATTTCCGCTCCAGCGTGACGGCGCAGCTCAATACCGACAGCCGGCAGATTCAGGAAACCGTCTACGATCCGGAATCGCGCGTCGAGCGCTCCGTCCGCACCGTTAAGGAAGACCAGAAATCCCAGGAAACGCAGCCCGATACGGCCGCGACCGTGGAACAGAACGTACCGCAGGCAGCGCCCCAAGGCGGCGCCGGCGGCCCGCAGTCTTCCGACCAGTCTGCCAAGAAGGAAGAGCAGACCAACTACGAAATCAATTCCAAAACGGTCGCCACCGTCAAGAATGGCTATACCGTCGAGAAGATTTCGGTCGCCGTGGTCGTCAACAAGGGTCGCATCGCCAAGATGGTCGGCGAACCCGTCGACCAGGCCAAGATCGACGCCTATCTTGCCGAAATGCAGAAGATCGTCACCTCGGCTGCGGGGGTTTCCTCCGATCGCGGCGATATCGTCACGCTGACGGCGATGGACTTCCTCGAAACGCAGCTGCTCGACGAAGCCGCAAGCGGGCCGGGCATCATGGAAGTGCTCAGCCGCAATTCGGCAGGCATCATCAACTCGCTCGCCTTCGTCGCTGTTGCTTTCCTCGTCGTCTGGCTCGGTGTACGCCCTCTGGTTCGTACGGTCACTGGCAACGGCGCGGCAGCAGGCCAGATCAGCCAGGAGACCGCGGGCCTCGAACTGCCGGATTTCTCTCCCGGCATGGATGCGGGTGCTGGTGGTCTCATGGAAGGGTTTGGGGCGGATTTCGGCTTCGACAGCACCGACGATCTTCTGGCGGGCGGCGACAGCGAAGGCACCTTCAACCGCCGGGTTCGCGAAGGACCCGAGCGCAGGCTCTCCCGCATGGTGGAAATCAGCGAAGAACGCGCAGCCAAGATACTTCGCAAATGGGCCGTGGAAAAAGCTGCATGATTTTGAAAAAGGCCGGGGTTATCCCGGCCTTTTGCGCATTTCCGGGTTCTTTGGTATCTTGGCGCCGCGCGCGGTCGCATTCCCGCTTTGGGACACTGTTTACAAAAAATTCAGCAACGATACAGTTTGCTGGGAATAGGCTGAGAATGCCGTTTATGGATTGGTCAGCTTTTCAGTATGTTTTTTAGGAATAGACGAACAAGGAAATACGTGGAAAGGCTGGTGTCAGGTAATGGCAAATCCCAGTCCGTTCCATAAAATGAAGTGATTCGGTCTCCGGGGGCTCACCATCCCATTTTGGTAAGCTTCTCGAATGGAATGATTCCATCCCGAGGTATAATCTCCCCAATTGGGAGCAAGAGGGCGTAGGCGATTGAAAGTCGATGTTGATATCCGCAGGCTGTCTGCCAAGCCTATGGAGGGCATGGGTAAGCCCTTGCCACGCGACCAGCTTGCCAAGAACGTCGCAGCCTCGGCCGCTGCCGGCAACGTTTCAGGCGCGCTGGATCTGCTCGTAACCTACGCCGGCGCCTCGCATTATCTGCTGGCGCGGGAGGATCTTCTCGAAGAAACCGGACTGAAATTCATCATCACATCCGACTGGCCTTTCGATCTGGTGCGCAGGCTTGGTGCCGAACTCGCCAACAGCCAGAACAGATCGAGCGAAATGGAAAAGTGCCTTTCGCTTCTGCAGCCGCGATTACTTGTTCTTCCGGACGACGTTTCTGTCCCTTTCGGCATCGACCGGCAATATTCGGCGCTTTCCTTCTGTGTGGGCCGCATTCGTCTTTCGCTTCTGCTGCTGTTTCCTGAACACTCGGTTCCTTCGCCGGACCGTCTGCGCGAAATCGCGCTTCTGACCGGCTATTGCGTCAGCTTCGGCATTGCCAGCGAAGCAAAGGCCGTGCGGGACATCGACCTCACAGAACGTGAGCTTGAGTGCCTGTTCTGGATCGCGGAAGGCAAGACAAGCGACGAAATTGCGATGATACTTGGCATTTCGCGCAATACGATCAATAATTACATTACAAGCGTGATGCGGAAAACCGCGACGAAAACCCGCTCGGAGGCAATCGCCTACGCCGTGCGCAACAACCTCGTATAGATGGTCGGGACCCATGGTACAGACGAAAGATAATGAGGGTACGAGTCAAAGCAGCGGTATGTTTTACCGCAGCCCTGTTGTGACAAGCCGGTCGGATCTGTTTCCGAAGCTGGTCGCCATGCAGAAACTGGTCGGCGCACGTAATTTCGTGGTGACGAAGGCTGCCGCCTCCGGCTTCCCCAACAAGAAGAAGCTGACCTGCGAGCTGGAGAACTGGGGCATGAATGCCGCCGAACAGAGCGCGCAGTTCATCCGCGCGGTCGGCGATATTCTTTTGGATCATATCGAGACATCGCTGCTGCCGGTCATCTGGCGTAACAAGAATGCCGGCGGTTTTGCCGATCTTCCCGACGTGCCGGCTTTGATGCGCCGGATCGAGAACGATACATTGCCCTATGCGGGACTGGCTTTGCCGGTGCGGCTCGGCACGATTGGCAACGGCTACATCGTTTTCTGTGGCAGCAACCTCGTTCTCGACAACGAGGTCGTCATCGAACAGCACATCAAATGCTGCGAGATCATGGTCGATATGCTGGCGCTGGATGAGCGCAAGGTGGCACCGTCTGAAGCGTTGAGCGAAAGGGAAATCGCCTGTCTGCAACTGGCGGGTGATGGCCGTATCAGCGAAGAAATCGCGGTGAAGCTCGGGCTTTCGGTACACACCGTCAACGCCTATCTGGGTTCAGCGACGATCAAGCTCGATTCCGTCAACCGTATCCAGGCGATCGCAAAGGCCATCCGGCTCGGCTATATCCATTGATTGGGGAGGGGGCGGGCTTTCCCGTCCCTGTAAGCCGGCAGGCGCCGGCGCGGCTTGTATAATCCACCCTAAAAGCTGCTATCGGTACTTCGCGTTTTTTTAACAGTTGCCAACTAGAACTTTTATAAGTTTGGTTTTGGGGAACTGTTTCATGCACAACCGGCTCTTTAAGTCCGTTGCGGGTAAGGTCGTCGTGCTGACGATCGGCCTGATTGCGCTCAGCGTCGCGGCAGTTGGTTTTTCGACATACATTCGCCTGAAGGACAATATCATCACCACTGCGCTGCGTGACACGCACAGCGCGATGCGCGGCATGGCGATCCTTTACGAGATGAAGGTCGGCGGCGTGGCCCTCGAAATGGTGGATGGAGAGCTCAAGAGTATCGGCCGCGCCAGCATCGGGACACTGCGCGACAATGATCTCGTCGACCGCACGGCTGCCGGTAATGGCGGCATCGCCACGGTTTTTGAAGCCAAGGCCGGCGATTATATTCGCATGACCACCAATCTGAAGAACGAAAAGGGCGAGAGAGCAGCGGGCACGAAGCTCGCCACCGACCATCCCGCTTTCGAAAAGGTTTCCAAGGGTGAGGGTTATTTCGGCGCCGCCACGCTTTTCGGCACCAATTACATGACCGGATACATGCCCGTTCTCAACAAGTCCGGAGCGACCGTCGGTATTCTTTTCGTGGGCGTTCCCATGGCCGTCTACGAAGCCCAGATTTTCGGCCTGCGCGACCTGATGCTGATCTGTGGCGCAGTTGCCATGGTCGGCGTGGGATTGCTCGCCTATTTCGTCATCCGGCGCACCCTGCAGCCTCTAGGCAAGCTTACCGATGCGGTGAAGTCCCTTTCGGACGGCAATCTCGATACGCCGATCCCCTATGCCACCAATACCAATGAATTCGGCAACATCGCCCGCGCTCTCGTGATATTCCGCGAGAATGCGCTTGAGAAACTCGCGATCGAGGGCAAAAGCGCCGAGGAACGGTCCGTGGCGGAATCGGAGCGTCACCGCAACGATGCCGAGAAGCAGGAGCTGGACGGCCAGATCGAATTCGCAGTCAGCGAGATCGCGTCCGGCCTCGGCAGGCTTTCGCGCGGTGATCTGAGCCGCACGATCGAGACACCCTTTAACGGCCGTCTGGATCGTCTGCGCACGGACTTCAACGAATCCCTTCTCAACCTGCGCGATGCGCTGGGGCAAATCCGCGAGCGCACCCTGGTCATCCAGCATAGCGGTTTTGAAATCGAGCAATCGTCGGTCGATCTGTCGAAGCGCACGGAGAATCAGGCGGCCTCGCTGGAAGAGACGGCAGCCGCTGTCGAGGAAATTACCGCAACGGTCAGATCGTCGGCCGAGCGGGCGCGCGAAGCCAACGAGGCCGTCCGCATCACCAAACAGAGCGCCGACAGTTCCGGTTCGGTCGTCAGCAATGCCGTGGACGCCATGGGTCGTATCGAAGACGCCTCGCGAAAGATCGAGCAGATCATCGAGGTCATCGATGACATCGCGTTCCAGACCAACCTTCTCGCCCTCAATGCCGGCATCGAGGCTGCGCGTGCGGGCGAGGCGGGCAAAGGTTTTGCGGTCGTGGCGCAGGAAGTGCGTGAACTTGCACAACGCTCCGCGGATGCGGCACGTGAAATCAAGCAGCTCATCAACCAGTCAACGCATGAGGTGAGCTCCGGATCGAAGCTGGTGCAGGAAGCGGGCACGGTTCTTTCAGCCATCAGCCATCAGATTGTCGCCGTCAGCCAGCATGTCGAAACCATCGCGACGGCGACGCAGGATCAGTCCTCCGCGCTCCACAACGTCAACGGGTCCGTCAACCAGATGGATCAGATGACCCAGCAGAACGCGGCGCTTGCCCAACAGTCAAGCGCAGCCAGCAGGGTGCTGTCGGGCGAAGTGGAAGCGTTGCTCGATCTGGTTCAGCGTTTTCAGATGGAGCAGGGCTCGGCGACCGGCCGGGATCGACTGAGCCGCGCGGCCTGACAGTAGAATTTTTGAAAGTCGAAGAGCTCCCGGATCGCAAGGTCCGGGAGATTTTTTATTCTGCCGCTGCGCGGGCCGTGCTGGATATCTGGTTGATATAAGCCCGCAGCGCCGCCGGTTTGACCGGCTTATGCTGGACGGAAATCCCATATTTTTCCGCATCGCTGCGCACTTCCGGGCTGCGGTCCGCCGTCACAAGCAGGGCAGGGATCGTTTTGCCGTAGAATGTCCTGATCAGGCGGATGGCGCTGATACCGTCGCCGTCGTCGAGATGATAATCGGCAATGATGACATCCGGCACCGCTGACATTGTCAGGAACGGTTCTTCGAGTGTGGCCACCGAACCTGCGGGCAACACCTCACAGCCCCATCCCGTTAGCAATAACGTCATGCCCTCGAGGATTTTCGGCTCGTTGTCGATGCAGAGTACCCTGACGCCGGCAAGCCGGTCGCTCGCCACCGGATTGGCGATCCCTCCAGTGGCCTTGGCTGGCGTCAGGCGGTCTGCCTCGCGCGGCAGGTGGATACGGAATGTCGTACCTTTTCCGGGTGTGGAAATCAGCTGTACCGGATGGTGCAGCATGCGCGAAAGCCGGTCAACAATGGAAAGACCAAGTCCGAGGCCGGAGGCCGTTTTTGCACCCTCATCCAGCCGAGCGAATTCCTTGAAAACCGTGCGGAATTTGGATGCGGGAATGCCGATGCCGGAATCCGTCACCTGAATGACGACATCGCCTCCCCGGCGGCGCGCGCCAACGATAACCTTGCCACTCAGCGTGTATTTGATGGCATTGGAGACGAGGTTTTGTATCAGCCGCCGCAACAGGTTGGGGTCAGAGCGGACGGTGAGCGAGGTAGGCATGACCACGAAATCGAGGTTCTTTTCCTGCGCCATCGGCGCGAAATCGGTTTCGATGCGTTTCAGCAGCTCGTTCAGCGGCACCGATGTCATGCGCGCTTTCATCGAACCCGTGTCGAGGCGGGAAATATCGAGCACCGCGCCGAGAATGGTCTCTACCGACTCGAGCGCCGAATCGATGTTCTGGACGAGATCGCTTTCCCCCGAGGCGCCAAGCCGCTCGACCAGCGAGGAGGAATAAAGCCGCGCGGCATTCAGCGGCTGGAGGATATCGTGGCCAGCGGCAGCGAAAAACCGTGTCTTGCCGATGTTCGCCTCGTCGGCGGATGCCCTTGCCTCCGCAAGTTCGCGGTTGACGCGGGTAAGCTCGACGGTTCGTTCCGCCACCCGCTGCTCCAGCGTTTCATTGGCCTGTTTCAGTGCCTGATCGCTCGCCACTCTCTGCGTGATATCGGTGAAGGTGGCGACGATACCCTTGTCCGGCATGGTGTCGGAGCGCACTTCGATGATGCGCTCGCCGCCGCCAAGCACCAGCGAGAAAGGCAGGTCCATGGTCAGGAAACTGGTGATCAGCTGTTCTGTGTCGCCCGGCGGCATGTCGCCGCGCTCCTGCAGCATGGAAACGATGTCCGTCAGCGGCAGCCCCACCTGCCCGAATTGTTCAGGTAGATCGAGAAGGGTGCGGAAGCGCCGGTTCCAGATCGTCAGCTGCTGCGAGCTGTCGAAAACGGCGATGCCCTGGTCCATCTGCGCCAGCGCCGTTTGCAGCATGTCCTGATTATATTGCAGCGCCTCGCTTGCCTGATCCAGCAGCCAGGCCGTGTCGGCGCTAGTGTCCTCCGCCTTCTGGAGAATGATCGAAAGCACGAGACGGGCTGAGGAGGAGCCGATGGCGCTACCTAGCAATTGTTCGGAGAAATGGATCAGCGCCATGTCGGCGGGCTGGTCGTCATTGAGCTTCCTGCCCGCCGTCTTTTCATAGGTCGCCAGTGAGCGCAGCATGCGCTCTTCACCGAGATAACGGGCAATCGCGCTTTTGAGATCGCCGACGCTGACGCGGGTTTTCCAGCCGCGCGTGGCGAATTGTGATTTCGAATGGCGCTTCACGAAGATGCCGGACTGGATGCGCTCCACCGGTCGTGGGTTGCGTGAAAGCGAGCCAAGCACGAAAGCCATGCTGTTGACGAGCAGGCTGAGGATGACCGCGTTCACAAAAGGGTCGGCCTCGGGACCGTTGAAGACCGTACTGCCAGAAAAGAGGAAGCCGAGAACGGTGGCCGCGACCTCTGAGTTATCAGGCCCGCCGAAGCTTGGCAGAAACAGCAGGTAGGCCCAGACAAAAAAG
Source organism: Rhizobium sp. TBD182 (assembly GCF_001950375.1). Taxonomy (NCBI): domain Bacteria; kingdom Pseudomonadati; phylum Pseudomonadota; class Alphaproteobacteria; order Hyphomicrobiales; family Rhizobiaceae; genus Rhizobium; species Rhizobium sp. TBD182. The sequence goes on along the minus strand of NZ_BDLN01000001.1, from coordinate 1,346,159 downwards.
CCTGAACTCAAACCGGCAATCGCACCGCGCGCATTGGCGCGCCGCCAGAACAACCCGCCGAAAAGGGCAGGTGCCATCTGGGCGATGGCGGCAAATGCCAGGAGGCCGATGGAGGCAAGCCCGGTGGCGCTATCGGCCGCACGGTAATAGCCGTAGCCGAGAAGCATCACCGCAAAGATCGCTGTTCTGCGGATGTTGAGAAGCGTTTTGGCGAAGTTGTCCCGGTGCGGCGAACGGTTCAACAGCTTCTGCCGCAAAAAGATCGGCATGACGATGTCGTTGGAAATCATGATCGACAGCGCGACCGAGGCAACGATCACCATGGCGGTCGCCGCTGAAAATCCGCCAATGAAGGTAATCAGCGAAACGACCGGCATTTGATGCGCAAGCGGCAATTGCAGGACGTAAAGATCGGCGTTGCCATTGGCGCCGAGGGTCAAAATTCCGGCAAGCGCTATCGGCAGCACGAAGATGTTGATCGCAATCAGATAAAGCGGCAGCAGGAACCCCGCCATGCGCAGCTCTTCCGGCGTGCGATTTTCAACCACGGTGACATGGAACTGGCGCGGCAACAGGATGATCGCGAAACCGGAAAGCAGGGTCATCACGATCCAGCGGCTGATGGGCGTGTGATAGGATATGGCCCGCATGGCCCGTTCATTGCCCGACGCAAGTTCCCACAAATGCGAGGGGCCGTCGAATAGGACGAACAGAACGTAAAAGCCGACGGTGCACATGGCGACGAGCTTGACAAGCGATTCCATCGAAATTGCCAGAATAAGCCCGTCCTGGTGTTCGGTCGCGTCGGTATGCCGCGTGCCGAACATGACGGCGAAGCCCGCCATGACGATGGTGACGAGCAGCGGCAGATCGAGGAAATAGAGGTTGCCGCTGCCAATGCCGTAATCGCCGGGATCGACCATCGTCGCCACCGAACTGGAAACGGCCTTCAATTGCAGCGCGATATAGGGAATGGCGCCGACAAGCGCGATGATGGCGACAATCATCGCCACGGTGGAGTTCTTGCCGTAGCGGGCGGCAATGAAATCGGCAACCGACGTCAGCTTTTCGGTTTTGGCAAGCTCCACGATGCGGCGAATGATCGGCATGCCAATGGTGAAGGCAAGGATCGGCCCGGTATAGATGCCGAGGAATTCCAGCCCCTTGTCCGCCGCAAGCCCGACGCCGCCGAAATAGGTCCAGGAGGTGCAATAGATCGCCAAGCTAAGCGCATAGACGAACGGCCGCCCCTTTTTGGGAGCGTTTCTTTTCCGGCTGTTCCTGTCCCCATAACTTGCAACCGCAAACAGCAGCAGCACATAAGCGAAGGCCGAACCGAATATGATCCACCCAGGAAGCACGCATCCTCCCCATGCAACAATCCCTGAAAACGAGCATAGGCGAATTCCGGGCCGTTGAGAATGAGCGCGGTCTGATCATAAAGTTCAAGACTACCGTGCAAAAAGCCTAATAAATGCAATCTTGACGAATTCCAAATGGGACAGGGAATCTATATGGTTGAACCCGTAGGGACAGTCACATAGCTTCAGCTCGCGAAGCAGGAGAGGGACCATCTGATGCTTAACGAATTTAAAACCTTCATTGCCCGTGGCAATGTGATGGATCTGGCCGTGGGTGTTATTATCGGGGCGGCGTTCAGCAAGATCGTCGATTCCGTCGTCAACGACCTTATCATGCCGATCGTCGGTGCGATTTTCGGCGGGTTCGATTTTTCGAACTACTTCCTGCCACTCAGTTCCAGCGTCACCGCCAGCTCGCTTGCCGCCGCGCGCGATCAGGGCGCTGTCTTCGCTTATGGTAACTTTCTCACGGTCCTCATCAACTTCCTCATTCTCGCCTGGATCATTTTCCTGATGGTCAAAGGGGTCAACAAGCTTCGCGCTTCTGTCGACCGGAAAAAGATCGAGGAAAAGTCGGAACCGGCTCCGCCGCCGGAAGACGTCAAGCTTCTCACCGAAATCCGCGATCTGCTGAAGACGCGTTGAAGCTTAGATTGTCCCGGCGCGATATTGCTGACCATGGGTCAGCTCCCTCTCGCCGGGCATCCATCCATAAAGAAAATCCATGACTGTTGCACGGAATATCATGCATATCGCCCGTTCGATGCGATAAGAAGACACCAAACGGAGTGTCTTTAATGTCCATTTTGAACAGTCTGAGTGCGCGCTCTCTGGCGGCTCCCGAAAGCGGCATTGTCGAGGTCGTGAATTATGCCCGGGGACGGGACAATCTTCTGCCGCTTTGGGTCGGCGAAGGCGATCTGCCAAGCCCGGACTTCATCAACAAGGCGGCCATCGACGGACTCAACAATGGCGAGACCTTCTATACCTGGCAACGCGGCATTCCCGAATTGCGCCAGGCGCTCAGCAGCTACTACGAGCGTCACTTTTCAGCCTCTCTATCCGCAGATCATTTTTACGTAACAGGTTCCGGCATGCAGGCGATTGCGCTTGCGGTGCAGGCGCTGACCTCGCCGGGCGACGAGATGATCTATCTCACGCCCACCTGGCCCAATATTGTTGCCGCCATCGGCGTGGCGGGCGCAAAGGCGGTCGCAGCCGGCATCGATTTCCACGATGGTCGCTGGGATCTCGATATCGGCAAGCTGGAAAGTGCGATCACCGGTAAGACGAAGGCGCTCTTTATCAACACGCCGTCCAACCCGACCGGCTGGACCGCAACGCGAGACAATCTTCGCGATGTTCTGGCACTCGCCCGCAAGCACGACCTCTGGATCGTGGCGGATGAGATTTACGCACTTTATCACTATACTGGCACCCGTGCGCCGTCGTTCCTCGACGTGATGGAACCGGATGACAAAATCGTCTTCGCCAATTCTTTTTCGAAGAACTGGTCCATGACGGGCTGGCGTGTTGGCTGGCTTGTGGCGCCGCCGGTCATCGGCCAGGTGATCGAGAACCTTATTCAATATTCCACCTCCGGCGTGGCGCAGTTCATGCAGCGCGGCGCAGTCGCGGCTCTCGACCATGGTGACGGTTTCGTCCGCGAGAACTACGAACGCGCTCTGACATCCCGCGACATTCTCTGCGATGCGCTGATCGCGACGAACCGCGTGGAAACATTGAAGCCGGATGGCGCTCTTTATGCCTTCCTCAAGGTGGACGGCGTGACCGACAGCCGCGCCACGGCTCTGGATATCGTTGACAAGACCGGCGTCGGCCTCGCGCCGGGCACCGCCTTCGGCCAAGGCGGAGAGCTGTTTCTCCGTGCCTGCTTCCTGCGCAACCCAAAGCAGATCGAAGACGCAGCCGATCGGCTTGCGTCCTATATTCTCGGCAGATAACCGCAATCCTGCGATACCCCGCCCTGCCGCGCCGAATTTGGCCGCGGCAGGCAGATTTTCTACCAAAAGAATCATGGCGAGCCGCTAAAACTACAACCTCACGGCGTACCAATCGACGTGCGGGCTTTTCTGTGCTATGCGCCTTGTGTTCAATTTATGAGAACATTTTCATCTAATAAATAAAACACACTTCATTGCGCTAACCAATCGTAAGCCACCTTTTCATAGGGGCGAGGGATAGGTGGGGTATTTGCTGTGCAAGTAATCAATGATGAAGAATTATTGGCTTTGATGGACGTAACAAAAGCAAACAGGGAAGTAATGTCATGGCTGTTCTGGTCACCGGTGGGGCCGGTTATATAGGAAGCCACATGGTGTGGGCTTTGCTCGACGCCGGTGAAGACGTCGTTGTTGTCGACCGTCTTTCGACGGGATCACGTTGGGCGGTCGCGCCAGCGGCGCGTTTCTATCTCGGCGACGTCGCCGATCGCGACTTGCTCGGCCAGATTTTCGAACACAACCAGATCGAGACCATTTTCCACTTCGCTGGCTCCGTCAGCGTCCCTGAATCGATCAGCCAGCCGCTGGAATATTACGAAAACAATACCGGCACGACCCGCGCCCTTGTTGCGGCGGCAGTCGGTCATGGTATCCGCAATTTCATCTTCTCTTCAACTGCCGCGGTCTATGGGAACCAACCCTTTGATGGCCCGGTGCCGGAAACGGCAGTTCTCAGCCCGGAAAATCCCTACGGCCTGTCGAAACTCGCCTCAGAAATCATGTTGCGCGATGTCGTGCAGGCGCATGATTTCAACTATGTGGCGCTGCGTTATTTCAATGTTGCCGGCGCCGACCCGAAGGGCCGTGCCGGGCCGTCCCCCACGGGTGTGGCGAACCTCATCAAGGTAGCGTGCGAAGCGGCAACCGGCCGGCGCGACAAGGTTGAGGTTTACGGAACCGATTATCCGACCGCTGACGGCACCGGCGTTCGCGACTATATCCATGTCAGCGATCTGATCGACGCGCATATGCTCGCCATGGCGCATCTGCGTGCTGGTGGCGGCACACGAACGCTCAATTGCGGTTATGGCGTCGGCTATTCGGTACTGGACGTGCTGCATGCCGTGCAGCGGGAATCTGGAAACGATTTCCCGGTTATCCACTGTCCCCGCCGCGCCGGCGACATTGCCACGATGGTTGCGGATTCGAGCCGCATCCAGTCGGAACTCGGATGGTCGCCGCGTTTCAATGATCTCACAACCATCGTTCGCACGGCCCTTCAGTGGGAGGCCAAACGTCAAGCCCAGCGAAGCGACAGGATTCTGCCTGGGCGGCATAAACTGGCAGCGATAGGCTGAGCGGCCGTTGGTTTTCGGGATGCGGTTCTACCTGACGGAAAAATAGAGGACCGGTCGATCCGAAAGAGTGGCAGCGGGAAGCCATTTCTCGCTGTCGAAATAGCTGCGCGTGAGCTTCAGTCCCGGCAATTGTTCCGTTGCCAGCAAAATCAGGTTCAGCCGATGTGGCGCAGACGGCTCCGGCTTTAGGGAGACCGAAATACCGAAATGCTCTGCCTGATAGGGTTGCAGCCTGCGTGCCGGCTCAAGCATGCTGGCAAGGTCGGCCCAGCGGGTCTGCTCGATGATCATCGCCAACGCGTCCTCAAGCTTCGTCAGGATAACGGCAGCGTCAGGTGTCTGCGGCGCAACCACTTTCATCCTGATAGAGCGAACCTCGTCGGATGCCTCGCCTCTGATGTCGAGAAAAAGCGATGCACGTTCCGACGCGTTCGCCGTGTCCCCGACCACAAGATCGGCCATGCATTCGAAATTGCGGATCTTCACCGGGCTTGCGTGCCAGCCTTGCGGGTTGGAAAAGCCCGCCGCGGTAAAGCGGTCGCAGAGGTCCTTGCCGGACAGAACGAAGTCGCGGGCAAAGGATGCCCTGTCGCCGCCTTGCTCGAATTTCAGCAGATGCGGCGGTAGATTGAGCTTTTGGGCGGTAACCTTTTGCCGCTTGACGGGCTTCATCCGGGCTGGCTGCTCGGCGGAGCGTGTGGCAGGCGCAAGGTCGAGATAGCTCAGCAGGCTTTTGAGATGTTTCTTGTCATTGGCAAGCAGCACCGTTGCCAATATGGCAAGACAAACTGCCAGCACTGCAAACAGCAGCGCGCCAGGCCTTACTCTTTTTTGCAGGCTTGCGTCCATCGGGGAACCCTAATGGCTGCCGGGGGAGGGGCGTCAACCGGTTTTTGATATGGCTTTCGGGCTGTCGGCAACCCGGTGAATATACTGCGAGCTGAAGGTCATTAAAAATATTCTGTATTTCACCGCCGGATTTTCCGGCGGCGCAACGTTATTCGGAGGAATTTTTGAACGAGTCCTGCTCGTCCGCGCTGCTTTCGTCGTCGGCGACAGGAATGGCGTAGGAACCGTTCAGCCAGCGGGCGAGATCGAGCGAGCGGCAGCGATCCGAACAGAACGGATAGTCTTCCCGTGTCGAGGGCCGCCCGCACTCCGGACATGGCTTCGTTTTCCGAAGCGGCGTAACATTTCCCGCACCTTCAGGAGATGATTTTGTCATGGTCTATCCTTCGAGCCAGCCCGACGTCACCTCGAATCCTTCACCGGAAAGAAGCGACATGGTCTCATACAGCGGCAGGCCGACGACATTGGTGTAGGAGCCGGTCAGTTTCTGCACGAATGAGCCGGCAATGCCCTGGATACCATAGGCCCCGGCTTTGCCGCGCCATTGCCCGGAGGCGATATAGGCGTCGATCTCGCGCGTGGTAAGGCGTTTGAAACGCACCTTGGTTTCCACAACCTTCTGACGGATTTTGCCGCCGGGCGTCACAAGGCAGATGCCGGTATAGACCCAATGGCTGCGCCCCGAGAGAAGATGCAGCGCTGCGGAAGCCTCCTCGGTATATTCCGCCTTGCCGACAATGCGGCGACCCACGGCCACCACGGTGTCGGAGCCGAGAACATAGGCGTCTTTCCACGTCTGCTCGCTCTTAAGCGCCGCATGCGCAGCCTCGGCCTTCTGTAGCGACAGGCGACGGCACAGCGTGCGCGGATGCTCAAGCTTTACGGGCGTTTCGTCGATATCCATCGGCATCAGACGTGCCGGCTCGATGCCGATCTGATGCAACAGTTCCAGACGCCGCGGCGAACCGGATGCCAGAACGAGCTTTTGTTTTGAGTTGGTCATTGCGCTGCCCGGGCTTCCGAATGCCGAAAACGGATTACTTGAAGCGATAGGTGATGCGGCCCTTGCTCAGGTCGTAAGGTGTCATTTCGACCAGCACCTTGTCGCCCGCCAGAACGCGGATACGGTTCTTGCGCATGCGGCCCGCCGTGTGGGCGATGATTTCGTGTTCGTTCTCAAGCTTCACGCGGAATGTTGCGTTCGGCAGCAATTCGGTTACGATGCCCGGGAATTCGAGGACTTCTTCTTTTGTCATGTAAGGGTTTTCTTCCTGTTGATAGTGCCGGACCTGTCGTGTCCGGGAAAATTGCGCGGAAACTACACAATCCCGGCACATTTGTGAACCTCTAAAGCATCACGGCGAAAATCGGAACCGATTTTCGCCAGGTGAGAGGTGCGGATCGAATAAATGCCTGTCCTGTGCGGCGTTTGAAGTGTCTGGTCCGATCGAAGCGGACAATCAACCTCAGTCTTTTGAAAGCGTATCCGCCGCCGGCTGCGGCCTACCTGGCAGGCGTTCGGCAATCAGCCTGGCAAGATGGTCCCGCACCTCGCGATAGGCATCGAGAATCTGGTCCCGCGTGCCGGTGATGACGGTTGGGTCCATGGTTGGCCAATAGACAACGTCGAGCGAGTTCGAGCGTGTCAGTTCAAGTGCTGCGTGATGAGCTTCGGGTGTCAATGTAATGATCAGATCGAAAAAATCATCCTCGATCTCGTCCAATGTGCGCGGTTTGTGTTTGCCGAGCGAAAATCCCTGTTCTTCCAGCACCGCATCCACAAAGGGGTCACGCTCGCCCGCCCGCACGCCGGCCGACTGGATGTAGATGCCGGGCGCCACCAGTCGTTTGGCGATGACCTCGGCCATGGGAGAACGGATGGAGTTCATACCGCACATGAAGAGGACCGATTTGGGAGCCTGTCCCCCATTTGGAGCCGTGGCGGGATCTCTCATCTCTAACCCCGCCAATAAAGCACACAGACAAGGGTGAAGAGACGGCGCGCAGTATCGAAATCGATTTTGATCTTGCCGGAAAGCCGGTCCATCAAAGTCTGCGAGCCGTCATTGTGAATGCCCCGCCTGCCCATGTCGATCGCCTCGATCTGGCTTGGAGTGGAGGAGCGTATCGCCTCGTAATAGCTTTCGCAGATCAGGAAATAATCCTTGATGATGCGGCGGAACGGCGTCAGCGACAGGATATGGGTCGAGACATCCTTCTCGTCTTCGGTCTTGATCGAGAAAACCAGCTTGGCATCGACCAGCGATATGTGCAGCCGGTATGGGCCGCCCTCATGGCCGAATGGTTCGAACGTGTTTTCCTCGATCAGATCGAAAATGGCGACGGCGCGTTCATGCTCCACGTCCGGCGTGGACCGGCCGATGCTATCGTCCAGAACCACATCGCAGAGCCGGAAATCGCCTGAAGCCATCTCTTAACTTTCCGGGTTGAGGCGAATGGAGACGGAGCGCGCATGCGCGTCCAGCCCCTCCGAACGGGCAAGGGTGATCGCCGCCGGCGCAAGCTTCCGCAGCTGCTCAGGCCCGAGACGCAGGATCGAGGTACGCTTGACGAAATCCAGCACCGAAAGGCCGGAAGAGAAGCGCGCTGAGCGCGCCGTCGGCAGAACGTGGTTGGAGCCGCCGACATAATCGCCGATCACCTCAGGCGTATGGCGCCCGACGAAGATCGCGCCGGCATTGCGGATATGCGCCATCAGCGCGTCCGGATCGTCAACGGCAAGCTCCAGATGCTCGGCCGCAATGCGGTTGGCCAAGGGAATGGCATCGGTGAGCTTTTCGACGAGAATGATCGCACCGAAATCCGCCCAGCTCGCCGCTGCCGTCTCGGCGCGCGACAGCCGTTTCAGCTGCCGTTCCACCGCCGCCTCCACCGCCTTGCCGAGTTCGGCATTGTCGGTGATGAGGATGGACTGCGCGCCACGGTCATGCTCCGCCTGCGCGAGAAGATCGGCGGCCAGCCAGTCCGGATCGTTGTCCCTGTCGGCAATGACAAGCACTTCGGAGGGCCCGGCGATCATGTCGATGCCGACAGTTCCGAAGACATGCCGTTTCGCGGCCGCCACATAGGCATTGCCGGGGCCGACAATCTTGGCGACAGGCGTGATTGTTTCCGTGCCGTAGGCGAGTGCAGCCACGGCCTGTGCGCCGCCAATGCGGTAGATTTCCTCAACACCTGCGATGCGCGCGGCGGCAAGAACGGCGGGGTTTATCACGCCGCCATTCGCCGGCACGACCATGACGATACGCTCTACACCGGCAACCTTGGCGGGGACAGCATTCATAAGGACGGAGCTTGGATAGCTCGCGGTGCCGCCGGGCACATAAAGGCCGACAGCTTCGATCGCCGTCCAGCGTGAACCGAGGCCCACACCGATCTCGTCTTCGTAGATATCGTCCTTCGGCATCTGCCGCGCATGGTGTTTTTCAATGCGCCGGGCTGCGAGTTCGAGAGCTTCGATGACACTTCTGTCAACGGCTGCGACGGCCGCATCGATCTCTTCCGCTGTCACCCGCATCGAGACCTTCGAGAAATCGATGCCGTCGAATTTAAGGGAGTAGTGGGCAAGGGCCGCATCGCCGCGATTGCGGACGTCATCGATGATGTCGCGAACGGTCGCGTTGACGTCTTCCGAAACTTCCCTCTTGGTTGTCAGGAAGGCAGCGAATTTCTGTTCGAAATCAGCCGATGCCCGCTCCAGCCAGATTGCCACGCCATTACCCTCTCATTTTCCTCGCGGCGATCCCGCGAGGTGCACGAACTCACCGCAGAAAAATGCGGCTCTGGTATGTGGCATAAATCGAAACAGTGACGAAAGGCAACCGTTGCAATGGCGTGGAGAGCTTATTCGCTATCGGGATGATGCGGTTTGGCGGCAGTTTCCCAGGCGCCGCTCACATCCGTCAGCTGCGCCTCGATGCATTCGACATCGAGTGCGATAGCGCCACCGCCCGAAAGCGTCAGTTCGACGGCGCCATCAGGACCTTCGCCGTTCTGCACGAAGCGGATTGCAAGGAGCGAAAGCACCTGTTCCCTATCACTGCGATTGATGCCGTGCGAGCGGACGGCGGAGACCCGCTTCAGGAAAACCACGCTGCGGCATCGCTCCGGCGGCAGGTTCTTCTTATTCGCGCTTTCCCAGACGAAACGATTGGCGGAAAGTGTAAATTGGCCCTGCTTTGCCTCGAATGCAACGTCCTTCAGTTTGAAGACGCTGTCCTGCATGTGCGTCGAAATGACGGAGAGATCTTCAGTATCCAGCGCGAGCAATTTCAGGCCGCTCATCGTTTTCTTCCTTTTCCGCGGGGCCGCGCCCGCAATGTCTATTCCTTGTACAGGAAATAGGCAGTCGCGGCCCGCTCTGCAACGGGGAGAAAACGAATGAGCGGCGATGAAAGGATCAATCGCTGACGCGTTCGACCAGCGCACCGCAGCGGGTGAGCTTTTCTTCAAGCCGTTCGAAACCGCGATCGAGGTGGTAGACGCGCGAAACCATGGTCTCGCCTTCCGCCACCAGGCCCGCAATGACCAACGACACCGAGGCGCGCAGATCGGTTGCCATGACAGGCGCACCCTTCAGGCGGGTAACGCCTTCGATACGGGCCATCTGCCCGGAGAGCGAAATCTTCGCGCCGAGACGGGCCAGTTCCTGCACATGCATGAAGCGGTTTTCGAAGATGGTTTCGGTAATGTGGGATACACCCTGCGACCGGGTCATCAGCGCCATGAACTGCGCCTGGAGGTCGGTCGGGAAGCCGGGGAAGGGTTCGGTGACGATATCGACCGGCTGAATGCCGTTGCCGTTGCGCACGACGCGCAGACCGGTCTCCGTGTCGCTGATCGACACTCCGGCAAGCCGGAGCGTGTCCAGCGCATTGTCGAGCAGCGATGCACGCGTGCCTTCCAGCACCACATCACCGCCAGCCATGGCAACGGCCATGGCATAGGTGCCGGTCTCGATACGGTCAGGCAGCACCCGGTGGCGTGCGCCGGAAAGCGAGGTGACGCCCTCGATGGTGATGGTGGAGGTGCCAGCGCCCTCTATCTTCGCGCCCATCGCAATCAGGCAGTGCGCTAGATCGACGACTTCCGGTTCGCGGGCGGCGTTGTGAATGACGGTGGTGCCTCTTGCAAGGCTCGCTGCCATCAGCATCACATGCGTCGCGCCGACGGAGACTTTCGGGAAAGTATAAACAGCGCCGATCAGGCCGCCCTTTGGAGCGCTGGCGTTGATATAGCCGCCATCGATCTCCATCGTTGCGCCAAGCGCCTGCAGGCCCTCGATGAACAGGTCCACCGGACGGGTACCAATGGCACAGCCGCCGGGCAGTGAAACGCGCGCACGGCCTTCACGGGCCAGAAGCGGGCCGATGACCCAGAAGCTGGCGCGCATCTTGGAAACCAGCTCGTAAGGTGCGGTGGTGTCGACAATGGTGCGGCAGGTGAAGTGGACCGTGCGGGAATAGGCTTCGCCCTGGCTTTCACGACGGCCATTGACCGAAATATCGACGCCATGGTTGCCGAGAATACGGATGAGCTGCTCGACGTCCGCCAGATGCGGCACGTTTTCGAGCGTCAGCGTATCGCTGGTCAGAAGCGAAGCGATCATCAACGGCAAGGCGGCGTTTTTCGCGCCGGAGATGGGGATGATGCCGTTGAGCTTGTTACCACCCGTAATTCTGATGCGATCCATGCGTCCCTACGGGCCTGTGCCCGCCTTTCTTAATCATGCCTTGCGGAAATGCGCGTCCTTAGACGAGTTTCCGCGGCGTTTCAAATGATGCTGGTGAATTCTCTATGAGGATGATTCGTCCGTTTTTGCGGCAGGCAGGCCAATCGTCTCATCCGCATCACCGGCCCGGCGCGCGCGAACCTGCTGTTTGCGCTTCTGGAGGTTTTCACGCAGCTTCTTCGCTGCCCGCGCCTTGCGCTCCGCCTCGCGTTGCCGCGCCTTCTCGCCGGGTCCTGCCTGCGCGTTGCCGCTTGCCGCAAGGGCAACGGGCTCTTCTGAAGCGTTCACGGAAAACGCCGCCTTTGCCTGTTTGTCATGATGTTCGTTCATAAATTCAGCAATATCCGAAAAATACGTTTTTCAACAGGGGGAACGCTTTTTTGCCCCGCTTGTTGAAGAATATCGTTTTGCGACTTGCGCTCGTCAAAAACCTATGGCAATAGGCCGCCACGCTTGATGCTGAAGCAAACGCTTCGGCACCGGATGCTGCTATAGCTCAGGGGTAGAGCACTCCCTTGGTAAGGGAGAGGCCGAGAGTTCAAATCTCTCTAGCAGCACCATTTTCCCCAATAAAATCAGAAGTTTACACAACGTGCCGGTGGGTCTTGTGCACGATGTCGGCTTGCTTTTTCGCGCATTCTGCACTGGTCTCGGTAAATGTGAAAACCGCGCCTCTTGCGAAGCGCGGTTTCCATTTCCGAATATTCTGTTGCTGCCAGAGCGGGACGAAACCGCCCGTAGCCAACGGGCGCCGCTTACTGGCGGAATAGCGACAGGATATTCTCGGAGCTGGTATTGGCGATGGAGAGCGACTGGATTGCCAGCTGCTGCTGTGTCTGCAGAGCCTTCAGCTTGGTAGACTCTTCGTTCATGTCGGCATCAACGAGACGTCCGACGCCCTTGTCGATGGAGTCTGTGAGCTTGTTGACGAAATCTTCCTGAAGATCGAGGCGCATCTTGATGGAGCCGAGATCGGCGCTCGCGCTGATCAGCGATTCCAGCTTGGTGTTGACGAACTGGATCATGTTGTCGAGGCCGTCATTGTCCGTCAGCGGCTGACCCTTGGCGTCCAGCAAACCGCTGAGATCCTTGGTGATGTCGAGATCGATCAGCGAGTAGCCGAGCTTCTGTGCCATCTGGGAATCTGCGGCGGCGGTTTCGAGGTAAATATTGTTATTGGACGAACCGCCGGTTCCGATTGCCGTTACAGTGGTGCCTGCAGGCGTCGGCGCGGTATTGTTGGCTTTTACGTAGAGGGCTTCACCCGCTGCGTTTTCGCCGATCTTGAAGTAGGTGCCGTTGTTTCGTGCGGTTGTCGCCGCAGCAACGGTTACGAGGCCGGTTACTGCGTCTGGAGCAGAAACTGTGGTCGTCGTCCCCGAGGGGAAACCCAGAAGCTGGGATTGCGTGAACACCTTTGCGGTAGAGGGCGTGTTTGTGGCAACACCTGCGGGTGTGGTCGTGGTGATCTCGAAATTGCGCAGGGAGCCTGTATCGGAATAATGGGCGGCGCTATCGAGGATACCGTTTTTCGCCGCACCGGTCGAGGTATCGAAAAGGGCAGTCTTGTTATCGACCTGAACGTTGATCGTCTTGACTGCAACATTGCCCGCGCCGTCACGGATGAAGGAGCCGACGATCTGCTTCGTTATCGGGGTGAGGTTGCCGGATGCATCGCTGATCTTGCCCTTAAGCCAGTTTTCGCCGGAGAAGGAGGCGGATTCGCCGATGCTTTTCAGCTGGTCCTGGAGCTGACGGATTTCTTCCTGGATCTTTGCCTTGTCGACGCCGGCCTCGCGGGCGGCAACCAGCTTCTTGCTGATTTCCTTGACGACATCGACAGTGGTTTCCATGGCGGAATAGGCTGTATCGACCTTTGCAGCGCCGAGGCCGAGGGCGTCCTGAACAGCGGAAAGAGCACCGTTATCCGAACGCATGGTGGTCGCGATAGACCAGTAGGCGGCGTTGTCGGAGGCGGTTTTGACGCGCAGGCCGGAGGAGACACGCGACTGCGTTTCTTCCATGTCGCTGCCGATTGCGCGGAGGGTCTGAAGGGCGGCCATTGCCGCGACGTTCGTCAAAATGCTGGTCATAATTATTTGCCCCTTGATTGGCTTAAATGAAAAGGGACATTCCGGATTGCCGCCGGTAACGATCGCGCGGCTTGATGCCTGTTAACCTCTTTTTCGTCTTGGTTAACCAATCGTTTCGATGGCTAGGTTTTAGGGCCCGAATGGTTAACAAAGCCTAAACTGTCGTTAATAAAAATTAGGAAATAATAATTTCTCTTAACCATGACGGAAAAAGCCGCACCCTTTCGGATGCGGCTCGATTTTTTGGCGATGTCTTTTCCGATTAACGGAAGAGCGACAGGATGCTCTGCGAGTCGTTGTTGGCGATCGACAGGGCCTGAACAGCAAGCTGCTGCTGGGTCTGAAGAGCCTTCAGCTTCGTGGATTCTTCGTTCATTTCAGCGTCGACGAGACGGCCGATGCCCTTGTCGAGCGAGTCGGTCAGCTTGTTGACGAAGTTTTCCTGCAGTTCGATGCGCATCTTGACCGAGCCGAGGTCGGCAGCGGCGGACGTCATGCTCTGGAGCTGCTTGTCAACGAAGGAAACCATGGCGTCGAGGTACTGGTTTTCCGAGACTGCCGAGCCGTCGCTGTTCTTGAACGTGCCGGTCAGGTCCTTGGTGATGTCCAGAGACGTCAGGGAGTAGGTGAGCTGCGTTGCGAGCTGGGCGGTTGCGCCTTCTTCCAGGTAGATCTTGGTGGTGCCGTCGAGGCCAACGGCAATGTTGGTCTTGGTTGCCGGCGAGGTCGGCGCAGTCGTGTTGATTTTCACATACTGGTCGTTGCCAAGATTGAAGTAGGTGCCGTTGACGTCGGGGGCTGTCGCATCGGCGTTAGCGATCGTGACGATACCCGTTGCAGCAGCGGTGGTGAAGGTGACGGCGGTGCCGGCAGTTGCTTCCTTCAGACCCTTCAGCTGGGCTTCAGTGTAAACCTTGGCTGCTGCAACCTTGGTCACCGGCTGGGCGGCGCCTACGCCGTCCGAGTCATTGGTGATTTCGAACAGCTTGTAGCTGCCCGTGGAAGAAAAATAGGCGTAGGAGTCGAGGACGCCCTGCTTGTCCTTTGCAGCGCCCGAAGACGTGTCGAAAAGCACCGTGTTGCGGCTCAGGTCAACGTTGACGGTCTTTACGGACACGTTGCCGGCAGCGTCGCGGATGAAGGAGCCAACGATCTGCTTGGTGACGTTCTTCAGTTCGCCAGCGCCGTTGCTGACGGTTGCCTGCAGCCAGTTTTCACCGGAGAAAGACGAGGAGCTGGAGATCGACTTCAGCTGATCCTGCAGCTGGGTGATTTCTTCCTGGATCTTGGACTTGTCGACACCGGGTTCGCGGGCGGCAACCAGCTTGTTCTTGATTTCCTTGACGACGTCGATGGACGATTCCATACCCGAATAGGCAGTGTCGACCTTTGCGGCGCCGAGGCCGAGGGCGTCCTGAACAGCAGAAAGCGCACCGTTGTCCGAACGCATCGTGGTCGCGATCGACCAGTAAGCGGCGTTATCGGAAGCTTCGCCGACGCGCTGGCCGGAAGACACGCGGTCCTGCGTCGTTTCCATGTTCTGGCCGATGGAGCGCAGGGTCTGGAGTGCAGACATAGCTGCTACGTTAGTGAGAATGCTCGTCATAGTAAATTTGCCCCTTGAATGGCTGATTAAAGAAGGGACATTCCGGTCTCACCGGGAACAGCGCACAGCATCATGCCTGCTAACCTGCTGATTTTTAATGGTTAGCTCGCCGTTTCGATGGCTCTAGCTAACCTCCATATGGTTAATGAAGAGCTAAGGGTCGCAAAAAAATGCACACGCTGAGATTTTATTATGCAATCTTCGCGCGCATGCGCGCGTAGCCTGAAATGTTTAAAAAATAATAAAGCCGCACCGGTTTCCGGATGCGGCTTTGGTAAAAGGGCAATACGCTTGGGTCAGCCTCCGTCACGTTTGCCTGTTTCACGCAATTGCAAGACAGTCAGCCTCCGCTTGCGATCCTGCGTGTTGTGTCATTCAGGCCAGCGGCTATCCGCTTGTCCATGCCCAAAATCTGACAGCCGGTGCTTTCCAATTCCCTAATTTCAGGGCGTTCCCGGCGCTTCGCTCAAATCGTGGTAAATGCTTTCAAAGCAAGGATGGTAAACGAAATCTTCCCGTTTGCGGAGCACTCCACAAATGCAAAACCGCGCCCTTTCGGGCGCGGCTCGACTTTTGTAATTTTCGGTCCGATTAACGGAAGAGCGACAGGATGTTCTGCGAGTCGCTGTTGGCGATCGACAGAGCCTGGATTGCCAGCTGCTGCTGCGTCTGCAGAGCCTTGAGGCGGGTCGACTCTTCGTTCATGTCAGCGTCAACCAGACGGCCGATACCCTTTTCCATCGTTGCCGTCAGCTTGGAAACGAAGTCGCCCTGCATCGAGATGCGGTTGGAGACCGCGCCCAGATCGGCAGCAGCGCTGTTGAGGGTTTCAAGCTGCTTGTCAACGTGGGTGATGAGCTTGTCGAGGATGTCGTTGTCCGTTGCAGCGGCAGTGCCGAGCATGGTGGCACCAGCGCCCTTGTAGATGCTCAGGTCGGAAATATCGAGGTTCGAAACCGACTGCTTAACGCCGTCTGCGACAGCTGCCTTGTCGAGGATGCCCGTACCCTTGCCGTCTGTTACAGCGCCGGTATCGAACAGAACGTTCGAGCCGCTGAGCTGCAGATCGACGCGCTGAACCTTGACGGCGCCAGCGGAGTCACGGGTGAAGGAAGCAACAACCTGCTTCTTCAGGTTGGCAATAGCCGCATCGTCAGTACCGGCAGCAAATGCTGCGCCGTCGTTGGATGCTTTCGTCTTCAGCCAGTTTTCACCGTTGAAGGTCGCGGAGTCGGCGATCGACGTCAGCTGCTTCTGGAGCTGGCCGATTTCCTTCTGGATCTTCTTCTTGTCGGCAGTCGGGTCCTGGGCAAGGATCAGCTTGTCCTTGATTTCCTGAACGACCTTGATCGTCGCTTCCATGCCGGAGTACGCGGTGTCGACCTTGGCTGCGCCGATGCCGAGTGCGTCAGAAACGGTGGAGAGCGCCGAAGCGTCCGAACGCATCGTGGTCGCGATGGACCAGTAAGCGGCGTTGTCGGAGGCGGAGCCTACCTTCAGGCCGGTCGAGATACGACCCTGCGTGGTCTCCATGTTGTTGCCGATCGAACGCAGCGTCTGGAGAGCAGCCATAGAGGAGGCGTTGGTGAGAATGCTTGCCATAGTATTTTGTCCCTTGTTTTTACGAGATACTGGAGTTGGGGACATTCCGGACTTTGTATTACCGGTCACAACGTTTCGGCTTCATGCCACTCGGTTCCGAATTACTTGCCTTTGGAAACCAAACCCGCTGTGTGTAGGGAGAATTTGGCAGCAAAGAATTGCCCAATTGTTAATTTGAGCATTAAGAAATACTAGAAAATACTTATGGTTACTGCGAAGTATATTTAATTGGTAAGTTTTTAATTTAAAATTATAGTTATCCGACCCCTAGCAAAAACGGTAACCAAAGGGTTAAAACACGAAAACCCCGCAGCCGTGGGGCTGCGGGGTTAACAAACAGGATTAACGAAGATTATTTCGGCACAGTTGCCGTCAGTTGAACGATCTCACAAGGCTGCCGACCAGCAGGTTCCAGCCGTCGATCAGCACGAAAAAAAGGATCTTGAACGGCAGGGAAATCGAGGTGGGTGGCAGCATCATCATGCCCATGGCCATGGTGATGGTGGCGACGATGAGATCGATGACCAGAAACGGCAGGATGATCAGGAAACCGATCTCGAAACCGCGCCGGATTTCCGAAAGCATGAAGGCCGGAACGAGCACGCGGTAGTCGACCACATTGTCGGTCATCACGACCTGTCCGCGCTCGCGGGCGATATCGACGAACAGCTTCAGATCCTTGTCGCGCGTATTGGCGTTCATGAAGGTACGGAAGGGTTCGGCGATGCGCCCAATGGCCTGCTGTTCGTTGATCTGGTTCTGCAACAACGGCTGCACGCCGTCTGTCCAAGCTTTATCGAAGGTCGGCGACATGACGTAGAAGGTCATGAACATCGCCATGGACAAGAGGATCATGTTCGACGGGGTCGAGGCAAGCCCCATGCCGGAGCGCAGGATCGAAAAGGCGATCACGAAGCGTGGAAAGCTCGTGACCATGATCAGGATGCCCGGCGCGACTGACAAGACCGTCAAAAGGCCGAAGGTGCGGATGATCCATGCGGCGACGGATCCGTCTATCTGTGTATTGAACAGATCGGTCGGAAATTGCTGGGCGTTGGCAAGGCCCGGCAAAGCCAGAAGAACAGCGATGGTAACAAGAAATCGAATCATTCGATGACAAAGGTCCGGAACATGACCTTGGATACGCGCCCTTGAGAGCGCAGGTCAACTCGTTCCTGAATGTCATCCTTAAGATATTGAAAGCCGCGCGGGCCCTCCAGCTGCTGAAGGGAAACGGTGCGGACGTAGGCCATGATATCCTGATGGATATCCTCCGCGAGATTGACCTCTACCGGACCCTTGAACATCAGCGCCACTTCAAGCCGCACCCAGTTCGTGGAGGGGTATGCAAGGTTGGTGGTGATGGGATCGAGCTGGACGATACCGTTCGCCTCTGCCGGGATTTTATCGATGCCCTCGCCCTTCTTCTCGCCATGTTCGCCAGCGGCAGCCGGGGCATGCGCCTCGGCGCCGGCGATCTTCGGGGCGACCATGCCGCCCACGAACCAGCCGCCGCCCGCACCCAGCAGGGTGAGGATTGCAACGCCAGCGATGGTCATGACCATCGGCGAGGATTTTTTCTTGCCCTCAGTCTGTTCGTTTTCCATGGGTCAGTCCCGCTTTCGCATGTCGGCGTCAGAGCGGCGAGAACAGGTCGACGACCTGCTGACCGACCGGGGGTTGCTGCACTTCCGTCAGGCGGCCGCGGCCACCGTAGGAGATGCGCGCCTCGGCGATGCGCTCGTAGGAGATCATGTTCTGCGCATCGACATCCTGCGGCCTGACGATACCGCCGACGTTGAGGATGCGGATTTCGTGATTCACGCGCACTTCCTGCGAACCGCTGATGATGAGGTTGCCGTTTTCGAGAATGCCGGTCACCACGGCCGCCACCATCAGCGTCAGCTTTTCGGAACGCTTGGTCTTGCCCTTGGCCTGGGTGTCTGTATCGGAGCCGTATTTGATGTTGGAATCTGCCTCCGGCGTCCAACCTAAGATTTCCGCCTTTGCCTTCCAGTTCAGGCCGCTGGAATTGGTGCGGTTGCGCTCGGTTTCGTTGTCGAAATCGGCCTTGTCGTTGATCTGGATGTTGACGGTCAGGATGTCGCCGATGTTAAGCGCACGTAGATCCTTGAACAGCGCACCCTGGCTGTCGCTCCACAACGAATAGCCACTCGCCATGTGCTTCGGCTGCTTCGGATACATGCCCATCTGCGGCGTCTGGCTGAATTGCAGGCCGCTGCCAATCGGGCTCATCGCGGGAGCGTTGCCGATTTCCTTCAGGGTCTGGTTGTTCTGGCAGCCGGCAAGCAGGGCAA
Source organism: Rhizobium sp. TBD182 (assembly GCF_001950375.1). Classification (NCBI taxonomy): domain Bacteria; kingdom Pseudomonadati; phylum Pseudomonadota; class Alphaproteobacteria; order Hyphomicrobiales; family Rhizobiaceae; genus Rhizobium; species Rhizobium sp. TBD182. Next base: position 1,327,256 of record NZ_BDLN01000001.1, on the reverse strand, counting down.
GCGGCAGGAGGAGGGCCGGAAGACGCGGGGTCATGAAGGATCCTTCGAAGTGTTTTTGTCGATTGCCTGCGACATGATGCCGGCGACGATTGCGGCTTTCTGAGCATCCATTTCACTGAGGATGAGGCCCGATTGGCGCGGCGGAAGCTGCATGATGATGGCAGCCGCGATTTCCACATGCATCTTCTCGAGCTGCGGTGCTGCGGCATCCGCCTTCATCGTCTTGTAGATATCGACCAGATTGCTTTTCGCCTGCTCGAGGAAATGATTGCGGCGTGCCAGCCAGTCCTCATATTCCGCCTTGCGGTCCTGCAACGCGGAAATGCGCTCGTTGACGTCAGCCTGAAGCTTTTCCAGCTCCTGCTTCTGCATGAGATAGCGCTGGTCGCGGGCCGCATCGGCAATATTGGTGCAGAATTTCTGGATTTCATCCTGCGTGCTGAGTTCGGACACCACGTTCTGCTGGCTTTCGGCGCCGGCGGCGGGCAACAGGAAAAGCAGCGAGGCAACGGCCGCGAACCGGGTAAAGCCGTTCCTGAAAGCAGTTTTCTTCTGAAGTTCCATCATTGCAGCACAAGCTCCGCCTGAAGGGCGCCGGCGGATTTGATGCCTTGCAGAATGGCGATGATGCCGTCCGCCTTGAGCCCGATGCTGTTGAGACCGGCAACCAGCGTGCGAAGGTCAGGGCCTTCGACGATGGCGACCTTGCTGCCTTCCTGCAGTGCCATGATATCCGTCTGCGGTTGCACCGCCGTCTCGCCGCGCGAGAAGGGCGCCGGCTGGATGACCTGCGGCGATTCCGTCACCTGCACGGTCAGCGTTCCATAGCTCACCGCCACGCGGGAAATACGCACATCCGCGCCGATGACGATCGTGCCCGTGCGCTCGTTGATCACGACTTTCGCCGGCGTATCCGTCTGGACCGTCAGGTTTTCGATTTCCGCCATCAACCGGGTCAGGTCGGCGGTGCGGGGCTTCTGCACCGAGATTTCCTGCGAATCGCGCGGTTCGGCGATGCCATCGCCGTAACGGGCGCGGGCAAAGGCGTTAACGACATCGGCGACGCGCACCGCGGTCGAAAAATCGGGATTGCGCAGCTGAAGGACCAGATTGACCGAATCCTTGAATTTCGACGGCAGTTCCCGCTCGATGATCGCGCCGTTCGGCACGCGCGCCGAGGTCGTGACGCCCTGCGTCAACGTCGCTGCATCGCCCTGTGCCGAAAAGCCGTTGACGATCAGTGCTCCCTGAGCGACCGCATAGATCTGCCCGTCTGCACCGGAAAGCGATGTCATGATGAGGTTGCCGCCGCGAAGCGAGGAGGCGTCACCGAGTGAGCTGACCGTCACGTCTACACGGCTGCCGGGGCTGGCGAATGGCGGCAGGTTGGCCGTCACCATCACGGCGGCGATGTTCTTGGCATTGGACTGGCCGCCCTGCGTGGTGATGCCGAGGTTCTGCAGCATGGCGCGCATGGACTGTTCGGTGAAGGGTGAAGAGCGCAGGCTGTCGCCGGTGCCCTGTAGGCCCACGACGAGACCATATCCGATCAGCTGGTTGTCGCGTCCGGCCTGCAGGGATGCGATATCCTTGATACGGGACGTGTCTGCCTGGGCTGGCGGCGTCGAGAGGAAGGGCAGGGCCGAAATGACCAGAGCCGCACAGAGGATACGAAGCACTTTCATTTCGCCATAACCTGAATGGTTCCGTCCTTCATGACGGTACCGCTGACCATCACGCCGGAATCGATGTTGCGTACCCTTACGACCTCGCCGAGCGAGCCGTCGCTCATGGGCGTTCCGGACGCCATCAGCGTCATGTTGCCGATGTGGAAAACGAGTTTGACGCTCGTGCCGCGCACCACAAGTGACGGTTCACGAAGCGCTGCGATGGGGATTGTGCGGCCGGGAAGCAATGTCTGCTTGGAGATCATGCCTTCCACTTCGCTGATATCGCTCGCGTAACCAGCGGAAATGTTGGGGTTGGTCACTTCCACCGGCTTCACCTGTTCGGGCGTGATCGTCTCGCCCGGATAGATCGTGCGAGTAGGAACCAGCGCCGTCGGTGCCTGTGCAAAAGCGGGTGCCATGGCACCCAGTGAAAAGGCAGACGCAAGGCACATACGGACGAGTGCCGTTCTGCAGCTGCTATGTTTCCGGCCAAACCTCATGTCCGCCTGCCTTTCCGTTCTTACTTCAGGTTCTTGCTGACAATCGAAGCCATTTCGTCAGCGGTGGTGATGACCTTTGAATTCATCTCGTAGGCGCGCTGCGCCGTGATGAGGTCGGTGATTTCCTTGACGGCATCGACGTTCGAGCCTTCGAGGTAAGATTGCTTGATGTAGCCGTAGCTCGGATCGTCAGGCACGCCGATAACGGCGGCGCCGGAGGCCGGCGTCTGGGAAAAGAGATTGTCGCCGAGCGGCTTCAGACCCGCCTCGTTGGCAAAGTTGGCGATGGTCAACTGGCCGAGTTCAGTGAAATCCGCAGCGTTGCCGATGCGGGCGGTCACCTGACCCGTGCGGGTGATGGTGATGTCCTGCGCGTCGGTCGGGATATTGATGTTCGGGATGACATTGTAGCCATCAACCGTCACGAGGTTGCCGTCAGCATTCTTGTTGAAGGCGCCGGCGCGGCTGTAGAGCGTCGAACCGTCGGCCGCCTCGATCTGAAACCAGCCCTGGCCGATGATTGCCACGTCGAGCTTGTTGCCGGTTTCGATCAGGTTGCCCTGGGTGTGGATGTTGCGCACCGCGGAAGTCTGCACGCCGAGGCCGATATTCGCTCCCTCAGGCACGATCGCCTGGTTGGCACGGTTCGGCACACCCTGCATGCGTTCGGTCTGGTACAGAAGATCGGTAAACTCTGCACGCGCGCGCTTATAGCCGGTGGTGTTGATGTTGGCGATGTTGTTGGCAATGACTTCCAGATTGGTCTGCTGGGCGTCCATACCGGTGGCAGCGATGGCAAGAGCTCTCATGTCATTTTTCCTGCGGGGCTAGAGCATTTCCAGTAAAGGCGCGGAGCGGTTCTACGTCCGGAAAGTGCTTAAAAACAAAGGCCTAGAGCGCGGCCAACGATTGGCTTCAAACCGGACGCGCTCTAGATCTGCATCTTGGTAATGTCGAGATAGGCCGACACGATCTTGTCGCGGAACGCGATGGCAGTTTGCAGCGACTGCTCGGCCGAAAGCACGGCATCGACCACTTCGCGTGTGTTTGCCTTGCCCTGAATACCTTCGAAGGAGGCCACTTCCGCCTTCTTCAGGTTGTTCATCGCATCCGTTGACATATTGCCGAGAACGCTTGCGAAGCTTGCGCCCGTCTGCTGGGCGGGCGTCGTCTGCTGGCTGCCGAAAATGCTGTCGGTCAGCGAAGAGACGTTGCTCGTGCCACGCGTGAGCGAGAGGGAACCGAGTTGCTTGATGCCGTCGATCATTGCGATGCTTTCAGAAGGTCGATGGTGGAGGCGACGAGGTCGCGTGTCTGGCGGATGACCTGAAGGTTGGCGTCGTAGCTGCGGTTGGCTTCGCGCATATCCGCCATTTCGATCAGAACGTTGACGTTCGGCATCTTGACCATGCCGCTGGTGTCGGCGGCCGGATTGCCGGGGTCGTATTCATGGACGAAATCGCCGCGGTCGACGCCAAGCTTCTTTACCGTCACGCGCTGCACGCCGCTTACGCGGTCAAGCTCGGAGCCGAATGTCACGGTCTTGCGGCGATAGGGGTCGGCGCCAGGCGTGTCGCCGGTCGATCTTGCGTTGGCAATGTTTTCCGAAACGATGCGCAGTCGGGTGGACTGCACTTCCAGGCCGCTGCCCGCGATCTTGCTCGCCGCACTCAAAGGATCCATGGTTTACCTCTTTACCGTCATCAGCATCATGCGATGGAAGGATTTGACGAGACTGGCGTTCAGGTCGTATTGCCGCTTGATCTCGCCGGTCTTGGTCATTTCCTCGGCAAGCGCGACCGAATTGCCGGACTCCTGCATGCCGATCTCGTTATTGATCGGGTTGTCGCGCACCGCGATATTTTCGCTGAGCTCGCTAGCACCGAAATGAGCGGGATGGGTCTTCGCCATGCCGACCTGCTGGCTGGTGGCCTGCATGACCGCTTCGAAAGGACTGACATCCTTGGCGTGAAACTTGGGTGTGTTGGCGTTGGCGATGTTGGTCGCCACGACTTCCTGCCGCACGCTCAGCCATTCCGCTTGGCGGGAGGCCAGATCGAACAGTTGAATCGGTTGCATAGACTTCTCCATCTCGTATGGCCCGAACCTACGGTGCTAATCTTGCGTCAGACTTGCGGTGAGGCGCGTAGGTGCGGAAGCACTGGAGAATCTGATCCCGAAGGCGATTGCGAAAACAAAAATGGCGCGCCGTTAAATGCGGCACGCCATGGGATCGAATAGTGAATTGCGAAGACGTCTCCGTCCTGCCGGATTGGATCCGGCGACGGCAGCAGACTTCAGCAGAGTGCCGGTCTGACTACTTCTCGGGATGATAGGTTTTGCCGGAAGAGGTCTCTATCATCCACTCGCCGTCGCGCTGCTCGATTTTGGTCAGGCGCGCATTGTCGGGCAACGTGGAGCCCACCCGCACCATATACATGCCCGATCCGTCCTCGATGAGGGCGCGGCCGTTGGAGACATGCAGCAGGCGGAAGGACGTCTGGCCGGGGAAGGGCTGGTCTTCAAGCCCTGCGGCGAGATTGTTCTGCTTTTCCTTACCCTTTTCGCTGACCGTCGCCGTCGTCAGCATGTCCGGCAATTCGCCGGGCGCTGGCGCGTCTTCCTTGTTGCGATTGGTCATGGCCAGAGGCGAAACGCTGAAGACTTCACGCGGACCGGTATGGGGCAGGTCGCGCGTGCGGTCGCCGTCTGCCACTCTCATTCCAAACTTGTCCTCGTTGAAGAACACGTACCAGGGGAAAAATGCGGCGGCGGCGGCAAGTCCTATTCCCGTCCACGCCAGAATACGGTCGGGCGTGAAGAAGGGAGGCTGCGGCTGTACGTTCTCGAGGTCGCTATCGTCGATCTTGTCGATCTGTTTCTTTCTCACGGGTCAGCCTCTCATTCTCGGGTTTACCTGTGGCTGATTATTTTGCACTCCACCGCGCAACGCGGTCGCCAGATCGGCGTAGGCGTCCTGCGCCGCCGGTTCATTCGGAAGCTGTTTCAGCGTTTCATAGATGATCGGAACCTGTTTCACCGCCATGTCGAGATCGGGATCGGTGCCGGGTCGATAACCGCCGATGAGGCGCAGATCCCGCGTTTCCTCAAAGCGGTGCACCAGCGCTTTCAGACGCGACACCAGCTTTTCCTGATCCGGTGTCCATGCCTTCTTGGCGAGGCGCGAGATCGAGGCCAGAGGATTGATCGGAGGATAGCGGCCTTCTTCTGCAAGGCTGCGATCCAGCACGATGTGGCCGTCGAGAATACCGCGGGTCGAATCGGCAATCGGATCGTTGTGGTTGTCGCCGTCCACCAGAATGGAGACGATGGCGGTGATGGTACCGCTGCCTTCGGCGCCGGGTCCCGCCCGCTCCAGAAGGCGCGGCAATTCGGTGAAGACCGAGGCCGGATAGCCGCGTGCCACCGGCGGTTCACCCGAAGCGACCGCCACTTCGCGGATCGCATGGGCAAAACGGGTCACGCTGTCGATGATAAGAAGGACGTTGTCGCCCCTGTCACGGAAATATTCGGCGATGGTGACGGCCGAAAGCGGCGCCATCTTGCGCAGCATCGGGCTTTCGTCGCTGGTCGCGACAACGGCGACGGACTTGCCCATATTCTCGCCCATCGTATCCTCGATGAACTCGCGCACTTCGCGACCGCGCTCGCCGACAAGCCCGATGACGACCTTGTCGAAGGCATCGGCCTTGGCAAGCATCGATAGGAGCGTGGATTTGCCCACGCCTGACCCTGCAAAAATGCCGAGACGCTGGCCAAGGCAGAGAGGCGAGAAAATATCGATTGCCCGGACACCCGTCTTGAAAGGCGTCTCCACCCGCTTGCGCGTCATCGACGGCGGTGCATTGCTGGAAATCGGACGGCGCTCCGTGCCTGATGCAAGCGGACCCTTGCCATCGATGGGTTCGCCAAGCGCATTGATGGTGCGGCCGCACCAGCTGTCGTCAGGCGCAACGCGGAAGGCACCCTTACGGATGACGGTGTCGTGAATGCCAATCGGCTCGCCCGGTTCGATGGGGCAGACGTAGCAGATATCGGGTTCCACGCGCACAACTTCGCCGAGATGGATACCGGTCGCGCTGCGATGGGCGACGAACTCGCCCAGCCTCACATGCCGCGACAGGCCGGAAACCGTGTAGTGTCCGGCGGCGATGGTGCGGACATGGCCGCCCGGCGCCACCGAAAACTCCGGATCGGCATAGTGTCCGGCAAGGCTGGCGAGCTGGGCGAGCTTGGGTGAAATCGCCTCGACCGTGAGCGTGGATTCCGGCATTGTCATCGCTCAGTTCCTTAACGTGCGCCGCCAAGCGTCTTGATGGCATCGCCGAAAGTGGATTCGGTATCGCGCATCAGCGACGAAATGCTCTCGAAGGCCCGGTTGACCTGGATGAGCTGCGTCATCTGGGAAATGCCGTTGACGTTCGACTGCTCGAGATAACCCTGAACGACGCCGACCTCGTGATTGTTGACGACCGGCGTCGGCGGGGCCACGGGCTTCACGCCGCTATTGGGATGGCGCAGGAAGCCTTTCGAGAAATCCGCCTGGAAGATACCGAGCGTGGCGACGATGTTGTCGTTCTGCCTGATAGCGCCATCGAGACTGACGGTGATCGGGCCACCATTCGCATTGAGCTGGATGGGACCGCCGCCGGCGTCGAGAACCGGATAACCGCTTGAGGAGATGAGCGCGCCGTCCGGGCGCATGGTGAAACGCCCGTCGCGGCTCAGGATCTGGCCGTCGGGTGTGTCCATCGCGAACCAGGCATCGCCCTTGATGGCGAAATCGAAACTATTGCCAGTCTGTTCGAAGGCGCCCTGACGGGTGGAGAGATAGTCGTTACCCTGCGATACGAACGCCACCTTGGCATTCATGTCATTGTGGTTCTTGGCGACCATTTCGTCGAATTTCACTTCGGAACCGCGGAAACCCACCGTGTTCGCATTCGCCATATTGTCGGAAATGGTGGTGAGACGACGCTCCAGCGCAATCTGCGAGGAAAGGGCGACGTATAGTCCGGATTGCATATCATTTGCCTCCGAGTTTCAGGGAGTTGATGGAGATCAGCAGGTCCGGGGAAATGCCGTAGCCGCTGGAGGAGCCGAAAACGGCCAGAGGATCATAGGTCGTGGAGGGATTTTGCATCTCCCACATGATGGTGAAACGCTCGAGCAGCTTGCCGACCTTTTCAGGATTTTGCAGATCCTTGATATTGATGGATTTTTCGATGAGCGCGGCCTGTTTTTCGACGCTTCCTGCCGCAATTTCGTCAGGCAGGTTGTAGGCGGTGCGGAACACCTGCGCGAGCGCGTCGTCGGCTAGAAAATCGAGACCCGATTTGATCGTTGGTGCCTTGCGCTCGAAGTAAAGAGCAAGCCGGACACCGTTATTGTCGCCGCCCGCCTCCTGCTCCAGCGTCTGGCGGGTGTATTTGCTGATGATGCCGGACTGGGCCGCTTCGGTCGCAGTTGCAGCTGCACCGAGACTTGCAAAGTCGAGCGATTTCGCAAGGTCCGAATAGCGGCTGTCGGAAAGCTTGTTGGCGAAGGCGTTCTTGTCGGCCGTGCCTTCGGTCAGCACCTTGCGGATGAAGGCTTTCGCATAGGCCATGTCCTCGAGGCCGTTAGCTTTCAGCGCATAATTGTAAAGACGGGTATCGGCCATGAAGTCGTCGACGGATTTCACGCTGCCGATCTTCGACCGGTAATATTCGGTTTCGCGCGCCACGTCGGGTTGCTTCGACACACGCTCAAGCGATTTGCCGATGTCCTGACTGATCAGTCTGTAGCTGGTGTAGGTGGAAGTCACTGAACCGCCGCTCTCGTTTGATCCCGATACCAAGGCGCACGTCCGCCTTTGTCGGGATAATGCCGGATGTTGCTTGTGCGAAACTGGCTGCAGTGACGAGGGACAGAGGCTCCGCGGACAGGTTCACGCAAGCCACATTTTCTAGAGATGGCGGCATGGAACACTGTTCGGGCGTGGTCGATCAATGAATATTGTAATTGGACTTATAATCACCTTCGGCTGCATCATCGGCGGCTACATGGCGATGGGCGGCCATCTGGACGTGCTGGTTCAGCCGTTCGAATTGTTGATTATCGGCGGTGCCGGCCTCGGCGGCTTCATCATGGCGAACCCGATGAAGGTCGTGAAGGATTCGGGCAAGGCGCTCGGCGAGGCCTTCAAGCACTCGGTCCCGAAGGAGCGCAACTATCTCGACGTACTCGGCGTACTTTATTCGCTGATGCGCGACCTGCGCACGAAATCGCGCAACGAGATCGAGGCGCATATCGACAATCCGGAAGAATCCTCGATCTTCCAGAGTGCACCCTCGGTGCTGAAGAACAAGGAGCTGACGTCGTTCATCTGCGACTACGTCCGCCTCATCATCATCGGCAACGCGCGCAGCCACGAAATCGAAGCACTGATGGACGAGGAAATCGAGACCATCCTGCACGACAAGCTGAAACCTTACCACGCGATCACCACCATGGGCGATTCCTTCCCCGCCATCGGTATCGTCGCGGCGGTTCTCGGCGTCATCAAGGCCATGGGCAAGATCAACGAATCACCGGAAGTGCTGGGCGGCCTCATCGGCGCCGCACTGGTGGGCACCATGCTCGGCATCATCCTGTCCTATTCGATCTGCAACCCGCTCGCTTCGCAGGTCAAGATCGTCCGCACCAAGCAGCACCGCCTCTACATCATCGTCAAGCAGACGCTGATCGCCTACATGAACGGCTCGGTGCCGCAGGTCGCGCTTGAATACGGGCGCAAGACCATCTCCAACTACGAGCGGCCGTCCATCGACGCCGTCGAACAGGAGATGATGAACCCCGGCGGCGAAAACAAGGCGGCATGACCATGGCTAAAGCTGCACAGCAAAGAGCACCCGTCATCGACACGTCGCTGCTCGCGAAACTTACCGGCGGGCTTTCCGACCGCAAGACAATCGCGAAGGTCGGTTCCGATATCGGCCATCTCTACAGCGAATTCCTGCCTGATATCTTTCACAGCGAGACCGGCATTGCGATAGACGTCGAATATATCGGCTCCGAATCGGGGCTGATGACCGATCTCATCGCCAATATCGGCGGCAATTTCTCGGTTGCGGATTGTTCTCTGCGCAACTGGTGCCCCAATTTCATGATGGCGGTCGGCAACGGCTTCGTCATCGCGCTCATGGAGCGCATGCTGGGCGCCGCCGCCGACACCATCGGCGAGCCGGACGAGCGCAGCCTGTCCCACATCGAACTCGACCTGGCGGCCATGGTTCTCGGGCGCATCGGGGGTGTCCTGCGGTCGGGCGTCAACGCGCCGGGCGGTTTCGAGGCGACGATCGACCCGCCCTTTACGGCCAATGGAAAAAGCGCCTTCGAGGAGATGATCGCCGGCCTCTACGGCGTGACAGTCCGCATGAAGATCGCCATCGGCAAGGTTTCTTCGGAATTCGCGCTGATCGTGCCGCAGCGGCCCCTTCTCAAGACCTCCATCGCCGCTCCCAAGGCTTCAGCCCAGGCGCTGAAGAAGCAGGCGGAATGGGTGGATTTGATCTCTGAGCAGGTGAAGAGATCGCAGGTAACGCTCGAGGCGCGCATCAAGCTCGAAACCTTGACCCTGCGGACGATCTCCAGGCTGGTGGCCGGCGACGTCATTCCGTTTCAGGATCTGAAGCAGGACGACATCGGCGTTGAGGTCAGCGCCAACGGCTCCAAGCTCTATAATTGTGAATTCGGCAAGTCCGGCGACCGCTACATGGTTCGGGTAAAGAACAATGTCAGCACGGACGACGAGATCTTGCGACATCTGATGGGTTAAAACCTGTCCACCTTTTTTGGGTTCTGGGCAGGCTGACGCAAGTTTCAAAGGGAATAATCAGCGCATGGCTACGAAGAAAACACCTGTGACCGATGATATGGCGCTGCCGTCGCTTGAAGACGGCGGTGAGCTCGACCAGGCTATCGGCGATCTGCGTGGCGTCCTCAAGACGGATGCGGAAGGTTCGCTGTCCGACTTTGGCGACTTCGGGGATTTCGGGAGCGTTGACGACGCTTCCGCCGACAGCGACCTTTCCGCCTTCGGTGGCGGAGTGGGCGATTTTGCGATGAACGATTTCGCGGCCACCCCACAGGTCGCGGGCATCAAGGCGCCGCTCGGCAGTGGCCTGTCCGACAATATGGACCTGATCATGGATATCCCGATCGATGTCCAGATCGTTCTTGGGACCAGCCGCATGCTCGTCTCGGGTCTGATGAGCCTTGAAGAGGGTGCAACGATCGCGCTTGACCGCAAGATCGGTGAACCGGTCGAGATCATGGTGAATGGCCGCCGTATTGCGCGCGGTGAAATAACGGTACTTGAAGACGACGATACGCGCTTCGGCGTAAAATTGATTGAAGTAATGAGTACGAGAAAAGCCTGATCCCTGTGGGGACGGAGAGGAAAGACCATGATGGACTTCGAGGATTTCGGTAACCCGCTGGCAGGGAAGCCGTTGTCTCAGGCCGACAAGGCGGCCGCGGTGCTTCTTGCCATGGGCAAGGGCGTCGCCGGCAAGCTGCTGAAATTTTTCACGCAGCACGAATTGCAGATGATCATTTCCTCGGCCCAGACGCTGCGTGTCATTCCCCCTGACGAACTCGCCCAGATCGTGGCGGAGTTCGAAGACCTGTTCACGGAAGGAACGGGTCTGATGGACAATGCCAAGGCGATCGAAAGCATTCTCGAAGAGGGCCTGACACCGGAGGAGGTGGACAGCCTTCTCGGCCGTCGTGCAGCCTTCCAGGCCTATGAAGCGTCGATCTGGGATCGCCTGCAGGAAGCGGAGCCGGAATTCGTCGGCAAATTCCTGCTGCGCGAGCATCCCCAGACCATCGCGTATATCCTCTCCATGCTGCCCTCGTCCTTCGGTGCCAAGGTCCTTCTGACCATTCCCGAAGAGCAGCGCGCCGATATCATGAACCGCACGGTGAACATGAAGGAAGTCAGCCCCACGGCTGCCCAGATCATCGAGAAGCGTGTGGTCAACCTCATCAACGAGATCGAAGCAGAGCGCAATGCGGGCGGTTCCACGAAGGTTGCCGACCTGATGAACGAAATGGAAAAGCCGCAGGTCGATACGCTGCTCAGCTCGCTCGAAACGCTCAGCAAGGAAGCTGCCAACAAGGTCAAGCCGAAGATCTTCCTCTTCGACGATCTCATGTTCATGCCGCAGCGCAGCCGCGTCCTGCTGCTCAACGATGTCTCGGCGGACGTTCTCACCATGGCGCTGCGTGGCGCAACCATGGAAATCAAGGAATGTGTGCTGTCCAGCATCAGCCCGCGCCAGCGCCGCATGATCGAATCGGACCTCGCCGTGCCGCAGGCTTCTATCAACACCCGCGAAGTGGCGATTGCACGCCGCGCCGTGGCGCAGGAAGCGATCCGGCTGGCCAATTCCGGTCAGATTCAGCTGAAGGAAGCCTCCACAGAGGAACAATCCGCAGCAGCCTGAGCGGAAGCCGGTTGATAACCCGCCTTACAGGCAATGCCGGCCATTGCGATGGCCGGTCTCGGGCGCTAGTTTCGGAATGACGGCCTGCCGCGATCGGCGGGCCTTTTTTTATCCCGGGAACGTGCCTTGGCAGACGATCAGGACAAGGACAGTAAAACAGAAGACCCAACGGAGAAAAAACTCCGTGATGCGGCGGAAAAGGGTAATCTTCCCTTTTCCCGCGAGGTGCCGATCTTTGCTTCGTCACTCGCCTTTTACTGCTATCTGGTTTTCTTTTTGCCCGACGGCGCCGGTCGCCTCGGCGTAACGCTGAAGGACCTGTTCGGCCAGCCCGAACAATGGAACCTCAGCACAAGGCCGGATGCCCTGTCGCTGCTTTATTTCCTCGGCACGTCCATGGCCTATCTGCTCATGCCGGCCATGATCATGTTCATCGTCTTCGGCCTTGCCTCCTCGTTTTTCCAGAACCTGCCGTCGCCCGTGCTTGAGAGGGTGCGTCCGCAATGGTCGCGCATCTCGCCCGCAAAGGGGTTCGGCCGCATCTACAGCAAGCAGGGATTTGTGGAATTCGGCAAATCGCTGTTCAAGATCTTGATCGTTTCGATCATCATGTTCCTGTCTCTGCGCGGCGATTTCTACAGTCTCATCGACCTGATGTTCTCCGACCCGCAGGTCATTTTCGTCAGGGTTGTCGAGCTCACCAAAAAGATGATGGTCGTGATTCTCTTTTCGACCGCGCTGCTTGCCGCCGTAGACCTTTTGTGGACGCGCCACCACTGGTTCAGCCAGCTGAAAATGACGAAGCATGAGGTGAAGGAAGAGTACAAGCAATCGCAGGGCGACCCGGTGGTCAAAGCCCGTCAGCGTTCGGTCGCCCGTGACCGCGCCCGCCGCCGCATGATCGACAATGTGCCGCGCGCGACACTGGTGATTGCCAACCCGACACACTTTGCAGTGGCGTTGCGTTACGTTCGCGAAGAAGGCGACGCGCCTGTCGTCGTTGCCAAGGGTCAGGACCTTATCGCATTGAAAATCCGCGAGATTGCGGAGAAAAATAATATCCCCGTTTTTGAAGATCCGCCGCTCGCACGCTCCATGTTTGCGCAAGTCTCGATCGATAGTGTGATTCCACCAGCTTTTTACAAGGCTGTAGCTGAGCTCGTTCATCGGGTTTACGCCATGAAGTCATCGAAAATACGGGTTCAATAAAACCAATGAAAAAATCCGCCTATTCTGAAAAGCGGGAAATGATCGTCGCAGAGGCGATCAACCCGATCGCCACCGAACTGCGCCTGCTCGATCCGGCCGACCTGATTTCATTGCTCAGATTCGAGTGCTACGGCAGCATTGCCGACCTCGTCTCGTCGGCCGCGGAGCTTTATTATCATCCGGGTACGATCAATTTCGGAGCCGGTGGCGAATACAGGCTCGAATGGGAAGGGGCGCCGGAGATCGTCCTCGATCTCGAACTGAAACCGCACGGCGCGACGGTTTATGCGCAATTGATTCTGGCCAACGAGCATGCTGCGGTCGAGATCAATCATGTTTCGTTTCAGAACCCTTCGGAAAATCCGGACGAGAACACCGAATTTCTCCGTCAGAGCCTGACGGCTGCCCGATTCGTGTCGGCCCGCCAAGGCGAAGCTGCCTGAGCCAGTCCAGCGGACATTTTCATATATTATCCATTGCGCCTTCCGAATTCGCGGGCGCGATGGCTTCATTCGGGCACTTTTTCACCCGACCTTGCCTGAAGCGTGTCGGTTTATGCGAAACCGGCCTGTGAAGGCAAGGAACGCCTTGCAAATCAGCGTTGTTGTTTGGTACCTATCGAATTAACGATTTGTTAACGAACGGCAGGTCGCGGTGGCTCTTTTTACCATCGCTGATGCGCATGATGCCTCTGCTCGTTTTCGGCGCAGCGCCGGATTTTTCCTGACAGTACCAATTGGGTGGACCCAATGACCAGCATTTTGACCAATGCGGCGGCGATGGCCGCGCTGCAAACCTTGCGCATGATCGACAAGAATCTCGAGACGACGCAGGCGCGTGTGTCGTCCGGCTACCGTGTCGAAACGGCGGCGGACAATGCCGCCTACTGGTCTATCTCCACAACCATGCGCTCCGACAATGCAGCGCTCTCGGCCGTGCAGGATGCATTGGGACTGGGCGCCGCCAAGGTCGATACGGCCTATGACGCCCTTGCAAACTCGATCGAGGTCGTCAAGAAAATCAAGGAAAAGCTTGTCGCCGCCTATGGCGTCGGGGCTGACCGCGGCAAGATCCAGGACGAAATCAAGCAGCTTCAGGAACAGCTGAAGAGCACGTCGGAATCTGCCTCCTTCTCCGGCGAGAACTGGCTGCAGGCCAGCATCAGCAATGGTGGCACGCCGCCGGTTGTAGAACCCATCACCAAAAAGGTCGTCGCGTCCTTCACGCGCACCGGTTCGGGCAATGTCGGCGTCACCACGGTTGACTATGTGCTGGACGGCAGTGCCGTGCTTTTCGACCTCAGCGGCGGAAAACTCGGTATTCTCGACAAGAGCGCCGTTTTTGTCGCGAAGACGGAACAACAGATCACCCAAACATCGACGACAGCCGGCGTGACCACCAATGCGGGTTACGTCGTCAAGAAATTGACGGACGCGGAAATCGGCACGCTGAATGCGGCGACGCCGGATACGAATGCCGACCCGAGCGTCTACAGCAACGGAACGGTGAATTATCTTCGTTTGTCCGAGAATACCTGGGTCAAGGTGACGGCGACCAACCCTTCGAGCGGCACCACCACCGTCGCGGCGGCCTATCGGGACACAGGCAGCAACGATTGGTTCTATGACACGACCGGTGCGCCGACCTCCGTTGCCAGATCCCTCGGTCTTTCCGTCTCCACGCTCGATCTCGACAATCTCGATGTCGTGGCGGCAGCCATGAGCGGTTTTTCTGGTGGCACCACGAACTACACCGCTTCCGACGCCATCGATGTGATGATGAGTTTTGTCGACAAGCAGCTCGAAGCCATGACCAGTACGGCCTCCAGCCTCGGCTCACTACAGAGCCGCATCAACATGCAGGAAAACTTCGTCTCGAGCCTGATGGACGTGATCGACAAGGGTATCGGCCGTCTCGTGGATGCGGATATGAACGAGGAATCGACCAGGCTGAAGGCTCTGCAGACACAGCAGCAGCTCGGCATCCAGGTGCTCTCGATCGCCAATGCCAACGCGCAAAACATCCTTCAGCTCTTCAAGTAACCCGGCGTCGGTCCGGCGGGTTCGGGGGAGTTGGTTGCAAGGTTTCTGAAAACGGCGCCCGCCTTCATCCTCGCACAAGTTTGAACACCTAACGTCGGGGCAATATCGGGTGGATCGCATGGCGTGATCCGGCCGGAAACAATTGAAGAGACGGGCAGGGTAGCAAGGATGACGGTGGTGCCGCCAAACGGCTTTGATCGCAGGCAACGAAACATGTCTCGCCCCTTTGGCCTGTTTTGCCGGGGGCGGGCATGAGCGCGTCCATTGCAAGATATCTCAAGGATTTCGGTGACGCGCAGCCCGCGGGACTGACGTTCGGCGAACCGTTGGCGGATGTCGACGGCATTTCCGGTTTTGGCGATATTGCGTCCGGTTTCGATGAATTCGAGCCGCTCGACGTCGAAAGCGAAAAACAGGCGGCCTATGCCCGTGGTCACGAGGATGCGACCCGCGAGATAACGGAGAAAATGCAGGCCGAGCGCGAGGAGCTTCTTGCCGCTCATGCCGCAGAACTCGAAGGCTTACGTTCCGTCTATCTGGAAGAAATTGCCGTTTTCCTGTCGCTAAGGCTGCGTGAAGGCATCGATGCGATCGCGACCAATCTCAGCGAACAGACCGCCAATATCCTTGCCCCGGTTCTGACCGAAGAGCTGTCGCTGAAGGCCGTTTCGGCGCTTGCGGATGTCGTTCGTGCTTCCATGCCGGATGGCGAGGCCGTGACCCTTGTGGTGAAAGGCCCGAAAGATTTGTTTGAGCAGCTGAAGACGCAGCCGGGCTTTGAAGAAGAGACGATGAAATTTACCGAGACGGCAGATATCGATCTCTCCGTTGAGTTGGGTGAAAGCGTGTTCGTCACGCGCATGTCCGCCTGGGCGTCCGGTCTTCGCAAGGTGATGAAATGAGTGAAGGCGAAAATCACCACCACGGCAAGAACGAGATCATCATCGTCAAACGCCACAAGGGCGGGCACGATGGCGCCCATGGCGGCGCGTGGAAGATCGCTTATGCCGACTTCATGACGGCCATGATGGCGTTCTTCCTCGTCATGTGGCTGGTCAACGCCGCAAACGAGGAAACCAAGGCCTCGGTCGCCAGCTATTTCAATCCGATAAAGCTGTCCGATGAGAAACCCTCGTCCAAGGGACTGGAAAAACCCGTGGACAAGGAAGAGGGCGTCGAGAAGAAAGACCAGTCCAACATAAAGGCGGAAAAGGTCACCCAGGGTTCGGCCGCTGCGACAGGTGAAGACCTGACCTCGCAGACCGGGGAGCAGTCGAACTTCTCAGAAGCGGACTTTTTCGAGAATCCCTATTCCGTTCTGGCGGAAATTGCCCAGCAGGTCGGGCAGCAGGCCAATGTCAGCGCCAAGGGCGAAGGTGGTGCTGCCGATTCCGGCCCGGCGACGGGTGCGAGCGGCGGTGAGGCTTACCGCGATCCCTTCGATCCCGATTTCTGGACCCAGCAGGTGAAGATCACACGTGCGGACCAGCAGCAAAATCCGGTCGAACAGCAGCAATCTGCCGAGAACAAGCAGCAGGACGCTGCCAAGGATAATGAAGCGGTTGCGGCTAAATCGTCTCAGCAGCCAGCCGATGGTGCAGATCACGGCAAGGCCATGGAAGTCGCCGCCGTGGTGCCGCAGCAGCGGCCGGGTGCCGCAGAGCAGGCAGCACTTACGCAGCCTCAGCCGGAGCAGCAGCAAGGTACTGCTGCGCAGAAGGAAGAGGCTAAAGAGCTGCGCCAAGAGATCGAGAAGCAGATATCCGGCATCAGCGGCAAGCTCGCCGAAGGTCTGGTGGTGACGCCCGCCGAAGGCGGATTGCTGTTGACCATTTCCGACCAGACGGAAACGCCGATGTTCAATGTCGGATCGGCTGTGCCCCGCGGCGAAATGGTTTTGGCCATGGAGAAGATCGGCAAGTTGCTTCAGGAGCGTGGCGGCAGCGTGGTGATCCGCGGCCATACCGATGGACGCCAGTTCAAGGGTGAGGCCAATGACAATTGGCGGCTTTCCATGGACCGCGCGCATAGCGCCTATTACATGCTGGTTCGCGGCGGCCTGTCGGAAGAGCGGGTGAAACAGGTTTCGGGTTTCGCGGACCGCAGATTGCAGGTGCCGGCAGACCCGCTGGCGAATGCGAACCGCCGTATCGAAATCCTGCTTGAGGCCGATCGGGGGTGAGTGTGACGAAATCCTCGAAACGTTGGGTTTTTCTTGCGGCGACACTGTGTGGTCTCGGTGCCGAACCGGCGAAGGTTTTTGCGCAATCGCAAGACAACCTCATGCCCTATGCCATGTTGCGCTCCCTGCAGTTCGTGCAGGATTCGGTCACCATGGGAGACCATTCGGCAACCGAAATGCAGCGGTTTCTGCTCCAGACGATCGACGAGCGGCTGAAGAGCGCACCTTCGGCGATCTTCAAGGATCCGCGCAATGTCGATGCGGCGCTTGTCTACGCGATGAGCGGCGGCAATCCGGCCACGCTCGAATTGCTCGTCGCGCGGGATGTGGACGGCAATTTCGACAGCCGCGTCGCCGATATTCTGCGCAAATATCTGTCCGGCAAGGGAACGCTGGTCGCCCAGAGCATCGCGGCCATGGTGCCCGAGTATCGCGGCACGAGAATTGGCGCCTATCTTGCACTGATCGGCGGCAATGTGACGATCCCCCGCGATCCGGTGGCTGCCCTCGGTTTCTATGACATAGCCCGGCTCGAAGCGCCCGGTACCATCGTGGAGGAGGCTGCACTCCGCCGCTCGCTTGCTATCGCCGTTGAAGACGGCGATGCCGGGCGTGGCGTCGAATATGCACAGCGTTACGCGCGGCGGTTCCTGCATTCGCCCTATGCCAGCCAGTTCGCGGACCTTCTGGTCTCACTGGTGGTCAAACGTGTCGATTCCATCGGGCACGACACGATAGAGGAAACATTCGCCATGATGGACGCGGAGAGGCAGAAGGAAGCTTATCTGCGCCTGTCCCGTCTCGCGGCGATCAGCGGCAAGGATTCGCTGGCGCGCATGGCGGCGTTGAAGGCGAAAGCGCTGTCGCCGGATATGCCGGACCAGCCGCAAGTTCAGGCAAATCTCTATGAAAGCCTTTCCAATATCGGCACGCCCGATGTGGTGAGCGCGATTGAAACAATCGGGCAAATTCCCGAGGCCCAGCTTTCGGATCGCGACAGGGCCCTGCGGGACGCGGCAAGGGCAATCGCCGACCAGGTGGTTCGTCCGCCTTCCCCGCAGCCTGGCGCCGATCCCGGTGTCACGGCAGGGCAGGGGGCCGGGTCGGGCGCGCCCGCGAATGAGGCGGCCAGTGCCGAGACCAAGGGCATATGGAGAGTTGAAAACCACAAGGCTGAGGATGAGGGCGAGAACGTCCGGCAACTCGTGACGAGCGGCCGCAGTAAGCTCGATGAAATCGACAGCCTTTTGAAGAAAGGCGAGGGGGCACCATGATCGACGCAACCATCAACGCGATAGTGAATGCGCCATATAACGATCCGCGCGCTGGCAGCGCCAGTGTGAGGGACGACGCCAAAGGCGGAAGTTTCGGCGACACCCTCGCGACGGTCAGGGAAGAGCGCCCGCCGCAGGCACCGCATTCGCGTTATCAGCAGGAAGCGGGATCGGCTGAGGAGCAGCATGCGCAACCGGATGACGATGCTGAAAAGACGGATGTGCCGGTCAAGCGGCCCCCAAGCTTCCTGAACGTGATCGTCAAGGACCATTCCGGAGAAGGCCATGGTCACGAGGCGCTGGCGGAACTTCAGAATGCGATTAAGACGGCGCACACATCGCCTGAAAACGGCAAACCTGGCAAGAAGGTCAAGGACGCCGACAAGGAGAGCCAGACGGCGGCGGATGCAACCGATCCGAAGCTGGCAGAGCTGCAGACGCTCACGGCCAATGTCGGCGATATCGTGACAGCCAAGACGCCCCTTGAGGAAATTGCGCAGGCGATTGCCGGCAAGGCCGATGTCAAATCCGAAAAGGTCGAAACTGTCAGGGGTAAGGCTGAGCCTCTGGCGAAGGACATGCACGCACGGACCGAGCTTGCCGGAAACGAAGCCGGATCCGGATCGGGCACTGAAGGCGACGCCTCGGCATTCCGCTTCGCATCTCCTCGTTCCGGCACGGCCCGCGCTCTCGATATGAGTACGGTTCAGCGGGATGGCCGCGTCGAGTTCGATGCCCGGGAAAGCAGTGGCAAGGCGACCGAGACGATTACGGTTCTCGATTCGCGGCGGTTCATTGGTCTGGCACCATCATCCAACGCCTCGGCTCTGACTGGCCTCATCGCCAATGATTCTGAATGGGTTAGCGCCATGCAGCCCGGCTCGTCGCTGTCCAATGAGGCGGCCCAGAGCAGCACCGGCAAAGTCGTCCATACGCTGAAGCTGCACATGACGCCGATCGAGCTGGGATCGGTTACGATGTCGTTGCGTCTTGCCGGTGATGAGCTTGCCGTTCACATGACGGTGGAGAACGTGGCCGCCTACAAAAAGCTTCAGCAGGACAGCAAGAGCATCCTCGAGGGCCTCAAGGCGCAGGGTCTGACGGTCGATAACATCACGATCAGCATTGCTTCTTCTGACAAGAGTGACCAAACGGGCACACAAGCCAACAATCAGCAAAATCAGCAGGCGCAGCAGCAGGGCCAACAGGCCGCCGCAGGGCGCAACCGTGACGAGTCCGGCACACGCGGCGGACGGCAGGGCAATGGTGATAATTTGGGGGTGCATAATGAAGGCATGGATGGCGCTCTTGGCTCTGCCCGCACTTCTGCTGACAACGGCGTTTACCTCTGAAAACGCCTCCGCTTCGGCAACGTCAGGTGTCTGTGAAAGGGAAATTCAGTCCGCCGCCCGCAAATACGGCGTGCCGGAGGGAATTCTCTATTCTGTCGGCCTGACCGAGACCGGTCGCAAGGGTCGGCTTGACCCCAACGCCATGAATATTGAGGGAAAACCGGTATTTGCCTCCTCCACCGAGGAGGCATTGACCACTTTCGAGACGGCAAAGCGCAACGGCGCCAAGCTGATCGACCTGGGATGCATGCAGATAAACCACTATTTCCATGGCGAAAACTTCACATCCGCGCGTGAAATGTTCGATCCGCGCCGCAATGTCGAATATGCCGCCATGTTCCTGCGCAATCTCCACAACAGGCACGAAACCTGGACCATGGCGGTTGCCCGCTATCATGCCGGGCCCAACAACGACCCGGCTCAAAAGAAATATGTCTGCCGGGTGATCGCCAATCTGGTGGCGACGGGCTACGGAAAATGGACCGCCAACGCGAAAAATTTCTGTGACGGATAACAACCATCGATTGTTTTGATGCGGTCAAGGACTCGCAATTTGAAATGTGGCGAGAGAAAGCCCTAAAAAAGGCGTCGCAAGCGATTTTTTCGGATTTTTGAAATTTTTACACAAAAATTTTGTACCGTATATGGTTAACAACCACTATATATAGATCAAATCGGCACAAAATGGTTAATCAATTATTAATAACTATCGATGATTTCCTACAGTTGTCGCTGAATCCCCCGATTCGTACCAATGCCGCATTGGAAAACACCACACTGATTCGGAGGCGGACGAATGATCGTAGTGGTTGATGAGCGCGAGCTCGTTAAAGACGGCTATACTTCTCTATTTGGGCGTGAGGGCATCCCCTCGACCGGTTTCGATCCGGTCGAATTCGGGGAATGGGTCTCGACGGCAGCGGACAGCGATCTGGCGGCCGTAGAGGCATTCCTGATCGGTCAGGGCGACCGGAGCTTCTCCTTGCCCAAGGCGATCAGGGATCGCACGACGGCACCGGTGATCGCGGTCAGCGACCAGCCCTCGCTGGAATCGACTCTGGCGCTGTTCGACAGCGGCGTCGACGATGTCGTGCGCAAGCCGGTTCACCCCCGTGAAATCCTTGCGCGTGCGGCGGCGATCCGTCGCCGCCTGCAGGTTATCTCGAATTTCACCGATGCGGGACCGATCCGGGTTTTCTCAGACGGTCGTGATCCCGAAGTCGGTGGCGAGGTCTTTGCCTTGCCGCGGCGCGAGCGCCGCATCCTTGAATATTTGATTGCCAATCGCGGACGCCGCGTTTCCAAGGCGCAGATTTTCAATGCCATCTACGGCATCTTCGATGATGACGTCGAAGAGAACGTCGTGGAAAGCCACATCAGCAAGCTGCGCAAGAAGCTTCGCAAGAAGCTCGGCTACGATCCGGTCGATTCCAAGCGTTTCCTCGGTTACAGCATTGATTGGCAATAATATTCATTCATCCGCGTGGTCTTTTTCAAACGCGGTATTTCAGACAGCTTCACGCAAGCCAAACGCTTTACCTTCTCCCTGAAGATGACCACGAGGGTTTTTGAATGAGTATTTTCGGCACTATGCGAACCGGTGTGTCCGGCATGAATGCACAGGCTAACAAGCTGGGAACCGTTGGCGACAACATCGCTAACGCAAGCACCACCGGCTACAAGCGCGCATCGACGTCGTTCTCCTCGCTCGTTCTGCCCTCCTCGTCGGGCAGCTATGCCTCCGGCGGCGTGCAGTCCAACGTTCGCTACAGCATTTCAGAGCAGGGCAACCTGTCCTACACCACGTCGAGCACCGATCTTGCCATTCAGGGCAACGGTTTCTTCGTGGTTCAGGATGGTGGCGGCACGCCTTATCTCACACGTGCCGGCTCGTTCGTGAAGAATGCGGAAGGCTACCTGGAAAACGCAGCGGGCTTCCAGCTGATGGGTTACCCCTACGGGGCAAATGCGCCAGCTGCCGTCGTCAACGGCTTTACCGGCCTTGAGGCCGTCAACGTCAATAATTTCGGCCTGACAGCATCGCCCTCCACGCAGGGCAGCTTCCCGGCCAACCTCAATCGCGATGAAGCCGCTGTTGCGGCGGGCTCGCGTCCGAGCGACAACCTTGCAACATCGACGATCGGTAACAAGACATCGTTGACGGCGTACGACAGCGGTGGCGCGAAGGTTCTCTACGATTTCTATTACACCAAGACCGGCGCCAATACCTGGGAAGTGGCAGTGTATCGTCAGGACCAGTCGACCAATGGCGGCTTCCCTTACACGGCGACCCCAGCAGCGAACCTTGTCAAGGAATCAGTCACGCTGGCATTCGACCCGGCGACCAATAAGCTCACACCTACCTCTCAAAAGTCGATCACCATCAACGACACGGTCAGCGGCGTCCCGCAGGCAATAAGTATCGACCTGTCCGACATGTCGCAGTTCTCGACGAAGTTCACGCCCGGCACCGCGATCCTGAACGGTAACGGCCCGAGCCAGATCAAGGACGTGGAAATCGGCAAGGACGGCGTAGTGACTGCAGTCTATCAGGATGGTGGCCGCCGCAACATCTACCAGCTGGCGGTTGCCACGGTGCCGAGCGTCGACAACCTCTCCCCTCAGAACGGCAACGTTTATCTGCCGAGCAACGAGTCGGGCGTCGTCACCATCGGTTTCCCGCAGACGGGCAGCTTCGGTTACATCCAGAAGGGTGCGCTTGAGGGCTCGAACGTCGATATCGCCAGCGAACTCACCGATATGATTGAATCCCAGCGTATCTATACAGCGAATTCGAAAGTCTTCCAGACCGGGTCGGATTTGATGGATGTCCTGATCAATCTGAAGAGATAGTAATTCTCACGAGGACAAATGAATGTCGCTCACGTCAGCAATGAATACTGCGCAGTCGATCTTCAACAATACAGGTAAGCAGACGGACGTTACTTCGAAAAACATTGCCAATGTGGGTAATGCGAACTACGTCAAGCGAACCGCCATTCTCGGCACGACCATGTCAGGTGCAAGTATTGTCGCCAACGGCCGTGCCCAGAATGAGAGCCTCCTGAGGCAGACGATCTCCAGTGCATCCCTCGCTTCCGGCCAGAAAACCGTTCTGACCGGGCTCGAGGAGATGAAAAGCCTTTTCGGCGGCAACGATTACGAGAGTTCGCCTGCCACCTATATGAAGGAACTGCTGAAGAGCCTTGACGGTTACGCCTCAAAGCCGAGCGATTCCGCGCTTGCTGCGACTGCGGTTACATCAGCCGTGGACGTCGCCAATTCCCTGAACAAGGCTTCGTCCGAGTTGCAGGCGATGCGCCTGCGTGCCGACAAGGAAATGTCCCTTCAGGTCGACAAGCTGAACGGCCTGCTCGCGAAATTCGAGGAAGCCAACAACGAGGTCAAGGCGCAGACCGCGATCGGCGGCAATCCAAGTGATGCTCTCGACCAGCGCGAGACGCTGCTGAAGGACATTTCGTCCATCATCGGGATCAACGTCGTCAATCGTGAAAACAACGACGTGGCGCTCTACACGGCGGATGGCGCGACCCTGTTCGAAGTCGTGCCGCGCAAGGTTACTTTCAAGGCGCAGCCGGGCTACGACGCGACGGTCACGGGCAACGCGATCTACGTTGATGGCGTCGCGATCAAGGCGAGCAGCGGCAGCAACACGACAGCGGAAGGTTCGCTTCAGGGTCTGATGCAGGTTCGTGACGACCTGGCGCCAACCATGCAGAGCCAGCTCGACGAAATTGCGCGCGGCCTCATCACCATGTTTGCGGAAAAGCCGGCCAGCCCCACCAGCACGCTGCCGAAGATGCCAGGCCTCTTCACCTACGGCTCCCCTGCGGCCACAACCATTCCGGCAAGCGGTGTTGTCTCTCCCGGGCTCGCTGCGAGCATTACCGTCAACCCTGCGTTAATTATTTCCAAAGGTGGAAACCCGGAATTGTTGCGCGACGGCGGTATCAACGGTACCGCTTATGTAATCAACAGCACAACTTCAGGCGGAACCGGGTTTTCCGCACTGATCGACAGCTATGTCACTGCTTTTGACGCGCCCATGAATTTTGCCGCGTCGACACGTATCGATACGAATACAAGCATCCTGAAATACGGCACCAACTCGGTGGGGTGGCTCGAACAGGAACGATCCGGCGCAACTTCGGCAAACGAAGCGAAAAGCGCGCTCTATGAGCGCTCCGCCACCTCCTATTCGAACAATACTGCCGTCAGCCTGGATGAGGAGCTTTCGCTGCTCATGGATATCGAGCAATCCTACAAGGCCGCCACGAAGCTGGTGACCACCATCGACGACATGCTCAAGTCGCTGATGGATATGGTGAGGTAATAGATGAAAACGTCCTTCATTTCATCGCTGGCGATGCAGAACAGCATGCGCAGCACCATCCTCAAGGCCCAGCTTGAGATGACGAACCTCAATACCGAGCTGACCACGGGCAAACATGCGGACCTGGGCGTGACGCTGGGTGCCAACACGGCCCGCAGTCTTGACCTTAATCGCGATGTCGATCGTCTCTCTTCGCTCGTCAGCGTCAATTCCATCGCCACGCAGCGCCTCAAGTCCTCTCAGGCGGCACTTGATGGCATGGCAAAGGCCGCCCAGGAAATTCAGAAGGTTCTTGTTCCGAATACCAGCAGCGCAGCACCAACGCTGGCAACGGTCGCCAAAACCATTTCGAATGCGTTCAACACTTTCACCGGTTTTGCCAATACGGCAGTCAGTGGCGAATTTCTGTTTTCCGGCATCAATACGGATGTGAAGCCTATCGATGACTACTTTGCCGAAGGATCGACGCTGAAGGCAGCCTATGAGGTTGAGCTGAACGCGTTCATGGCCGCACAGACACCTGCGGTCGGTAACATTGCCGACCTGTCCAAGGATCAGGCCGCGGCATTCATGACCCGTATCGAAGGCGTGTTCAACGGTACTACGCCGGTTACGAACCCACCGCACAGCGATCTGACGGCCGGCCAGAATTACGATTTCTGGACGACCTATGGGTCGAAGGCGAGCGACACGAACATGACGAGCCGCATCAGCCAGAACGAGGTGGTCGAGACATCGACCAACAGCAACTCGCAGGGCATGCGTTATTTCGCGATGACAGCAATGACGGCGATGACGTTCCTTGATGACAAGGTCCCAAGCGATGTTCGCGAACTGGTGGCGACCAGGTCGGTGACTAATATAGGCACGGTCATTAGTGGTTTGAACCAGCAGCAGAGCCAGCTCGGCCTTTCCGAAAGCCGTGTTTCGAAAGCGAACGACTCGCTCGCCGCCCAGAAAAAGATCATCGAGACTCATCTGCTGGATATCGAGGGGATCGATACCTACGAGGTGAAGACACGCCTGGATCTGCTCCAGCAGCAGATTGAAATTGCCTACAGCCTTACGTCGCGTCTGCAAAAAATGAGTCTGGTAAACTACCTCTGATGAACAGGGGTGGCGGCAGATAAAGGATACATGAATGTACCAGTTTTCCTACGCCGAAATCATGGAGGATGGTGTCGCAGACGCGAAGGATCGCGAGCGGCAGGCGTTGACAAAATCGATCGATCTACTGGTGGAGGCAAAGGATTCCTCTTCCCAGCGCCACACGATCGAAGCGCTTTTTTACACTCGACGGGTCTGGATCCGCTTCATTGAGGACCTCAAGCAGCCCGAAAACCAGCTGGCCATGGAACTCAGGGCAAATCTGATTTCGATCGCGATCTGGATTTTGAAAGAGTGCGAACTGATCCGGAAACGTCAGTCGACGAATTTCCAGGGTATAATTGACGTGACAACCATCATCAGGGATGGACTGAAATGAAAAGTACACTTCGAATCTCGCTGAAATCGGGCGAAAAGATTTTCATCAACGGCGCGGTTTTGCGGGTGGATCGCAAGGTGGCCCTCGAATTCCTGAACGATGTCACGTTCCTGCTTGAAAACCACGTCCTGCAGCCGGAGCAGGCGACGACGCCGCTCAGACAGCTTTATTTCATCGCCCAGATGATCCTCATCAATCCGGAAGGACGCGAACAGTCGACGAACCTGTTCCGTAAATCCGTGAGCATGCTGCTGAATTGCTTCCAGCATGAGGAGATTCTGGCCGAACTCAAGCGTATCGACGGTCTGGTTGCCTCGGGTAAGGCTTTCGAAGCGCTGAAGGCCATTCGTGGCCTGTACCCGACCGAGGAAAAGATCCTCAACAATCAGGAAATGACCCCCGCAACGATCGAGCAGATTCGCAAGGAGATCGCACCATGGCGGTAGATGCAGTCACGTCGGCAGCCTCTAACCCCTGGGCAAATGCCGGGGCGAGCAGCAACGACAAAAGCGCGGCCTCGCTTAACTACGACAGCTTCCTGAAGCTTCTCATCGCCCAGATGAAAAACCAGGATCCGACCAGCCCGATGGATGCCGGCCAGCAGATGTCGCAGCTTGCGAGCTTCTCGCAGGTCGAGCAGACGATCAAGACCAACACCCATCTGAAGAGCATGCTGCAGGCCGAAGCCCTGACGCGCGCTTCCGACCTGGTTGGCAAAACGGTCAAGAGCGCCGACGACAAGGTCACCGGCGTGGTAAAGGAAGTCGAAGTCTATTCGGACGGCGTCGTCGCCATCACAGAAGCTGGTGACAAAGTGCTGCTGCAGGCCGGTGTGACCTTCTCGAACGGTCCGATCGCGACTACACCTGATAGCGGCACCGATTCGGACGTGCCGGCAGGTTCCTGACATTAAAGAGGCGGCATGATGCCGCCTTTCCGGAATAAAGGATGCGACGATGAACGAGGCCGATGCGCTTGATATCATGCAGGCGGCAGTCTGGACGGTTCTCGTCGCGGCCGGTCCCGCCGTTCTCGCGGCCATGATCGTTGGTGTCGCCATCGCCTTCATCCAGGCCCTGACCCAGGTTCAGGAAATGACGCTGACCTTTGTCCCTAAAATCGTAACGATCATGATCGTTCTCGGCGTTGCCGCCCCGTTTGTGGGCGCGCAGATCGCCCTTTTTTCCAATCTCGTCTTTTCGCGGGTTCAGTCGGGCTTCTGACGCCCGTACCGCCTGGATGCCATCCTCGCGCAAGCTTCAGCGACTAGGGATAGGCTGAAGCATCGGGCTGAATTGCGTCAGCGATTTTAGAAAACCGGTGCCGCGGAACCGTGCGGCGGCTTTTCCGTCGCCCTTCTCATGAAGAGACAGGACGATTTTATGGCGCAACCACCAGTCATTTCCTTGCCCAAGGTAAGCCCGAGCATGCGGGATGTCGGTTTCGCATTGGGCATCGTGTCGATCCTCTGCGTGCTGTTCCTGCCCATTCCGGTCGTTCTGGTGGATGTCGGTCTGGCCTTTTCCATAGCACTTTCGGTCCTCATCCTCATGGTGGCGCTCTGGATCCAGCGTCCGCTGGATTTCTCGTCTTTTCCAACCGTGCTGCTGATCGCGACCATGATTCGCCTGTCGCTGAACATCGCGACGACGCGTGTCATCCTTTCGCACGGCAACGAGGGGCCGACGGCGGCGGGCGGCGTGATTGCGGGCTTCTCCAGCCTCGTCATGTCCGGCGACTTCGTGATCGGTCTGATCGTCTTTCTGATCCTGATCACCGTCAACTTCATCGTTATCACCAAGGGTGCCACCCGTATCGCCGAAGTCGGCGCGCGCTTCACGCTGGATGCCATTCCCGGCAAGCAGATGTCGATCGATGCCGATTTGTCCGCCGGCATCATCGATGAAAAGGAAGCGCAACGCCGCCGCCGCGAGCTGGAAGAGGAAAGCTCGTTCTTCGGTTCGATGGACGGTGCTTCCAAATTCGTACGCGGCGATGCGATCGCCGGCCTGATCATCACCGCGATCAATATTTTCGGCGGCATCATCATCGGTTACTTCCGCCACGGCATGCCGATCGGCGAGGCTGCCGATGTTTTCGTGAAGCTTTCGGTCGGCGACGGTATCGTTTCGCAGATCCCGGCCCTTATCGTGTCGCTGGCGGCTGGCCTTCTGGTGTCGCGCGGCGGCACCTCGGGATCGACGGATCAGGCCGTCATCAATCAGCTGAGCGGATATCCGCGTGCCTTGATGGTCGCAGCCATGCTGATGGGGCTTCTTGCCGTCATGCCTGGATTGCCCTTCCTGCCCTTCACGCTTTTGGGCGGCATCATGGCCTTCGGCAGCTGGTATATTCCGCGCCAGGTCGAAGCGGAAAGCGCGCAGCGCCGTCAGGAAGAGGAGGACAAGGTTCTCCAGACCAACGAAGCGGAAAAGGACTCCGTCAAGCAGGTCCTCAAGACGTCCGAAATTGAACTTGCCCTCGGCAAGCAGGTTTCGACCCGCCTCCTCGGTGCGCATCAGGAACTGGCTTTCCGTGTCGGCAAGATGCGCAAGAAATTCGCGACCCAATACGGCTTCGTGGTGCCGGAGATCAAGGTCTCCGACGACATCATGATCCCGGAAAAGGCCTACCAGATCCGTGTCCATGGCACGACGATCGCGTCGAGCAATCTGCGCGTTGGCGATGTTCTTGTCGTGACGGGGGCAGGGCGCAAGCCGAGCATTCCGGGCGACGAAATCCGCGAACCCGCCTTCGGCATGCCGGCCGTTTCCATTCTCGAGACATTCACCGAGGATTTGAAGCGCGAAGGTTTTCACCCGATCGACAATGTCTCTGTGGTGCTGACGCATCTGAGCGAAGTCATTCGCAACAATCTGCCGCAATTGCTGTCCTACAAGGACGTCAAGATCCTCATCGACAGGCTGGACCCGGAATACAAGAAGCTTGCCGACGAAATCTGCTCGTCGCACATGTCCTATTCCGGCCTGCAGGCCGTGCTGAAACTGCTGCTCGCCGAGCGTGTGTCGATCCGCAACCTGCATCTCATTCTGGAAGCGGTCGCCGAACTTGCCCCGCATGTGCGCAAGACCGAGCAGATCGTCGAACATGTACGGGTGCGCATGTCGCAGCAGCTCTGCGGCGATCTTGCCGACAATGGCGTATTGCGTGTGCTTCGCCTCGGCAACAAATGGGACATGGTCTTCCATCAGGCGCTCAAGCGCGATCAAAAGGGCGAAATCGTCGAATTCGATATCGATCCCCGCCATCTCGAGGAATTTTCCGAGCAGGCATCGAAAGTTATCCGTGAATTCATGGATCGCGGACTACCCTTTGTCCTTGTCACGTCGCCGGAAACACGGTCCTATGTGCGCATGATCATCGAACGACTCTTTGCGACCCTGCCGGTTCTCTCGCATGTGGAACTGGCCAAGGGGCTGGAGATCAAGATTCTGGGCGCCATTTCATGATAACCGACCCGCAAGGGACAATTATCGCATTGTTCCTTGCAATTTGCCGTATCGGCGCCTGCTTCATGACCATGCCGGGCTTTTCCAGTTCGCGCATCTCGCCGCAGATACGCATTCTCCTGTGCGTTGCGGTGTCCATGGCGCTTCTGCCGGTACTGTGGGATACGATCTATCCGAAAGTCTCCGGCGCAAGCCAGGGCGCCGTTGTCGGCCTCATCTTCACCGAGATCGTCATTGGCGCAATGTACGGGCTGATCGCGCGGTTTTACACGCTCGGCTTCCAGTTCACGGGCGCGCTCATCGGCGCATCCATCGGGCTTAGCGCTCCCGGCGGAGCGGATGCCGTTGAAGACGTGCAGGAAAACCAGATATCGAACTTCATCACCTTCGGTGGGCTCATGGTGCTGTTCATCCTGGATTTCCACCATATCGTCCTGCGGGCGCTGGTCGATTCCTACGCCACGACACCGGTCGGCGCGCTCATCAGCGGCCAGAAGATGCTGATAACCCTGACAGATACGCTGCGCGCCTCCTTTTCCATCATGCTGCGGCTTGCCAGCCCCTTTGTAATTTACGGTCTGATGTTCAACGTTGCGGTCGGCCTCATCAACAAGCTGGCGCCGCAGATACCGGTCTACTTCATATCGACGCCTTTCGTTCTCGCGGGCGGTATTTTCATGCTTTACCTGTCGATCGCGGCCCTCATCCGGCAATTCGTGGATGGTTTCGGCCCGGTCTTCATCGGCTTCTGATCTGGAGAAAACGCCATGGCTTCGGACAAGCGTTCGGCCAAACTCAAGCGCCTGGTAACGGTCCAGCGCCACATGGAGAAAATGGCCGAGGTGGAACTGGCCGACACCACCCGCGTGCGTGCCGAAGTGGCGCAATCCATGGAGAACGTGCTTGAAGCGATGAGTTCCATGGAGCCGGTCCACCAGACGTTCTCCAGGCACTATTCGGATCGTTACGGCCGCCTTGTCGTCAAGGACCGTCAGCTCTCCGGCGTGCAGCAATTGCAGGAAAACAAGGTGCTCAAGGAAAAGACCAAGGCCGACCGGCTGGAGGACAGGATGCATCTCGCGCGCGATCTCGAGGATCGGGAGGCCGACGACAATGCAATCTATGATCTGTTAGAAATCACGAACGCATCCCGGACACCAGCCTCCAGCAAGGTTGGCGATCCATAGTCTGTCCCGTTGTTGCATCGTTGGGCGTCCAGAGAGACGTATTCAGCGGTGTTTCTTGATTGAGCGAACGCCCCGGTTTTAATGCCGCCCGTTCGTCAGCTCGGGAGTTCTGGACGTGGCGATATCGGTTATAAGCGATCTGGTGATGGATGTGGTTCGCGCTGCGGACCCTCAGGAAGTGCAGGTCGCCCAGGAAAAATTGAAGGCGAACAAGGCGGCTTTCGCTGCGACGAGCCTTGCCGATTCGGGCAAGGGCTTTGGCGCTGCCATTGATATGCTTGACAGCGCCACCTCGAAGGCAGGTCTCGGCAATACCAACATCCGCTCTGCCCGTACCGAAGTTCCGGAAACATATCGCAAGTATGAGGCTTCCGTGCTTCAGACCTTCGTTGCCAACATGCTGCCGAAAGACAGCGAGGAGGTCTACGGCAAGGGCAACGCCGGCGAGATCTGGAAAAGCATGATGGCGGAACAGTTTGCCGACACGATCTCCAGAAATGGCGGCGTTGGCATTGCAGAACAGGCCTACAAGGATGCGTTGCGGAAAGCCGAGAGCAAAGGCATTACCGACGTATCCATGAATGACAAAGACCATAATGCTGCAATTCGGATGGTGGCGGAGTTCGAAAGGCAGGTCCTCGGCGTTTCCAATGATAAAACGGACGAGGCTTGAGCATGATAAATCATAACGAGGAGACAAGCATGGACCTTATGTCGAACGACCACCGCATCAAATCCGTTCTCGGCCGTCTTGAAATGATCATCGACAATGAGAATGACAATATCGGTAAGGACCCCCAGTTCGATTTCAAAGTCTCCAATGCCCATAAAAGCCGTTGCCTCTATGAGTTGACGATGTTGTTCCGCGATACGCCCCATGAGGAAATCGCCGCCGGACATCTCGATCAGGTGCAGGGCATCAAGTCCAAGCTCGCGACCAATGCCAGCCGCGTCGAGGCGCATCTGAATGCGGTTCGCGCTGTTGCGGATCTTCTCAAGACCGCGATCCAGGAAGCCGATACGGACGGCACCTATTCCCAGGAACAGTTCATGTACGGCGCAGCCTCCTGATGTTGAAGCTTCTTCTCACCGGCGTCTGGGTTTGCGCCGTCACGCTCGGCGCGGTGTATTTCTCCGTCCAGATGGCGACGGCCCCCTCGTCGGGAGATGAGGCGGGGGCGAAAAAGGCAAGTCTGCAACTGGTCAAAGGCGAAAGCATCACCATCCCCGTCATCAATGACGGTGGTGTGAACGGTTATTTCCTCAGCCGCATTTCCTTGCGTGTCGACAAGGACAAGATGGCGAAGATCGAACTGCCCGCAACGCAATTGATGACCGACGAACTCTTCACGCTTCTGGCGGGTTCTTCCATGGTCAACATCGCCAATATCTCCACCTTTGACCCTGATGTCTTCAAGCAGCGCATCCGAGAGGGGCTGAACAAGAAACTCGGCGACGAGGTGGTCGGGGACGTCCTGATCGAGCAGCTCGATTATCTGTCGAAGGCCGATATTCGCGAGCAAAAGGGCAACGGCTCGCCCCGTTCGGTCAAGCTTGTCGAAGGCGAGAAAGTCGACACCGGAAAAGAAGCGGCCCCAAGCCACTAACGGCGGCGCGGTGCAGGCCACCGGTCTGGTTAATCGCCCCTTTCTATTTTCCGGAATATTCGATCGGTTGCCTTCAGGGTAAATTCAACCAGCACCTGTATAAACAGACCCATGAGCTGCCGTCCCGCAAACCATGCGCCGGATTGGCGGCGGTGAATTTGGCATTCGGGGGCTGGCATGAATTTCGCGGCAGATTTTGCGCGGACGGGATCGCAACGGAATATTCACGGACTGCGCGTCTGTGATCTGGACTGGAACGGGGCGCTGGAAATGGTCAGCGGCCAGGCTTCGGCTTGTGATGGCCACACGATGCTCTCATTTCTTACCATCCAGAATGCCAGACTGTCCCTCAAGGACATTGCTTACAGGCAGATTCTGGAAAGCTGTCTGCTTCTGCCGCAGGGCAGGGGTATGAATGCCGCCGCACGCGCCGAACACGGCAAGCCTCTGCCCGAGACCATCGATGGCGTTGCCTTCGTCATGGCACTTCTGACCTATATGGCGGTGCCGAAACGTATCGGCGTTGCGGGGGATGACGCAGCACAAGTCGGAGAGGTCCTCGCCAAGCTGCGCGCACATGCGCCGTGGCATGATTTCGTGATGCTGAACCGGGATACTTTGGGCGTGAAGGTGGATGTCGTGCTGGCGGGCATGCTTGCGGAAAACCAGGAGAAATGGCTGCATCGCAGCATCAATCGCGATGATGCGCGTCTCGCCATCGCGGTCGGTCCCCTGTTCAAGGTGCTGGCGTCCGAAGTGGCTGGCATGCCCGAGATCTTTCGCAAGCTGCATATGAGCTGGCTTTACAGCCTTTGCGCTGAGCCCTGGCACATCGCGCTCGGCAAGGGCTGAGGCGGGTCGGCAAGGCCCGCGTTAACCATTTGTTTGCCATGATCCTTTAACCTCCCGTAAGGTTTTGAAAGCCGCCTGTTGCGGGCGGCGCCGAGCGTGGCAGACGGCTTCAGATGGTTGATCACAGTCCCGATATGATGGCGACGCGCCCTGATGAGGATGGTGTTGCCGTGCCTGCGCCGCAATTTCGCAAACATTGTCTGCGGCTTCTGACAGCCGGTTGCGTAGCCGCTGCCACCGTTGTGGGGGCTGCACTTCCGCTGCTGCTCATCGATTCCGGTTTTCGCGGATATGTTTCGCAGGCGCATGTCGAGGTTACCCAGACTGGCTACGATGCACCCGATGCGGCACGCTTTCTTGCCATGGCCCGCCGCACCCTGCTTTCTCCTTCCGGTCTGGACCGTATAACGGGCGACCTCAAATTGAAGCCCGCCGACATGGTCGGCGTTCGCAATCAGGGCGAACTTGGCCTGCTTTTCGACCTTTTGACCGGGGCGGATGCCCGTTCGCTTTCCCCACGTGAAGCATTGAACGGTGCTGTGGGCGAGGCGATACGTCTGGAACTGACGCCAGATGAAAACACGCTGATCGTAACCTCGAAGGCAGCGACGCCGGAAACAGCGATGCGGCTTACGGATTATCTTTCGATGCGTGTCATGGCGGATGGCAAGGCCGGCACCATGACGCCCGCCATGCGCGAGACGGAGCGGGCGCGCACCCGGTTGGACGAGGCGGAAGCCGCCTTGAACGGTTTCCAGATGCGCCACGGCGAGACCGTCCTGGCGGAAGTGCAGCAACTCGAGCAGCAATTGCGCGATCTCAATGACAGCCTTGCGGGGACGACCCAGCAGCAGCAGTCGCTTCAGACGGATCTGGCGGTGGCCACCGGCCTCAAGCCGAATGACGTATTGTCAAAGCCCCTGCCGTCAGGCGCTGCTTTCTCTGTGCTTGAGGACATCAGGCAAAGACATGCAAGTGCCAGCATGGCGCTTTCAGGAGTCTCGATCGATTACGGCCCGAAACATCCCCGCCGCATCGCCGCCCAGAATGCCGTAGATGCCGTGCAGGCGCTTGTCGCTCCCGCATTGCGTCAGCTGGTCGATGGCTTGCGCGCTGATGACAAGCGCGTCGCACAAGAAGTTGCAACCGCGAACGCCGAACGAACGAAACATCTCGACCGCCTGAGCAGCCTTGGTGTCACGCCCGGTGAATTCTCCAGATTGCAGGGTGAACTGGAAACGGCGCGAAATGCCTATCTTGAGGCGAGCGAGCGTCGGGACACGTCCTCATCCACCACAACCGCCGTTGAGACCCGCCTCACCAGGAAGGCCGGACCGGGCGAATTGTCGCGCGACCTCACACAAGCCGCGATGCTGGCAGGCGGTGGCGCGTTGCTCGGCCTGCTGGGCAGCCTGTATCTCCTGAGCTACCGTCGCCATGACGAGGAGGAGGCACTCGTCTTTGATGATGCGCACGTTCTGCCCTCCGAAAAAGCGCCTGAGCAATCGGGGCAGTTTCCCGAGTTCGAGCCGATCCAGCCGGATGTGTTTCATGATCTTGAAGAACTGGCCGCGGATAGCGAATTCGAGCCGGAGGCTGAGTTCGCGGACTATTACGCCGGGGCGGCGAACGATAGCGGATTCGATACCGATGACATTCCGCTGGACGAGCGTGTGCGGCAGGTTCTGATGGGCAACCGCACCGTCAGGAATACCCCCCAGACGACACCGGAGCTGCCGCCCTTGCTCAGTGAAGCCCTTGCCGGGCATTTCGACCATGAGCAGGCCGAAGCCGAGGAATTGGCGGAATTGAGACGCGAGTTGGCGCTCTTGAGGGAGCGCCTCGCCGATTACGCCGAGCATCGCGACGACTACCGCAAAACTGCCTGACGAAGCTGCATTTTTGCTTGCATTCCTGCAAAGTCGGCACCATACGGGGCCAACGTAATCCAGCAGGAGCAGGACGCATGGCAGTTGTGATTGACGGAAAGGCAAAGGCGGCTTCGGTAACGGAGGCGGTCCGCAAATCGGCAGAAACGCTTGAGGCGGAACAGGGTGTGAAGCCCGGTCTCGCGGTTGTCATCGTCGGCAACGATCCGGCCAGCCACGCTTACGTGAATTCCAAAAGCAAGACAGCCAAGCAATGCGGTTTCAATTCCGTTCAGCACACGCTGCCGGAAGAAACAACTCAAGATCAGCTTCTGAAGTTGGTCGGCGAACTGAACGCCGATGCCTCCATCCACGGCATTCTGGTACAGCTTCCTTTGCCGAAACACTTCAATTCCGATGAGATCATCCAGTCGATCCTGCCCGAGAAGGATGTGGATGGCCTGAGCGTGCTGAACGCCGGCAAGCTGGCGACCGGCGATCTCGCAACCGGCCTCATCTCCTGCACGCCAGCCGGCGCCATGCTTCTGGTGCGCAGCATTCACGGCGAAGATCTTTCCGGCCTGAACGCCGTGGTCATCGGCCGCTCCAACCTCTTCGGCAAGCCGATGGGCCAGCTTCTCCTGAACGCCAACGCCACGGTGACGATGGCGCATTCGCGCACCAAGGATCTCGCCACCGTTTGCAAGACGGCCGATATTCTCGTGGCGGCGGTGGGTCGCGCGGCAATGGTGAAGGGCGATTGGGTAAAGCCCGGCGCGACCGTCATCGATGTCGGCATCAACCGCATTCCCGCTCCGGAAAAGGGTGAAGGCAAATCGAAGCTGGTCGGTGACGTCGCCTATGATGAGGCAAGCGCAGTCGCTGCTGCCATTACCCCCGTTCCGGGCGGCGTAGGCCCGATGACGATTGCCATGCTGATGGCCAACACCGTCATCGCCGCCTATCGCGCGCTTGGAAAGACCGCACCGAAGTTCTGAAATCGGTAGTTACTCTTTCGGAGCCGGTCCTGTGGAGGCGCGGACGACAAGTTCCGCCTTCCAGAGTTCCTGATGAGGTTCGGTCTGGTTAAGCTTGATCCGGTTGATCAGGCGCTGCCCGACACGCACCCCCGCCGCCCGCAAGGATGAACGGGTGGTGGTGAGCGGCACCGAGAAATTGTCGGGCTTCAACAGCGGCAACACATCGTCATGGGCAATCAGCGAAATATCCTTGCCCGGTTTCAAGCCGCGCTGGTTGAGCGAGCGGATCACGCCGAGTGCCAATGCGGTACTCGCGCATACAATGGCGGTTGGTCGTTCCGGCTGTGACAACAGCGCTTCCATGCCGAGATAACCCTCCTCGTCGGTCATGCTGCTGTGTCTTGTGTGTTCCGGGCGCAATGTCAGCCCATTTGCCGTCAGCGCCTTTTCCACCCCGAGACAGCGGCGGAAGGTGAAGTCGTAGCCCTCCGGCCCGTTCAGAAGCCCGATCCGCTTGTGGCCAAGCTGAAGCAGCAGCTGGGTCGCATCGCGAAATGCGGCCTCATTGTCCACGTCGAGAAAGGGATAATCCTCTTCCACGCCGATGGAGCGGCCATGGACGAGGAAGGGCAGGGAAAGCGATTGCATCATGGCGATGCGGGCGTCGTTCTTCTTCATATAGGCGAGGTAGATGCCATCGACGCTGCCGCTCGCCGCCAGCCCCCGCAGGGCTTCCCGTTCCTTTTCCGGCTCCGTGGGCGTGATGACGAGGTGAAATCCGCTGCGAGCCGCTTCTTCGCCTAGACCGCTCAGGAATTCGCCGAAATGCACATCCGAGCGGTGGTGCTCGCCAACCGGCATGACCAGTCCGATGGAGCCGACCTTGCCAGTCGCCAACCGTTGCGCCGCGGCATTCGGGCGATATCCGGTCTTTTCGGCGGCTTCCATGACGCGGCGGCGCGTCTCTGCGCTCACCTCGGGATATCCGTTGAGCGCTCTGCTGACGGTTGTCTGAGAAATCCCCAGCAGTTGCGACAACTGTTTCAGGTTCATGTCTGTTTTTCCTCCAATGCGCGCGCATCGGAAATGGCAAAAGCCTCTCCTCTAACTCCCAAAGCGCTTTAGTTTTTTACCAGTCCCTGCCGGTTTTCTCAATCGAAAACGATAGCCGCCTTTCTAAGTAAGTATGACTATTCATACGACAATGCGGCATGTCCAGCGAAAGAGCCTCTTGACTCCTTCTCAATGACAATGAGATGAATAGGCAGCCAAAGCGCTTTGATTTATGGGAGATGCTTTGAGCCTTTTATGTGATGGGAGGTAAATCACATGCAGAAGACCTTTTTGGCGACGGCGGCTTCTATAGTGCTGCTGTCGGGTTCGGCCTTTGCCGCCGATCTGAAATTCGCGCCCGGTCAGGATGCCAAGTTCAACTGGAAAAGCTACGAAGACTTCAAGGCGGCCCATGCCGACCTGAAAGGTCAGACGCTGACGATTTTCGGGCCCTGGCGCGGTGAGGACGAGGCGCTGTTCCAGACGGTGCTGGCCTATTTCTCCGACGCGACC
Organism: Rhizobium sp. TBD182; assembly: GCF_001950375.1. Taxonomy (NCBI): domain Bacteria; kingdom Pseudomonadati; phylum Pseudomonadota; class Alphaproteobacteria; order Hyphomicrobiales; family Rhizobiaceae; genus Rhizobium; species Rhizobium sp. TBD182. The sequence continues at coordinate 1,290,142 of NZ_BDLN01000001.1, read as the reverse complement.
GGCGTGAACGTCCGCTATTCCTCCTCGGAAAACTACGAACAGCAGATCGTCATCGACACGCAGGCGGGTTCTCCGCCCAACATCGCCATCCTGCCGCAGCCCGGTCTTCTGGCCGATCTCGCCGCCAAGGGTTTTCTGGTTCCGCTCGGCGATGAGACCGCAAGCTGGGTTAAGGACAATTACGGCGCTGGCCAGTCCTGGGTTGATCTCGGCAGCTACAAGGGCAAGGACGGCAACAAGGCTTACTTTGCATTTCCCTTCAAGGCCGACGTGAAGTCGCTCGTCTGGTACGTGCCTGAGAACTTCGAGGAAGCGGGCTATAAAGTGCCCGAGAGCATGGAAGACCTGTTCAAGCTGACGGACCAGATCGTTGCCGATGGCGGTACACCCTGGTGCATCGGCCTCGGTTCCGGCGGTGCGACCGGCTGGCCGGCAACGGACTGGGTGGAAGACCTGATGCTGCGCACGCAGCCACTCGACGTCTATCAGAAATGGACGACGAACGAGGTGAAGTTCACCGATCCGGCCGTAGTTGCGGCAATCAATGAATTCGGCAAATTCGCCAAGAACGAAAAATATGTCAGCGGCGGCGTTGCGGCTGTGGCCTCCACCGACTTCCGCGACAGCCCGAAGGGTCTCTTCGACATTCCGCCGAAGTGCTACCTCCACCATCAAGCGTCCTTCGTGCCGTCCTTCTTCCCTGATGGTACCAAGGTCGGAACGGATGTGGATTTCTTCTATATGCCGACCTATGCCGCAAAGCCTGAACTCGGCAAGCCGGTTCTGGGCGCCGGCACGCTCGTCACCATCACCAAGGAAGCGCCCGCCGCCAAGGCTTTCGTCGACTTCCTGAAAACCCCGATCGCCCATGAAGTCTGGATGGCACAGTCCAGCTTCCTGACGCCGTATAAGGGTGTGAATGTCGATACCTATGCCAATGAGCAGATGAAGCGCCAGGGTGAAATCCTCACCTCCGCGACCACCTTCGGCTTTGACGGTTCCGACCTGATGCCGGGCAAGATCGGCGCGGGTGCATTCTGGACCGGCATGATCGATTTCGTCGGCGGCAAGTCGGCCGATCAGGTCGCTGCCGATATCCAGAAGGCCTGGGACGGCCTGAAGTAACCTCAAAAGAGCTTGGCCCGGCGGTGATGCCGCCGGGCCTTTGCCAACGGAACGGCCGTCGACCGCATAAAATCAGCGCGGCGCGGAGAGGATCAAGGGAGGGAACATGGCTCAACAACTCGTTTCTGCCATCGGCGTCATGGTGGCCGGCGTTTTTGCCTGCGCTGCCTATTATTGGCTATCCGACAAACTGTTGCAGGTAATCTTTCCCGTCCGCTCGGGAGACGTGTTGCAGGCATCCCGCAACCTCAACCGCCGCGCGTCGGTCAGGCCCTGGCTGTTCATCGGCCCCGCTCTTCTCCTTCTTCTCGTCTATCTGGTCTATCCCGTCATCGCGACGCTCATCCTCTCGTTCTATGACCGGACCGGCGCCGAATTCGTAGGTCTTGCCAATTATCGCTGGGCATTTTTCGATGCCGGCTTCAGGCAATCGATCTTCAACAACATCCTCTGGCTGGCCGTGGTGCCGGCCGCCTGCACCTTCTTCGGCCTCGTTATTGCCGTCATGACCGACCGCATCTGGTGGGGCAACATCGCCAAATCCATCGTCTTCATGCCGATGGCGATCTCCTTCGTCGGTGCCTCCGTCATCTGGAAATTCATTTACGAGTATCGCGCCGAAGGTCAGGTGCAGATCGGCCTCCTCAACGCCGTCGTCGAGTTTTTCGGCGGCAGCCCGGAGGTATGGATTTCCATGCCCTTCTGGAACAACTTTTTCCTGATGGTCATCCTCATCTGGATTCAGACCGGCTTTGCCATGGTCATCCTGTCGGCAGCGCTGCGCGGCATTCCGGAAGAGACAATCGAAGCGGCCGTCATCGATGGCGCCAATGGCTGGCAGATCTTCTGGAAGATCATGGTCCCGCAAATCTGGGGCACCATCGCCGTCGTCTGGACAACCATCACCATTCTCGTTCTCAAGGTTTTCGACATCGTTCTGACCATGACCAACGGTCAGTGGAACACCATGGTTCTCGCCAACCTCATGTTCGACTGGATGTTCCGCGGCGGTGGTGACAGTGGCCGAAGTGCGGTCATAGCGCTCGTCATCATGGCGGCCGTCACCCCGATCATGGTCTGGAACATCCGCCAGGCGAACCGCGAGATGGAGGGCCGCTGAGATGGATATCGTAAAACGTCTGCGCCGCGTCGGCCTGCCGCGCCTGATCGTCCATGCCAGCGTGCTGGTCGTCGTGCTTCTCTGGCTTCTGCCCACACTCGGTATTCTCGTAAGTTCCCTGCGCGACAAGGACCAGATCACCGTGTCGGGCTGGTGGACGGCCTTTTCCAGTTCCGAGCAGACCGCGGCGGTTCGCCTTGCCGACGCTGCCGTGCAGAAGCAGGACGGGAACCGCTACGTAATATCAGGTAATGTTTTTGAAAGCGGACAGGGGGGCAAAGTTGCAGCCTTCGGCGTTCGCGTGCAGGAGCCGACGGCCTTCAAAGCCGGTGAAGCGGCAGATATCGGCGACGGGGAAACGCTGCTCGTCAACACCGATGGCACCTATGAATACAGCAAGGCCTCAAGCTTCGAGGGCTCTCGCGGCAAACGCGTCTATATTTCCGTCGCGACACCGCCGGTCTTCACACTCGACAATTATCGAACCGTCCTGACATCGGAAGGCATCGGCCAGTCCTTCGTCAATTCGCTGACAGTCGCCGTGCCGGCAACCGTCATTCCGATCCTCATCGCCGCCTTTGCCGCCTATGCGCTGTCATGGATGAGCTTTTCCGGCCGCAATTTTCTGATTGCGATGGTAGTGGGCCTCATCGTCGTACCGTTGCAGATGTCGCTGATACCGCTCCTGAAACTCTACAACGAAATCGGCAATATCTTCGGCGTACCGTCCAAGACCTATGCCGGCATCTGGCTGGCGCACACCGCCTTCGGTCTGCCGCTCGCCATCTACCTGTTGCGCAACTACATTTCCGGCCTGCCGAAAGAGATCATCGAAAGTGCGCGTGTCGACGGCGCGAGCGATTTCGAAATCTTCGTCAAGATCATCCTGCCGCTGTCCTTCCCGGCGCTCGCCTCCTTCGCCATCTTCCAGTTCCTGTGGACCTGGAACGACCTGCTCGTCGCCATGGTCTTCCTCGGCACGCAGAAGGATGAGCTGGTGCTGACCGGTGCTTTGAACGCGCTGCTCGGTTCGCGCGGCGGCAACTGGGAAATCCTCACCGCCTCGGCCTTCGTTACCATTGTCGTGCCGCTCGGCGTCTTCTTTGCCCTTCAACGTTATCTCGTGCGTGGCCTGCTCTCAGGCTCCGTCAAGGGAGGCTGATTATACATGAACGCCCATACCAGACAGGATGAGACTATGACCGCTCCGGTGACTTCCGCTTTGACACCCAACAAGGATTGGTGGCGCGGCGCCGTGATCTATCAGATCTACCCGCGCTCCTATCAGGACTCCAATGGCGACGGCATCGGCGATCTCAAGGGCATCACCGACCGGTTGGCGCATATTGCCGGTCTCGGTGCCGACGCCATCTGGATTTCGCCCTTCTTCACCTCGCCGATGAAGGATTTCGGTTATGACGTCTCGAATTATGTCGATGTCGATCCGATGTTCGGCACGCTTGCCGATTTCGACGGGTTGATCGCGGAAGCGCACCGTCTGGGTATCCGCGTCATGATCGACCTCGTCATGTCGCACACGTCTGACCAGCATCCGTGGTTCGTGGAAAGCCGCGCCAGCCGCAACAATCCGAAATCGGACTGGTATGTCTGGTCGGACAGCAAGCCGGATGGCACGCCGCCCAACAACTGGCTGTCGATCTTCGGCGGCTCCGGCTGGCAGTGGGACCCCACCCGCATGCAATATTATATGCACAACTTCCTGACCTCGCAGCCGGATCTCAACCTGCATAATCCGGAAGTGCAGGAAGAACTGCTCAATATCACCCGCTTCTGGCTGAAGCGCGGCGTCGATGGTTTCCGCCTCGATACCATCAATTTCTATTTCCATGATCTGGAATTGCGCGACAACCCGGCGCTGGCGCCGGAGCGCCGCAACGCCTCTACGGCACCTGCGGTCAATCCCTACAATTTCCAGGAACATCTCTACGACAAGAACCGCCCCGAAAACATCGCCTTCCTGAAACGCTTCCGCGCCGTGCTGGACGAGTTTCCGGATATCGCCGCCGTTGGTGAAGTGGGCGACAGCCAGCGCGGACTCGAAATCGTCGGTGAATACACCTCCGGCGACGACAAGATGCAGATGTGTTACGCCTTCGAATTCCTGGCGCCGGATGCGCTCACGCCGCAGCGTGTTGCCGATGTGCAGGCGGATTTTGCCAGGGCGGCGCCGGAAGGCTGGGCCTGCTGGGCTTTCTCCAACCACGATGTCGTTCGCCATGTCAGCCGCTGGGGCGAGCATGTCGAGGATAAGGATGCTTTCGCCAAGGTGCTCTCGGCGTTGTTGATGACGCAGCGCGGCTCCGTCTGCATCTATGAGGGTGAAGAGCTGGGCCTTACTGAAGCCGATATTGCTTTTGAGGATTTGCAGGACCCCTACGGCATCCAGTTCTGGCCGGAATTTAAGGGCCGCGACGGTTGCCGCACACCGATGGTGTGGGATGCGGGCCATGCGCAGGCCGGCTTCTCGACCTCGGACAAGACCTGGCTGCCCATTCCGGCCGAACACAAGCAGCGTGCCGTCAGCGCCCAGCAGGGCAATGAGGCATCCGTGCTGGAGCACTACCGCCGCTTCCTTTCCTTCCGCAAAAAGCATCCCGCTTTTGCCAAGGGCGGCATCGAATTCCAGCCAGTGGAGGGCGACGTGCTGAGCTACACCCGCACGCTCGGCAACGAAACCGTTCTGTGCCTCTTCAATCTGTCCGCGACACCGGCAAAGGCGACGCTGCCGGAAGGGAACTGGGAGGTTCTCGAAGGCCACGGCTTTGCAAACGGTGTGGACGGCAGAAGCGTAGAACTTCCGGCATGGGGCGCTTTCTTCGCCCGTTACGCCTGATAGAGCAGGGAGGAACAACCCATGACAAGTCTCGTTCTCAAGGATATCCGCAAATCATACGGGCAGGTAAAAGTCCTGCACGGCATCGATCTGGAGATCGAACAGGGCGAATTCATCGTTTTCGTCGGGCCGTCCGGCTGCGGGAAATCGACGTTGCTGCGCATGATTGCGGGTCTGGAGGAAATCACCGGCGGTGAGATGTTTATCGACGGCCAGCTGGTCAATGAAATCCCGCCCTCGCGTCGGGGCATTGCCATGGTGTTCCAGTCCTATGCGCTTTATCCGCATATGACTGTTTACGACAACATGGCCTTCGGCATGAAGATCGCCAAGGAAAACAAGCAGGAGATCGACCGCCGCGTCCGCGCCGCTGCCGAAATCCTGCAGCTGACGCAATATCTGGAGCGTTTGCCCAAGGCTCTTTCTGGTGGCCAGCGCCAGCGCGTCGCCATCGGCCGTGCCATTTGCCGCAATCCCAAGGTGTTCCTGTTCGACGAACCCCTGTCGAACCTCGATGCCGCGCTGCGCGTGGCAACCCGCATCGAGATCGCCAAGCTCAATGAGCAGATGGCAGACACGACGATGATCTACGTCACCCACGATCAGGTGGAGGCGATGACGCTGGCCGACCGCATCGTCGTTTTGAATGCGGGTCGTGTGGAACAGGTCGGCCCGCCGCTGGAACTTTACGAAAACCCCGCCAACCTCTTCGTGGCGCGGTTCATCGGCTCGCCCGCCATGAACATCATTGCGGCAAAAATTGCCGTAACCGGGGAGCGGACTTCGATCGAACTTGCCGGAGGCAAGACGCTGAACATCGTCGTTCCCACGCCTGCAACCGAGCAGGGCAAGGTCGCGAGCTTCGGTGTCCGGCCGGAGGATTTGAGCATCGTCACCGGCGACGATTATCTTTTCGAGGGAAAAGTCGCGATCGTCGAGGCTCTCGGTGAAGTGACCCTGCTTTATCTCGAAGCGCCCAAGGGGCAGGAGCCGATCATCGTCAAGGTGCCAGGCATCGTATCCGTCGCCAAGGGTCAGACCCTGCGTTTTGCGGCACCGCAGGCAAAGCTCCATCTCTTTGATGCCGAGGGCAAGAACTACCGCAGATAGTTGCGGAGACAATGGCCGGTGAGCTTCAGGAAACATGCCCCGGAACGTCCCGTTCCGGGGTTTTTTCATGATATTTTGCCGCTGTGGAAAAATGCCAAAAATGTTCCGTCTTCGGTCTGTTTAAGGTGACGCTGATATGAATTGTTAAAGACTACGTTTTAATCTTGGAGACGTTGAAAGAGCATGGAGGTCAGGGCGTGCAGAGCAGTGCGGGTGTTATCAAGAACAGTTACCTGACCAAGGAAGAATCCTTCATGTACGACCGCGAAGGCCGGTTTCGCATGGAAGACACCATGAATGCGGCGCGCATCGAATATACCGAGAAGGCCGTCATGCATATGGCCGCTCGCCGTTGCGACGTCATTCGCATTTCCCAGACCGAGGCAGTGCTGGCACTGCTGACGAAATACAATCTTCCGAACCAGTTCTATCTGGATATTCCCGACGCCCGCATCACCAAGATCGGCTGCGTTATGTTGCGCGTCAACGCCAACAACACCATCCACGTCCGTTTCCTGCGCATGTTGACGCAAAAGGAACTCGACCGCATTTTCGTGTTCAGCACGCATCCGGCGCACAAGGACCGGAAGCTCGATATCCGGTCTTTCTGAGGGGCTGGAGAATCTCCGGCTTCAGGAAAGCCCACCCAGAACCGTCTGCTTCAGCTTCACATCCGGCACTTCCGCAAAGGCAAGATCGCTGCGGCCGAAATAGGATTTCTGGTTGGTGGCGGACCAGTCGTTGCAGACCAGTTTGTATCGCTCTCTTGTGACCGGTTTTTCCGGCATGGCGTAAAGATAATCGCCGGTGCGGTCAGCAAGCGGAATGTCGCCGTCCTGATTGCAGCGCTTGAGGATTTGCGCAAGCGCTTCGCCATCCACTTCCGTCACCATCAGCTTGCCGTCGAAACGCAGCGAGGCGTTGAAATCGTAGCGGCGGATATCACCCTTTGGCAAACCAGCGCCGAAGGAGGTGTGGCCTATGAAGCCGACATCCGCGCCGGTTTTTGCGGCGATCAGTTGCGCCACACGGCGTCCTGCCTCGTCAACTGTCATCGCCTTTTCCGTTTTGCCGACAACCGCCTTCTCTTCTGCCGTCAGATGTTTGTCGAGCGTCTGTTCGATCAGGCCTTTGAGCGCCGGGGAGGAGGGGGCGTCGCTGTCAATGGCGACGGTCTCGATCGTCGGCGCCTTGCCAGCAGCTTGGATCGTCCCAATGGCCATGGATGTGCACCATGAGCCCGTGTGGACATAGCGCGTCGCACCCTGTTCATGCACGAAGTTCAGGTGATCGTGGCCGCCGACCAGCAGGGTGCCATCGGGCAGCAACGGCAGGATATCGCGGTCGGCAACAACACCGGCGTGGCTGAGAACGATGTTGATCGCCTCCGGCTTGACGATTGCCGGCAGATTCGCCTTGGCCCATTCCACAGGCTGCGGAATATCCAGCATCTCACGCGTCGCCTTCGGATAGGTATTGATCGCGTTGGTGGCAAGGCCCGCAACGACGACCGGCCGTCCGCCCACACTCACCTCCGCACTGGCCGGTGCATAGGGTGCGCCGCTGCGCTTGTCGATGATGTTGGACAGCACGTTGATGCCGAGCGCGCGGGCACGACTGACGAAATTGGCGAGGTCGTTATCGATATCCGGTTCATGGTTGCCGATATTGATGACGGTGGGCGCGAGCCTGGCGAGCGCCGAGAGGAACGTCCACTCGATTTCGCCGGACGACTGTGTCGCCACCGCATTGCCGGTTTCGAACAGATCGCCGTTCAGAAGAATAATGTGGGGCGTCTTTTCAGCCGCGATGCGCATTTCTATGGCTGCTAGGAGCTGCCCGATGCGCTCATAGGCCGAATGCAGGTCGGAAATCACGATTGCACGCAGGGCCACATCCTGCGCCTCCGCCGGCGTTGCCACCACCATCAGCGGCAGTATGGCGGTGCCAGCCATAAGCTTCAGCACGTCACGGCGTTTGCTTAAGAAAATCGTCATGTCTGGCCCCATCATCTTGAAATGCGTGATCGTCCCGCGGCTGGCTGAGAAGCCCCTATAGGGCGATCATCACAGCCGCATGACAAGTTTGGCGTTTAAGAGACGGGAAATAAAGCGGTTTCAGCGCGGGTTGTGCAGGTCATGCCAAGAGGGTGCGGAGGCGAGGCCGAATCCGGCCTTCGCCTCCGGGCGATCAATGGAACAGAACGCTGGCGCCCTGGTCGGCAGGGCCGACATTACGGCGGAACGGGGCGAAAAGTTCGCGGCCCATGCCCCATTCGTTGGCGGAAAGGTCGGCGCGCGCCGGTTCGCGCTTTGCCAGCTCTGCGGCTGGAACAAGCACTTCAAGCGTTCCGGAAATGGCGTCGAGACGGATGATGTCGCCATCGCGGATGAGCGAGATCGGGCCGCATTCGGAAGCTTCCGGCGTGACATGGATGGCGGCCGGCACCTTGCCGGAAGCGCCGGACATGCGTCCGTCCGTCACCAGCGCCACCTTGAAGCCGCGATCCTGCAGCACGCCAAGTGGCGGTGTCAGGCGGTGCAGTTCCGGCATGCCGTTGGCCTTCGGACCCTGGAAACGGACGACAGCGATGAAATCGCGGTTGAGCTTGCCGTCCTTGAAGGCATCCTGAAGCTCCTGCTGGTCGTTAAAGACGATCGCGGGCGCCTCGATGATATGGCGTTCGGGCTTGACGGCGGAGATCTTGATGACCGATTTGCCGAGATTGCCGGTCAGCATTTTCAGACCGCCGGTCGGCTGGAACGGCGTTTCAATGCTGGCGAGAACCTTCGGGTCGTGGCTCTGCTCGGGAGAAGGCTCGCGGGTCACTGCGCCGTTTTCGTCAAGCTTTGCATCCACGGTGTAGGCTTCGAGCCCCTGTCCGAAGACGGTGCGGACGTCGTCATGCACGAAGCCCTGTTTCAAAAGCTGCTTGATGAGGAAGCCCATGCCGCCCGCGGCGTGGAAATGGTTCACATCCGCAAGACCGTTGGGATAAACGCGGGCGAGCAGCGGCACGGTATCCGACAGATCGGAAATATCCTGCCAGGTGAGGATGATGCCGGCTGCGCGCGCCATGGCGATCAGGTGCATGGTGTGGTTGGTCGAGCCGCCCGTCGCGTGCAGGCCGACGACGCCGTTGACGATCGAGCGCTCATCGATCATTTCGCCCGCAGGCGTGAACTCGTTGCCCTGCGCGGTGATGGCGAGCGCCCGCTTGGCGGCCTCGCGTGTCAGCGCGTCGCGCAGCGGCGTGCCGGGATTGATGAAGGAAGAGCCGGGCATGTGGAAACCCATGATCTCCATCAGCATCTGGTTGGAATTCGCCGTGCCGTAGAAAGTGCAGGTGCCGGGACCGTGATAGGATTTGGACTCCGCCTCCAGCAGCTCGGCGCGCCCAACCTTGCCCTCTGCATAAAGCTGGCGAATGCGGGATTTCTCGTCGTTCGGCAGGCCAGTGGTCATCGGCCCGGCGGGGATGAAGATGGAGGGCAGGTGACCGAAGGAAAGCGCTGCGATGACGAGGCCGGGAACGATCTTGTCGCAGACACCGAGATAGACGGCGGCGTCGAACATGTTATGCGACAGGCCGATGCCGGCAGCCATGGCGATGGCATCACGGGAGAATAGCGAGAGCTCCATGCCCGGCTGGCCCTGGGTTACGCCGTCACACATGGCAGGCACGGCACCCGCGACCTGCGCCACGCCGCCAGCTTGCGCTGCGGCCTCGCGGATGATTGCCGGAAAGGTCTCGTAGGGTTGGTGCGCCGACAGCATGTCGTTATAGGCGGTGATGATGCCGAGATTACCAACCCGGTCGCCGGCAAGGAGGTCCTTGTCGGCGGGGGAACAGACAGCAAATCCATGCGCGAGGTTACCGCAGGAGAGAGTGGAGCGATGAACGCCCTTCGAAACCTGCAGCCGCAGCCGCTCTAGATAGGTCTCGCGGTAAGGCTTGGAGCGTTCGACGATGCGGGCGGTAATGGCCTGAATGCGGGAATCGGCGGACATGAGCGTTCATCCTGTTCGTTGGTCGAGAACCGGCGTTCCGGGAGATGAAGGACCGGTTATCGTGTTTTCGTCTTGTGTCGTCGGGCGCTGTCGCGGGGCCGCTTGCGCGGCAACCGCATCCAGTTATGGCGCCCAGTAAATATCCAGGGCGGTTTCTGCCCGGTTCAGCACGGCGCGGATCGGCATTTCGTCCTCATCCTCGCCCGACTGTGCTTTTTCAAGCGTCGCCTTTTTTGCTGCACCTTCGATGTGGAGCACCAGAAAACCCGCGTCGTGAAGGCTGGAGAAGTTGAACGTCAACCGTTCTTCCCCCGCGGTTTCCGCCGCCATGGTCAAAACGCCGCGCGGTTCGTCAAGGTCGAGCGCTTCGTAGAGATTGTCGCCACCGGGAAAGAACGATGCCGTATGCCCATCCGTTCCCATGCCCAGCACGACGACATCGAAAGGATCGCAGATCGCTTCGGTCTTGACGGTCGCAAGCGTCGCTGCATCCTCAGGCGAGGCCGCGGGCTGGAACAGCGGCACGAAATAGGCCGCCTTCGCCTTGTCCTGCAACAGGTTCTCGCTGACCAGCCGGTGGTTCGAGCGCTCGCTTTCTGGCGGCACGAACCGTTCGTCAACCAGCGTCACGCTGATGTTGCTCCAGTCGAGATCATGATGGGAAAGCGCCTGGAAGAACAGCTTGGGCGTTGAACCGCCCGAAACGGCAATGCTTGCCGTTCCGTATTCTTTCGTTGCCGCGTCGAGACGCGCGGCAACATCCGCCGCCAAGGTTTTCGCCAGTTCAGCGGCTGTGTCGAAGACATGGATTGTTTCGCTCATACCCGCGCCCTCAGTCAGCGTCGTGCCAGGTGCGGCCGTCGCGCTCGATCAGTGCGATCGAGCCGCTCGGACCCCAGGTTCCGGCAGTATAACCCTGTACGCCCTGTCCCAGTTCTTCCCAGCTCTTGAGGATCGGATCGACCCAGTCCCATGCCGCTTCCACTTCGTCGCGGCGCATGAACAGTGTCTGGTTGGAGCGGATGGTATCCATCAAAAGCCGCTCATAGGCATCGGGGCTGCGCACATTGAAGGCTTCGGCAAAGCTCATGTCCAGCGAGACCTGACGCAGACGCATGCCGCCCGGGCCGGGATCCTTGATGAGCAGCGACTGCTTGACGCCTTCGTCCGGTTGGAGGCGAATGACCAGCTTGTTGGCTTCGATCTTGCCGGCCGCATCGTCGAAGATCGAATGCGGGATCTGCTTGAACGTGACGACGATTTCCGAAACGCGGGTCGCAAGGCGTTTTCCCGTGCGAATGTAGAAAGGAACGCCGGCCCAGCGCCAGTTGGCGATTTCGGCCTTGATGGCGACGAAGGTTTCCGTGTTGGAAACGCCGCCCTCCAGCTCCTCCAGATAACCTTTCACCGGGCCGCCTGCGGAAGCGCCGGCGCGGTACTGGCCGCGAACCGTCAGCTTTTCGACATTGGTGGTGTTGATCGGCTTCAGCGAGCGCAGAACCTTGAGCTTTTCGTCACGCACGGCTTCCGCGTTCATGGAAGCGGGCGGCTCCATGGCAACGAGGCAAAGCAATTGCAAAATGTGGTTCTGCACCATGTCGCGCAACGCACCGGCCGTATCGTAATATCCGGCGCGACCCTCAAGGCCGACAGCTTCTGCGACCGTGATCTGCACGTGGTCTATATGGGCGGAATTCCAAAGCGGCTCGTAAAGCGCGTTGGCAAAACGCAGTGCCATCAGGTTCTGCACCGTCTCCTTGCCGAGATAGTGGTCGATGCGGAAGATCTGTTCTTCTTTGAAGACGTGGCCGATGGTGTCGTTGAGTTCCTGCGCCGAGGCAAGGTCGCGGCCGATCGGCTTTTCGACGACGATGCGGGTCGAGCGCGTGATAAGCTTGTGTTCGCGGATCTTGTCGGCGATATCGCCGAAAATGCCGGGCGCAACAGCGAGATAGAAGGCGCGTATGCGCTCCTTGCCCTCATCGAGCAGCTTCTTCAACACGTCCCATCCGTTGCCGGATTTTGCGTCGACGGGAACGTAGAAAAGCCGGTTGAGGAACAGCGCAACCTGCGCATCATCATATTCGCCCGCCTTCAGATGCTCCTTCAGCGCGTCCTGCGCGAATTTGCGATATTCCTCATGGCTCATGACCGAACGCGACGCGCCGATGATGCGGGTCGGCTCCGTGAACTGGCCTTCGACCTGACGGTGATAAAGGGCCGGCAAAAGCTTGCGCTCTGCCAAATCGCCTGTGCCGCCGAAAACGACACAATCAAAAGCTTCAACAGGAATGATCTGACTGCTCATATCGATACTCTCGATCTTCAAGGGTTGGGGCATCCATAATCTAATCGATTTAAAAATGCCAGTCTCAGTTATGTGAAATTATGAATTTTGGTTTCACGGGTCGAAAACCCGTAGCGATTGTCATTGAGTGATGCCGGCTAGAAAGCAGGGTTCTTGAACAAGCCTTTGGCCGGCGGCGGAACGGAAAAAAAGAAAAAAACGACGATTGCTGCGATTTTCCCCATCCATGATCGCGGTGATGGCTCATCGACCTTGTGCGAGGCATCTATACTGTCCAGCAGCAGTCTTGCCTCATGCCGCTGCCACTCCGGCACCTGGATTTCCATGCCTCCGAAAGCGACCGTCAAATGCCAGTTCACGGAAACGATATGGGCCGAGGGCACGGTGGTGTGGATGCCATAGGCGCGCAGAAACGAACACGTCACGGCGGTTTCCGCCATCCCGTAACCGGTCGCAATCGCTACAAGCCTGTCGCTAGGTCTTTCCATAAGATCTCCAGAGGTGGGCGGATTTCCTAAAACCTGTCTCGCAACGCGTACCATGAGAGCGCCAGAAAAAGCAGCGGTGCCCGCAGCGATGCGCCGCCGGGGAACGAAGGAACCTTCAACCGCGCGAAAGCCGCCAGCATATCCTGTCTGCCGAGAACGAGATCGGCATAGAGCTTGCCGCAATAGTTCGACAGCATCACCCCGTGTCCGGAATAACCGCCGATGGAGGTGACCCCTGGCATGACTTCCCGCACGAACACCCGCCTTGGCAGGGTGATGCCGACGGAGCCGCCCCAGGAATGGGTGATCTCGACATTTCCGAGTTCGGGATAGATTTCCGCGATCTGCCGGCGAATATGGCTGGAAATGTCGCGCGGCGTATCGGCCGTATAGGCCTCGCGCCCGCCGAACAGCAGCCGGTTGTCGACCGTCTTGCGGAAATAGCGCACCACGAAACGGGAATCGGCCACGGCTTCCTTGCCGGGAATAATGTCGGGATAAGCGTCAAGCGGCGCGGTCGCGCCGATGAAGGAGCGGATGGGCATGATATGGGCCGCCGTCACCGGTTCCAGATTGCCGATATAGGCATTGGTCGCAATCAGCACCCGCGTTGCGGTCAGCGTGCCGGAGGGCGTTTCGATGATGGTCTTGCCGCCCGCCTGGCGTATGGATTTGGCGGGCGTCATTTCATGGATGCCGGCGCCCGCCTCTTTTGCGGCTTTCGCAAGCCCGACCAGCAGCTTCAGCGGATGGATATGGCCGGTGCCGGTATCGCGTGTGCCGCCGAAATAATGGCTGGAGCCGACACGTCTGCGTGCGTCCGCCCGCTCCATGTAGGAAATATGCGGATAGCCGTAGCGATTGTTCATCGCATCGACGCTTTTGCGGTAATCGTCTTCGTAAGCAGCCTTGTGCGCCACATAGAGCTGCCCCGGCAGATACTCCATGTCGATGCCGTGATCGCGGGCGAAGTTGAGGACGTAGTGCTTGGCATCCTCGGCGATATCGAACAGTACCTTGGACTGCTCGAAGCCGATCTCGTCTTCCATCTCGTCGGGAAACGAGCGCTGCCCGGTGCCAAATTGCCCGCCGTTGCGGCCGGACGCGCCGTCGCCGAAACGATGCGCCTCGATCAAAGCGACGGAGACACCGTTGGCGGCAAGATTAAAGGCGGCCTGAAGCCCGGTATAGCCGCCGCCGACGACCGCGACGTCCACTGCTTTCGACCCGTCGAGCGCCGGATATTGCGGCCGCTCCTGGGCGCTTGCCTGATACCAGGAAATCCCCGGCGCTATCGGGCTTTGCCACGTCATGCTTCAGACCTCACACGTTGAGAAGCAGGAATTCCCGCTCCCATGGGCTGATGACCTGCATGAATGTCTCGAATTCCCCGCGCTTCAGGCCCGCATAAAGGCCGACAAATTCATGGCCGAACACCCGCTCGAACTGTTCTTCGCCTTCCAGCAGCGCCACGGCTTCCAGCAGCCCGCGCGGCAGGTCGATGGAGCCTTCATTGGCCGTATCGGCGGTCGGTTCGGTCGGCTCGATATTGTTGACGATGCCGAGCCAGCCGCAGGCAAGCGAAGCGGCAAGCGCGAGATAGGGATTGGCATCCGAACTCGGCAGGCGGTTTTCGACACGCCTTGCCTGCGGGCTGGAAATCGGCACGCGGAAAGCCGTCGTGCGATTGTCGTAACCCCAGGCATTGTTGACCGGGCAAGCCATGTCAGGTGTCAGGCGGCGATAGGAATTCACGTAAGGAGCAAGCATCACCAGCGCGTTCGGAACATAACGCTGCATGCCGCCGACGAAGGCGAAGAACTCCTTGGAAGGGCCACCGTCCTTGTTGGAGAAGATATTGCGGCCGCTGTCGATCTCCACCACCGACTGATGGATATGCATGGCCGAACCCGGCTGACCCTGCATGGGCTTGGCCATGAAGGTGGCGTAGATGCCATGCTTCAATGCTGCTTCACGGATAGTGCGCTTGAACAGGAACACCTGGTCGGCAAGTTCGATCGGATCGCCATGGCGCAGGTTGATTTCAAGCTGGGCCGGGCCTTCCTCATGGATAAGGGTATCGATCTCGAGGCCCTGTTTTTCGGAGAAGTGATAGATATCGTCGATCAGTTCGTCGAACTCGTTGATGCCGGCGATGGAATAGCTCTGCCCACCGACAATGGAGCGTCCGGAGCGGCCCTTCGGCGGATGCAGCGGATAGTCAGGGTCGTCATTCATGGCGACCAGGTAGAATTCGATTTCCGGCGCGACGACCGGCTTCCAGCCTTTTTCCGTGTAAAGCGAAAGCACGTTTTTCAGCACGTTGCGCGGCGTATAGGGAACGAAATTACCCTCGGCATCCACGACATCGCAGATCACCTGCGCGGTCGGGTCGCTTTCCCATGGCACCACGGACAGCGTGGAAAGATCAGGCACAAGCTTCAGGTCGCTGTCGCGCGGCTCATAGCGGAAGTTTGCCGTCTCATCCGGGTATTCGCCCGAGATCGTGTGGCGATAGAGCGCGGAGGGCAGGGCAAGCGAGGTGTCGCCCGTAAATTTCGCCGTCGGCATCATCTTGCCACGCGCAACCCCGGCAAGATCGGGTGTTATGCATTCAATATCCTCGATACCGCGCGCCCTCAACCATTGCGAAGCTTCGCGCCAGGAGGAAACGCCACGGGTAGAGGAAAGGTCGAGGGGAGGTTTCTTTGCCATGGTTGCCTGTTTCTTCGGGCGGAGCATGGTTTTCTTCGGGGGCATGTATCACCGGGTCTGTGTTTCGACTGGCGCCATCATAACCGGAGTTTGGCAATTGGCGAGGGGGAAAGCGCCATTGACAACGGGCGACACTTCGAAAAGAGGAAAGGGAGAAGCAAACGGAAAACAACTATGGCAGACAAATGTGACGTGCTGATTTTGGGGGCGGGGGCTGCTGGCATGATGTGCGCCATCCGCGCCGGCCAGCGCGGCCGCTCCGTCATCATCCTCGACCATGCCAAGGCGCCGGGCGAGAAAATCCGCATCTCCGGCGGCGGCCGCTGCAATTTCACCAACATCCACGCCGGGCCGAAGAACTATCTCTCCGCTAACCCGCATTTCGCCAAATCCGCACTTGCCCGTTACACGCCGCGCGATTTCATCGCTCTGGTCGAAAAACATCGTATCGCCTGGCATGAAAAGACGCTTGGGCAGCTGTTCTGCGACGATAGCGCCAAGGACATCATCCGCATGCTGCTTGGCGAAATGCAGGCTGCAAAGGTGAAATTGAGGCTCGAAACCGCCGTTTCTGATGTCGCCCATGATGGCGGCCGGTTTCGCGTGACGACCTCCGGCGGCGTCATCGAGGCGGAAAGCCTTGTGGTCGCAACGGGCGGCAAGTCGATCCCGAAAATGGGTGCGACGGGTTTTGCCTACCAGATCGCCGAGCAGTTCGGCTTGTCGCTCATCGAGACGCGCCCCGGTCTCGTGCCGCTGACGCTTGATCCTGCGGCACTGGAACGGCTGAGCCCCCTTGCCGGTGTTGCCGTGCCAGCCGAAATTTCCCATGGCAAAACGGCTTTCAACGAGGCACTGCTGTTTACCCATCGGGGCCTGAGCGGACCCTCAATCCTGCAAATCTCCTCCTATTGGCGGGAGGGCGATACGATCCGCCTGAAACTGGAGCCTGCGCGCGATATCGTCGCCTTGCTAAAGGAAGCGAAACAGAAGAACGGCCGCCAGTCGGCCCAGACCGCTCTTGCGGAAATCCTGCCGAAACGGCTGGCGCAGCATGTCGTCGAAAAATCGGGGCTGACCGGCAACCTTGCCGATATGTCAGACAAGGCTCTGGCGACCCTGGCAAATGAGGTGCAGGACTGGCAGATCAAGCCAGCCGGTTCCGAGGGGTATCGCACGGCGGAAGTCACACTTGGCGGCGTGGATACGACCGGCCTCGATTCCCGCAGCATGGCAGCGAAAACCTTGGCCGGCCTCTATTTCATCGGCGAATGTGTTGACGTGACCGGCTGGCTGGGCGGTTATAATTTCCAGTGGGCCTGGGCCTCCGGTCAGTCAGCAGGTGAATTCGCCTGAAACCGCTCGTATTAACACCTTGTTAATAGGCACGGAGTCATCCTGACAGAATGCCAGCAAAGCCGGATCGCGTTGTGGTTCCGCTGTACATGATGTCATGCTGGAGGCTCTTAACAGGGCATGGGTCGGTTGAGTTTTTCGTCAGGAGCCCGCGCATGAACAGATCCGCACATCGCCGCCCTCGCGCCATTGCCATCGCCCGCGCCGAAAGCGAGAGCAGGCAGTTGGCCTTTCGCCTGACTGCAATCGCAGCCGGTGCCGTGGCTGCCCTGATCGCCCTTTTTTACTAAGGTCAGGCTCTTCGCTTTCGCCCTTGCAGCAATCGCGGTAAAAAGCCGCCACGGCCAGGATGCCTCGGCCATATCGGCATAGAATTTCTCTTCCTGCCGGATGGCTTCCCGCCGCGTGCGCGGCGTCTGGTTTTCGATGATGGCCAATGCTGAATAAAATACGTGCATGTCACTCTCCATGTTGCGGAGGGCCATGATGCACGCCGTTTTTTGTTTTATCTGCGCAAGAAAATGCGCTACGTTTTTCATAAATGAAAAACGTCACTTGGGATTCATACCAACTTTTCCTCGATGTGTCACGCAGCGGCGGCCTGACGGGTGCTGCGGCGCTGACGGATTTGAGCCCTGCGACTCTCGGGCGACGCATGGTCGAACTGGAGGAGCGTATCGGCAAGGCGCTGTTCCAGCGCAGCCAGACGGGATACGCGTTGACACCGGATGGCCGCGCGCTGTTTGACCGTCTTCAGGCGATGGAGAACGCGGCAAAAGATATCGAGGGATGGCAAAAGGCGTCGTCGGCCTCTTCCGTCGTGCGCATTGCCGTCGGTACCTGGAATGCCTGGCTGCTGGCAGTAAATTTCTCCGCCATCTGCACGGATCGCGATGATTTCCGCATCGATCTTTTCATCGCCGAACAGAGGGCGTCTTTGGCGCACCGTGAAAACGACATCGGCATTCGCGCTTTCGAGCCCGAGGAACGCAACCTCGCTGCCATCAAGACGGGGGAGGTGGCCTATGCGCCCTACAGGCTGCGCAACGCCGCCAGCTCCGTTTCAGACCGGTGGTTGGCGGTGGCGGAAGAAAACGCCATTTCCGCCTACCTGCGCTGGCCGCATGAAAACCATGGTAATGAGATCGTGGTGACGGTTAGCAGGCCGACGGCACTGCTCGATCTGGCACTGGCCGGAGCAGGGGTTGCCGTGCTGCCGTGTTTCGTGGGCGATGCCGATGCGCGGCTGATGCGTGAGGGTGACGAAATCGAAGCGCTTCGTCACAATCAGTGGATCGTCATGAACAATGACGATCGCCACCGCCGCGATATACGGACGGTGGCGGACCGGATGACGCGTCTCATCAAGCGACATTCCGATTTGTACGCCGGACGAAAAAGCCGTCCGGCATGAGCGGTGTCACGCAGCAGCACTTCCCTGCGCGACGATGACCGGGATCAGGAGATCGCCCCAGTTGCCGCCCCCGCCGTGATGGCGGGCTGAGCGGACGAGTTCAACGGAAACACCGGCCTCAACTGCCTTCATGACGGCCTGATTGAGGCGGTGCAGATCGTTGGCCAGCATGCGGATGGCGACCTGTTGATCCTGCGTCATGGCGGAGGACTGCTCCTCGGCGCGTTCCTTGACGTGGGTCTTGATGGGGTTATGGGCATTCATGGCATTTCTCCTCTCTTTATTGGTTGGGGTTCTTGATGCGATTTGCAAGCCCTTCCCGTTCAAGGGAAGGGCAGTTTTCCAGTTTATTCCGCCGCCGGGCGAAACTGGTCGTGCTCGGTGGATTCCTTCATGGCGGTGGTCGAAGACGTGCCGCCCGAGATTGCCAGCGACACGGCGTCGAAGTAGCCGGTGCCGACTTCGCGCTGGTGTTTGGTGGCGGTGTAGCCGTTAACCTCGGCCGCGAATTCCGCTTCCTGAAGCTCGGAATAGGCCGCCATCTGCCGCTCCTTGTAGCCGCGTGCCAGTTCGAACATGCCGTAATTCAGCTGGTGGAAGCCGGCCAGCGTGATGAACTGGAACTTGTAGCCCATCGCCCCGAGCTCGCGCTGGAACTTGGCAATCGTCGCGTCGTCGAGGTGCTTTTTCCAGTTGAACGACGGCGAGCAATTGTAAGCGAGCTTCTTGTCGGGGTGCACCTTGTGCACGCCCTCGGCAAACCTGCGCGCCTGCTCGAGATCTGGCTTGGAGGTCTCGCACCAGATCAGATCGCAATAGGGCGCATAGGCCACCGCACGGGCGATGCAGGGTTCAAGACCGTTCTTCACCTGATAGAAGCCCTCGACGGTGCGGCCGGCATCGTAATCAACGAAGGGCTGGTCGCGCTCGTCAATGTCAGAGGTCAAAAGCTTGGCTGCCTCCGCATCGGTGCGGGCGATGACCAGCGTCGGCACGCCCATGACGTCGGCTGCAAGTCGTGCCGCCGTCAGGTTGCGAATATGCGCCGCCGTGGGGATCAGAACCTTGCCGCCGAGATGGCCGCACTTCTTTTCAGATGCCAGTTGGTCTTCATAGTGAACACCGGCTGCACCGGCCTCGATGAATGCCTTCATGATCTCGAAGGCGTTGAGTGGTCCCCCGAACCCGGCTTCCGCATCCGCAACGATCGGCGCGAACCACGTGTCGACCGAAAGGCCCTTGCCCTCTGCCGTCTCGATCTGGTCTGCCCGTTGCAAGGTGCGGTTGATGCGCTTTGCAAGCTCTGGCGCCGCATTGGCGGGGTAGAGCGATTGGTCCGGATACATGGCGGAGGCCGTGTTGGCATCTGCCGCAACCTGCCAGCCGGAAAGATAGATCGCCTTCAGCCCGGCGCGAACCATCTGCATGGCCTGGTTGCCGGAAAGCGCGCCGAGCGCATTGATGAAATTCTCTTCGTTGATCAGCTTCCACAGCCGGTTGGCACCCATCTCGGCCAGCGAATGGCGGATTTCAACGGAGCCGCGCAACCGCTCCACGTCGGCGGCGGTATAAGTGCGCTCAATGCCGTCGAAGCGTCCCTGCGGTGCGCCCGGAACAAGTTTGTAAAAATCCGTCATACTTCTCTCTCCCATGACAAATGCAGTTTCAGAAACGTGCTGTCTTCAACTGTGTGAAGTGCCTTTCGATGTGACTACATTTACATTTTCATGAGTTTGAGCGCCAGAAGAAACATAAAAACAGTGACTTGAAAGAGGTTATGCTGTAGTGTGCATGACAGGGTGGAGCTGTAAAATTGTAAATTTTGTAAAAGCCTCATGCCCGGCGAATTTGTAACAGGCTTGTATGACTCTTTCGATGTGAGGTTGAGGCTGTGTCGGAAAACAAGATTTTTGCTGGCCCGCGCGTACGTCGTATTCGCAACGGTCTGGCCTTGACGCAAACAGCCATGGCCGAGGCGCTGGCAATCTCGCCTTCCTACCTCAATCTCATCGAGCGCAATCAGCGGCCGCTGACCGTGCAGCTACTCTTGAAGCTCGCTTCAGTCTACAAGGTGGATATGGACGACCTGCAAGGCGAGAGTGCCGGTTCCGCCGGGCAATTGCGAGAGGTCTTCGCCGATCCGCTCTTGGTGGGCGAGGTGCCGTCGCCGCAGGAGCTGATCGAGGTGGCAGATGCCGCGCCCAATGCGGCAAGTGGCGTCGTCAAGCTGTACAGGGCGTATCGGGAACAGGCGCAGCGCCTTTCCGACCTCTCGGATCTTCTGGCGCGCGAAGGACATGAGACGGCGCTTTCCTCCACCCGCCTGCCGATAGACGAGGTGCGGCACGTCTTTGAAAACCGGCCGGCCTATGTCCATTCCATCGATGCGGCGGCAGAAGAACTCCACAAGCAATTGTCGACGGGCGAAGATCTCGCCGCGGGCCTTCGCGCATGGCTTCAGAAAAACCACGGTATCGTGGTCAGAACTCTGCCGGTCCATGCCATGCCCAATCTGCGGCGGCGTTATGACCGCCATTCCATGCGGCTGTTTTTGTCCGAGCGCCTGTCGCAGCCGGATCAGCTCAGGGAAATGGCGATGGAAACCTGTCTTCTGGCGCTTCGAGAGGAGATTGGCGCTGAGCTGGAGACGCTTGGCCTGAAGGGGGAGGAGGCACGGCGCATCGCCCGCTTCGAGCTGGCGCGTTATGCCGCCCATGCCCTGATGATGCCCTATGGTGCGTTTTTGAGTGCCGCCCAGCGCGCGAAATACGATCTCGATGTCCTGCGATCACGCTTCAATGTGTCGTTCGAGCAGGCCGCCAACAGGCTCGTCAGCCTGCAAAGGCCGACGGCTGCGGCAATCCCGTTCTTTTTGATGGAGACTGACAATGCCGGCAACCGTTTCCGTCTTGCGGGCGCCGGTGGTTTCCCGAGGGCACGGTTTGGTGGCCTCTGTCCGCGTCTTAATATCCACGCAGCTTTTGCCCAGCCGGGGCAGGTGCTGGTGGAGCCGGTGGAGATGCCTGACGGTGACGCCTTCCTGACGGTGTCGCGCACGCTTGAAGGCCCGCAGGCCGGTTTCGGCGAAAGGGTGCGGCGAACGGCCGTGCTTCTGGGCTGCGATCTCGCCCAGGCCGGGGAGACGGTTTATGGAGCTGCCGGCGCAGGTGGGCCGACCATTGCCATTGGTCCCTCGTGCCGGCTGTGTGAAAGGCAGGGCTGTCTGTCGCGGGCGGAGGCCCCGCTGACGAGGCCGCTCGGCCTGGACGAAATGGTGACCGGTCTTAGTGTTTTCGACTTCCAGTAGAGGTTTCGCATCACTTTTTTTCCGGTGGAACACATTCGGTTGAAAATGCTGTGCTGCACATTTCCCGCTTGCTCCCTTTTGTTTTCCTTTCTAGTCTCACTAAAAAAGGGGATCACGCTTCCGTCACGAGGATGCGTTAACAGGAGAAATCATGAAAAACCGTTCGCTCCGTTTCACTTTGGCTCTCACGACGGCGCTCGTTGCTGCAGGCTCGGCAATGGCCCAGGAGAAGGTCGTTCACGTCTTTAACTGGTCGGATTATATCGACGAATCGATCCTTACCGATTTCACCAAGGAAACCGGCATCAAGGTCGTTTACGATGTATTCGACAGCAACGAACTCGTGGAAACGAAGCTTCTGGCCGGCAGCTCCGGCTACGACGTGGTGGTGCCGACTGGCCCCTTCCTCGCCCGCCAGATCAATGCCGGTGTTTTCCAGAAACTCGACAAGTCCAAGTTGCCGAATCTGAAGAACATGTGGCCGGATGTCTCCGAGCGTCTGGCAAAATACGACCCCGGCAACGAGTATGCCGTGAACTACATGTGGGGCACAACAGGCATCGGCTATAACGTCGCCAAGGTGAAGGCGGCTCTCGGTGATGTTCCGGTCGACAGCTGGGATATTCTCTTCAAGCCGGAAAATGCCGAAAAGCTGAAATCCTGTGGCATCAATATTCTCGATGCATCGGACGAGACCTTCGCCATCGCGATGAATTACCTCGGCAAGAACCCGGACAGCAAGGAAACGGCCGATCTGGAAGCGGGCGGTGCCGTCTATTCGAAGATCCGTCCCTTTGTGAAGACCTTCAACTCCTCCGCCTATATCGACGAGCTGGCAAATGGCGACAGCTGCATCACGATCGGCTGGTCGGGTGACATTCTTCAGGCGAAAAAGCGTGCCGAAGAAGCCAAGAACGGCGTCGAGGTGAACTACGTCATCCCGAAGGAAGGCACCTATATGTGGTTCGACAACCTTGCCATCCCGGCGGATGCCAAGAATGTCGAGGAAGCTCACACCTTCATAAATTACCTGATGCGCCCGGAAGTCATCGCCAAGGCGTCCAACTATGTTCAGTATGCGAACGGCAACCTTGCCTCGCAGGCGCTGATGGATCCGTCGGTTGCCAAGAACCCGGCGGTCTACCCCAATGCCGAGACGATGAAGAAGCTCTTCACCATCTCACCCTACGGACCGAAGGAACAGCGTGTCTTGAACCGTGTCTGGACGCAGATAAAGACCGGTAGCTGATAGCTCCGCGCGCTGGTTGAGAAACGGCCGGCGGGCCTGTTTCTCTGATACCTTGCCGGCAGGTCACGCAACCTGCCGGCGCTGCCCGCCTCATGGCATCGGACCGAAAAGTGTGACGCGGTTTTCGGGAAATCCGATGCTCAAATCTACAAAATCAACGGGATTTGAGGGTAGGGTGAATGGCGAAAACTCTGGGGCCGGTCAAACGCAAATTTAGCCCTTGGGACAATCCCGATGCGGTTCCCTTCATCCGTTTTGAAAACGTCACCAAGCGGTTTGGCGATTTCGTCGCCGTCGATAATCTGACGCTCGATATTTACGAACGGGAGTTCTTTTCGCTGCTCGGTCCTTCCGGCTGCGGCAAGACCACGCTGATGCGCATGCTGGCCGGTTTCGAGGAACCGACCAATGGGCGTATTCTCCTCCAGGGCAAGGATATTTCCGGCGTGCCGCCCTACAAGCGCCCGACCAATATGATGTTTCAGTCCTACGCCCTTTTCCCGCATATGTCGGTGGAGAAGAACATTGCCTTTGGTCTAGAGCAGGACGGTCTGCCCAAGGCTGAAGTATCCTCGCGGGTCGAGGAAATGCTGCGGCTCGTCAAGCTCAGCGAGTTTGCCAAGCGCAAGCCGAGCCAGCTTTCGGGCGGCCAGCGGCAGCGCGTGGCGCTTGCCCGCTCGCTTGCCAAGCGGCCGAAGGTGCTTTTGCTGGATGAACCGCTCGGTGCGCTCGACAAGAAGCTGCGCGAGGAAACCCAATTCGAGCTGATGGACATCCAGACCAATCTCGGCCTCACCTTCCTGATCGTCACCCATGACCAGGAAGAGGCAATGACGGTGTCGGACCGGATCGCGGTCATGGACAAGGGCATTGTGGTGCAGGTGGCAACGCCTGCCGAGATCTACGAGGCGCCGAACAGCCGTTACGTGGCGGATTTCATCGGCGACATCAATATTTTCGACGCCAATGTCGTCACTAACGCGTCCGATATCGGCAAGCCGGGACTGGTGACACTCGATTGCGACGGGCTGACAGTTGCCGTGGAGCAGGAATGCGCCGCGGTCACCGGAAGCCGGGTGGCTTTCGCCATCCGCCCGGAAAAGGTCCGCATCTCGCTCGATCAACCCACCGACAGCGCCGTCAATTCCGCTTATGGCGAAGTCTGGGATATCGGCTATCTCGGTGACTTCTCGGTGTTCATCGTCAAGCTTGCCGATGGCCGTGTCATCCGTGCAGCGCAGGCGAATGTCTCGCGTCTCGTAGATCGCCCGATCACCTTCGGCGATATGGTGTGGTTGAACTGGAAACAGGATTCCGGTCTTGTGCTAACGCACTGAGGGAGGCTTTTATGGCGATCACCACTCCTGAAAACCGGCAAAGTCCCTGGCGATGGCTGGTCGTCGCGGTTCCCTATTTCTGGCTGATGCTGTTTTTCGCAGCGCCCTTTTTCATCATTTTCAAAATATCGCTTTCGGATACGGCGATATCCATGCCGCCCTATACGCCAGTCTTCGAAGGGTTTTCGAAGCTTGGCGCATTCTTCTCGCAGCTGGATTTCGAAAACTACCTGTTTCTGACGGAAGACCCGCTCTACATCGACGCCTATTTCTCGTCGCTGCGCATCGCATTCATCTCCACCTTCCTGCTGTTGCTGATCGGTTATCCCATGGCTCTTGCCATGGCGCGTTCGCCGTCATCCATCCGCCCGACGCTGGTGATGCTGGTCATTCTGCCGTTCTGGACCTCGTTCCTGATCCGCGTTTACGCCTGGATCGGTATTCTGAAGCCCGAAGGTCTGCTGACGGTGCTGTTCCAATGGCTCGGTTTTCTGGGGCCGGACCAGCAGGTCAATATCTTCCGCACCGAGACGGCGATCTTCATCGGCATCGTCTATTCCTATCTGCCGTTCATGGTGCTGCCGCTTTATTCGGCGCTGGAAAAATTCGACAATACGCTTCTGGAAGCGGCGGCCGATCTGGGTTGCCCGCCTTGGAAAGCCTTCTGGAAGATTACCTTCCCGCTGTCGCTGCCGGGCGTGGTGGCCGGGTCGATGATCTGTTTCATCCCGATAACCGGCGAATTCGTCATTCCCGATCTGCTTGGCGGTGCGCAGACGCTGATGATCGGCAAGACCCTCTGGACTGAATTCTTCGGCAACCGCGACTGGCCCCTGGCATCCGCGGTTGCGGTGCTGCTTCTACTGTTGCTGGTGGTGCCCATCGCCATCTTCCAGAACCAGCAGAAGAAAGTCGGGTGATGCCATGAAACGCGGAAAATTCGACATCACCGTCCTGACCCTCGGTTTTGCCTTTCTCTATATCCCGATCATCATCCTGATCGTTTATTCCTTCAATGCCTCGAAGCTGGTCACCGTCTGGGGCGGATTTTCGCTGCAATGGTACAAGTCCATGTGGTCGAACCAGGGGCTGATGGATGCAGCCTGGGTGACGCTTCGTGTCGGTATTTTGAGCGCCACCATCGGCACCATCCTCGGAACGCTGGCGGCGCTGTCTCTGACGCGCTTTGCGCGCTTTCCGGGACGCGTGCTGTTTTCGGGCATGATCTATGCGCCGCTCGTCATGCCGGAGGTCATTACCGGTCTGTCGCTGCTTTTGCTGTTCGTGGCCGTCGGGGTGGATCGCGGCTTCTGGACGGTGGTCATCGCCCACACCACCTTCACCATGTGTTATGTGGCAATCGTCGTGCAGTCGCGCCTGTTGACCTTTGATCGCAGCCTTGAGGAAGCAGCGCTCGATCTCGGTTGCCCGCCGGTCAAGACCTTCTTCAAAATTACCCTGCCGCTGATCTTCCCGGCCGTCATCGCCGGTTGGATGCTGGCGTTTACGCTGTCGCTCGATGATCTCGTGATCGCAAGTTTCGCCACTGGTCCGGGTGCGACGACGCTGCCGATCAAGATTTATTCGCAGGTTCGTCTTGGTGTCACACCTGAGATCAACGCCATCTGCACGATCCTTATCGGGCTTGTCACAATCGGCGTGATTGTCGCTTCCATCGCCTCCAAACGCACGGAACTCCAGCGAATGAAGGACGAACACGCAGCCGCGCGCAACTGATCGAATATTCCTCGCCGATTTCTACGCGTTACTGTTGAGGCGTCGATAAAATTAGAAACCTGCAATTTAGTTTTTGACTTTTACGGTCTCAAAATAGGAATTATCGTCGGTAATTGATCGATTTTGGTTTTAACCGCTTGTTAATAGGAGTTGGCGGAAAGTAAATCCCAACGCAGGGCTGTCAAATTTTCGATAGCCGGGATTGATAATTTCCATATGGCGAGGTTGTCCCCCTTTCTCTCGTTAAAAAAGCACAACTAATACAGGCGGCCGAGAGGCCGCCTTTCTTTTTGCCGCCATGCGGGTTGCCTTCAGCGGTTTTCCGGATGATCCATCGATTTCGACACGAGAAGCACGGGGATAAGCCCGGCAATGATGATGATGATCGCCGGCACGGCGGCATCCTGCACCCTTGAGCGGGACGCGTCTTCATAGACCAGCGTGGCGAGCGTGTTGAAGCCGAAGGGCCGCAGCAGGATCGTCGCCGGCAGCTCCTTCATGGATTCGATCAGTACCAGAAGAAAGGCTGTCAGCGCCGCAGGCCGCATATTCGGCAACAGCACCTTGAACAGTGTCTGCAACCGGTTGCGCCCAAGCGTTCGCGAGGCCATGTCGATATGCGGCGAGAGCTTCTGGAACCCGGCATCAAGCGTTCCCTCCGCCATGGTCATGAAGCGTACCGAATGGGCGTAGATGATGGCAAAGGCAGTGCCTGACAGCAGCAGGCCGCTCGAAAATCCGAAATGGGAGCGGACAAACCCGTCTACGTGATTGTCGAGACCGGCCAGGGGAATGAGCACGCCGATGGCGAGCACCGTTCCCGGCACGCCATATCCCATGGAGCCAAGTCGCGCGGCCACCTTTGACGTGCGCGAGCGCTCGGTGCGGATGGCATAGGAAAATACGAAAGCCGCAATCAGGGTGACGAAGGCGGCGGAAAGCGAGACCTCGAGACTGTGACCGAGCGCTTTCAGCAGCTTCGGCGCAAACAGCGCATCCAGCCTTTTTGCGGCGTAACCGCCAAGAACGATGACGGGAATGAGGAAACCACTCGCCACGGGAACGATGCAGAAGAGGCTTGCAGACCAGCGCCGCCAGCCGCGAAGGCTTTTCAACCGGTGGCGTTGCGCCATGGTCGTGGCTTTTGGAGCGGCAAAGCGCTGTTTTTCGCGGGCATTGCGTTCGATGAAGATCAACGCACCAACGATGAGCAGAATGACGGCGGCGATCTGTGTGGCATTGGCAAGATTGCCGCGATTGAGCCAGGTCTCGTAAATCGTGAAAGTCAGCGTCTGGACACCGAGATATTCGACAGCGCCAATATCGTTCAGCGTTTCCATCAGGACCAGCGAAAGACCGATGGCGATCGCCGGCCGCGCCATCGGCAATTGAACGGAAAAGAATACGCCAAGCGGTTTCGCACCAAGTGTGCGCGCAGCTTCGGCCGCAAACCGTCCCTGCATGGCAAAGGCGGCGCGGGCCGAGAGATAGACATAAGGGTAAAGCACCGAACTCAGAACCACCACGGCGCCGCCAAGCGAGCGTACGTCCGGAAACCAGTAGTCGCGGATGCTGTGATAGCCGAAGACGGCGCGAAGGGCGCTTTGTACCGGGCCGGTGAAATCCAGGAACTCGCCGAAAGCATAGGCTGCCAGATACGAGGGAATGGCGAGCGGCAGGACAAGTGCCGCCGATAATACCCGCCGCAAAGGGAATTCGAATGTGGTGACGAGCCAGGCGCAGACAATGCCGAACAATGCCGTCGTTGCGGCCGTCATCGCCAGCAGCAGGAAGGTGCGCAACCCGGCGCGCGGCAGAACATTGGCTAGAAGGTGTTGCCATCCTTCCGTGCTGCCGGTCAGCGCCAGCCAGAAGACCGCCAGAACAGGCATGGCGGCGATGGCTGCGACGATGACCGCCGTGATGGGCAACAATGAAACGCGTCTTGTTGCCGGAATGGAAACCGTCATGGAAAAGCCAGCCTGCTGTCCTGCGAAAGCCTCAACCGGCTGTCCGTTTAGCCGGCGGTTCCCGCATTGCTACGCCCGCATGGCCTCAGTTGGCAAGAACCCGCTGCGACGGAAAGGTAATTTCCACCAGCGTTCCCTCGTTCGGTGTCGAGGTGATGGAGAAGTTCGCGCGGTTGGCGTCCACCATCGCTTTGGTCAAGGGAAGGCCGAGCCCGGTGCCATCGCCGCGCACGCGCTTGCCCGATGACGCCACCTGCCGGAACGGCTTCATGGCCTGTTCCAGCTCAGCCCGGGTCATGCCGATGCCGGTATCGCGGATACGCAGCGCGACGCTGCCATTGGCCTCATAGGCGGTGGAAACCACGATCTGGCCGCCTGATGGCGTGAAGCGGATGGCGTTCGACAGGATGTTGAGCACGATCTGCTTGATCGAGCGCAGGTCGGCAACGATCTGTGGAACGGATTGCGAAAGCGCCGTGCGGATGATGACACGCTGATTGTTGGCCTGCGGCTGCACCAGCGAGACCGCCTCGGCCACCGTCTCGTTCAGCGGAACCGCGATGAAATCGACATCCATCTGCCCGGCTTCGATCTTGGAGATGTCGAGGAGGTCGTTGACGATATCGAGCACATGCCGGCCCGAACGTCCGATATCATTGGAATACTCCACATAACGCGGATGACCGATCGGCCCGAAACGCTCGGTCGCCATCATGTCCGCAAAGCCGATGATGGCGTTGAGAGGCGTGCGGATTTCGTGGCTGACACGCGCAAGAAAATCGGTCTTGTGCGCATTGGCGGTTTCCGCCGCGCGCTTGGCGTTGCGTAACTCTTCTTCCGTGCGCTTCCACTGGGTGATGTCACGGATGACCACGCAATAGCCGTGCGAGGATTTGAGCCGCCCGATCGTCATGAACAGCGGCAGAAAACCGCCGGATGCCTCGCGGCCGATCACCTCGCGGCCATCGTTCAGCACGCTGGCGACACCGTTATTGGCAAGGCCAGAGAGATAGTCCAGCACCGCGCGCTGGCTCTCATGCGCAAACAGGGTGACGAAGGGCTTTCCTGCGATTTCGCCATTGTCGTAGTTGAATAGCGCACTGGCGGAGCGATTGAGCGAACGGATTTCGCCGTCGTCTCCCAAAAGCACCACGCCATCCGTTGCCG
Source organism: Rhizobium sp. TBD182 (assembly GCF_001950375.1). NCBI lineage: Bacteria > Pseudomonadati > Pseudomonadota > Alphaproteobacteria > Hyphomicrobiales > Rhizobiaceae > Rhizobium > Rhizobium sp. TBD182. The sequence goes on along the minus strand of NZ_BDLN01000001.1, from coordinate 1,260,874 downwards.
TTTCCAGAATGGAATGCAGTTCTTCGACTTCGCCCTGCAATACGGAAACGCTGCCTGTGTCGGCATTCGCGGTTTCCGCCGCTGACGTATTCTCGTTGGCTGCCGTAACCGGTGCCTGCTTTTCTTCCAGCGGAACCAGCGACAGCATCAGCGCCTTGGTGTCTTCCCAGCGGATGGATTGCAGCCGTGCCTTGACCGGAATGATGTCATTTTCGGCGCTGACGACGACCATGCCGCCTTCGTTATCAGGCATATCCTCAAGCTCCTGCCGTTGCAGCAGGGCTTCCAGTCCACCGACCTCGTCCAATTCATCAAGAGAGCCGTAGCCCGTCAGCCGCAGGAAATCCGGATTGGCATGGATCAGCCTGTCACCGGCATGCACCAGCAGTGCCACGGGCATCTGGTCCAGCGTTTCGGCGCTCAGCGCATCGGCGGGTCGCAGCGGTGGGCTAACCATCGCAGCGGCGATATCGGCCGCCGGTACTACCTCGTTGAAGGCGACTGTCTTTTCTTCGATCTGGATTTCATCGGCAGGCTTGTTCGTGGCCGCAGGGCGTTCGCCGCGAACATAGTCCGCGAAGAGATCGTCTTCCTCAGCCGGTTCTGCGGCATTAACGTCTTCTTCCAGCACGGGCGGCAGGTCCACCTGTGTTACCGCGTCGATATCGTCTTGGATGTGCTGTGCAGCCGGATCGGTAGAAGGAGCGTCTTCTTCCGCCTTCGGGCCTTCGTCTGAAACGGCATCTACGGGTGCCAGCGTCCGGCCGATTTCGCGGAAGGCGGCCTGCTCGCCTGCGGTCAGGCCCTCGCGGGAGCGCCAGCGGCGCTCTTCCAGATGGACGACCTTGTCGGAGTAGGGCTCCGGCTCTGGTTCCGGGGTCGGTACGATTGCCAAGGCCGGCACTTCGAATTCCGGCGGGCTGTAATCGTGGGGCCGCTCTTCGTCCGAAATCTCGGCTGGCGCATCTTCAGCGGCCGGGGTTTCGTCATCGAGCTCATCGAGAAAAGCCAGCAATCCCTCGTCTTCATCCTCGGCAGCCGGCTGCGGCAAAACCTCGGTTTGAAGGGCGTCTTCGCCGTGCAGGAAGGTGAGGCCGGTGGCGTGCGGATCCTCTGCGGCATCGGCCAGCCGCACGATGCCGAAACCACGGAAACCGTCAAATTCGCGCGAGCGCGTATAGGTGGGAAGGGCGGCGAGATCGATCGGCACCATCAGGGACGTGCCTTCGACTGGCCAATAGATCGTCTTGCCAGACCAGGTATCACGGCGGCCGAGAAGCTCGCGAATCTTGCCTTCCGGATCGAGATTGAACAGTGCCGCCACATCGGCAAAACTCATGCCTTCGACAGCTGCCGCCTTCGCGCCCACAGCCTCCGCAAATTCGTGCGAGATCGAGCTGAAGCGGCCCTCGGCATCGATTTTCCAGACGAAACGGGATGCACGCGCACCGGCGTTGAAGACAAAAGGCTGGGGTTCGTCGGTCGGTTCCACGGCCGCCGGGAGATCCTCTTCAACGGGTGCAGCGTCCTGCGCCGCTATTGTTTCAGCGACCTCATCTTCCGCCTCTGCGCGCTCCACGTCCGGGGCCTGTTCGGTATGGTCTTCGCTGGAAGCCTGACCAGCTGCCGGAACCTCTGCATAATTCGCATCCAGTTCGAAGAGATCGGCAATATCGTCCGTCATAGCCGCATTCGCAGCCGTATCGGCATCCTCCAGCGGGACATCCGCCGGAGCATCCGTTTCTTCTTCTGCTGCAAGCGATGGCAGGACGGCTTCTTCATCCTGTTCCACCGTCACTTCGTCTTCGACGTCGGAAGGCAGTTCCGGCACGTCCTCCACATCTTCTATCCCGGCGACGGCGTCGAGCACGGAATCGAACGAGGCAGCCGTTGCGGCAACAGGCGCGGTCTCGGCAACCGGCAAGGCCGGTTGGGAGGCAACCGGGGTTTCCTGCGGCTTGTCTTCGGCAAAGCCGTTAACGGGATCGAGTGTCCCGAGCGCGGTTTCGACCACGAACAACAGATTGAGTTCTGGCGATGTCGTGATCTGGCCGGCGGCGGCGGGCATGTAACCCTTGCCGGTCGGCACGGGCCGTTTGACGAGGTGGCCAGCCTGACCTGCGGCCATCCTAACCAGCGTCTTTGCCGTATGCGGCGTGATGCCGAGCGACGCAAACTTGGCCGAAGCGGCAACGACCTCGTTATCGCCATTGATGACAGCGATATGGATATCGGGATCGTCAAAGCCTTCAATCATGCGCCTTGCGCATTCCGCCGTGTCGGGTGCGGCCTGATCGGTGAGGGCGGAAAACAGAATAGCAGGCTGGCCCGGTTCGGCCTCGATGATTTCCGCCTTGGCGGTAACGGCAAGGCTGCGGAAGCCGGCATTGATACGAATGGTAAACGGCAGGCTGTCGCCCGTCTTCGAAAGACGCGCCGCCGTCGCGGCCAGCTGCCGAAAGGTCACGTCCTGCCGTTTCGGCCCCTGTTCCAGAAAATCATAGACCATCGGCGTGCCGAACAGCGCTGCACCGCGCCCATTGGCCCAGAGCGCACTCTGAAGATCGAGCGAGAACAAAGCCATCGCCTCGCCGCGCCCGAAACCTTCGCGCACCCGTTCATGCACTGCGATATCGATAAAGGGATACTGGACGGCGGGCATGTCGAAACCTATTCTGGCACTACCGGACCTTGCGAGGCTTTCGGCTTCCTCATGAAGCTGAAACGTAAACCCGCTGAGGCACCACGTTAACAGAATTTTAAATAACTTCACAGGGCGGCGCGGTCCACCGCCGCCTGAATGAATCGCCAAATAGAGTTAACATGAACAGGCCCGGCGAGACCCGTTCTGGCCCCGTTCCAGATTACAAGCGGTATACCCGGCTATCGACTGTTGCCAGCTCTGGCGCCATGAAAACCGCTTGCCTTTCCAAGCCTTTTTTCGCAAAATTCGCTGAAGGACTTGCAAATAGCGAAAACACCTTTTATGTCACCCCCCGTGGCGCCGGTTCGGCGTTTGATGTGCGGTTGTAGCTCAGTTGGTTAGAGCGCAGGTTTGTGGCACCTGAGGTCGGAGGTTCGAGACCCCCCAACCGTACCATCTCCAATTTCCTAAAATTCCTGAAAATCATTGCAGAGATTTCAAACCCGATTTGGGTTATCGCAAACGCATGTCTTTGCTGCGCGTCGACTGTGCGGTTTCCTCCCTTCTAAAAACCATTTGGCTAAAATCTCTTGCGCTGGTATTGTCCGCCCAACGAAACCTTATGAAAGCCAGCAGCATAGCGTCTACGCTTGTGCGCGGCGAAATGGACAAGACAGTGATCGACCCCGGAAACGGCCCAAAGCCGTCGGAACAAGGGGCGTCGGTGGCAAACAAAGGGAAAGCGAAGCGATCCCGTCGTGGCAAGAAAAACAGGCGTGACGGTAAACCCCGTGACGTTGCTGTGCTGTCGCATGATGTTGCCGCGGATGTTCCGGCCGGTTCCCCCTATGTATCGGCTCTCGAGCCGGATGCCGAACCGCGCAAAAGAAAGCGGCGTCGGCGTTCCCGTGGCAAAGGCACCTCCCATCAGACGCCGCCTGCTGCCAGTGAACAGCCAGAGGCTGTCATCGCAACGGATGCCACCAATCCATCCTCCGTGCCGCCTGCCGGTGGTCGCAAGTCGCGTAACCGCAAGCGGGCTCACCGTGATCCGCGCAGCCGCGATCCGCAGGGTCGCCCGCTGGTTCCCTCCCATGCGCCCCGACATGTCGGCAAGCAGAACGGTCGCGCCAATGGGACGGCTCAGGAACCGCACCGGCAACAATCCGAAATATCCGCCCGTCACGGCGCCCGCCATCAAGACCATGGCTCCGAATTCGCAACGGACATGTATGCGGCGCTCGATCTCGGAACCAATAATTGCCGACTGCTGATCGCGCAGCCGACACGGCCCGGTCAGTTCCGGGTCGTCGATGCCTTTTCGCGCATCGTCCGGCTGGGCGAGGGGCTGGTATCGACCGGCCGTCTTTCAGACGATGCCATGGATCGCGCGGTGGAGGCTCTCAAGGTCTGCTCCTCGAAACTTGCTGGACGCCCGATCAGGCGTATGCGCCTCATCGCCACCGAAGCTTGCCGGGCAGCAACCAATGGCGAGGAGTTTCTGGAGCGGGTTACCCGGGAAACCGGGCTCAAGCTTGAGATCATCAGCCGCGAGACGGAAGCGCGTCTCGCCGTTTCGGGTTGCGCCTCCCTGGTCGGGCGTGAAGCCCGTTCGGTGGTGCTGTTCGATATAGGCGGCGGATCGTCGGAAATCGCCGTCATCAAGGTCGGCGAAAACCGTTCCAACCGGCTCGCCAATCACATCACCCACTGGACATCGTTGCCGGTCGGCGTTGTTACCCTCTCGGAACGCCATGGCGGCCGCGATGTGACGCCGGATGTGTTTGCCGCCATGGTGCGGGAAGTCGAAGGGCTTCTGGATGCCTTCCAGTGCCCGCCTCTGGCGCCGCTTGCGCATCACGAGGATTTTCACCTGATCGGAACCTCGGGTACGGTGACGACGCTTGCCGGCGTTCACCTCGACCTGCCGCGCTACGATCGCCGCAAGGTGGATGGCCTCTGGCTTTCAGATACCGAGGTGACGGCGATGCAGGACAAGCTTCTGGCATGGGATTTTGCCGGCCGCGCCGCCAATGCCTGTATCGGTCCTGACAGGGCCGATCTGGTTCTGGCCGGCTGCGCCATCCTCGAGGCCATTCGCCGTCGCTGGCCAGCGCGGCGCATGCGTGTGGCCGATCGCGGGCTGCGCGAAGGCCTGTTGACGGATATGATGGCGGATGACGGCGCATGGCGGCGTAACCGGATAAGGCGCATGCAGATGGCACGGCAGGACAGAACGGAAGGTTTGACATGAGCAAGGCGCCCACAAGCACCAATCGCACCGGCCGAAAGATCGGTCAGAAGGTCAAGAAGACCAAGCTCAAGGCCTCATCGCGCCGCTGGCTGGAACGTCATATCAACGACCCCTATGTGCAGCGCGCCAAGCTTGAAGGCTATCGCGCCCGCGCCGCCTTCAAGCTTCTGGAAATCAACGACAAGCACCAGATCCTGAAGGGTGCCACCCGCATCATCGACCTTGGTGCGGCACCCGGAAGCTGGTCGCAGATCGCTTCTAAGGTGACGGATTCCACCGAGGATGATATCCGCGTCGCCGCTATCGATTTTCTCGAAATCGATCCCATCCCCGGCGTGAAGATCCTGCAGCTCGACTTCCTCGATCCGACCGCACCGGACCAGTTGATGGAGGCCGTTGGCGGCACGCCAGATCTGGTACTGTCCGACATGGCGGCACCAACTACGGGCCACCAAAAGACGGACCACATCCGCACCATGCATCTGTGCGAAGTCGCGGCCGATTTCGCGGTTCAGGTGCTGGCGGAAGGCGGCCATTTCCTCGCCAAGACCTTCCAGGGCGGCACGGAAAAGGCCTTGCTCGACATGCTGAAGAAGAACTTCAAGCAGGTCCTGCATATCAAGCCGGCGTCCTCGCGCTCGGAATCGGTCGAAATGTTCCTGCTCGCCAAGCATTTCAAGGGCCGGACAGCCGAAACGCAGTCCGTTATGCACGTGGATGAGGCGGACGAAGACTAATCACTCTGCCGGTTGCGAGACCTTGCCGCGGTGGCCGGAAACGGCCGCGCCCGCTTGCGCGTCCATGCGGATGATCGGCACGATTGCAAACAGCGAGACCAGCGCCACGATGGTGAAGGCAACGTGGAAATCGGCAAGCTGCAGATGCGAGCCGGATAACATGCTGCTGACTTCCAGGATGGCGGCTGCGAAAGCCACGCCGAGCGCAAGGCTGATCTGTTGCAGCACGGATGCCATCGAAGTCGCCTGACTTGCCTGGCTGTCGTCTATATCGGAATAGCTGAGCGCGTTGGATCCGGTAAAGAAGAAGGAACGGGCAAAGCCCGCCGTGACCAGGCAGATCATGATAAGTGGGTAAGGCGTTTCCGGCGTGAAGAAGCTGTTGGCGAGCGTCGTGAAGGCACCGACGATGCCGGCTCCGATCAGCGTTGATCTGAACCCCGTTGCGGCAAAGACCCGCTTGGCCATGAATTTCGTGGTGATCGCGCCGATTGCCCCGGCAAAGGTGATCATGCCTGATTGAAAGGGGTTGAGCCCGAAACCGATCTGCAACATCAACGGCATCAGGAAGGGAATGGCGCCCGTGGAAATGCGGAAGGCGGTGCCGCCAACGGTGGCCGCCCGGAATGTCGGGTTGCGGAAAATGCGGAAATCCAGAATGGGAGCAGGATGGTTTGCCGCGTGTCGCACATAAAGAAAGCCGCAGATGAAACCGATGACCGTCGAGGCGATGCCGATGGCGGGCGGCAGTGCGGGAAGGCTGACGACCGACACGCCGAAAACCACGCCCGATGCTGCAAGACCGGATAATACGAAACCCTTGCCGCCCATCGGTGGCGGATTGGTGGTCTCGATTTCCGGCAGGAAGATCGTCGACAGCCAGATGCCGATGACGCCGATGGGCACGTTGATGAGGAAAATCCAGTGCCATGAAAAATAGGTGGTGATGAAGCCGCCGATCGGCGGGCCGGTCAGAGGCCCGACAAGCGCCGGTATCGTCAAAAGCGCCATGGCGGAAACCAGTTCGCTGCGTTGCGTCGTCCGCAAGAGGACGAGGCGGCCAACGGGCGTCATCATCGCCCCGCCCATGCCTTGCAGGAAGCGCGAAACGACGAATTCGAATACCGACGACGAGACCGCGCAGCAGATCGAACCGACGACGAAGACGCCGATGGCGAAACGGAAGATTTTCTTCGCGCCGTATTTGTCGGCCATCCAGCCGCTGATGGGAATGAAGATCGCCAGCGACACCATATAGGCCGTCAGTGCGAGCTTGAGCGTGATCGGACCCACATGAAGATCGGCCGCAATGGCCGGAAGCGATGTGGCGATGACGGTGGAGTCCATCTGCTCCATGAAGAGAGCGACTGCCAGGATCAGGGGAATGATGCGGTTCATGAGGCTGCCTGCGGCTCTCCGCTGCGACAATGGTATCGCAGTTCCTCCTACGCCTGATGGGCCGACTTGCCAACACGTTAATTATCAATTCCTGAAGTTCCGATCAAACCTGCGTGAGGCCGGTTTTCTTGCAACTTTCTCGCTCTATTGTCCGTTGGGCAAAGTGACATTGGCGAGAATCGGGAGAAAAATGATGACTCAATCCTTGAGCATGAGCAGACGCGGCCTTATCGGTGTGGCGGGAGCAAGCGTTCTCGGCGCGCCGCTTTTGATGGCGCGCACCGCAACGGCGCAGACGAACCAGCCGCAAACTTCCATGGAGATCAAACACGCCATGCCGCCTGAAACCAATCGCTTCAAGCTTGGTACTTTCGAAGTGCTTGTCGTGAAGGACGGCGCGCGCGCCGCGCCCAATCCGGGCGAGACCTTCGGCACCGATCAGTCGGCGGAAACCGTCGGCAAGCTGCTGGAAGACAATTTTCTGCCGAAGGAGCAATTCGTCAATTCCTTCTCGCCGGTTCTCGTAAATACCGGCACGGACCTCGTGCTGTTCGACACGGGTTTCGGCGAGTCCGGCCGTGGCGCTGGTAACGGCCGGCTTATCGAAGGCATGGCTGCTGCCGGTTACTCTCCTGACGACGTGACCGTGGTGGTGCTGACCCATATGCACGGAGACCACATTGGCGGATTGATGGAAAAGGGCGCGCCAGCCTTCTCCAAGGCGCGTTATGTTTTCGGCCAGGCGGAATATGATTTCTGGACGGACGAGAAGCGGGTTGGCACGCCTGCCGAAGGCGGCCAGAAGGGCGTCATCGCCAACGTCAAACCGCTGGCGGAAAAGGCGACCTTCATCGGCGACGGCGCTGACGTGGTTTCCGGCATCACCGGCATTGCGGCGTTTGGCCATTCGCCGGGCCACATGATCTTCCGTGTCGAATCGGAAGGCAAGCAGCTGATCCTGACGGCTGATACGGCCAACCATTTCGTCCTGTCGCTGCAAAAGCCGGATTGGGAAGTGAAGTTCGACATGGACAAGGCGGCGGCCGCTGCAACCCGCAAGAAGGTCTACGACATGATCGCCACGGACCGGTTGCCGTTCCTCGGCTATCACATGCCTTTCCCGGCGGTCGGTTACGCGGAAAAGCTGGATACGGGGTACCGTTTCGTGCCGAAGTCCTACCAGTTCGACATCTGATGCATATCGCGCAAAAGCGTTAAGCGGTTTTGCGATAACGACATGCGTAAAAACAAGCAGTTAAAGCGCGTCGTGCGGAACAGGGATCCACAGGACGCTCTTTAACGCCTGCTGCAATGCAGCAACAGAATAAGCCCGGAAGGTCATTCCGGGTTTTTTCTATTTCCTTCCTGTCATGAACGTGTTACCAGCCCTCGCCAACTTCCAAGCAATCCTTGCAGGGCGCCGGGGTGAACTTTTCGTTCCGGGACGGCCACGCATTTTCATTATGAAGGAATTTGGTCATGGCACGCATCATTCAAACACCCACTGGTTTGGACGCTCTCACATTTGACGATGTGTTGCTGCAACCCGGACATTCCGAGGTTATGCCGGGACAGACGAATATCGCCACCCGCATTGCCCGTGATATCGATCTCAACCTGCCGATCCTCTCTTCCGCCATGGACACGGTCACGGAAGGCCGCCTTGCCATCGCCATGGCGCAGGCCGGCGGCATCGGCGTCATCCACCGCAACCTTACCCCCATCGAACAGGCCGAAGAAGTCCGGCAGGTAAAGAAGTTCGAGAGCGGCATGGTCGTCAACCCGGTCACCATCGGCCCGGATGCCACGCTGGCAGAAGCACAGGCTTTGATGAAGGCGCACGGCATTTCCGGCATTCCGGTGGTTGAAAACGGCGGTGCCGGCGGCCACAAGAATGGCCGTCTCGTCGGCATTCTGACAAACCGCGACGTGCGTTTCGCATCCGATCCGCAGCAGAAGATCTATGAACTGATGACCCGCGAAAACCTTGTTACGGTCAAGGAAAGCAGCGTCGATCAGCAGGAAGCGCGCCGTCTGCTGCACAAACATCGCATTGAAAAGCTGCTGGTGGTGGATGGAAAGGGCAATTGCGTCGGCCTCATCACCGTCAAGGATATGGAGAAGTCGCAGCTCAACCCCAACGCCACCAAGGATGCGCAGGGCCGTCTTCGCGCCGCTGCCGCAATCAGCGTCGGTGCCGATGCCATCGAGCGCGCAGAACGCCTCATCGATGCCGGTGTTGACCTTCTGGTCGTCGATACCGCGCATGGCCATTCGCAGCGCGTGCTCGATGCCGTTTCGGTGGTCAAGAAGATGTCGAACTCCGTTCGCATCATCGCCGGCAATGTTGCGACCGCTGACGGCACCAAGGCACTGATCGATGCCGGCGCCGATGGCGTCAAGGTCGGTATCGGCCCCGGTTCCATCTGCACCACCCGTATCGTCGCCGGCGTTGGCGTTCCGCAGCTTGCTGCGATTATGGCCTCGGTCGAAGTGGCCAATGCTGCAGATATTCCTGTCATCGCCGATGGCGGCATCAAGTTCTCGGGCGATCTGGCGAAGGCTATCGCCGCCGGCGCCTCCGCCGTCATGATCGGCTCGCTTTTGGCCGGCACGGATGAAAGCCCGGGCGAAGTGTTCCTCTATCAGGGCCGTTCCTTCAAGGCCTATCGCGGCATGGGTTCCGTTGGCGCCATGGCGCGCGGCTCCGCCGACCGTTATTTCCAGGCGGAAGTGCGCGACACGCTGAAGCTCGTTCCGGAAGGTATCGAAGGTCAGGTTCCCTATAAGGGTCCGGTCTCCGGCGTCCTGCACCAGCTGGCCGGTGGCCTGAAGGCTGCCATGGGTTATGTCGGCGGCGGCACGATCAAGGAATTCCAGGAGCGCGCCACCTTCGTGCGCATTTCCAGCGCGGGCTTGCGCGAAAGCCACGCCCATGACGTGACGATCACACGCGAAAGCCCGAACTACCCCGGCGCGGTTTGATCTTTCGAACCGAATCCGCAACAACATAGTCTGAGTATTTGGCGCTCCCCGATTCATGCCGGATCGGGGAGCGTTATTGTGATTGGAGGAGAAAGCATGTCACCAACGACCGCAATGTTCTGGCCGATGATAGCCCATGCATTTCTCGTGTTCGTTCTTTACGCCCTACTGCTTTACCGCCGCAAAAAATACACGCTGACGGACCGTGATACCGCGCTCAGATATCGCGATACGGGACAGGAAGGGCGCGAAAGCTATCTGGTCAACCGAAACATTGCCAACCAGTTCGAGCTTCCGGTTCTCTTCCACCCCGTCTGCCTGCTGCTTTATATTACCGACGCGGACAATATCGTTACCGTCGTTCTGGCCTGGCTGTTCGTGATTTCCCGTTATGCGCACTCCTTCGTTCACGTCACCAGCAACCGTCTGCGTTATCGTGCGCCATTGTTCGCGATTGGTTTCGCGCTTCTCGTCTGCCTCTGGGGCTGGCTCGCCATCTGGTTGGCGCTGGAGTGAGATGGCACCGTAAGGTTGCTTCATAAGTGAGACAATCGCGCCTCTAAAATGCTGCGATTTGCGATGGGTCAATTCCGTGACGCCCCATCCCCGGTAGTCTCTGCCTCGCCGTCGAGAATTTCAGGCGAGCAGAGATTAGGGAGTATGTCATGGCTAAAACAATGAAGGCCGCGGTTGTCCGCGCATTTGGCAAACCGCTGACCATCGAGGAAGTGGCGATACCGGATCCCGGCCCGGGTGAAATTCTCATCAATTACAAGGCGACCGGCATTTGCCACACTGACCTGCACGCCGCAACGGGCGACTGGCCGGTCAAACCCAATCCACCATTCATCCCCGGCCATGAAGGCGTCGGCTACGTCGCCAAGATCGGCGCTGGCGTGACCGGCATCAAGGAAGGCGACCGCGCCGGCACGCCGTGGCTTTATACCGCCTGCGGATGCTGCATTCCGTGCCGTACCGGCTGGGAAACTCTTTGCCCAAGTCAGAAGAACTCGGGTTATTCCGTCAATGGCAGCTTTGCGGAATACGGGCTTGCCGATCCGAAATTCGTAGGCCGACTTCCCGACAATCTGGAATTCGGCCCCGCTGCACCAGTGCTCTGCGCCGGTGTCACCGTCTACAAGGGTCTCAAGGAAACCGAAGTGAGGCCCGGCGAATGGGTGGTCATATCGGGCATTGGCGGGCTTGGTCATATGGCCGTGCAATATGCCAAGGCCATGGGCATGCATGTCGTTGCCGCCGATATTTATGACGACAAGCTGGAGCTTGCGAAAAAGCTGGGCGCGGATTTCACCGTCAACGGTCGCGCGCCGGATGCGGTGGAACAGGTGCAGAAGGCGACCGGCGGCGTCCACGGCGCGCTCGTGACGGCGGTTTCGCCCAAAGCCATGGAGCAGGCCTACGGTTTCCTGCGCTCCAAGGGCACGATGGCACTTGTTGGCCTGCCGCCGGGCTTCATCTCCATTCCGGTTTTCGAAACGGTGCTGAAGCGCATCACGGTGCGTGGCTCCATCGTCGGCACAAGGCAGGATCTGGAGGAGGCGCTTTCCTTCGCTGGTGAAGGCAAGGTAGCCGCCCACTTCTCCTGGGACAAACTCGAAAACATCAACGACATCTTCCGTCGCATGGAAGAGGGCAAGATAGACGGCCGTATTGTCGTGGACCTTGCCGCCTGAGACAGATGACCAGCGGTGGCGCTCACGCAAAAGTGTGCCGCCGCTTGTTCACCGGGCGACGATCTGCGCTATCCTCCCTGTGCATCTGCGCGTTCAGGGAGAAGAGAGCGATGGACGACAAGCCGAAGATTACGCAGGCCATGATCGACGCTTACGATGAATATACCCATCTCAGCCTCGATCGCCGCAAATTCATGGAAAAGCTCAGCCTGCTTGCCGGCTCCGGCGCAGCTGCGGCCGCAATCGCGCCGCTTCTTTCGGCCAACAGCGCCCGTGCGGCAATCGTCGCGCCTGATGATGCGGGTATCGTTGCGGAAGAGGTGACCTATCCCGCCCCCGGTGGCGAGATGAAGGGCTATCTCGTCACGCCGAAATCGGTTTCCGGCCCCATTGGCTCGGTCATCGTCATCCATGAAAACCGGGGCCTGAACGACCATATCCGCGATGTGGCAAGACGCGTGGCGATTGCGGGGTTCAGGGCGCTTGCGGTTGATTTCCTGTCGCCGCAGGGCGGCACGCCTTCGGACGAGGATAAGGCACGGGAGATGTTCAGCGGCCTCGATATGGACGCGACAGTCGCCAATGCCGAAGCCGGTCGGGTGTGGCTCGCTGCAAGGCAGGGTGCGAACGGCAAGGTTGGTGCGGTCGGTTTCTGCTGGGGCGGCGGGCTGGTCAACCGGTTCGCCACCAAATCGGCAGGCCTGAATGCCGGCGTCGCCTATTACGGCCAGCAGCCGCCGGCGGCCGATGTGCCTGCTATCAAGGCGCCCCTGCTGTTACAGTATGCCGGTCTGGACGAGCGCATCAATGCCGGTATCGACGCCTATAAAAAGGCACTGGAGCAAAACGGCAAAACCTTCGAAATCTTCGTTTATGACGGCGTCAACCACGCCTTCAACAACGATACGTCCTCGGCGCGATACGACAAGGCCGCGGCCGATCTCGCCTGGGGCCGGACGACGGAGTTCTTCAAAAAATATCTGGCGTAGTGGGGTTTCGGTCCGCTGTGACGGACAACCCCTGAAATCCCGCTCTAGACGCCGCCAGCCCCGCGTTTCAAATGCTCATCAAGCCGGGGCATGATCTCAACGAAATTGCAGGGCAGGTGGCGGTAATCGAGCTGGGCTTTGAGAATACCGTCCCAGGCATCCTTGCAGGCGCTGGGAGAGCCGGGCAGCACGAAGATGAAGGTGGCGTTTGCCACGCCGCCGGTCGCCCGTGACTGGATGGTGGCGGTGCCGATCTTTTCATAGGAAATGCGATGGAAGATGGCAGAAAAGCCGTCCATGCGCTTTTCGAACAGGGGTTCCAGCGCCTCGGGTGTCACGTCGCGGCCTGTAAAGCCGGTGCCGCCGGTGGTGATGACCACATCCACGCTCCCGTTGAGCGTCCAGTCGCGCACGGTGTTGAAAATAGCAGCCTTGTCGTCTGCCACGATGGTGCGGGCGGCGACCTTGTGTCCGGCTTCCTCTATGCGTGCGACTAGCGTGTCGCCGGACTTGTCATTCTCAAGCGTGCGGCTGTCCGAAACGGTCAGAACCGCGATGCCGAGGGGAATGAAGGGTCTTTCGCCTGCCATGGCCTTATCCTCGAATTGTGTTGTATTCAGATGGTCCGCGTCGCCTGAAAATACCAGCCGGGGCGCTTGTTTCGAAGCGATGTTTCCGCTTTTCGGGCGGCCTCGAAGGAATGAAATAGTCCAAAACAGGTGGCACCCGAACCGGACATGCGCACAAGGGAAGCACCTTCCTGCGACAGCATGCCGGCGATTGCGCCGATATCAGGCAGGAGCGCCTTGGCGGGGACTTCCAGATCGTTGCGGCTTTGCGCCAGAAAATCCATCCAGCCGCCTTCTTTGCGCTCCGGCAGGGGCGGGTTGGCCTTGTCGAGCAGTCGCCGAAAAATCTCCGGCGTCGAGACCGCTTTCAGAGGGTTGGCCAGCACCAGAAAGAATTCCGGCAGATCGGAGACCGGCTCGATATCCTCGCCGATACCTCGTGCGATGAGTGGGCGGCTTTCAAGGCACATCGGCACGTCAGCGCCAAGCGCAAGCGCGATGGGTGCGAGATTTTCAGGAACAATCCCGGCATTCCAGTGCCGCAACAGCGCCCGCAGTGTCGCTGCCGCATCCGCTGAGCCGCCGCCAATGCCGGAGGCGACCGGCAGGTTCTTTTCGAGATGGATGGCAACCGGGCGTGCCGATTGACCTGCCGCCACAAGCGCATCACGCAAAAGGTCTCTGGCACGGACGACGAGATTGTTGCCGCCATCGCCTGCGCGCAGCAGATCGCCAAACGGGCCGTAGATGGAAAAAGTGTCGGCATCGGCATCGCGAACATGGATCGCGTCGCCTGCTTCGGTGAAGGTCACCAGCGTCTCGAGCAGATGATAACCATCTGCCCGCTGACCGGTTACATGCAGTGCCAGATTGATCTTGGCCGGGGCCGCCTCGGTTGTTTCGACAGCCCCGGTAATGTCATCCGCGCGCATGTCGCGTCAGGATTTCTTGTCCGGGGCAGGGGCAACAGGGGCCGGTGCTGGCGGAGCCGGCGGCTGCGGCGCGGCCTCCTTCTTGGCGGTGTTTTCGGCGTCCTTTTCCAGCGGCGGCAGGCCGTTGGCAATCTTTTCCTTCACCTTGGCCTTGTCCAGATCGTCATTGTCGCCAATCAGCGCGCGGTTCCACTGATACACGGCCTCGATCTTGCGGCCGACACGCCAGTAGGCATCGCCCAGATGATCGTTGATGGTCTGATCGCCGGCCTTGAGCTCGATTGCCCGCTCCAGTTCGGTGACAGCCTGGTCAAACGCGCCCAGCCGGAAATGCGCCCAGCCAAGCGAGTCGACGATATAGCCGTCATTCGGCCGAAGCTCGACCGCGCGGCTGATCATCTTCATCGCTTCGTCGAGGTTGATACCCTTGTCCACCCAGGAATAGCCGAGATAGTTCAGCACCTGCGGCTGTTCCGGGTTGAGTTCGAGCGCACGCTTGAAGTCCGGCTCGGCCTTGTCCCATTCCTTCAGGCGCTCATGGGCGATGGCGCGCTGGAAGAACACGGTCCAGTCCGACTTCTGCGGTACGGCACCGATCACCTCGACAGCCTTGTCGTAGTTTTCGGCCATGGCCTTGTAGTCCTTGGCGTCGGAAAGCACGCTGCCATAGGCGAGGTAAGAACGGATATCCTTCGGATCGGATTGCAGCAGGGATTGCAGGTGGTTGCGCGCTTCCTCCACCTTGCCCGTCTGCGCCAGCGTCAGCCCGAGCTGCAGCTCGGAGATGCGGTGCATCGGCGAATCTTTCGGCACGTCGCGGTAGAAGGCGATGGCGCGGTCGGGCTGTTTCATCGCCTCGGCAAGTCCGCCGAGAAGGATCAGCGTATCAGCGCTTTGCGGATCGAGCGCCCGCGACGTCTGAAGGTAAAGCGTGACGATCTCTTCGGCACCTTCGCGGTTCAGCGCGCCCGCGATGGAAAACATCACGGAAGCCGCGCCTTCAACGGCATTGGTGATCTGCTGCGGCGGCTTCTCGCCCTTCTCGATGGATTGGCGAAGCGCTTTGAGAGGCGCATAGTTCGGCGCAAAAGTGTCGCCGACCGCAATTGCGTCCAGCGCCTTCTGCTTGTTGCCGGCTGAAGCCTCCAGCCGTGCAAGCGCCATCACCGCGCGCATATAGGTGTCGGAAGCGGTTGCCCCGCCTTCACGATCCGTCACGGCCTCATTGAGGCTCTTGCGGGCAGCATCTGTGTTGCCGGAGACAAGGGCGATCGCCGCGGCATTGTATTTCTGGAAAATCGAAATCCAGCCCGGACCCTTCATGTTGTTGACGAGGGCCAGCGCTTCCTTGGGCTTGCCTGAACCGGCGCGCGCCCATGCCGTCAGAAGCGTGTTGACCATGCGGTCGAGATCGTTCGGGCCGGTATATTTCAGGATTTTCTCGGCCTTGACGAATTCCTTGTCCTTGATGGCGTCGAGGCCGCGCACGATGGTCGTCACGCGTTCGACGGAGGTATCGTCCTTCATCGAATCGGCAATCTTGGCGCCAGCCTCGAAATTACCGCTCAAGAGTTCGGCGATCATCAGGCGCTGGCGGATTTCCGAATTGGCCGGATCGAATTCCAGCGCCTTCTTGTAGAGCGAAATCGCGGTGGGGTAATCCTGATCGACATCGGCATTGCGCGCGGCAAGGAATGCGCCGGAGAAGGTATTTACCTTGGCAGGATCGAAAGTAACGGCCTTGGCTTCCGTTTTCGTCTCCGCAAAGCCGGGGCTTGCACCCGCGCCAAGTGCGAGAGCGGCGGCAAGAGCCGCGCTGCAGAGAAGACGAAGTGCTGGTTTACGCCGCATGAGGGAACCTTTGCCTTTGTGCAGAAGCACGGAAAAATCAGTTTCCATTGTTTGGTCACGATAGAATGGCTTTTTTGAAGCAACCCCGCAAGAAATTATGGCCCGCGCCACAATCTCCCCTTGCGGGACACCCAGTCCGAAACAGCGGCGGACGGTCTTGTCCATCCGCCGTTTGCCTGAGGCCTCCAGCGTCAGTTGAGACGCTCGATGCAGAAGTCGATGACTTCCAGAAGCGCGTTTTTCCACGGGCTTTCCGGCAGCGGTGCAAGCGCATCGCGGGCAATGGTGCCGTAATGCGTGGCGCGGCCGATCGTATCGCCAAGACCGTTGTATTTGGTGATGAGGCCGAGCGCCTTTTCGAGGTTCTCGTCGCTGCTTTCGCCGTTTTCGATGGCGTTGCGCCAGAAGGCGCGCTCATCCTGCGTGCCGCGGCGATAGGACAGGATGACCGGCAGGGTGATCTTGCCCTCACGGAAATCGTCACCCGTATTCTTGCCGAGATCGGCGGATTTGCCGCCGTAATCCAGCACGTCGTCAACGAGCTGGAAGGCGAGGCCGAGATTCATGCCGTAGGATTTCAGCGCGCTGCGGCTTGCCTTGTCGGTTTTGGCGACGATGGGGCCAACTTCCGCGGCCGCTGCAAAAAGGGCGGCCGTCTTGGCGCGAATCACCTGCAGATAATCGTCCTCGGTCGTTTCCATGTTCTTGGCGACCGAAAGCTGCAGCACTTCGCCCTCGGCGATGACGGAAGCGGCGGTGGACAGCACGTCGAGCGCATCCAGCGAGCCGACGTCCACCATCATGCGGAAGGCCTGGCCGAGCAGGAAGTCGCCGACGAGAACGCTTGCCTGGTTGCCCCAGATGGTGCGGGCGGTGGACTTGCCACGGCGCAGATCGCTTTCATCCACCACGTCGTCATGCAGCAGCGTCGCCGTGTGCATGAATTCCACGCTGGTGGCGAGCTTGATATGGTGGTCGCCCTCGTAACCGAACATCGAGGCAGAGGCCAGCGTCAGCATCGGCCGCAGGCGTTTGCCTCCGGACGAGATCAGATGGTTGGCCACCTCAGGTATCATCTGGACATCGGAACCGGCTCTGGAAAGGATAAGCTGGTTCACCCGTTCCATGTCGGCACGGGTCAGGTCGACAAGCGGCTTGACGGATGCGAGTTTGTTTTTGCTTTCTTCAAGCGGTATGACGACGCCCAAGGGACAGGACTCCTGTTCGAATTTGAGTTCGACAATAAAAACTGGCGCCTGTCGCGGCAAGGGGCGAATTGCCGCTAGCCATTCAAAAAAATGGGAATTTGGGGCTTATCCATGCGTGAACTGATCCGTACCAACGATGCCGTGCTGTTATCCTTCGCCGAAAGCCTGATGAAGGACGCTGGTATACATTGCCTTGTCGCCGATCAGGCAATGAGCATTCTGGAAGGTTCGCTCGGTCTTTTGCCCCGCCGGTTCCTGGTGGAGGAAGACCGCGCCGGTGAGGCCCGCCGCATTCTCGTGGATGCCGGTCTGGGCGACGAATTGCGCAACGAAGAGGCGTAAACGAACGTGGGCGGCGAGATTTCGGAAACTTTGGATGCGTTTCACCGGGGCCGTTTTCACATTCTCCAGCCCAAGGGCAGGGGGCACCGCGCCGGCATGGACGCCATGCTTCTTGCCTCGATGGTGGCGGACGAGCGCGCCTGCCGCATAGCCGATCTCGGCGCGGGCGCGGGCGCGGCAGGTTTCGCGGTCGCCACGCGGCTTGAAAAGGCCGAAGTGACCCTGTTCGAACGTTCGCCGGAAATGGTGGAATTTGCCCGCCGCAGCCTGGCATTGCCGCAAAATGCCGCTTTTTCCGCCCGTATCAGCGTGTGTGAGGCCGACGTGACGCTGCGTGGCAAGGCGCGCGTCGAGGCCGGACTGCCGGACGGGCATTTTCACCACGTCATCATGAACCCGCCCTATAATGATGCAGGTGACCGCCGCACGCCCGATGCGCTGAAGGCTGAGGCCCACGCCATGACGGAGGGCCTGTTCGAGGACTGGATCAGGACCGCAGGTGCGATCACGGTTCCAGGCGGGCAGCTTTCCCTTATTGCACGGCCGCAATCGGTGGCGGAGATCATTGCCGCCTGTGGCAGCCGTTTCGGCGGCATCGAGATCACACTCATCCACCCACGCCCCGGCGAGGACGCGGTGCGCATGCTCGTAACCGCGATCAAGGGGTCACGGGCGCGGCTGTCGTTCCGGGCGCCGCTCGTCATGCACGAGACCGGCAGCCATGCCTTCACGCCCATCGTGGATGACCTGAATAATGGCCGCACCGCCTATCGCCGTAATGTAAAGGCAATCGTGCCTGGCCTA
Organism: Rhizobium sp. TBD182; assembly: GCF_001950375.1. Classification (NCBI taxonomy): domain Bacteria; kingdom Pseudomonadati; phylum Pseudomonadota; class Alphaproteobacteria; order Hyphomicrobiales; family Rhizobiaceae; genus Rhizobium; species Rhizobium sp. TBD182. The sequence continues at coordinate 1,242,467 of NZ_BDLN01000001.1, read as the reverse complement.
TAAATTCGCCGTTCCTCCGGCCGCAAACCATTGTGTTTTGCAGGGCAATACATACATCCGTGACGAACAGGCAAATGCTGCGAGGAGTGAATTGTGGGTTTTCTGAAGTATCTGGTGCCGAAACGCTTTCGCAAAAAAGAACTCGTCATCCCGGTTGTGCGCATGCATGGCGCCATCATGGCTGGCGGCAACCAGTTCCGCCCCGCTCTCAATCTTGCCTCCTATGCACCGCTGCTGGAAAAGGCCTTTGCCATCAAGGACGCGCCAGCTGTCGCCATTTCCGTGAATTCTCCCGGTGGCTCGCCGGTGCAGGCGCGAATGATCTATAATCGCATCCGCCAGCTTGCCGAGGAAAAGGACAAGAAGGTCCTGATCTTCGTTGAGGATGTGGCGGCCTCCGGTGGCTACATGATCGCGCTTGCCGGCGACGAGATCATCGCCG
>NZ_BDLN01000001.1:1241071-1242015 GCF_001950375.1 Rhizobium sp. TBD182 | reverse complement strand
CCTCCATCGTCGGTTCGATCGGCGTCGTTTCCGGCGGATTCGGTTTCCCTGAAATGCTGAAGAAGATCGGGGTGGAGCGCCGCGTCTATACCGCCGGCGAGAACAAGGTCATCCTCGATCCCTTCCAGCCGGAAAAAGAGGGCGACATCGAATATCTGAAGTCGCTTCAGGTCGAAATCCACAATGTTTTCATCGATATGGTCAAGATGCGCCGCGGTGCAAAACTGAAGGGCGATGAGACGGTCTTCTCCGGCCTGTTCTGGACCGGTATGCGTGGCCTGGATCTCGGCCTGATCGACGGCTTGGGCGACATGAGGGAAGTTCTGCGCCGCCGTTACGGGACGAAGGTCAAGCTTCAGCTCGTCACCGGCGGGCGCTCGCTGTTCGGCAAAAAAGTGCCGGGCGTGAATGCGGCACTCGGCCTCAATGCCGAAAGGCTTGCGGCAGGCGCCGTCTCGGGACTTGCGGAAGTTGCCGAAGAAAAGGCATTGTGGTCGCGTTTCGGTCTATGATGTCGCAGGAATAGGGCCTTATGGCGCAGCTTATTACAATTGTTCTTCTGGTGGTGGGATCCGTCATCCTCTACCGCCGCTTCGTTCGCGATGCGGAAAAGCTTTCGGCAAAATCGAAGCAGCGCGAAAAGGAACGCGAAACCGGCGCCATCGGCACGCTGATCAAGGATCCCGAAACCGGCGAATACCGCGTGAAGCGTGAGGATGAGACGTAAGCCGGTGTCTCCACGCATAAATCCTTGACCCCTTCGCCATGCCGTGGCACCAGTCCGCATCCGAAGTAAGTCAGTGCTTACTTATCCTCACAACGCCGCGATGACTGCAATGACCGATATTCCAGACCATATGAACCCCAAGCGTTCCTTTCAGGCGCTGATCCTGACGCTGCACAATTACTGGGCCGACAAGGGCTGCGCGGTATTGCAGCCCTAT
>NZ_BDLN01000001.1:1237220-1241061 GCF_001950375.1 Rhizobium sp. TBD182 | reverse complement strand
ATGGAAGTGGGCGCGGGTACGTTTCATCCGGCAACGACGCTGCGCGCGCTGGGACCGAAGCCGTGGAAGGCTGCCTATGTGCAACCCTCGCGCCGGCCTTCTGATGGTCGCTACGGTGAAAACCCCAACCGTTTGCAGCATTATTACCAATATCAGGTCATTCTGAAGCCCAACCCTTCCAACCTTCAGGAACTCTATCTCGGTTCGCTGAAGGCCATCGGTCTCGATCCGCTGCTGCATGATGTGCGCTTCGTCGAAGACGACTGGGAAAGCCCGACGCTCGGCGCCTGGGGTCTCGGCTGGGAGTGCTGGTGCGACGGTATGGAAGTGTCGCAATTCACCTACTTCCAGCAGGTCTGCGGCATCGAATGCTCGCCGGTCGCTGGCGAACTGACCTACGGTCTGGAGCGTCTGGCCATGTATGTTCAGGGCGTCGACAATGTCTACGACCTCAACTTCAACGGCCGCGAGGGTGAAGAGAAGATCTCCTATGGTGACGTCTTCCTGCAGGCCGAGCAGGAATACTCCCGCCATAATTTCGAATTTGCCGACACCGGCATGCTGCATCGTCATTTCATCGACGCGGAAAAGGAATGCCTGGCGCTTCTCGCCGCCGGTGCGCCGGGTGATGATGACAATCAGCGCCTGCATAAATGCGTGTTCCCGGCCTATGACCAGTGCATCAAGGCAAGCCATGTCTTTAACCTGCTGGATGCGCGCGGCGTGATCTCGGTGACGGAACGCCAGAGTTATATCCTGCGCGTGCGCACGCTGGCGAAAGCCTGCGGCGAAGCCTTCCTGCTCACGGATGCGGGCGGGTTGAACTGGAACAGGGCCGCCTGAACCTTTATGTAAGGCGGGGCAACAGTCTAACGTGCGGGTGCCGTTGCGGCGCTCGCGCCTCTTGAGGAGGGGTCGGGAATGTTCATCACGCTGGCAATCATCGCGGCAATCGCGCTCTATGTCGTCTTCATCTATAACGGCCTCGTCAAGGCGCGGCAGATGAAGGAAGAGGCGTGGTCGGGCATCGATGTGCAGTTGAAACGCCGCGCCGATCTCATTCCCAATCTCATCGAGACCGTGAAGGGTTACGCGGCGCATGAAAAAAGCACCTTCGAGGAGGTGATTGCCATGCGCAACCGGGCCCAGGCCGTACCGGCTGGCGATGTCGAAGGCCGCGCCCAGGCGGAAGGCATGCTGTCACAGGCGCTCGGCAAGCTCTTTGCGCTCGCTGAAGCCTATCCCGATCTGAAAGCCAATACGAACTTTCTGGAATTGCAGCGCTCGCTGGAAACCATCGAGGGCGAACTGCAGATGTCGCGCCGCTATTACAATGGCGCCGCGCGCGATCTGAACGTCAGGGTGGAAAGCTTCCCATCCAATCTGATCGCCGGCCAGTTCGGTTTTGCCAAGGCGCCTTACTTCGAGATCGAAAACCCGGCAGACCGCGCCGTGCCGACCGTGAAATTCTAAGGCAACCGTTCCCAGGGGCCAAGTCCTCCCGCCGACATTCCTGTATCCCGGCTCTCTGCCGCATTCTTTGACAAGACGACGATCATGATCGAACTGACCATCACCCCGCCCGGCCACCCGCTTTCCGGCAAGGTAGAGCCGCCCGGCTCCAAATCCATCACCAACCGCGCGCTTCTGCTGGCTGGCCTCGCCAAGGGAAAAAGCCGCCTAACCGGCGCGTTGAAGAGCGATGATACGCTCTATATGGCCGAAGCCCTGCGCGCCATGGGAGTTAAGGTGACAGAACCTGACGCCACGACCTTCGTGGTGGAGGGTACAGGCGTGCTTCAGCAGCCGGAAAAGCCGCTTTTTCTCGGCAATGCCGGCACAGCCACTCGGTTCCTGACTGCGGCTGCAGCACTGGTGGATGGCGCCGTCATCATCGATGGCGACGAGCACATGCGCAAACGCCCGATCATGCCGCTGGTGGAAGCGCTGCGCGCCCTCGGCGTCGAAGCGGATGCGCCGACCGGCTGCCCGCCAGTTACCGTGCGGGGCAAGGGCATGGGTTTCCCGAAGGGCAGCGTCACCATCGATGCCAACCTCTCCAGCCAGTATGTGTCGGCACTTCTGATGGCGGCCGCCTGCGGCGACAAGTTCGTTGATATCATCCTCAAGGGCGAGGAAATCGGCGCGAAGGGTTATATCGATCTCACAACATCAGCCATGGAAGCTTTCGGTGCGAAGATTGAGCGAGTTAGCAACGCCATCTGGCGCGTGAATCCGACCGGCTATACCGCGACCGATTTCCACATCGAACCGGATGCATCCGCCGCCACCTATCTCTGGGGCGCGGAACTTCTGACCGGCGGTGCGATCGACATCGGCACGCCCGCCGACAAGTTCACCCAGCCGGATGCCAAGGCCTATGAGGTCATGGCGCAGTTTCCGCACCTGCCCGCTGAAATCGACGGTTCGCAGATGCAGGACGCCATTCCGACCATCGCCGTTCTCGCCGCGTTCAACGAAACGCCGGTACGTTTCGTCGGCATTGCCAATCTGCGTGTGAAGGAATGTGACCGTATCCGTGCCGTCTCGCTCGGCCTCAACGAAATCCGCAACGGTCTGGCGCATGAGGAAGGCGACGACCTGATCGTGCATGCCGATCCGGCGCTCGCTGGTCAGACGGTCGATGCCTCCATCGATACTTTTGCCGATCACCGCATCGCCATGAGCTTTGCGCTGGCGGCGCTGAAGATCGGCGGCATCGCCATCCAGAACCCTGCCTGCGTTGGCAAGACCTATCCGGGCTACTGGAAGGCGCTCGCCTCGCTCGGCGTCGACTATACCGAAAAGGAAAGTGCTGCCGAGCCGCAGCACTGAAACCGGCTGGAGGAGACCGCCCCGTGAAGACCATCGCCGCAAGACTTCTCGCGCTGCTTGTCTTCCTGGGCGCGGCCTGCCCGGCCTTTGCGGAAGAATTCATCCGCTCCTATCATTCCGTCGTCGAGGTTGCGAAGAGTGGCGAACTGACGGTGACGGAAACCATCACCGCCCGTGCCGAAGGCCAGAACATCAAGCGCGGCATCTTTCGCGATTTCCCGCTTTATGCGCTGGATGCGAATAACCGACGCACCAAGGTGGATTTTAACGTCGTTTCCGTGGAGCGCGATGGCGCGCCGGAGAACTGGCGCACCGAGAATATCGATGGCGGCATCCGCATTTATACCGGCAGCGCCGACCGTTTTCTTCCGACCGGCGAGCATATCTTCCAGATCACCTACACCACCGCCCGGCAGATCCGTTATTTCAGCGACTATGACGAACTCACCTGGAATGTCACCGGCAATGGCTGGCAGTTTCCGATGGGTGAGATTTCAGCCACCATCACTTTGCCACAGGGCGTGAAGGCTACCGGTACTGCCGTTTTCACCGGTCCACTCGGTGCCAAGGGCAAGGATGCGCGCATTTTGAGCGAAGGCAACGAGGTGTTTTTTGCCTCTACCCGCCCGTTTTCAGTGGGCGAGGGCATGACAGTTGCCGTGAAGTTACCGAAGGGCGCCATTGCCGCCCCCGCCTCCTCCCAGGAGGCCGGTTGGTGGCTACGTGACAATCTTGCCATCCTGCTTTCGGGCGGCGGGCTTTTCGCAGTGCTGCTCTATTATCTGCGAGCATGGTTCGCGGTCGGCCGTGATCCGGCCAAGGGTGTAGTCGTGCCGCGCTGGGATGCACCGGAGGGGCTTTCGCCGGCTCTGGTCAATTACGTTGATAACAGGGGTTTTTCCGGCGCAGGCTGGACAGCGCTGTCCGCCTCGGCACTTGATCTGGCGGTCAAGGGTTATGTCGTTCTGGAGGATCTGAAGAACTCCATCGTCATCCGCCGCACGCA
>NZ_BDLN01000001.1:1228055-1237210 GCF_001950375.1 Rhizobium sp. TBD182 | reverse complement strand
CAGGCTGGGGCGGAGTTGCCGAGCGGGCAGAAGACGCTGTTGTCCTCCATCGGTGGTCCGGGCGAGACGCTCACCATCGACAAGGCGCATGGAACGGAAGTCGAAAAAGTCGGCAAGCAGTTTCGCGCGGCGATAGAGAAAGAGCACCGCGGCAAATATTACCGCAGCAACGCCGGTTACATCGTTTTCGGCATCTTCTTCAGCGTCGCCATCATCGTCGCGACGCTGGTGTTCGGTGATCTCGATGAAAGCGCCATTGCCGCCGTGCTGGTCTTCGGCTTTTTCGCCTTCTTCTTCAGCATCCTGTCGATCGGCATCGGCCGACAGTTCTCGCGTGGTGCGTCGTTGAGCAAGCGCATCGGCGGCATCGTCATGCTGGCCTTTGCCGGTTTTGTGGCTTTTTCGGTCATTGGCGGCATTGCCACACAGATCCTGCTGGATGTGACGCATGACACCAAGTCGCTGGCGCTGGCTGCCATCGGCGGCATCGTGCTTACCAACGCGCTGTTCCTGTTCCTGATGGGTGCGCCGACGCCGCTCGGCCGCAAGCTGATGGACGGCATCGAGGGCCTCAGAACCTATCTGACGCTGGCGGAAAAGGACCGGATGAATATGGCGGATGCCCCCGCCATGTCGCCGCAGCATTTTGAGACATTGCTGCCCTATGCGGTCGCGCTCGGCGTGGAAAAACCCTGGAGCCGTACCTTCGAGACCTGGCTCGCGACAGCCGCCGCTGGTGCCGCCGCGGCAAGTTATGCGCCCGGCTGGTATTTGGGCAGCAATTACGGCAGCTTCGGAGACCGGATTGGTGGGTTCTCCACTTCCATGGCGAATACAATCGCTTCCACCATTCCCCAGCCTGTCAGCTCATCTTCCTCCAGCTTTTCAGGTGGCGGTGGCGGTGGTTCTTCCGGTTCGGGCGGCGGCGGCGGTGGTGGTGGCGGCTGGTAACGTCCACCGGCGGTAATTTAACCGATAGCTGATGACTTTTGCCGCTGGTCTTGCTAAGTCCGCGACACTCTTTTGCAACAGATTAAAGTCCTTATCCCATGCCCGATCTTCTGCTTGAACTTCGCTCCGAGGAAATCCCCGCACGCATGCAGCGCAAGGCGGCGGGCGATCTGAAGAAACTCGTCACTGACGCCTTGGTGGAGAGAGGGCTGACCTATGAGGGTGCGCGCGAATATTGGACGCCGCGCCGCCTGACGCTGGATATTCGCGGCCTCAATGCCCGCTCCGCCGATGTGCGTGAGGAAAAGAAGGGTCCGCGCACCGATGCCAACGAAAAGGCGATTGAGGGCTTTCTGCGCGGCGCTGGCCTTAATGATGTCTCCGAAGCTCAGGTCGTTTCCGATCCGAAGAAAGGCGATTTCTACATCGCCATCATCAACAAGCCCGGCCGCCCGGCGGAAGAGATCATCGCCGAGGTGATGCCCGGCATCATCCGCTCCTTCCCCTGGCCGAAATCCATGCGCTCCGGCCCGGCCTCCATGCCGAAGGGTTCCAGCTATGCCGGCATCGAAGGCAAGGGCTCGGAGAGCCTGCGCTGGGTGCGCCCGCTGCAATCCATCGTCTGCCTGTTCGGCCCCGAACATGACGAAACCCAGGTCATTCCCTTTGTCATCGACGGCATCGTCGCTGGCAACGTCACCTATGGCCACCGTTTCCATGCGCCGGGTCCGATCACCGTGCGCCGTTTCGAGGATTATGTCTCCAGCCTTGAAAAGGCGAAGGTCATTCTCGATGCCGACCGCCGCAAGGATATCATCCTGCACGATGCCAAGGATCTGGCATTTGCCAACGGCCTTGAGCTGGTGGAAGACGAAGGCCTGCTGGAAGAAGTCTCCGGCCTCGTCGAATGGCCGCAGGTGCTGATGGGCACTTTCGAGGAGGATTATCTGCAGATCCCGGCGGAAATCATCCGGCTGACCATCAAGACCAACCAGAAGTGTTTCGTCACCCGCAATCAGGGTGCGGAAGAGGGTCTTTCCAACCGCTTCATCCTCATCTCGAACATCGAGGCAAGCGACGGCGGCAAGGAAATCATCCATGGCAACGGCAAGGTCGTCCGCGCCCGCCTGTCGGATGCCCGCCATTTCTGGAACCGTGACCAGGGCGATCTGCCCGATCTGGAGACGCTCAAGGATTCGGCTGCGAAATTTGGCCTCGATCTCAAGAAGCCGCTCGACCAGCGCATGGCCAAGCTCGATGCGCTGAACGTTACCTTCCATGCCAAGCTCGGCACTCAAGGGCAGCGTGTGGCCCGCATTCGCGAACTGGCCAAGGCTCTGGCCCCCGTCGTCGGTGCCGATGCTGCTCTGGTGGACCGCGCCGTGGTGCTGGCGAAAGCCGACCTGCGCACCGAAGCCGTCGGCGAATTCCCCGAGCTTCAGGGCCTGATGGGCCGAAAATACGCAACCTTGCAGGGCGAAAACGAAAGTGTCGCCGCGGCGATCGAGGATCACTACAAGCCGCAGGGTCCCTCCGACCGCCTGCCAGCCGACAAGGTGGCGATCACGGTTGCTCTCGCCGACAAACTCGACACGCTCGTCGGCTTCTGGGCCATCGATGAAAAGCCTACCGGTTCGAAGGATCCCTTCGCACTGCGCCGTGCGGCGCTGGGCGTGGTTCGTATTCTGCTTGAAAAGAACGTGCGCCTGCCTCTCTTGAGCGTCGCGAAGGATACTGACCTCCTTTCCTTCTTCCACGACCGCCTGAAGGTCTATCTGCGCGATCTTGGCGCCCGCTACGATCTGATCGATGCAGTCCTGACACCGGAGTCCGACGATCTGCTGATGATCGCCCGCCGTGTCGAGGCGCTGACCGCCTTCATCACCGGCGAAGATGGCCGGAACCTGCTGGCCGGTGCAAAGCGCGCCACTCAGCTTCTGGCCGCAGAGGAAAAGAAGGGCACCGTGGTTGCGAACAGCGTTTCAGAAGAACTGCTGAAGCTCGACGCCGAAAAGGCGCTTTACGCGGCGATCAAGACCGCTTCCGCCGATGCCGCAAAGGCCGTCGAGACGGAAGATTTCCGCTCCGCCATGCAGGCGCTTTCGACGCTTCGCGCGCCCGTCGACAAGTTTTTCGAGGATGTGCTCGTCATCGACGAGGACGCGGCCATCCGCGCAAACCGTCTGGCGCTGTTGAAGGCCATTCGTGAAGCCACCGGAACGGTTGCGGATTTCTCGAAGATTACGGGGTGAGGCAGGGTTGCCAATGGTAATGTTTATGTTACTATTGCTCCATGAAGGTCGTTGAATATCTGGACCCTAACGGATCGAGCCCATTTGAGCGATGGTTCGTGAAGATCGACGCGCGTGCAGCGTCGAAGGTAACGATGGCCGTGACCCGGATGGGGCAGGGCAATCTCTCCAACGTAAAATCCGTTGGCTCCGGTGTTCTCGAATACCGGATCGATTATGGCCCCGGATATCGTGTCTATTTCGGGCGTGACGGTGATGAGCTGGTGATATTGCTGATTGGTGGAACCAAGGCGCGGCAGCAGAACGATATCGAAGCGGCCAAGGCCTTTTGGCAGGATTATAAATCCAGAAAGGGCGCCCACAAGGGTGCCGGGATGGGTGATTGACATGGCGCTAACGCGGGAATTCAAACAGACAGTCAAGGCGAGGGCGGAAAAAGACCCAGCCTTCCGGGCGGCTCTCTTGTCGGATGCTGTGGAACTGTTGCTGGAGGGAGATGTCGAAACCGGCAAGTCGGTATTGCGAGATTTCATCAACGCCACGATCGGTTTCGAGACTTTATCCAAACACGTGGATGTGCCTGCGAAAAGCCTGATGCGCATGTTCGGCCCGAAGGGAAATCCCCGGGCCGATAATCTGTTTAGTGTCATTCAAGCGCTTCAGAAGAACTCGGGTATACATCTCGCTGTCGCAGCGGCCTGATGATCACCAAAATCCTCATCAGCGCCTGCCTTCTCGGCCAGGCGGTCCGCTATGACGGCAAGGGCAAACCTCTCGTACACCCGGCGATAGACCGCTGGCGGGATGAAGGCAGGCTGGTGGCGATCTGTCCGGAAATGGCGGGCGGGATGCCCGTGCCGCGCCCGCCGGCAGAGATCGAGAAGGGAGCTTCCGGTCTCGATGTGCTGGAAGGCCGCGCCCGGGTGCTGGAAGTAACCGGCGGCGATGTCACGGCGGAATTTATTGCCGGTGCGGAAAAGGCGTTGGCCCTTGCTGAAGCCAATGGCTGCACGCACGCGCTGTTGATCGACGGCAGCCCGTCCTGCGGATCGGTCGCGATCTATGACGGCTCGTTCTCCGGCATCAAACATGCGGGCAATGGCGTGACGGCGGCGCTGCTTGAAAGAGCGGGAATTACGGTCTTTTCGCCTGTCGATATCGACCGGCTGGATACTCTGACACGTTGAAACAAAAAACGCCGGAGTTTCCTCCGGCGTTTTCGTTTATCCATCACCTCAGCGTCTATCACCCCGCCATGCGCATCTGCTCTGCCATGCCGTGCAGCTGGTGGCTGGAGGAAACGCGGAAGCCGCGGATGAGGTTCAGCAGCTCTTCGGTATCGACGGCCAGCGCTTCCGCCGAAGCCGTGGTCTCTTCCGCCATCGCCGCATTGTGCTGGGTGGCGACGTCGAGCTGGTTGAGCGATGTGGAGATAGAGCGCAGCGTCGTGTCCTGTTCGGCCGCCGAATGGGCGATCTTGCCGACGATCTCGTTGGCGGATTTGATCTGGTCAGAGATGCGTTTCAGCGCGTCACCGGCTTCGCCGACAAGACGCACGCCGTTTTCCACCTGGTTGGAAGAGCGGGCGATCTGGTCCTTGATCTCCTTGGCGGCGGCGGCAGATTTCTGCGCAAGTTCGCGCACTTCCTGTGCCACCACGGCAAAGCCCTTGCCCGCTTCCCCGGCACGCGCCGCTTCCACGCCCGCATTCAGTGCCAGAAGATTGGTCTGGAAAGCGATGTCGTCGATCACGCCGATGATGTTCGAAATCTGATCGGAAGATTGTTCGATGCCGCTCATCGCCGCAATCGCTTCTTCCACCACCCGGTCGCTGCGCATCGCTTCGGAGCTGACTGTCGTGACGCGCTTGGCGGCGTCGGCTGCACCTTCAGCCGTCTGGCGCACCGCAACCGTCAACTCGTCGAGCGCGGCAGAGGTTTCCTCGAGATTTGCCGCCTGGCGTTCGGTGCGCTGCGAAAGCTCGTTGGAGGCCTTGCGAATTTCTTCCTTCGAGCCGCCGATATCGATGCTCTTGGAATTCACCTTGGCCATGGCGGCGTCGAGATGGGTCAATGCCTCGTTGAAGTTGTCGCGCAGCGCGGCGTAACGGTTGCCGAGATCGGCGCAACGCACGGTCAGATCACCGCCGGCGAGTTTTTCCAGCGCCTCGCCAATGGTGGTGACGACACGCGCCTGCAATGCGGCCTCGTCACGCTGCATGTCGAGGTTGTTCTGGCGCTCGGCGTTGAGCTGCTGCTGCTGTTCTTCCTCCCGGCGCTGCATGGCGTGGCGCTCCCGCACCTTGTCCTGAAGCGAGGCCGTGGCCTTCGCCATCATGCCCACCTCGTTGGTCAGCCCGGTATGGGGTATGGTGAGCGAGACGTTCTCATTGGCGACTTCACCGAGCGCCCTGTGAATGTCGCCGAGCGGCTTCGAGATGCCCCGGATGACGTAGAAGGCGGCGGCAAGTGCCAGCACGAAGATGGCGGCACCGATGGACAGCGCCCTCATCACCTCGCCACGAACCTGGGCATTCAGATCATCGATGTAAACGCCGGTCACGACCACCACCTGCCAGGGCTCAAAAGCAAGGGCGTAGGAGCTTTTGGCGTAGTCATTGCCTTCCATGCCGGGCTTCGGACCGTAGAAATCCGTCTGGCCGCCGCCGTTGCGGCCAAGCCGTACGAGCTCGTCACGATACTGGAAGCCCTTGCTGTCCGGCTTGCCCTTGTAGTTCTTGCCGACACGCTTCGCGTCGGGATGGAATTTCATCGTCACGTCGTAGTCGTAACCGAACAGATAGCCATCCGGGGTGAACCGCATGGCGCTGACGGTGGCGAAGGCCTGCTTCATGGCGTCTTCGCGTGAAAGTGTCCCGGCCTTTTCCTTGTCGTGGAAGGATTGCAGGATGGAAATGGCGGATTGCACCTGTGTCCGCAGCATGCCGTAGCGTTCTTCATAGATCGCGTCGGTGGCAGATTTCAGCTGGTAAAACGTTGCTGCTGCGAAGGCGGCCATAAGGGCCACCACGAGCACGATCAGCTGACGGGAAATGGAAAGATTCTTCATGGGCGCTCACAAGCTTTTGCGTCGCGAGCCGGAAAAAGCCGCGCGCTGCCGAAGTTTCGAAAATGGGAAGGCGCCTGATGCGCTGTGATCAGCCTGAAAGCGAAAGTCCGCTCCAAGCCCTCATGTCGTGCTGCATCGCACTATGAGGTCACTTAGCGGCAAAAAATTTGAATAAATATTTAATTAGCAAAAGCTTTATGAGCGTGCTTGGCAGAATAATGGATGCATAATTTATTATTCACCGGATGGTTGCCGTGCACTTCGAAAAATGCAGCGATGACGCGATTATTTGACTTTTGTCATCAAAGACGCCGCCGACACTGTCGGTCAATTGCCGCGCAATTTGAAATCCTGGAAATCGGGTGCCGCCATTGCTGATGCGCTTGACGGTGCCGTGGCATTGGCCGCCGAAATTGTCTTCGTCGCTGCCGTGGTCGCGGTCATGTCTATGCCTGCTGGCGTGGCTGCCGTTTCCTCGGGGGGAGTGCCAGCTTCACCCTCATCATAGGTGGCAATTGCGGTGCCAGGGGTTTCCTGCGGCATCCAAGCGGGATTGGTGCTGACGAAGGTGACGGGCGCGCCGCCAAGCCAGGCCTCGGTGCGCACCAGCGTGCGCTTACCCTCGATTTCACGCATTTCCGTGTGCTGCGTGCCCGGCTCGATGGAGGGGATGGCAAAGCCCTCGGGGGCAGAGTTGTCCTTCACGGGCTGGCAGCGGGCGCAGTCGAGACGAACGAAGCTGCCATTGCTGGTGTGGGTGCCGTTTACATATTCGATGGAAGACGCCATCGCAGACCCGCCGGTCACCGCGACAACCGCTGTCAAAAGAAGACGACGCATCGAAAAACCCCCGAAATGACGGCGCAGCCTCACGATCGAGACAGAATGCGCCCTTCAATGTTCGGCAGATATTATCGGTCTTTCGTTTCCATCAGGTCAGCAAACTTGGTAAAAATTGAGCGAAATCTGCGCTCGGGCCGCTGTATGCCTTGAATGGTCAGACTTTTTCGCGCACCACGGCCTGCCAGCCGATATCGCGACGGCAGAAGCCGTTTTCCCATTCCACCTTGTCCGCCAGCGCATAGGCGCGCGCCTGCGCTTCCGTCACGTTCCTGCCAAAGGCGGTGACGTTCAGCACGCGTCCGCCCGTCGCCACCAGTCTGCCGTCCTTCAGCGCCGTCCCGGCATGGAACACCTTTGCCTCTTCGCTGGCATCGGGAATATGGGCGATGGGCGTGTTCTTGTCGTAGGCGCCGGGGTAACCCTTGGAAGCTAGAACAACGGTCAGCGCCGCATCGTCGCGCCATTCCGCTTCTACCTTGTCCAGCGTGCCGGTAGCAGTGGCGTAGAGGATCGGCAGCAGGTCGCTCTTGAGGCGCATCATCAGCACCTGACATTCCGGATCGCCGAAACGCACATTGTATTCGATCAGCTCGGGGCCTTTGGCGGTGATCATCAGACCGGCGAAAAATACGCCGGAGAAGGGATTGCCGTCTTTCGCCATGCCAGAAATCGTCGGCTCGATGATTTCTTTCATAGTACGCTCCACCATGGCCGGTGTCATCACCGGGGCGGGGGAATAGGCGCCCATGCCGCCGGTGTTGGGGCCGGTGTCGCCATCACCCACGCGCTTGTGGTCCTGGGCTGTTGCCAACGCCAACGCGGTTTTGCCATCGGAAAGGCAGAAGAAACTGGCTTCCTCACCGTCGAGGAAAGCTTCCACCACAACCTCGGCGCCGGCAGCGCCAAAAGCGCCGTCGAAACAGTCGTCGATGGCGGCAAGCGCTTCCGCCTCGCTCATGGCAACCGTTACGCCCTTGCCGGCGGCAAGCCCGTCGGCCTTGATGACGATGGGTGCGCCCTGTTCACGGACATATTGCTTTGCGGGTTCGGCGGTCTTGAAACGCTGATAAGCCCCGGTTGGAATATCGTAACGGGCGCATAGATCCTTCGTGAACCCCTTGGAACCCTCAAGCTGAGCGGCTGCTTTCGAAGGCCCGAAGGTGGCAATACCAGCCGCACGCAGATCATCTGCCAGACCCGCAACCAGCGGCGCTTCCGGTCCGACGACGACGAAGTCGATCGCCTTTTCCCTGGCAAAGGCGATAACGGCGGCGTGGTCTTCCACGTCAAGCGAAACGAGTGTCGCATGGTCGGCGATGCCGGGATTGCCGGGAGCGGCATAAAGTTCATCGAGCAGGGGGGACTGGGCGATTTTCCACGCCAGCGCATGTTCGCGTCCGCCGGAACCGATCAACAGAACTTTCATGGTCAACACCCCTGCAAATTCGCCTGTAACCTTGTTTGAGGGGCGTTAAGGGCAGGGGGGCGAAAGGTCAAGGAGAAAGCGCCTCAAATGCCCGTCTTTCCCTCGAACTCAGCCTTTCCTGTGGAATCGTTGCCGCCTCTTGTTGTCACGCCACAATCAGACATTATGTTCGCCGCTCCAGATGTGACATCAGAGAACCCCATGACCGCAGATAATGCCCGCCTCGCCACGCTCATCGCCTCCGAAATCAACGCCCGCGCCGATCAGGTGAAGGCGGCAGTGGCGTTGCTGGACGAGGGAGCGACCGTGCCTTTCATCGCCCGTTACCGCAAGGAAGCGACAGGAGGGCTGGATGATACCCAGCTTCGAACGCTTGCCGAACGCCTCGTCTATCTGCGTGAACTCAATGCGCGCCGTGCCTCCATTGTTGATACCATCAACAGTCAGGGCAAGATGACGGACGCCCTGATGGTCAAGATCATGCAGGCGGGCACCAAGGCGGAGCTGGAAGACCTTTATCTGCCCTACAAGCCGAAGCGCCGCACCCGCGCCGAAATCGCCCGCGAGCGCGGTCTCGGTCCGCTGGCCGAAGCGATCTGGGCAAACCGCGCAGC
>NZ_BDLN01000001.1:1180975-1228045 GCF_001950375.1 Rhizobium sp. TBD182 | reverse complement strand
GGCAAAGCTTGGCGAGGCCTATGTGCAGGGCGAGGTGGCGGATGTGAAGGCAGCGCTTGAAGGCGCGCGTGACATCGTGGCGGAAACCATGACGGAAAACGCCGATCTTCTTGGACGCCTGCGCGACTATATGCGCCAGAACGCCATTTTCCGCGCCAAGGTGGTCGACGGCAAGCAGGCGGCAGGCGAAAAATTCTCCGATTATTTCGATCATTTCGAGCGCTGGGCGACAGTGCCGGGACACCGCGCGCTGGCCATGCTGCGCGGCTGGAACGAGGAGATTCTGACGCTGACCATCGATGTCGATGCGGATGATCCCTCTCCGGTCAAACCCGCGCAGCGTACCGTCGCGGCCGCCTTCGATATCCGCAATGCCGGCCCCGCCGATCAATGGTTGATGGAAGTGGCAGGCTGGACCTGGCGTGTGAAGCTCTCCATGTCGCTTTCGCTCGATCTCATGCGCGAATTGCGCGAACGTGCGGAAGAAGAGGCGATCAATGTTTTCGCCCGCAATCTCAAGGATTTACTGCTGGCCGCACCGGCGGGCTCACGCGCCACCATGGGGCTCGATCCGGGCATCCGCACCGGCGTCAAGGTGGCCGTGGTGGATGGCACCGGCAAGCTGCTCGACACCACGACGGTCTATCCCTTCCAGCCGAGGAACGACGTGCGCGGCGCGCAGGCGGAACTCGCCATGCTCATCCGCAAGCACAATGTCGAGCTGATCGCCATCGGCAACGGCACGGGCAGCCGTGAGACGGAAAAGCTGGTCGCCGATCTGCTGACACAGATGCCGGCTTCGGCTTCCGGCGCAAAGCCCACCAAGGTCATCGTTTCGGAGGCGGGCGCATCGGTCTATTCCGCGTCGGAACGGGCGGCGGCGGAATTCCCCAATCTCGACGTGTCCCTGCGTGGCGCGGTGTCCATCGCCCGCCGCCTTCAGGACCCGCTGGCCGAACTGGTGAAGATCGAGCCGAAATCCATCGGCGTCGGGCAGTATCAGCACGATGTCGATCAGGGCCGTCTCAGCCGTTCACTCGACGCGGTCGTGGAAGATGCGGTGAATGCCGTCGGTGTCGATCTCAATACCGCCTCCTCGCCGCTTCTGGCGCGGGTTTCCGGCCTCGGTGCTTCGATTGCCGATGCCATCGTCGCACACCGCGACCAGACCGGGCCCTTTGCCAGCCGCAAGGAGCTGTTGAAGGTGCCGCGCCTTGGCCAGCGCACCTTCGAGCAATGCGCCGGCTTTCTGCGTATTCCCAACGGCAAGGAACCGCTGGATTCGTCCTCCGTGCACCCCGAAGCCTATGGCGTTGCGAAAAAGATCGTTGCCGCCTGCGGTCGCGACCTGCGCACGCTGATGGGTGACAGCGCCACGCTGAAGGGGCTTGATCCGAAGCGCTTCATCGACGAGCAATTCGGCCTGCCCACCGTCAAGGACATCATCGCCGAACTGGAAAAGCCCGGCCGAGACCCGCGCCCAAGCTTCAAGACGGCGACCTTTGCTGACGGCGTGGACGAGATCACCGATCTGAAACCGGGCATGTTGCTGGAAGGTACCGTCACCAATGTCGCCGCCTTCGGCGCTTTCGTGGATATCGGTGTGCATCAGGACGGGCTCGTGCATGTCTCGCAGCTGGCCGACCGTTTCGTGAAAGACCCGCATGAGGTCGTGAAAGCGGGTGATGTCGTCAAGGTCCGTGTCGTGGAAGTGGATGTGAAGCGCAAGCGTATTGCCCTCACCATGCGCAAGGACGGCGGCGAGGCGGCACCCCAGCCAATGCGCGAAAAGGGCAATGCGGGCGCCATGCGCCACGCGAATTCCAAACCGCAGGGACACAACGAAGGGTCGCAATCCGGTGGTGCTCTTGCTGCGGCTATGGCCGAAGCGATGAAGCGACGCTGACCTCCGGTTGAAATAATTTCTATGGAAAAGCCCTGCCGGAAACCCCGGTGGGGCTTTTTGCTTGATGAAATCGTTCAATTTTTTTGAAATAAGACTATCTTGAAACTTGTGCCGAAAGGAATACGGTCAGAAAAATTGATAAGTGAGACTTAGCAATTGGGGGTGCCATGGCGTCGTCTCTGCATGTTCTTCTCGAAAAGATAATCAAGAACGGTAATCTTGTCGTCAATAGCCCGGGTGGTAGCCGTACATTTGGTAACGGTACCGGAACAAGGGTGGTTCTGAATTTCACCGACGAAGCTGCCATGCAGGAGATCGCTGCCGATCCTGCGCTGAAACTCGCCGAAATTTATATGGAAGGCCGTATGCAGGTCGTCGAGGGCGACATCTACGACTTTCTGGCGCTGGTTAAAAGCAACACGCTAAGCGAGGCGCTGTCCTTCGGCATGGTGTGGCGTGGTATGGCCCGCATCATCGCCGCCCGCATCAGGATGCATCTGCCGGTAAACCACAACAAGAGCAACGTCGCCCATCACTATGATCTGAGCGCCAAGCTGTTCGACATCTTCCTTGATGAGGACTGGCAATATTCCTGCGCCTATTTCAATCCGCCGGGCATCAGCCTTTATGAGGCGCAGGTCGCCAAGAAGCGGCACATCGCCGCCAAGCTGATGACGGAGCCGGGCCAGAGCGTACTGGAGATCGGATCCGGCTGGGGCGGCATGGCGATGTATATTGCCGAAAGTGCAGGTGCCGATGTGACCGGCATCACGCTCAGCGAGGAGCAACTGCGCGTTTCCCGCGACCGTGCAGCAAAACGTGGGCTTGCCGGCAATGTTCGTTTCGAATTGCAGGACTACCGTTACCTGCCTGCCTCGAAGAAATTCGACCGTATCGTCTCGGTCGGCATGTTCGAACATGTCGGGCCGACCCATTACCGCGATTATTTCGACAAGGTGGCGGAGGTTCTGGACGACAAGGGCGTAATGGTGCTGCATTCCATCGGCCAGCCCAGTCCGGCACTGGCGACCAATCCCTTCATCGAAAAATATATTTTCCCCGGTGGTTACATCCCCTCGCTTGCCGAGGTGCTGCCGGCCATCCAGAAGTCTGGGCTGCTGGTGAAGGATATCGAAATCCTGCCCATGCATTATGCGCATACGCTGCGGCACTGGCGCGAACGTTTCGTGGCGCGCAAGGCAGAGGCGGTAGCACTTTATGACGAACGTTTCTTCCGCATGTGGGAATTTTATCTGGCGGGGTCCGAAATGGCCTTTACCCACGAAAATTTTCATATTTTCCAGATCCAGCTCGCCAAGGATCGCGACGCCGTTCCGCATAATCGCGATTACATTGCCCGCAACGAGGAAAAGCTGGTGGAGTTCGAAAAGACGCGGCCGCCGCTTGAGAAGGTTATGTTCTAAGGCTTGCGCCTTCTCCGCCGTATGCCGGACCTGATCCGGCCTCCAGTCAGCCCAAGTCCTCGGGCTGAAAGAAGGCTTCCTGCCGCGCAGACGCGCGACTGCTGAATTCCGGCTCAGGGCCGGAATGACGGAAGAGCTAATCGCCGCCTTCTCGCGCTGGTTAATGGAATGGAAACGGAATCCCTCTAATTCTACGCTTACCTGTTTGTATTGCGTTTCCTGGGGTTATTTTCATGTTCAAGCCATCAGCGGCCGTCGCCGCTTGTGTTTTATCGCTTTTTGCCGTCGGTAACGCCCATGCCGATGGCTGGTTTTCCGGCGACTGGTATTTGAAGCTCGGCGGTTCGGGTTTTTCTGCGCCGAAATATCAGGGCGACAACAAGAACGAATTCGGCTTTTCGCCCATCATTTCTCTCGGCCGTCAGGGTCAGGGCGCGCGTTTCACCTCGCGCAACGACAGCGCCTCGATCTCGCTGCTGGACAATGGCCCGATCAGCATGGGTCTTGCGGGAAAGCTGGTGTCTCCGCGTGACCAGAAGGATTCGGCCGATCTGAAAGGCATGACCCGCATCAAGCGCGGCGGCGAGCTTGGCGGTTTCGCCGAGGCTTATCCCACCGACTGGCTGCGTATTCGCGGCGAAGCCCGTCAGGGCATCCGCAGCCATAGCGGCGTGGTCGCCGACCTCTCGGCCGACGTCTTCACCGATATCGCCCCCGGTATCCAGATTTCCGCCGGTCCGCGCGCCACATGGGTCAGCAGCAAATACAATGAACGCTATTACGGCGTAAGCGCCGCGCAGACAGCAGCCGGCGCGCCATCGCCCTACAGCCCCGGCGGCGGCCTGCATTCCGCCGGCGTCGGCGCCGCCATCACCTGGAAGGTCACGGAAGCCGCTGAAGTTGGTTCCTTCGCCGAATATCGCCGCCTGACGGGCGATGCCGCCGACAGCTCGTTGGTGCGTGAGCGCGGCTCCAAGAACCAGTTCGTCGTCGGCGTCCAGGCAAGCTACAAATTCGGCTTCACGCTGCCCTGAGGCGAGGCGAATATGCCCACCCCAAGCCCCGCCGCGAAAGCGTTGCGGGGCTTTTTTGTGTCTGCGGCCAAGTGCTGAAATCGATTCCGATTCGCCTGCCGATGCTGTAGAACCATCCCCATGGTTCACCACAGCGATTTGTCAGACCGCGTCTCCGACGCACCATCCAACAACTGGGTCTATCGGATTTTGCCGAGACCCCTCTGGCCCTATGCGCAGCTGGCAAGATGGGACCGCCCCATCGGCTGGCAATTGCTGATGTGGCCGTGTTTCTGGTCCGCAGCACTCGCGGCCAATGCCGCGGTAGCAAGCGGCGGTTTTTCCTGGGGCACGCTGATCTGGCATCTGGCGCTGTTTTTCATCGGATCGGTGGCGATGCGCGGCGCGGGCTGCACCTATAACGATCTTGCGGACCACAAGATCGACATGGCCGTTGCGCGCACGCGCTCGCGGCCGCTGCCATCTGGTCGCGTGAGCAGGGCGCAGGCGAAGGTCTTCATCGTGTTGCAGGCGCTCGCCGGACTCGTGGTGCTGTTGCAGTTCAACGGATTTGCGATTGCCACCGGCATATTCTCGCTGGTCTTCGTGGCAATCTATCCCTTCGCCAAGCGCTTCACCAACTGGCCGCAATTTTTTCTCGGCCTTGCCTTTTCCTGGGGTGCGCTGATGGGCTGGGCCGGGCAGTTCGGGTCCATCGCCTGGCCGGCTGTCCTGCTTTATGTCGGCTCCATCGCCTGGACGATCGGTTATGATACAATCTACGCCCATCAGGACAAGGAAGACGACACGGCTGTGGGCATCGGTTCAACTGCGCTGCTGTTTGGAGACAACACACATCGCTGGCTGGTTTTTCTTTATGGCACAGCCCTTGTCATGATCGCCCTGTCCTTCTGGGGAGCGGGCGTTAACCTGATCGCCTATAGCGGCCTTGCCGCCGCCGCCATCATGCTTTTCCGGCAGGTCTGGGTGCTCGATATCGACGACGTGGCGCAATGCCTTGTGCTGTTTAAATCCAACAACCGCGTCGGCGTGCTGATTTTCGCCGGTCTCATTCTGCCGCTTCTGTTGGCGTGAGGTTGTTGAAAGGTAGATGCAAAAAAGCCCGGCCGCGATATCCGCGCCGGGCTTTTTATTGTTTTGTCTGAAGATTATCAGCTGCGAGCGATGATTTCCTTGCCCTCGATCTTCATGCTCATGCCGAGAGAACCGGTGGAGCGGCGCACGAGGAAGCGCGGGCGACGATCCGCGAAATAGGAGTGCCGGCGACGGGGGCGGCTGTTCTTGGTGCGCACCTTGCCGAGATGTTCTTCCAGCGGACGGGCGACGCCATCGGCCTCCACCATCAGCATCGGAATGCGGTAGGCTTCCGACCAGCTGCGCCAGTCGGCGGCGATATCGCAAAGATCATGGGCGACGAGAAGTGGAACGCAAAGTTCCGGATCGTCGTGGTGAAGCTCCAGCGTCACCGTCACCTGTCCATCACCATGGTCGATGGCGCGGGCGGCAACGCCCTTGAAAGCGCGGGCTGGCAGGGCGAAGGACAAAGGCAGGCCGGAAGAGGACAGGACCTTTCGCAGAACGGCGCCCCGTTCATCGAGCGTGACGGCAACATCGGTTGCGCCATTGCCCCTGCCATAGGTGACCTGTTGCGGAAAACGTGCCGGGTCGAGTCTGAGTGTGGCGACGGCCCAGTCGGGCTTCAGAACGGTCTTGGTCATGTTTATTCTACCCTTGTTTTACCTGAGAGCCGGTTTCCGGTCTTCTCATCGGGACTTTTCGTCCTCTGATGTCAGGAGAATATCCGCCGCATGTTCGAGACTGCTTAAAAATCGCGGTTAAGAAAACTTTGCATTCCCAAATGGTTAGCAAAACCCACCGTGGCATGGTTTCGCTGAGGTAAAGCCGATTGAGACAATGCGATTTTTCTCAGTCCCGAAACTGTGCTCTTTCAAGCTCCGGGCAAGGCGCGTCATGCACAGTCGCGCCAAGGCCTGCCGTGCGTCCGGATGGAGGTGCGGTGGGCGAATTCAAAACCGGGGCCGGCCGTATCCAGCGTGATGCGCGGTGCTCCAGGGGGCATTCGCATGGTATCGACTTTTCTGAGCTACGACCTCATCAACCGCGATATGAAGGCAAGCATTTCACGCGTGTCGCAGCAGGGGATCGTCGAGCGGCAGACGAAATATTACAAGGAAAACATCGGCAATGTAAAAAGCGTCGACGAGTTCCTCAATAACTACCAGCTCTATTCCTATGCCATGGATGCCTTCGGTCTCGGCGAGATGACCTATGCCAAGGCCTTCATGAAGAAGGTGCTGGAAAGCGACCTGAACGACCAGAACAGCTTTGCCAACAAGCTGACCGATGAACGTTATCGCGAATTTGCCGCATCCTTCAACTTCACGCAGTCCACCACCACGGTGCAGACGGAGGCGCAGCTCGACAAGATGATCGGGCTTTACGACACCTCGATCACCAACCTCGATGACAGCCTGTCCGAAGAAACCCGTTATTATAAGGCGATCATCGGAACGGTCACGAACGTCGCCCAGCTGCTTCAGAACGATAGAACCCGCGCCTACATCTTCGAGGTCTTCAGCATTGATGAGAAGACCTACAGCTATTCCCACATCAAAGGATTGATGACGAGCGATATCGATGACCCGAACAGCTATCTGAACCAGAAGTTCGGCGCGGCCTATTCCGCTGCCGTGGAAAAGCTTACGACCAAGGGCAATATCGAGTTGCATGGGGATGTGACGGATCGGATAAAGGCCATCGATACCGCGCTGGCTGATACCACGCTGACCGCCGAACAGCGAACCGCCCTTGAAACAGAGAAAACCACCCGGCAGGATCAGCTCACCCAGCTTGAAGCCGTGCTGCCGCCGAAGGACCAGTGGGCGGCGACCCTTGCCTCCATCACGGCGGAGCAGACCCAGCTCTCGAATACCGTCTCGCAATATAATACGATGGCGCAGATGGCCCAGGCTTTCGAATTTGCCAATGACGGTACCGTTGCGGCCGGTCAGGCGCAGACGGCCGACAACGTCAAGATCCTGACCCAGGCCTATGTCGGCAGTGCCCCGCGTGTGACCCCGACCGTTGCCACCTTGAACAGGGATTATTTCGAATCGAAGATCGGTTCGATCAAGACCGTCGATGAGTTAATGGCAGACCCGCGTCTGGTGAATTACATCAAGGTCGCATTCGACCTGAATGACTTGACCATAGTCAATGCGACGATCGAGAACATTTTGACCAGCGATCTCAGCGATCCCAACAACTATATCGCCAAGTTCGGCAATGGCGACAAACGTTACATCGCATTGCGTGAAGCGTTCAATTTCAAGGCGGATGGAACGCTGCCGGACGGTACGGCACCACAGACGACGACCCAGACCGTTACCACGACCAACGGGTACATGAACCATTATAACGACAAGGACGAAGCCGCTGACGAAAACGCTTTGAAGCTGTTCAAGAGCGATATTGCCAACGTCAAATCCGTTGCGGACTTCCTGGAAAGCAGCGCGGTTTACACCTATGCGCTCAAGGCGGTCGGCCTCGATCCGACGAAGGTGAATATTGCGGACGTTCGTAGAGCCTTGACCAGCGACCTGCTGGACAAGAAGAGCTACGTTTATGCGCTGAAAGACGACCGTTACGTCAAACTCGCGGAACTCTTCAACTTCAAGTCTGACGGATCGCCAGGCTCTCCGGTTCTTGCGCAGTCCGAACTTGAAATTCAGAGCATGTCGGTCGACTACATCAAGAAGAAATCAGCCTTCGGAACAGACCAGGAAAAGGAAGCCGCCAAGAAGGAGGCGGAATTTTTCCGTTCGGAGCTACAGAAGGTCAAGACGCTCAAGGATTTTCTGGGGAATGATCGCCTGACGAAATTCGCGATGGAATCGCTTGGCATCGACCCGACGAAGGTCACCAAGGACCAGCTGCAAAAAATGTTCACGTCCAATCTGGATGACAAGGACAGCTATCTCAACAAGGAGATGGACCCGGCTTTTCGCCGTCTCGTCACCGCGTTCAATTTCGACACGGACGGTAATATACTGCGCGAGGATCGAAGCTCCATCCAGACTCGTCGCGGCCTCTACGAGACGCTGGACAATTATCTGACGCAGACGCTGGAGACGCAGGCAGGTGAAGAAAATGCGGGCGTGCGTCTGGCGCTCTATTTCAAGCGAATGGCGGCGGGAACAACGTCCTATTACTCCATTCTTGCCGACACCGCGATCCAGAACTTCATCACGACCACCTTTGGCATTCCCGATGAACTCGGCAATGCCGGGGTCGATACGCAGGTGGCGATGATGAAGAAATATTTCGACATCGAGGACTTTCAGGACCCCGATAAGGTCAAGAAGCTGATCGCCCGTTTTACCATCATGTACGACGACAAGCAGAACACCACCAACCCGATCATGATGCTGTTCAACGGCAGCGGCTCGGTGGGCATCAGCGGCGACACGCTGCTGGCTGTCGCATCGCTGCGTGCACGGTAGGCTTGAACGCGAAGACGGACGATGGAAAAGCCTAGCTTACCCGGTTAAGGCGTCTCACACGCCCGCATTTGCGCGCCCATTCACCAGCCCGGCAGCATGTGCCCGGCGCGCAGGCGCGGCATCTTCGGGTAGGTCTTCACATCGTTATCCAGCTCATCGGCGACGTTCATCGGAGAGATGTTGTCGAGGCAGGCGGTGATGTGGTCTGTAATGGCGTTCACCAGCGAGGGCGACAGGCCCGGCCGTTTCATCAGGCCGATCTGGACCGGCGGCAGCGGTGGGAAACCGTCCGAGGCGGTCAAAACCTTCATGCCGGTACGCAGCGCCGATTCCGGCAGCACGGAAACCGCCATGCCTGCCAGCACGGCGGCGGCAACCACGGTGGAAGACCAGCTGGTGAACAGCACCTGATAATCCCGCCCGTCGGCATCGAGCGCCGAGCAGGCAAGTTGGCGCCAGTGACAGTCGCGCCGGCCGACAGCCAGCGGCACTGGCGCATCATCCTTCAGCGGATGGTTCGCGGAGGTGACCCAGCAGAGCGGCTCGGTGCGCACGACATCGGAGGAGCGGGCGCGGGGATTGTGGGTGACGAGTGCTATATCCAGCTCGCCGCGCGCCATTTTTTCGGCAAGGCTCACCGAAGGTTCGCAGACGATGTAAAGCTCGACATTCGGATGCGTCTTGGCGAAACGCCCGATGATCTCTGGCATGTAGCGGTCGGCATAGTCGTCCGGGGTGCCGATACGCAACGTGCCCTCGAGCCTGTTGTCATCGAAGGCCGCAATCGCCTCGTTGTTAAGGCGAATGATGCGGCGGGCATAATTCATCAGTTTCTCGCCCTCGGCCGTCAGGCGGTTGCCGCGCCCGTCCTTTGCAAAGAGCTGTTTGCCGATCCGCTCCTCAAGCCGCCGCATCTGCATGGATACGGCGGATTGCGTCTTGAAAACGCGCTCAGCGGCCTTGGTAAAGCTGCCGGTATCGACAATGGCGATGAAGGTGTGCAGCTGGTCTATGTCGAGAGGTGCGGACATTGATACTCATCCATCAGAATGATTGATGTCTCACATTAGAAACATTCGTTGGACTGATCAATAGTCTTGCGACATTTTGACACCCAGCAAATCAATCTCAACCCCGGGGCGGGCACATCGTCAGGCCCCCAACCCAAGGCAGCTTCCCGCGCACGGTGCGTCGGGAGCGGTGCCGCATCGTGCCGTTACGGAAGGATCATTGTTATGCGCACGGCAGAACGGAAAATGGAACTGGAATTCGCAACCGGCCAGCAGAGCGACACCCTGCGTCGCATCGCTTTCGGCGTTGCTTCCACCGTGAAAACGTTTGTGCAGCGCATCTACAATCGTATCGTCGCAAATGGTCTCACGGAGCTTGACGATCGCCTGCTCGCCGATATCGGGCTGGCGCGCTCGGATGTGACCAACGCGCTCAATACCGGCTTGCTCGAAGATCCGACCGCCCATCTGACCCGCGCCGCGCGCACGCGCTCAGTCACGCGGTTCAAGACGCTCTAGGCTTGTGTTCGTGCAATTCCGGCGTACCTCCAGACGCCGGGATTGCTTGCGAACCGATAAGGTTTTCCCCGCAGGGTGATTTGCCAATAACCCTGCCTTTGCCTGGTGTCAGGCCCCTCGGCCGCACCGGGTTTTTTTATGGCAACGCCTTGCCTGTCTTGCGCATTGTCCGGACGTAAAGCCGCTGCGCAGTTTCAGCGGAATGTTTTAATACTGATATTCATCGAATACTGGCAGCACCGATCCACCCCAGCGGCCGTTATAGAGCGCAAGCAGATCTTCGGCGAGCGTGGTCTTCTTGGCGAGAACCTCGTCCAGCGAGGATAGGAACACGGTTTCGTCCTGGCCTTCGCCGTTCAGCCGGTTGCGGTTCTTGAGGCCGGTGCGGGAAATGTCGAGCACCTCGCGGGCGAAACCGAGAAGCGGCTTGCCAGCGATCTCCGCGGCCAGCCCCTTGGCCGGCACGGTATTGCGAAGGGCGATGACCTCATCGAAACTCCAGCCGGCTGTCAGCGCATCGGCTGCGTCAAGCGCTTCCTGATTATAGAGAAGGCCGACCCAGAAAGCGGGCAGGGCACAGATGCGTCTCCATGGGCCGCCATCGGCACCACGCATTTCCAGAAAGCGCTTCAGGCGCACATCGGGGAACAGCGTGGAGAGATGGTTCGTCCAGTCACCCATGGTCGGTTCCCATTCAGCGATTTCACCCTTTAACGCCCCGTTCATGAACTGGCGGAAGGTGACATGGGTGCAATCGTGATACTTGCCGTCGCGCACGATGAAATACATCGGCACATCCAGCGCCCATTCGACATAATCCTTGAAGCCGAAATCGTCATTGAAGGTAAAGGGCAGCACGCCGGAGCGGCGATTGTCGGTATCGCGCCAGATATCGCCACGCCAGGAAAGCAGGCCGTTCGGCTTGCCTTCGGTAAAGGGCGAGGATGCAAACAGTGCGGTTGCCAGCGACTGGAGCTTCATGGAAACGCGCATCTTCTGGCGCATATCCGCTTCGGAAGAGAAGTCGAGGTTAACCTGAATGGTGCAGGTACGGTACATCATGTCGAGACCCTTGGTCCCGACCTTCGGCATGTAGCGCGTCATGATCGCGTAGCGCGATTTCGGCATGCGCGGTGTTTCGTCATAGCTCCACAGCGGGCTGCCACCAATGCCGAGAAAACGGATGCCCATCGGCTCCGCCACTTCGCGCAGGGTCGCCAGATGCTGGTTGGATTCCTTGCAGGTCTGATGCAGGTTCTCGAGCGGGGCACCTGACAGTTCGAACTGGCCGCCCGGCTCGATCGATATGGCGCCCATGCCGTGCTGTTCGCCAAGTCCGATGATGTTTTCACCATCCATGATCGGCTCCCAGCCGAGCTTTTCCTGCATGCCCTTCAGCAGAGCGGAAATGCTGGCCTCGCCGAAATAGGGAACCGGCCGGTTGCCCTCGCGGAAAAAGGCGAATTTCTCGTGCTCGGTGCCAATGCGGAAGTCGGCTTCAGCTCTGCAACCGCCGGCCAGATAATCTGTAAGCTCCGTGACGGAGGAGAGGGGTGTCTGGTCGGTCGTATCGCGTGCCATGGCTTACCTTGTTATGACGTCTCTGTTGCGGCGAGGCATATGTGTGGCAGATAGAGCCGGATCGTATCCGGAGGCAAATGAATTTCTTTTAAAGATGCATGAAGCGCAATGGTTCAGCGCATGTCGCGTAAAACTGTGCAGCGGTTTTGCGATAAAGACATGTGCCAGATAGGTCAATTCCAGTCGCCGATCGATGCCTGAATGACCGCAAGTGCTGCGACCGCAGCCGTATCGGCCCTGAGGATACGCGGCCCGAGCGGAATGGGGGTGACGAAGGCAAGGCTGCGCAGCAACTCTCTTTCCTCTTCGGAAAACCCGCCTTCCGGGCCGACCAGAAGAGCGATTTTGCGTTCCTTGATGGATTGCAGGACAGGCAGCGGATTTTGGCCCGCGTCGCCCTCGTCGCAATAGATGATCCGTCGATCCTGGGGCCAGGTCTCGAGCATGTCTTTCAGTTTCACCGGCTCGGCCACGTCAGGCAACGACAGGATGCCGCATTGCTCGGCGGCCTCGATGGCATTGGCGCGCAGCTTTTCGGTATTGTGGATCTTGCCCTGCACATGCTGGGTCATCACCGGCTGCAAAAGACCGGCCCCCATTTCGACCGCCTTCTGCACCAGATAATCCATGCGTCCGACTTTCAGCGGCGCAAACAGGTAGTGCAGATCTGATGCCGGCGGCTGGGGCCGTGTCTGTTCCAGAGGGATGAGGGTGATCTTCTTGCGGCTCGGAAAGGAGAGCCTCGCCTTCCATTCCCCGTCGCGACCGTTGAACAGCAGGATTTCCGCGCCATCGGTCATGCGCAGCACATTGGCGAGATAATTGAACTGTTCGGTCGTTGCTTCCTGCGCCGCGCCCGCAACAAGCGGGGTTTCGACGAACAGGCGTTGCATCCGGAAATTTGCTCGCATGGGACTTTTCTGTTTCAGCGTCAGAGAAAGAGGAAGGACATAAGCCAATATAACAGTGCTGCAAGCGTAGCACTTGCGGGAACGGTTACCAGCCAGGCGGCGATGATGGTCATGAAGTGGGATCGCCGGACGAGATAA
Source organism: Rhizobium sp. TBD182 (assembly GCF_001950375.1). Classification (NCBI taxonomy): domain Bacteria; kingdom Pseudomonadati; phylum Pseudomonadota; class Alphaproteobacteria; order Hyphomicrobiales; family Rhizobiaceae; genus Rhizobium; species Rhizobium sp. TBD182. The sequence continues at coordinate 1,214,999 of NZ_BDLN01000001.1, read as the reverse complement.
CGGCGGCGTATCTCGGAAGGATTGTCCAGATATCGATCGGCCCGGCGGATTTGACTGGTGCCGGCCTGGACGAGTTCCTGCCGCCGTCGAGACGCCTGCGTGTACCATTCGCGGAAGAAGCCGACGCCGAACACGGCGCCGATCGCCGTATGGGTGGTGCTGACCGGCAGGCCGAAGCGTGAGGCGACGAGAACCGTCAGAGCCGTAGCCACGGAAACGCAGAAAGCGCGCATCGGGTTGAGCTTGGTGATCTGTTCACCGACAAGGCGGATGAGGCGCGGGCCATAGAGAAGAATACCGCAGGAAAGCCCGAATGCGCCGACCAGCATCACCCAGAGCGGCGCGCGGGCGGACGTCTCCACTGCCTCGTCGTGCAGTGCCCGCACGATTGCCACCACCGGGCCGATGGCGTTCGAAACGTCATTTGCCCCATGCGCGAAGGACATGAGGCCAGCCGCAAGAACGAGCGGCCACTGGAACAGGGTTCGAAGCGACTGGTTGCGGTTTTCCAATCCCACCGATTGTTTGCGGATGATCGGCACGCACAGCCGCCAGGCGACGAGGCCGGTCAAAAGCCCGATGCCGCTTGCATGGCCAAGCGAGACATGCACGATCTGCCTCAGCCCCACCCAGATGAGATAAGCGGTGAAGACCCCGGTCATGATGCCGATCAGAACAGGAACCCAACGCTTCGCGGCGTCGATCTTGTCCTCCCGGTAGATGATGAATTCCTTGATGAAGGCAAGGAGGGCGATGGCGATGGCCGCGCTTATAAAGGGCGCTAGAACCCAGGCAAAGGCGATGCTGCCAAGCGACAGCCAGTCGACTGCCCGGATGCCATAGGCCGCCATTCCAGCCCCCGCAACGCCGCCAACCACCGTATGGGTGGTGGAAATCGGCGCTTTCGTCCAGGTCGAGATATTGACGAGAAGACCGGCGGCGAGAAGGGCCGACAACATAGCCCAGGAAAACACGGTGCGGTCGGGAATGGTCTGGATGTTGATGATGCCGCTGGAAATGGTCTCGACGACGTTGCCGCCGGTGATCAAGGCACCCGCGATCTCGCAGATGGCGGCGATGATGAGTGCCGCTGCAAGCGGCATCGCCTTGGCGCCGACCGCCGGGCCGACATTGTTTGTCACATCGTTCGCGCCGATGTTGATTGCCATATAGGCGCCGATGGCAACGGCTGCGATGATGATGACGGCGCCCGCCGTACCCGTGACGAAGGCGCCGGCAAATATCGCCGCCAGAACAACGAACATCACCCCCGCACCAAGGCCGGCAAGCTGCTGCGTGACGTGCAGCGTCGCCTCTTCGACACGGGTGATCTTCTCGAGATCCTTGTCGAGCGTCGGCTTCATGTTCGGTGGCGGCTTTATTGCCATTCAGACCTCGTTCGCCAGCATTCCCATTCGTCCGGCAATGTCGCGGGCTGAAGGCAATTTACAGAAAGACTGTTACATCTCGCACATCTTTCCAAAATGAAAGACAGTAAAAGCCATGTTGGAAAAACAAACTGCAGATTGCCACTATTCGGGCGTGGACGCTATTTCGAAAGCGCCATCCGCTTGTCGAAAGTGAGCATGAGCGCTTTCAGTTCCGGCTCGTTAACCCGTTTGGCGGCCTCTTCGGGAGTGACCCATTCAAGTCGTCTGGAATCCTTCTCGGGAAAGCTGTCCTGCAGCTCCGCCACTTCGAGCAGATGTACCTGAACCTTGCACAGCACATTGATGCCGCTGTTCAGCTTTTTCTCATACTCATAAAAGCCGAAGGGGGCCTTATCCACCCTGCCTTTGACACCGGCTTCCTCGTAGGCTTCCTGTTCGGCAACGGCATGCGCCTTCTTGTTGGCCATGGGCCAGCCTTTGGGAATGACCCAGCGCCCCGTATCCCTGCTTGTCAGCAACAGGACTTCCGGCTCATGATGTTTTTTGGACGATCGATAGCACAGCGCTGCATATTGCTGTCGCGGCGGTCTGCGCAACATCAAGCCTACATCTGTCGCCAATCGATTCAAAATCTTCAATCCGTGTGGATCCTTCTTCGCCTGTTAGTCATAACTGCTAATATAGATATCCTTTATGTCCCGCCAATCCCCTCTCACGCATAACCCACGATTGTCTTCATGCCGTTGAAGATCGTAGGCAGCAGGGTATGTGGCAGGGGTGCGAACGAAGGCTTTGCCCGGTACGTAACCGTCAGCGACCGATCGCGGAAATACTGCATTTTTTCTGTTTTACGCTATTCAGAACGCAAAACCGCTATGAATTATTGCCGGAACTGCGTTGGCCAGTGTGCAATCCCCAATTCTGGAGACCTTCGATCACACCGTCAGCTTCGGTCGCGCGCGAGAGGAAAAAACGGCTGTCATGGTTCGCCAGCGAAAGAAGCTCCGGCAAGGCATTGCCAACGATCACACCGCGAATACCATTCAACTCGAACATCGCCCGATCGTTGCCAGTATCGCCCGCAACCACTGATTCGTCGAGACCAATGTGCAGTTGTCCACATAACCACGCCAATGCCGCACCCTTGTCTGCGGCCTTGGGTAATATGTCGAGGTCGCGGTTGCTGGAATAGACGATCCGGGCATCGATATCCGCCGCAACGAGTGTGGCTTCGATATCACTGAGCGTCTTCTCATCCGCACCATGCAAGAACCAGCTGGATTTGAGGCCATGCTGATAGCGTTCCGCCTGCATGGTCACACCCGGCAGGCCGGCCATGACATCGGCGATCTTTTGCCGGTCGAAACCCGTACCGAGCGAATGCATATAGGCGCTTTCAAGCTCGCCCCGCTCTCTTGCGTGCAGCATGGTGCCGACCCCGCCGATAATGTAGTCGGGCCTCGGCAAAGGGACGTCTTCCAAGAGGGCGAGCTGGTCATCGACCAGCCTGCCGCTATTGAAGACCAAAACCGGGCGAAGATCGTCCGGCAGCGAATACCAGAAATCGCGGAACCGGCGTGTAGCGGCGTTATCGCCGACGACGGTTCCGTCGAGATCGGTGGAAAACAGGCGAAGCGGTTTCAATCGCCGTCGTTCCATGGCTCTGCCCAATCGGATTCTTCCAGAACCGGCATCAGCGGCCTGCCCTCCACCAGCGCCAGCAATTGCTGCGCGATTCCCGTCCAGGTGAAAAGGCTGCGCGCCTTGTGGGCCCCCATGCGGGAAAGCCGCCCATACAGCCGCTCGTGCTTGAACGGCTTCATCATGGTGATGCCGAGGTCTTCCTTATCGAAAGGATCGGCAAACAGCGCGTGGCGGCCGTAGCTGACGGCGCGGAACAGCCCGCCGTGGATGGTTACCACGGTCGGAGTTCCGCTCGCCATCGCCTCGATTGCGGTCATGCCGAATGGCTCGTAACGGCTCGACAGAACGAAAAGATCGGCTGCCCGGTAGATATCAGGCAAATCCTCGTCCTCGACATAGCCGGAAAACGCCACCTTGTCCTCCAGCCCGAGCGATTTGACCCGCTCTTTCAGCTGATTGAGAATGGTGGTCTCCTGCTCGTCCATATTCTCGCCGCCGACGGCCAGATGAAGGCGGGCTTCCGGTTCGCGCGCCGCAAGAACCGAGAAGCCGTCGATCAAAAGGTCGTAACCCTTGTTGGTGGCAAGGCGTCCAAGCGCCAGCACCACCTTGCCCTCGAAACCGAAACGCTGCCGGATCATTTTTCGCGTCGCATCCGAGACGGGGAAGAATCGGTTGTCGTCATAACCCGGCGGGATCATGTGGATGTGCTTGCGCTTCAGACCGTAATCTTCGATCAGGACGTCGAGTTGCACCGGCGTCGTCGCAATCACCATGTCGCAACTGCGATAGATGATGAGTTCGTGCTGGATACGTTCCTTGAAATTGAACTCAAGTTCGAAGGTATCGGCCTTTTCCGGGTAATCGGTTTCCATCTGGCGTTTTTTCCAGAGGCCGAGCGAATGCGGCGTGTGCAGATGCGGGACTTTCAGCGCCTCGGAAAGCCGCTGCCCGGCAACGCCCGCATCCCAGTAGTGGCTGTTGATGAAAGAGTAGTTGAGGTTGTTTTTCTTGATGAAGCGCAACGCGTTTTCGCACCATTCCATCAGGTGGCGGTGCAGATATTCCTTGGGAATGAAATCGCGCCCGCCGCAGGGAATGCGCACCACACGGACGCGCTCGTCAACCTCGTCGAATTCCGGCTGGTCTTCGAAGCGGCGGGTATAGAGATCAACGGTGTAACCGAGCTGGCCGAGTTTGCGTGCAAGCTCAAGCACATAAACCACTTGTCCCCCGGTGTCCGCTGCGCCGAGTGGCGGGTGCGCGGCGACATAGCCATGCGTCGATATGAGAGCTATCCTTGGATAGCGTTCAGTTTCGCTCGTGGTCGTCATGGGTCCCATCTTGGTAAATTTTTCCAATTAACCCCAGAAAAAGACCAAAGAGGACAAAAGGTTCCATAAAATCTGAAGAAAAGCGATGCCGCATTTCGTCTGAAGCTGTTTTCAGGCGTTGCGCTGCTGTTGTCGCAGGCGTGAAATCCGGTCCCATTCCCTTGCCTGATGCGCCTTTGATGTGGTGTCCACGATGAAATCGATATGGGTTTCCGCCGCAGCCCTTGCCCCTGCCGCATTACCGCCCGCAATGGCCTCGTGGATGGCGATATGCTGTCTCAGCACTTCGTCATGCGCACCTGCGACACTGAATATGAGATGGCGGTTATAGAAGATGTCGTCGCTCAGGAGCCGGTAGCAGGACCGCAATGTGTGCATCAGCACGATATTATGTGCCGCCTCGCCGATGGCGTTGTGAAATTCCACATCGCTTGCAAGTTCTTCTTCGAAGCGGCCAGCCTCATGCGCCTCCCGCATTTTTTCGACGATAGCCGCAAGGTTGCGCCTGTCCGGTTCCGTCGCCCGCTGTGCCGCAAGTTCGGCGGTCATGCCTTCGATATATCGGCGATACTCTAGAAAATCCCGCGTGGCGCGGCTGTGGCGTGTGATCAGCGCGCTCAAGGGATCGGAAAAGACCGGACCGACAATATCGGCCACATAAGTCCCACCGCCGTGCCGGCTGGTGAGAAGGCCGCGCGTTTCGAGTTCCTTCAGCGCTTCCCGCAGGATTGGCCGCGAGACATCGAGCTTCTGCGCCAGTTCACGCTCGCCGGGCAGCCGGTCGCCATCCCGCAATATGCCGTCGAGGATGAGCTCCTCGAAACGTAAGATCACCTCCTGCGATGTGCGGCTGTGCTCTATTCGGGCGAACAGTGTTTCGTCCATCGCAACATTCTCCGGCGAAGTCCCGCCCCGTATTCGATGGGGCAAATTATCAGCGAAGCATCGCACTGGTCAAATATTCTGTCCAGTTCTGCCGTAAGCTCTGCGCCATGCCTGCGGCAACACGGCACCTGCCTTTTTAAACTGGCTTTTGTTAAAGCACCCGCACAGGGTGGTAATGGCGGGTTTTCTCCGTCAGGTGCATCAAAACAATTACATCTGCTTCGATTGCGGTGTCGTCATCGCGATGGATGTTCTAGAAAACCGGCGAAACAGGCGGGGACGATATCGCTATGGCCAAGGGTAGATTTGCTTTCGCAAGCGCGCCGGAAAGATCGCTGGCTCTCGGCGAGGTTCATGCGCGGCCGACCGTGCTTCTTGCGCCGTCGCGCATCATCGTCCAGCTTGCCTTCATGATGGATGGCGGTTCTGCCGTGCATCACTCGGTCATTGCGGAAATGTCGCGCAGCCGGGGTGTCGCGCCGCCGGAACTCGATGCCCGCCACCATGCCATGCCCTGGGGGCAGGGTACGCTGCGCTGGGAGCGGCATACCGAATTCTCGACATGGTTCTGGGATGGCCCCGCGCCGGAAAAATTCGGCGGCGATATTGTCGGCGATCCGTTCGGCGACGGTTTTTCACCACCCGGCTCCCTGATATCAGGCATACGGCTGGAAATCCGTCCAGAGGGCGCAACGGCCCCCAATGCGGAGACCATGTTCGAGCCGACGAGCCTCTGTTACAGCGACGTGCGCGACGGGCAGGCGGCGATCCTCACCGATTTCCGTCAGGATCGCGACGGGTTGACGCAGATATTGGTGATCGACCGTGGCTTGAGCGATTACAGCCGCGGTGCGCTGGTGCAGCGGCTGCTGGATATCGAGACCTATCGCACGCTCGCCATGCTCGGACTGCCGATGGCGCAGACGCTGTCGCCGGAAATCCGTCGCATCGAAGATGGCCTGACGGGAATCACCCAGCGCATGAAAAACGGCGCGCGCGACGAGGCCGATGCGCTGCTGGCGGAGATGACCCGGCTTGCGGCGGAACTGGAAGCCAATGCCGCGCTCAGCCTCTATCGTTTTGGCGCCAGCCGCGCCTATGACGGCATCGTGCGTGAACGTATTCGCGCGCTTGCGGAAACGCCGGTTCAGGGGCACGAGACCATGGGCAGCTTTCTGGAAAGGCGTCTGGCGCCCGCCATGCGCACCTGCCAGTCGGTCGAGGAGCGGCAGGCCAACCTGTCGCGCAAGCTCTATCGCGCCACGGCACTCGTCAGAAGCTGGATCGACGTGGAACTGGAACGGCAGAACACGGTGCTCCTGAACACCATGAACAAGCGCGCCGCCATGCAGCTTCGCCTGCAGCAGACGGTGGAAGGCCTGTCGGTCGCCGCCATCTCCTATTACGTCGTCGGATTGATCGGTTATCTCACCAAGGCGATCAGCCACGACGTGCTGCCGGTTGATCCAGCCGTGGTCACCGGCCTTTCCGTTCCCTTGGCCGTCTTTGGCGTCTGGTGGGTGGTGCGCCGAATTCGCCGCTCCCATGTCGAGGGCGGGCACTGAATACCGGCGTCAATCATGCTCCCAATAGGGTGAGGGGCCGTAAAGTCCGGCGAGATAGTCGATGAACAGCCGCACCTTCGCGGGCAGGAACTGGCGGCTTGGATAGACCGCCGACAGCGTGACGTTTCGCGATCCCTCATAGCTGGGTAGAACCTGCACCAGTCGGCCGGCGCGCAATTCGTGGCCGATATCCCAGGTGGAGCGCAACGCAATTCCCAGTCCCGATATCACCGCCTCGCGGATCACTTCGCTGGAATTGGTGACCAGCATGCCTTCCGGGCGGATGCTGAGCGCCCCGCCCGGTCCTTCCAATCGCCAGATATCGTTATTGTGGGCCGGCAGGCAGCGGTGCTTCTTAAGGTCCTCGATCGTCGCCGGCATGCCGTGGGCAGTGACATATTCCGCCGAGGCGCATAGCACGCGGCGCACCGGCGCCAGCCGGCGGGCGACGAGGCTGGAGGAATTGAGATCGGCGATGCGGATCGCCAGATCGTAACCACCTTCGATAATATCGATGAATTCGTCGCTGAGCACCAGATTGACCGACAGGTCCGGGTGGCGCTCCATGAACGTCTTCAGATGCGGCGCAATATGCATGCGACCGAAGGAGGTGGGAGCTGAGATTTTCAGCGTGCCGTTGACGGTGTTGGCGCGCCCAGACACGAAATCCTCGGCATCCTCCAGCCCTTCCAGCACGGCAAGTACCCGTTCGTAAAAGCCCTGGCCCGCTTCGGTCAGTGAGATCTGCCTTGTCGTGCGCTGGAACAGCCGTGCGCCGAGCTTTTCTTCCAGCCGCTTGATACGCTTGGAAATAACAGCGGGCGAATAACCAAGCTCCTTGGCGGCAAGCGACATGCTGCCGGAGGCGGCAACGGTTGCGAAGACCTCCAGATCGCCCAGATTTGTCACAGTTGCCTCCCGACTATTTCCAGAACGGAAAAAATCCTTAGCATTTGATTGCGCTCCTTCAAAGTGGTAAAGAAACAATACCACTTGGCAAGACGTGCATGGAGGAGGGGGCGGTGACGCAGCCAATCAAGTTTCTGGAGCCGCGTGCGGCGGTTTTATCGAGCCGTGACCGCATCATATCCGATCTGAAGGATATCCTGGCCGAGGACTGTCTCGTGCACGAGCCGCGTGAGCTCGTGCCTTTCGAGACCGACGCTTTCGTCTCCTACCGCCACCTGCCGCTGGCCGTCGCCTTGCCGAAGACCACCGAAGAGGTCGCAGCGGTGCTGAAATATTGTCACCGTTACGGCATTCCTGTCGTGCCGCGCGGCGCGGGCACCTCGCTTTCCGGCGGCGCCATTCCGCAGGAAGATGCGGTGGTGATCGGCCTTTCGAAGATGTCCGCGATCCTCGAACTCGATTTTTACAATCGCACGGCAAGGGTACAGGCGGGCGTCACCAATCTCTCCATTTCCGATGCGGCCGGTGCGGAAGGCTTCTTTTATGCGCCGGACCCAAGCTCCCAGCTTGCCTGCACCATCGGCGGCAATGTCGGCATGAATTCCGGCGGTGCGCACTGCCTGAAATACGGTGTCACCACCAATAATCTGCTCGGCGTAAAAATGGTGCTTGTCGATGGCACGGTGATGGAGCTGGGCGGCCAGCATCTTGACGCCGCCGGTTACGATCTTCTCGCCCTCGTTTGTGGTTCGGAAGGCCAGCTCGGCATCGTCACCGAGGCGACGGTGCGGCTGATTGCCAAGCCGGAGGGCGCGCGCCCGGTGCTGTTTGGTTTCGAAACCTCCGAAGAAGCTGGCTCCTGCGTGGCCGATATCATCGGCGCGGGCATCATTCCTGTCGCCATCGAATTCATGGACAAGCCGGCAATCGAGATTTGCGAGGCCTTCGCCAAGGCCGGATATCCGCTGGATGTCGGCGCGCTGCTGATCGTCGAGGTCGAAGGCTCGGAGGCGGAAATGGACGCCATGCTGGCCGATATTGTCGCCATTGCGAAAAAACACAGCGTGAAGACGGTCAGGGAATGCCAGTCGGCCATGGAGGCCGCGGCGATCTGGAAGGGCCGGAAATCCGCTTTCGGCGCAACGGGCCGCATCGCGGACTATATCTGCATGGATGGCACGGTGCCGCTTTCCCAGCTTTCCTATGTGCTGAAAAAAACAAGCGAAATCACCGACCGCCTCGGCCTTCGCGTCGCGAATGTCTTTCATGCGGGCGATGGCAACATGCATCCGCTGATCCTGTTCAACGCCAACGATCCGCAAGACGCCGCCCGGGCCGAAGAGGCGGGCAATGAAATCCTGAAGCTCTGCGTCGATGCGGGCGGTTGCCTCACCGGCGAACACGGTGTCGGCATCGAAAAACGCGACCTGATGCGGCACCAATATGCCGAGGCTGATCTTGCCCAGCAGATGGCGGTTCGCGCTGCTTTTGACGAGGGCTGGTTGATGAACCCTTCCAAGGTGTTCCCGCTGGAGGGGAGGGGATGATGTACTTTAGCTTTGTAGCCTTGGTGGGTGCGGCTCACCCCTCCGTGTCCGGCAGGGCAGAGGAGGGTATCTCTTGCTCGGAGCGCACCCCATGCTGACCCCCTATGCAGAAACCCAGGTCGCCGACATCATCCGCGACCACACAACCCGAAAAACCCCGCTGAAAATCATCGGCGGCAACACCCGCTCCGGTTTCGGCAATGCGGTCGAGGCAGATGAAACGCTTTCCTCCCGCGCAATGTCTGGCATCATCGCCTACAACCCTGCCGAAATGGTCATGACGGTCAAAGCAGGCACACCGCTCGCCACCGTCGAGGCCGCCCTTGCCGAAAACCGGCAGATGATGGCCTTCGAGCCGATGGACCACCGCCCGATCATGGGAACCACAGGCGAGCCGACCATCGGCGGCGTCTTTGCTGCCAATGTTTCCGGCCCGCGCCGTTATGTGGCTGGTGCGGCGCGTGACAGCCTGCTCGGCATTCGTTTCGTCAATGGAAAGGCGGAAGTCATCAAGGCTGGTGGCCGGGTGATGAAGAATGTCACCGGGCTAGATCTTTCGAAGCTTCTGGCGGGTTCACACGGCACGCTCGGTTTTCTCACGGAAGTAACCTTCCGCGTGTTGCCGAAACCGCCAGCGGAAAAAACCGTGGTTGTCTCCGGTCTGGACGACGAGGCCGCGACGCGGATTATGGCGGCGGCGATGGCGATGAGCGTCGAGGTTTCCGGTGCGGCCCATCTGCCGGAAAGCGTTCGCTCCCATTTCATCGCAGGCGCGCTGCCGGAAGGTCCGGCGACAATCCTGCGGCTGGAAGGGCTCGGGGCTTCCGTCGAGGCGCGCGCGGCGAAACTCCTTTCCGTCATGGATCGGGTTGGCCCATGGGCGCTGCTGGAAGGCGAGGAGAGTGCTGTTTTATGGCGGCAGGTGCGGAATGTCGCGCCCTATGCCGGGCAAGATGCCAAACCGCTCTGGAAAGTCTCGGTCGCGCCGAGCGAAGGCCACAGGCTGGTTGCTGCCTTGCGCATGGAAGCGGGCATCGATGCCTTTTATGACTGGCAGGGTGGTCTCATCTGGATGCAGATGGAGGCGGACCCGGAAGCGGAATTGCTGCGCGGTGCCATCCGCGCGCTCGGCGGCGGGCACGCCACCTTGATGCGGGCGAGCGACGCGGTGCGCGCCACCGTGCCGGCATTCGAACCGCGCCCGGCGGCGGAGGCCATATTGTCTGCGCGCATCAGGGAAAAGCTCGATCCAGCGGGCATCTTCAATCCTGGCAAGATGGGAAGGGCCGTCTGAACCATGCAAACATCCTTCACGCCCGAGCAACTGGCTGATCCGCATGTGGCGGAATCCGAAAAAATCCTTCGCAAATGTGTGCATTGCGGCTTCTGCACCGCCACCTGTCCCACCTATGTCACGCTTGGCAATGAGCTGGACAGTCCGCGCGGCCGCATCTACCTCATCAAGGACATGCTGGAAAATAGCCGCCCGGCGGACCGCGAAGTCGTCACCCATATCGACCGCTGCCTGTCCTGCCTTGCCTGCACCACCACCTGTCCGTCCGGCGTCGACTACATGCATCTGGTCGATCACGCCCGCGCCCATATCGAACAAACCTATAAACGTCCCTTCATGGACCGCCTGACCCGCAATCTTCTGGCTGCGGTTCTGCCTTATCCCGGTCGCTTCCGGCTGGCCTTGCATCTGGCACGGATCACGCGACCCTTCGCCGGTGTGCTCGCGAAGTTTCCCGCGCTGAAACCGCTGCAATCCATGCTCGCTCTCGCCCCGGCTTCCGTGCCCGCCGTTTCAGCTTCTGCCCGTCCGGGTGAACGGTCAGCCGAAGGTGAAAAGCGTGGACGTGTCGCCATTCTTACCGGCTGCGCCCAGCCGGTGCTTGACCCTGGTATCAACGAGGCGACGCTGCGTCTTCTGGCGCGGCTTGGCGTGGAGGTTGTCGTGCCGAAGGGGGAAGGCTGCTGCGGATCGTTGGTGCACCATATGGGGCGCGAGGCCGAGGCGCTCGCCGCCGCCCGCCGCAATGTCGATGTATGGATGCGTGAAATGGAAAATGGCGGCCTCGATGCCGTCATCATCACCGCATCCGGCTGCGGCACGACCATCAAGGACTACGGCCATATGCTACGGCTTGATCCGGCCTATGCGGACAAAGCCGCACGGGTATCGGCACTCGCGAAGGACATCACCGAATATCTTGCCACGCTCGACCTGCCGCAAAAGGAAAGCCAGGGCCTAACGGTTGCCTATCATTCGGCCTGCTCCATGCAGCATGGCCAGAAGATCACCATGGCACCGAAGCAATTGCTGAAAGCGGCTGGTTTTACCGTCCGCGATCCGGCGGAAGGGCACCTCTGCTGCGGGTCGGCCGGAACCTACAACATCATGCAGCCGGAGATCTCAGGAAAGCTGAAGGCGCGCAAGGTGAGGAACATCGAGGCCACACGCGCGGATGTCATTGCCACCGGCAATATCGGCTGCATCACGCAGATCGCGACTGGCACGGAAATGCCGATCCTGCACACGGTCGAGCTGCTGGACTGGGCTTATGGCGGACCGAAACCCGCGAGGCTTTTGGCTTAGAGCGCCGTTCGCTTGTAAGGGCCATGGGACCCGACACAAGGTTCGGGCCGGTGCGTCGTTCGCTCTCCTCATCCCTGTGCTTGTCGAAGGGATCCAGTCAGCCCAGGTCCTTGGGCTTGAATGTCTCTTCTCGAAGCGCAGACGCGCGTCGGATGTATTCCTGTGACAAGCACAGGAGTGAGGTTTGAGGGTAGCTTGGCACCCTGTCGGAAAGCGCCCTCTATTTCCATCCCAGCTTTAGAACTTGTAGGCCACGCCGAAGTTCACCGCATTGGTCATGATATCGGTTTTCAGCTTGCCGCCATTGTCGATATCCACGTCGATAAAGGAGTAGGTGCCTTTATATTCCACGAAGGTCGACCAGTTGTCGGTTATGCGGTAGCTAAGGCCGGCCTGCGCCTGCAGGGTTGCGCCACCGAACTGGTATTCGAAGGTTTTGCCGGAAGCCCGGGTAACCTCCACATGCGGCACGTTGATGCCAACGCCCGCGCCCACGTAAGGCGTCAGGCGCCAGGTCTCCAGCGGGAAACGATAGAGCGCGTTCAGCGTCAAAAGGTTCAGGCCGTCGGTGAACTCGAAATGCGACCAGCCGGAACGCGCCAGCGTCTGGTCGTCGGCATAGACCTTGTCGTGGGTGTAATCGAGCGAGATGCCGAGATTGTTGAGCTGGCCTTCCTCGAACCAGTAGGTGCCGCGCACCCCCCAATAGGCAGGGCTCGAAAATGACTTGCCTTCCCACCCCGCCCGGAAGTCCGTTCCGTCCGAAACCGTGACATCGCTGTGCGGGGCGCTTTGCCAGCCGCCGTAACCGGAAAATTCAAATTCCCCCGCGATTGCGGAAGAGAAGGAAACGCCGCTGAGCAGCAGGGCGCAAAGAATGGAAACGTGGCGCAGCATGGGGAGAATCCAGTTTGGTGTTGAGGACACACCAAACCGCTTTTTAGTAACATTTAAATGACAGAAACGAAAAACGGGCGGTCAGTTGACCACCCGTTTCAAGGCCGTTCCATCATCCCCCTGAGAGAGGTCCGGCGCCTGGCGTCCCCCGCCAAGTCTCCTTCAATCAATCTAGTAGCGATTGTACCGCTGCGGGACATCAATTCAAGCGCGATCTGCCGTGGTGTCGGCTGCAAGTCCGCGTATTAGCGGCACCGTTGCCGTCATATCACAATGACGGTTGTTCCGACGTTCACACGCTCGTAAAGATCGGTGACATCCTCGTTGCGCATGCGGATGCAGCCTGAGGAGTTGTTGCTGCCGATCGTCCAGGGCTGATTGGTACCGTGGATGCGGTAAAGCGTGGAGCCGAGATACATGGCGCGCGCGCCCATCGGATTGGCAGGGCCGCCTTCCATGAAGGCCGGAAGGTAGTGTCCCTTCGTCGCTTCGCGGCTGATCATTTCTTTCGGGGGCGTCCAGCTCGGCCATTCCGCCTTGCGGGTCACCTTGTGTGTTCCGGCCCATTCGAAACCGGGCTTGCCGACGCCGACGCCATAACGGCGGGCCTTGCCATCCGCCATGACGAGATAGAGGAAGCGGTTCGGCGTATCGATGACGATGGTGCCGGGCTTCTGGGTGGTCTGGTAGCTCACGATCTGGGGCAGGAATTGCGGGGCGATCTGCGTGCGCACCGGCGCATTCGGGCGAACGGCGGCGTTCTGTACCCGGGCCGGGCGCTGCGAGGTGACGCCGGAGCTTGGGCGCTGTGGCATGGCGGCCTGGCGCTGCTGGAAGAAAGGCTGGCGGGCTGCTGGCGCGCGCGGGTAAACCACTGGCCGCACATTGCCGCCACCAAGCTGCGTTACCCAGGGGGCGGAAAGGTCTGGACTGACGACGACAGGCGGGCGCTCCCGGTAACGCTCACCAGCTGCGGCGGCAGGGGCGGCGAAGGTGGAAACGAGGCTCAGCGCCAGAAAAACGGACTTCATCGTCATCGGGTGGACTCTCTCTGCGGTATGTCGCAACAATAGCAATTGCGGGATCATTCGCCCGCCTTGCCGGCTACGTTCGCACCTTGACGCCAGCGAATCGTAAATGGCTGTTCATTAAAAAGCGCTTGATTAGAAAAAGCTGGATTTAAGGTTAGCGACCCGTTTTGAAACGTGGTGAATGAGTGGTAAGTGCGCGCATCACGCCGGTCACGGGCGGGAGCGAAAAAGGGTGGTTGCGGTATGAACGAGGCGGGACTTGAAACGGGCGCGGATGGCCGCGTGCGGTGTTTCTGGCAGCAGGGACTTGAGGATTACAGCCGCTACCATGACAGAGAATGGGGTTATCCCGTCACCGACGATCGCCGCCTGTTCGAGAAGATATGTCTCGAGGGCTTCCAGTCCGGGCTCTCTTGGCTGACGGTGTTGCGCAAGCGCGAGGCTTTCCGTCTTGCCTTTGCCAATTTCGAATTCGAAAAAGTGGCGCAGTTCGGTGAAGCCGACATTGAGCGCTGTGTTGCGGACAAGGGCATCATCCGTCATCGCGGCAAGATCGTGTCGACCATCAACAATGCCCGTCGCGCCATAGCGCTCCGGGACGAATTCGGTTCGCTTGCCCATTATTTCTGGGGGTTCGAGCCTTCCGCCGCAGAAAGGCCGCAAAGGCTGGACTATGCGACGTTAAGGGCCAACCCCACCAGCGACGCGTCCATTCGTCTTTCCAGGGATTTGAAAAAGCGCGGCTGGACCTTCGTCGGCCCGACGACCGTCTATGCATTCATGCAGGCCATGGGTATGGTCAACGATCATATCGAAGGCTGTCATTGCCGTGAGCCGATCGAGGCCATGCGGCGGGAGTTTGTACGTCCATGAAAGCAAAGTCCCTTTTTCTGGCTTTTGCCATGGCCGTGGCGGCCGTGCCGCATCCATCCTCTGCGGAAAGCCGCAACGTCGACGGCATCTGGCTGGACGACGGCGAAAGGCTCAAGGAAGTTGCCCTGCCGCCCACCGGGCCGCTGAAACTAGATGGCTGGACACGGCGCGGCCGTGGCGATGTCTACCGCCTGAAGGTCAAGGCCGGGCAGACGATGAAGGTCGAGCTTACCTCTTCCAGCGAATTTGTCCTGATGGCGATCTTTGATTTTTCGACGCCGGATCAGGACGCGATCTTTTTCAGCGACTCCGAAGGTAAAATCGCCACGTTGACGCCGAAGGCGGATACCGAATGGCTGATCCGCCCGACGCTTATCCTGGGATCACCGCGTCGCGGGCTCGGCGCGCATTATATCCTGACGGTCAGCACTCAGAAATAACGGCCCGCCGCACATTCAGGCCGTTTGCGTCAGCGCGATCAGGCCGAAGCTCAAGATTCCAAGCAGCACGAGCGAGAGGCTGGCGGCGACGATGACCTTGCCGCCGGCATGGCGAAGGCTGCGAATATCGACCGACAGACCAAGTGCCGCCATCGACATGATGGTGAGGATGTTGGAGAGCGAGGCGAGGGGGCCTAGCAGAACCTCGGGAATAAGGCCGAAGGAACGGGCCATGATCATCAGCACGAAGCAGATGATGAACCACGGAACCATCTGCTGCAACTTCAGCCGGCCCTTGCCGGACTGGCCGTGGATGACGGAGAGGGCAGCAATGACCGGCCCCAGCATCAGGACGCGTATGAGCTTGACGATTGTCCCGGTCTGCACCGCAACGGCGCCGAGCGGGGCGGTGGCAGCTAGCACCTGCGGTACGGCATAGACCGTCAGGCCCGCGAAGATGCCATACTGGGTGGCATCAAGACCGAGAAGCTGCGGCAGAAACGGCATCAGCAGAACGGCGGCGACACCGAGAACGGCTGTAAAAGCAATCGAGGCGGCGACATCTTCTGGCTTGGCGCCAATGGCGGGCGCTGCCGCCGCGATGGCCGAATTGCCGCAGATGGAATTGCCGCAGGCGATAAGGGTTGCGAGTTTGGGTGGCAGCCCCAGCATCCGCCCGGCGGCATAGCTGAAGATCAGCGACAGGGCGACGATGACAGCGATGCCGCCGATCAGCAAACCGCCGGCGCCTTTGAGAATGGCAAGGCTCAAGGATGCGCCAAGAAGCGCCACCGCTATCTCGAGCAGGGTCTTGGCACTGAACTTGATGCCGGCCGAAGCAACCGCTGGCAGCGACACGAGCGAACGCAAAAGTGTACCGATCAGAATAGCCAGCACCAGATCGCCGAGCCATGCATGTCCGGCAAGCCGCACCTGAAAGCGTTCCGCCAGAATGGCAGCGCAACTGACCGCCGCGCAAAGCAGAATGCCCGGCAGAAGCGGGGTCAGCGAACGAAAAGAAGACTGGAAGGGATGAGTGAGGGTGCGATGCTGTGCCATGGCCAGACAATGCCGGAATGGCATGTTTTATTCTATCAAATAATATGGCATATATTATTCGATAAAATCGAATGAAAAAGCCATGACCTTTGAACAACTCCGCATTTTCATCGCCGTCGCCGAACGCGAGCACCTGACAAGGGCCGCGCAGGCGATCGGTCTGACCGCTTCCGCCGTCAGTTCCGCGATCAAGAATCTCGAGGCCTTTTATAATGTCGAGCTGTTTCATCGCGTCGGCCGCAATATCGAATTGACCGAAAGCGGACGGGTGTTTCTGGGTGAGGCCAGGGCGACGCTGGCGCGTGTGCGCAGCGCCGAACTGATTCTCTCCGAAATGGGCGGTCTGACGCGCGGCGAAATCACCGTATGCGCCAGCCAGACCATTGCCAGCTACTGGCTGCCGCCGATCCTGATGCAATTCAAGAAGCTCTATCCGGGTGTGACGCTGAAACTCGATATCGGCAATACGAAAACGGTAACGCAGGCCGTGCTCGATGGGCTGGCTGAGGTCGGCTTCATCGAGGGCAAGATCGACGAGCCGGCGCTGATGGTGCAGCCCGTGGTATCCGACAAGCTTCTGGTCGTCACCGGCTCCGCCCACCCCTTCGCCGACGGCCGTTATCTCACCGCCCTCGATATTCTATACGGAACGTCCTGGGTGTTGCGCGAACAGGGCTCCGGCACCCGCTCCGCCTTCGAGGCGGCGGTGCGGCAGATGGGTGTCGACCCTGCAGATCTTTCCGTGATGCTGGAACTGCCCTCCAACGAGGCCGTGGTGATGGCGGCACGCTCCGGCGGCGCGGCGACAGCGGTTTCCGCTTCCGTCGCTTCCCTCTTCTTACGCCAGGGATTGTTGGTCCGCGCCGGCATCGATCTGCCCGCCCGCAATTTTGCTCTGTTGCGCCACAAGGAACGTCACACCAGCCGTGCCGCCATGGAACTGGAACGCCTCAGCCGTGCCGCCTCGGAGGACTACAAGGCCGGTCTTGCCGGTTTGTAGGTCGAAAGGCCGCGCGGCATTATCGGGATCGCGGTGCGCGGGCAGAGCCTATCACGTTAACTCATGCGCAACGACGTGATGAACGATTCGATAGTCCCTGCTTTCCTCTCCCAACGGAGCGAGTGGCCATTCCCATGCGGCGGCCGGCGCGGACAGATCAACGCCGTGCAGCAAGTCCTCGTGCTGGTGCAGGCTGCCGTCTTTGCCGATAACGTCAAAGGATGTGTCCGTTACCAGGCACACCTTGCAGGGAAGGGCGGCCAGCGCATCCAGATGCGTCTGAATGAGCCTCGGCAAAAGGTCATCAGGCGCGCCGGCAATCTTCTCCCGCTCCAGCCGATGCCGCGCGCCGGTGCCGATCTGTGACAGGAGGTTGGCCGAGACGACGAAATCCAGATAGGGCACCCGCCGCAGGAACTCGAGCGGTTCCGGTTCTTTACCGGCAACGATATCGTCAAAACCGGAAAGATCGCGGTTGACGATGCGCACATTCTTTTTGGAATTGAAGCGTAGCTTCGCCTGCACGCTGGCAAGATGCACCAGATCGACCAGAACCACGGTATCGAACATCGCCACCAGCGCATCGTATGGCACGTCGCGCAGCAGACCCGACCCGAGCACCACCGCCGTCCGTCTCTGTTTGAGTTTTCTCACCGATTGCAGCACAAATTGCTGGCTGTTGTTTTCATGCTCCGCCCATGCTGTTGCGCAGCGATTGGCGCGCGCCCATAGATTGACGGAATAGCGGATATGCGGCCGGAATGGTTTCGGCGTGGCCGCACGCGTGGCGGCATATTGCAGGGCTTCGAGGATCATTGATGCCTAACGGTAAATTTCGCGGCGATGGCCAATTTCCACCACCAGCACGACAAGCTTGTGGTCCTGTATATCGCAGATGATACGGTAATCGCCTACCCGGTAACGCCAGAAGCTGCCGAGTTCTGAGCCTTGCAGGGCGGCACCTGTCTGGCGGGGATTGTCGAGCGCAGCTACTCTCTCTTGAAGGAAAGCGCGGATACGCTGACGCGTCTGCGGATCGATTTTCCGCATCTCTTTCTGGACAAGAACATCGTATTCAATTGTCCAGATCACGCCAGAACTCCTCGGCGCTTACCACCTTTGATTCACCGCGCTGGATGCGCCGCGTCGCCTCTTCGGCTAGATAGAGATCTTCCATATCCTCAATATGTTTCTCAATCGCTTCGCGGATATAGTATGCGGACGTACGGCCCGTGCGCTCGGAAAGCGCTTTCAGCCGTTCATAGGTCTCGTCCGGCAGGCGGATGGCAGTCTGTTTGCTCATTGCTAGCGCCCTTTTCGACTAAAATGGGATACATGCATCCCATATAGCATTGTTTGCCCCGTGCGGCCAGTAGAACCAGAGGCTTTGCGGCTTGCCGCACCGGGCTTCATCATCTAATACACCGGCATAATTTCAGGAAAATATCGGATTGGCATCATGAGCGAAAAAGCAAAAAAGCCTCAGAAACTGAAAGCCCGCCTGCCGCGCGGCTTCGTGGACCGTTCTGCTGCCGATATCCATGCCACCAATGAAATGATCGACAAGATCCGCAAGGTCTACGAGCTTTACGGCTTCGATCCGGTGGAAACACCGCTGTTTGAATATACCGATGCGCTCGGCAAATTCCTGCCTGATAGCGACCGTCCGAACGAGGGCGTATTTTCGCTGCAGGATGACGACGACCAGTGGATGAGCCTGCGTTACGATCTCACTGCACCGCTTGCCCGCCATGTCGCGGAAAATTTCAACGAAATCCAGCTACCCTACCGTACCTATCGCGCCGGTTATGTGTTTCGCAATGAAAAGCCCGGCCCCGGCCGCTTCCGCCAGTTCATGCAGTTCGATGCCGATACGGTCGGTGCTGCCGGTGTGCAGGCCGATGCCGAAATGTGCATGATGATGGCCGATACGCTGGAAGCGCTTGGCATTGCGCGCGGTGACTATGTCATCCGCGTCAACAACCGCAAGGTGCTGGACGGCGTCATGGAGGCCATCGGCCTTGGTGGAGAGGAAAATGCCGGTCGTCGCCTGAACGTGCTGCGCGCCATCGACAAGCTCGACAAGTTCGGCCCTGATGGTGTGAAGCTGCTGCTCGGTCCTGGCCGTAAGGATGAGTCCGGCGATTTCACCAAGGGTGCGGGTCTCGGTGAAGAGCAGATCGAAAAGGTTCTGTTTTTCGTCGGCATCAAGGATTATGCGGAAAGCGCCGATGATCTCGCACAACTGGTTGCGGGCACATCCAAAGGCGCGGAAGGCGTCGATGAACTGAACATCATCGGCTCTCTGGTTTCCGGTGCCGGTTACGATGCGACGCGTATCAAGATCGATCCCTCCGTCGTGCGCGGTCTCGAATATTACACCGGCCCTGTCTATGAGGCCGAACTGACCTTCGACGTCACCAACGAAAAGGGCGAAAAGGTCGTCTTTGGCTCGGTCGGCGGTGGCGGCCGTTATGATGGTCTCGTCTCTCGCTTCATGGGTCAGCCAGTTCCGGCAACAGGCTTCTCCATCGGTGTTTCCCGTCTGATGACGGCCTTGAAGAACCTCGGCAAACTCGGTCAGGTCAAGCCGCTCGCCCCGGTTCTCATCACCGTCATGGATGGCGATGTGGACAGCATGGGCCGTTACCAGCGCTTCACACAGGCGCTGCGTGCAGAGGGCATCCGCGCCGAAATGTACCAGGGCAACTGGAAGAAATTCGGCAATCAGTTGAAATATGCCGACCGTCTCGGCTCTCCCATCGCCATCATCCAGGGTGGTGACGAGCGCGCCGAAGGCGTGGTGCAGATCAAGGACCTGATCGAAGGCAAGCGCCTCTCCGGCGAGATTGAGGACAATGCCAGCTGGCGCGAAGCGCGGGTGGCACAGATCACCGCGCCAGAAGCCGAACTGGTGGCGAAGGTTCGCGAGATTCTGGAGCACCACGCAGAGGACGTTCGCCGCGCCGCTGAAGGGCGCTGAGGCGATGGCGATCCTCGCGCTCGATCACCTTCAACTGGCGATGCCCGTCGGCCGGGAAGACGAGGCGCGCGCCTTTTATGGCGACCTGCTCGGCTTTGCGGAGCAGGCAAAACCCGCCAATCTGGCGGCGCGCGGCGGATGCTGGTTCTCATCTGGACCGATAAAACTCCACCTCGGCATCGATCAGGATTTCAGACCTGCCAGAAAAGCCCATCCTGCCTTTCTGGTAGACGATCTCAGTATCTTGCGAAAAACACTTGAAACTGCAGGCTACCATGTGGTTGAGGATGAGCCGCTCGAAGGATATCACCGGTTTTATGTCCTTGATCCCTTCGGAAACCGCATCGAAATGATGCAGCCGCTCGAACCGTGACGAAAAGTACCGTTCCATGCCCCTGATCGACATGCCGGAATTTTCCGGAGAGCTACTGGAAGAATTCGCCGCGCGCCGCACAAGTCGTGTGAACACGCCTGTCATCCAGCCTGCCGAACCGTTTCTGGATATGGCGGGCGAGGATTTGCGTCGGCGTATTTTCATGACGGAGAGCGAGACAGGTGAAAGCCTGTGCCTGCGCCCGGAATTCACTATTCCCGTCTGCCTGCGCCATATCGAGACGGCGACGGGTACGCCGAAGCGTTACTCCTATCTGGGCGAGGTCTTCCGCCAGCGCCGGGAGGGTGCGAACGAGTTTTATCAGGCCGGCATCGAGGATCTTGGCGATACCGATATCGCCGCCGCCGATGCCCGCGCCGTGATTGATGCAACCGCCATCCTGAAACGCCTTCTGCCTGGCCGTTCGCTCGCCGTCACGCTGGGCGACCAGCAGGTGTTCGAGGCGGTCGTTGCAGCGCTCGGCCTGCCGCTCGGTTGGCAGAAACGGCTGGTGCAGGCTTTCGGCGATATGGCGCAGCTCGACGCGCTGCTGGAAAGCCTCGTGCACCCCAAGCCCATGACCGGCCTTGACGCGCGGGTCGCTGGACTTCTGGCAACGGGCGAAGAGGCGGTGCTGGTCGATTATCTCGACACGGTAATGCAGGAAACCGGCTATTCCACCAATGCCAGCCGCTCGCCGCAGGAAATCGCCCGCCGTCTGCGGGAAAAGCTGGCGCTTGCCGCCACGCGTCTGCCGGATGAGAGTTTCGAACTGCTCAAGCAGTTTCTGGCCCTGCAGGCGCCCTTGCCGCAGGCCTCCCAAGTTCTGGCCGATTTTGCCGCAAAGGCTAAGCTGAAACTGGACGGTGCGCTTTCCGCTTTCGATAAGCGTGTCGCGGCCCTTGCGAATGCCGGGGTCGATCTCGAAACAGTCAGCTACGGCGCGGCCTTCGGCCGTCCGCTCGATTATTATACTGGCCTCGTTTTCGAGGTGATGGAAGAAGGTAGCGATAGCGTTCTGGCCGGTGGTGGCCGTTTTGACCGACTGCTGACGCTGCTTGGCGCGCAGGAAAAAATACCGGCCGTGGGCTTTTCCCTCTGGCTGGATCGCATCGAAACGGTGCGCGGGAGCGATAAGCCATGATCACCATTGCCTTGCCCTCCAAGGGCCGGATGAAGGAAGACGCCTCCGCCGTTCTGGAACGCGCCGGGCTGAAGGTCGCAGCTGTCGGTAACGACCGGTCCTATCGCGGCCGCATCGAAGGGCGCGACGATATCGAGATTGCCTATCTCTCAGCCTCCGAGATCGCCCGCGAAATTGGTGCTGGCAGCGTGGATTTCGGCGTGACGGGTGAAGACCTAGTGCGAGAGGGGCTGACCAACGCCGATGCGCAGGTGGAATTCTGCGCCCGCCTCGGTTTCGGCCATGCCGATGTCGTTGTCGCCGTGCCGGAAATCTGGCTGGATGTGGACAGCATGGCCGATCTCGGCGATGTGGCCTCGGAATTCCGTGCCCGTCATGGTCGCCGTTTGGCAATCGCAACCAAATACTGGCGGCTGACGCAGCAGTTCTTTTCGCGCCAGCACGGCATTCAGCTTTACCGTATTGTCGAAAGCCTTGGCGCCACCGAAGGTGCGCCGGCGGCAGGGCAGGCGGATATCATCGTCGATATCACCTCCACCGGCTCGACGCTGAAAGCTAACCACCTGAAAATCCTCTCCGACGGCATCATCGTCCGCTCGGAAGCCTGTTTCGTGCGCGCCCGCAAGCCGGAGCACGAAGGTGATCCGGCGGTTCAGGAGATCGCGGCGCGAATAAAAGCGGCTGTCTGAAAGCACAAAAGAAAAAAGCCGCCGGATCGCTCCGGCGGCTTTTTTCTTGGTCAGCCTATGGGTTCAGGCGCGGGCGGCAACTAAGCCGCGCTTTGCGTCGACGGAATAGGCGCCTGCACCGAAGGTTGCGAGCAGGATATAGGCGCCGGCAAGGGTGATGTTCTTCATCAGCATGATGCCGTTCAGCGTGTTGATCCAGCCGAGAGCAGGCTCAGGCCAGCCGGGAACGGCAACGGTGCCGCTGTGGAATACGAGGCCGGTGAACACGCAGAATGCTGCAAGCGCCCATGCGGCGATCTTCGTCTGGAAACCGGCGAGAATGGCAAGACCGGCAACGAGTTCGAACAGGCCGGCAAGATAGGCAAGCGCGGTTGCGGCAGGCATGCCGGCGCCCGAGATCATGCCAGCAGTGCCAGCCGGATCGGTGAGTTTGCCGAAGCCGGAATAGATGAAGATGAAGGAAAGCAGAATGCGGGCGATGAGAACGAGAGCGTTCTGGCTGCTGGACATGGAGTATCTCCGGTAAGTGATCGGCGTGTCGCCGGTTAAACTGCAAGGTGATGTCTGGAGATATCAATGACCGAAAATCATGCATCTATAAAGATGAACAATAGAAGACAAATTGTCTTCATTTTGTGAACGACCAACAATGTCGTTCAATGACATTGAGCGCGCATCCCCGTTTGAACGGGACCATTCGACTCGATCTATCCATTTGTTTTAAAAAAATTTCCTGACATAAAGCCGCTGCGCAGTTTCACTGGAAACGCGCTAGGCGGCGAAGCGCATATCCTCGAAACGCGGAAACAGGAAGAGCCCCGAAATGCGCCCTTGCTGGCCGATCTCGAAACCCGAGGATTCGCCCATGCAAATAAGCGGCTGCCGCATTGCCGGCAGGGTGAACAGGCCGGTGGAAAAGCAGAAGCGTGAGGGTGCGGCGGAAGCCTGTTCGAAAATTTCGAGCACGCGGTCGTGGTGACCCCGATCGTAACACCGGATCAGGCTGAGCAGGCCGCACTCACCCTGCGGCAGCCCATGCATGAAAGATGCATGTTCGCCAAGCTTGATGACGCCGCTCGAAAGATCGCCGCTCCATTCCTCCGAAATAAAGAAATGCGACAGGGTCTGAGTATCCGGCATGGTTGTCGCGG
This sequence comes from Rhizobium sp. TBD182, assembly GCF_001950375.1. Taxonomy (NCBI): domain Bacteria; kingdom Pseudomonadati; phylum Pseudomonadota; class Alphaproteobacteria; order Hyphomicrobiales; family Rhizobiaceae; genus Rhizobium; species Rhizobium sp. TBD182. The sequence continues at coordinate 1,191,485 of NZ_BDLN01000001.1, read as the reverse complement.
CCGCAGGCAGAGCATCGTTGCGTCTTGATATTTCGAACAAATCGCGCCCCCGCATGAACATCGTACCAGCGCTGCAATCTCAAGCGTCGCTGCCAAGTTGATTTTTCATCGCCATCCGCATTCGAGCGTGCTTGCCAAGCATCGAACCCCTTCAATGCTTGCATCCCGCCGCGGCACCCTCACGGGCGCTGACTTATAGTTTATTTTCTTCTACCCACAACAACCTGTCAGAGAGAAAATCAAAAATAATATGTATTCCTTCATCGTAATCGCGAAATATATGAAAAAAAGACAACTAAATGTCGTGCTTATAAACTGGAGAGGGCGAAAATCCGCCCCATCGGCAATTGTGATTCGCCTCTATCGGCACCCGATTATTGCACGCGCTGCCAAAAACAAGCCGACTAAAGTTATCGCTGTTTCAAAAAGAGACAATATTTTTTAAGCCCGATCCCGGCAAGTGAAGATATCGCGCCAGCTCTCACAAGGGGCATGGGCGCCAACGAAAAAAGGGCGATCCGAAGACCGCCCTTTCGTATTCCAGTGACAGGACTGATTAGAAGTCCATGCCGCCCATGCCGCCGCCAGGCATCTGGGGCATTGCCGATTCCTTCTTAGGAAGTTCGGCGATCATGGCTTCGGTGGTGATCAGCAGCGAAGCAACCGAAGCTGCGTTCTGCAGGGCCGTGCGAACAACCTTGACCGGGTCGACGATGCCGAGCTGGATCAGGTCGCCATATTCGCCGGTCTGGGCGTTGTAGCCGTAGTTGTCTTCGTTCCGGTCGAGGATCTTGCCAACAACGATGGAAGCTTCGTCACCTGCGTTTTCTGCAATCTGGCGAACCAGAGACTGCAGAGCCTTGCGGACGATGTTGATGCCGGCTTCCTGGTCGTCGTTCTCACCCTTGACGGTGATCTTCGTGGAAGAACGCAGCAGGGCAACGCCGCCGCCCGGTACGATGCCTTCCTGAACAGCAGCGCGCGTCGCGTTGAGAGCGTCGTCGATGCGGTCCTTCTTTTCCTTCACTTCAACTTCCGTCGAACCGCCAACGCGGATCACGGCAACGCCGCCAGCGAGCTTGGCAAGACGTTCCTGCAGCTTTTCGCGGTCGTAGTCGGAAGTGGTTTCTTCGATCTGCGCCTTGATCTGGGCAACACGGCCTTCGATGTCGGACTTCTGGCCAGCACCGTCAACGATCGTGGTGTTTTCCTTGGAGATCGAAACCTTCTTCGACTTGCCGAGCATGTCGAGGGTAACGCTTTCGAGCTTGATGCCGAGGTCTTCGGAAATGACGGTACCACCGGTCAGGATGGCGATGTCTTCCAGCATGGCCTTGCGGCGGTCGCCGAAGCCAGGAGCCTTGACGGCAGCGATCTTGAGGCCGCCACGCAGCTTGTTGACGACGAGCGTTGCAAGGGCTTCGCCTTCTACGTCTTCAGCGATGATGACGAGCGGCTTGCCGGTCTGAACGACAGCTTCGAGAACAGGCAGCATGGCCTGGAGGTTCGAAAGCTTCTTTTCGTGCAGAAGGATGTATGCGTCTTCGAGGTCCGCAACCATCTTTTCCGGGTTGGTCACGAAGTAAGGCGACAGGTAGCCGCGGTCGAACTGCATGCCTTCGACGACTTCGAGTTCGGTTTCAGCGGTCTTGGCTTCTTCAACGGTGATCACGCCTTCGTTGCCGACGCGCTGCATTGCTTCAGCAATGTCGAGACCGATCTGACGCTCGCCGTTTGCAGAGATCGTGCCGACCTGTGCAACTTCTTCCGAAGTGTTGATCTTCTTGGCCTTGGCCTGAAGGTCCTTGACGACTTCAGCAACGGCCAGATCGATACCGCGCTTGAGGTCCATCGGGTTCATGCCGGCAGCAACTGCCTTTGCACCTTCGCGAACGATGGCCTGGGCCAGAACCGTTGCGGTGGTGGTGCCGTCACCGGCGATGTCGTTGGTCTTGGAGGCAACTTCGCGAACGAGCTGTGCGCCCATGTTCTCGAACTTGTCTTCGAGTTCGATTTCCTTGGCGACAGAAACGCCGTCCTTGGTGATGCGCGGTGCGCCGAAGGACTTGTCGATAACGACGTTACGACCCTTCGGGCCGAGGGTGACCTTCACTGCATCAGCGAGAATGTCGACGCCCTTGAGCATCTTTTCGCGCGCTGTGCGGCCGAATTTGACTTCTTTGGCTGCCATTTTCAAAACTCCTGGTTTCGAATGGCCGGACGGGGTCCGGCTTGAAATTTAAGGAAACGATGGGTGCGGCGAAATCAGCCGATGATACCCATGATGTCGGCTTCCTTCATGATCAGAAGGTCTTCGCCGTCGAGCTTGACTTCGGTGCCCGACCACTTGCCGAACAGGACGCGATCGCCAACCTTGACGTCGAGAGCGACGACCTTGCCGGCCTCATCGCGAGCGCCGGAACCGACGGCGACGATTTCGCCTTCCTGCGGCTTTTCCTTGGCGGTATCGGGAATGATGATGCCGCCCTTGGTCTTTGCTTCGGACTCAACGCGACGAACGACGACGCGATCATGAAGCGGGCGGAAATTGGTGCTTGTCATTGCCTAATCCCTCGATCAAATGACTTCAGGAACCTTTTGCAGGTTCACGTGATGGGTGTTAGCACTCCTCTTGTTGGAGTGCCAGCAAAGCCGAGATAAGGAGGCGTCCCCCCGGAGTCAAGAACGCATTGCCGGAAAAATTTCACGGCCTATGGTTACCAGCGTTCCATGACAGAAAATTTCCACGCTATGACGGACGAGGACAAATCGCTCTTTTTCAGGCAGCCTTCGTTTTCGGCGTAGAGGGGTTTTATGTTCGGATGGTGGCCGGTGGTCCGGAGGCAGGCCTGGCGCCGCTTTTTTCCTTGCCATCGGCGTCCTGCTTTGCCATGTGACGCACACCCTTTTTTCGCACCCGGAAAGCATATCATGGCCCATCGCATTCTCACCCTCGGCGAAATCACTGATGGGTTCGACGTTGTTCTTTCGGATGTCTGGGGCGTGCTGCATAATGGCGTTAGCGCTTTCCCGGATGCGGCGGTTGCGCTGCACGACGCGCGCAAGGCCGGCAAGACCGTGGTGCTCATCACCAATTCGCCGCGTCCGGCCCCCGGTGTCATCGCCCAGCTTCGCGTTCTCGGCGTGCCGGATGAGGCCTATGACCGCATCATCACATCGGGAGACGTCACCCGGGGCCTGATCGCGGAAGGCCCAAGAAAAGTCTTTCTGCTCGGCCCCGAGCGGGACATGCCGCTGCTGGAAGGTCTCGATGTCGAACGGGTCGGCGAGGTGGAAGCGGAATCCGTCGTCTGCACCGGTTTCTTCGATGACGAGACGGAAACGCCGGAAGACTATACGGAAATGCTGAAAGGCTTCATCGCCCGCAAGGCGCCGATGATCTGCGCCAACCCCGATCTGGTGGTAGAGCGCGGCGAGCGCATCATTCCCTGCGCCGGCGCCATGGCAGCATATTACGAACAGCTTGGCGGCGAAGTCCGTATTGCCGGCAAACCGCACGCACCGATCTATGAAGCCTGCCTTGCGGCGGCGAAAGAAGTGCGCGGCGATTTCCCGAAGGATCGCGTGCTCGCCATTGGCGATGGCATGCCGACGGATGTGAAGGGCGCAATTGCGAGCGGCCTCAACCTTCTTTATATCAGCGGCGGCATTCACGCCGCCGAATATACGCTGAATGGCCAGACGGACGAGGCGCTTCTGAACGCCTATCTGAAGGGGCAGGGCGCGGCTCCCGGCTGGTGGATGCCCCGCCTTGCCTAGGAAACGTCTGGCGTAAGCCGGCGTAAACAATGGATCGACTGCAATGACCGTCTTTCATCGCAATGAAAAAAAGGAGCCGCTGCCTGAAGGCTTGCGCAGCGGCGTCATCGCGATCGGCAATTTCGACGGTGTGCATCGCGGCCACCGTGCCGTTCTGGACCGTGCGCTGGAACTGGCCGAGGCGCGTGGCGTACCGGCACTGGTGCTGACCTTCGAACCGCATCCCCGTTCCGTCTTCCGCCCTGACACGCCGGTCTTCCGTCTGACGCCTGCGCCGTTGAAGGCACGTATTCTCGAGGCCATCGGTTTCCGCTCGGTCATCGAATACCCCTTCGACCGCGAGTTTTCGCAGCGCTCGGCGGAAGAGTTCGTCAATTCCATTCTGGTCGACTGGCTGGGCGCCAGCGCCGTCGTCACCGGCTTTGATTTCCATTTCGGCAAGGGCCGCGAAGGTGGTCCGGCATTTCTGATGGCGGCCGGCAAGCGCAACGGCTTCGACGTGACGCTCGTGGATGCCTTTCGCGACGAGGGCGCGGATGTCGTCTCCTCGAGCCGTATCCGCTCGCTTCTGTGCGAAGGAGATGTGGCAGGTGCCGCCGGACAACTCGGGTATCGTTTCACGGTGGAAAGTGAAGTCATAGGCGGCCAGAAGCTGGGGCGAACTCTGGGTTACCCAACGGCCAACATGGCGCTTTCACCCGAAACGGAGCTGAAAGCCGGCATCTATGCCGTGCGGTTCCGCCGCCCCGACGGGGCGATTTACGATGGCGTTGCAAGCTTCGGTTACCGCCCGACGGTCACCGATAACGGTGCGGCCCTTCTGGAAACCTACGTCTTCGATTTTTCCGGTGATCTCTACGGTGAGGTGTGTTCGGTATCCTTCTTCGGGCACCTGCGTGACGAGCTGAAATTTGACGGCTTGGACCCGCTGGTCGCGCAGATCAGGCGGGATGAGGAAGAGGCGCGGGCGATGCTGTCAGGCGTGCGGCCGCTCAGTGAATTGGATGCGAAGATAGCATTTTGAGCGGGCAGATAATCCTGTCCCGGATTGTCGTCGCTTTTCACTTCCTTTTTGCCGGAAAACCGCATAAACAACCGGCCATGTCCCAATACCGGTTGCTGTTTAAAGTTCAGATAGGCCGAATTATTGGCCCGGCCTTCCGCCCGCTCTGAAGAGCCGGAAGGTCCGGGATTTTGGCGCTCGTCATGGCATTTGACATGGCGCTTTCCGTATTTGCCCTCTTTGAAATTGAGACGGCGCGACCGACACGGCGCGCAACAACGGTACAATTATGAGCGACACCGCAGAAAAATTCGACTATTCCTCGACCCTCTATTTGCCGCAGACGGATTTCCCGATGCGTGCCGGCCTGCCGCAGAAAGAACCGGAAACGGTGAAGCGCTGGCAGGAAATGGGCCTTTATAAAAAGCTCCGCGCCTCCGCCGCCGGTCGCGAGAAATTCGTGCTGCATGATGGCCCGCCCTATGCCAACGGCAACATCCACATCGGCCATGCGCTGAACAAGATCCTGAAAGACGTCATCACCCGCTCGTTCCAGATGCGCGGTTTCGACGCCAATTACGTGCCCGGCTGGGATTGCCACGGCCTGCCGATCGAATGGAAGATCGAGGAAGCCTACCGCGCCAAGGGCAAGAACAAGGACGAGGTTCCGGTCAACGAGTTCCGCAGGGAATGCCGTGACTTCGCGGCTGGCTGGATCAAGGTTCAGTCGGAAGAGTTCAAGCGCCTCGGCATCGAGGGTGACTTCGAAAACCCCTACACAACCATGAACTTCCACGCGGAAGCCCGCATCGCCGGCGAACTGCTGAAGATCGCCAAGAGCGGCCAGCTCTATCGCGGTTCCAAGCCGATCATGTGGTCGGTTGTCGAGCGCACGGCGCTGGCGGAAGCCGAGGTCGAGTATCACGACGTTGAAAGCGACATGATCTGGGTGAAGTTCCCGGTGAAGGACGCTGCGCCAGCTCTTTCCGGCGTCTCTGTCGTCATCTGGACAACCACGCCGTGGACCATCCCCGGCAACCGCGCCATCGCCTTCTCCTCGCGGGTCGAATATGGCCTGTTCGAAGTCGAAAGCGCGCAGAACGATTTCGGTCCGCAGCCGGGTGAAAAGCTGATCTTCGCCAGAAAGCTTGCCGATGAGGCTGCTGCCAAGGCGAAGGTGACCTTCAAGTTCGTGCGCGATGTGAAAGCTGAAGAACTGGCCGCCATCACCTGCGCCCATCCTTTGGCGTCGCTTGGCTACGATTTCCCGGTTCCGCTTCTCGATGGCGACCACGTCACCGACGATGCAGGCACGGGCTTCGTGCACACTGCGCCGAGCCATGGCCGCGAGGACTTTGACGTCTGGACCGCGCATCAGCGTGAGCTGGAAGCGCGCGGCGTTTCGCCGGCCATCCCGTTCCCCGTTGGCGATGACGGGTTCTACACCGAGGACGCACCCGGTTTCGGCCCGTCTGCCGAAGGCGGCGCGGCCCGCGTCATGGATGATAACGGCAAGAAGGGCGATGCCAACGAGCGCGTCATCAAGGCGCTGATCGCTGCCAACAACCTGTTCGCGCGCGGCCGTCTGAAGCACAGCTATCCGCATAGCTGGCGCTCCAAGAAGCCGGTGATCTTCCGCAACACGCCGCAGTGGTTTGTCTATATGGACAAGGAACTGGGCGACGGGACGACGCTGCGCTCGCGTTCGCTTGATGCCATCGACCAGACCCGTTTCGTTCCGGCATCCGGCCAGAACCGCCTGCGCGCCATGATCGAAGGTCGGCCCGACTGGGTTCTGTCGCGCCAGCGCAGCTGGGGCGTGCCGATCGCGGTCTTCGCCGACGAGCAAGGTGAGGTTCTGGTCGACGAGGCTGTCAACGCCCGCATCCTCGAGGCCTTCGAGGCTGAAGGTGCGGATGCCTGGTTCGCCGAAGGCGCCAAGGAACGTTTCCTCGGCAATGACCATGACCACGCCAAATGGCAGCAGGTCATGGACATCCTCGATGTGTGGTTCGATAGCGGCTGCACTCATACCTTCACGCTGGAAGACCGCCCGGACATGAAGTGGCCGGCGGATGTCTATCTCGAAGGATCGGACCAGCATCGCGGCTGGTTCCATTCGTCGCTGCTGGAAAGCTGCGCGACGCGCGGCCGCGCGCCCTATAACGCCGTCGTCACCCATGGCTTCACCATGGACGAGCAGGGCCGCAAGCAGTCCAAGTCTCTCGGCAACGTTGTTGCACCACAGGACGTGATGAAAGAGTCCGGCGCGGATATCCTGCGCCTGTGGGTCATGACGACCGATTACTGGGAAGACCAGCGTCTGGGCAAGGCCATCATCCAGACCAATATCGACGCGTATCGCAAGCTGCGCAACACCGTGCGCTGGATGCTCGGCACGCTTGCCCACGACAAGGGCGAGGAGATCGCCTATGCCGATCTGCCTGAACTGGAAAAGCTGGTGCTGCACCGCCTGTCCGAGCTGGATAAGGTCGTGCGCGACGGGTACGACGCCTTCGACTTCAAGAAGATCGCCCGCGCCCTGATCGATTTCGCAAATGTGGAGCTGTCGGCTTTCTACTTCGACATCCGCAAGGACACGCTTTATTGTGACGCGCCGTCGTCGCTGAAGCGCCGTGCATCGCTGTCGGTCATCGCCAAGCTGTTCGATTGCCTCGTCACATGGCTTGCGCCCATGCTGCCCTTCACCACTGAAGAAGCATGGCTTTCGCGCTATCCGGATGCGGAATCGGTGCATCTCGCCCAGTTCCCGGAAATTCCGGCGGAGTGGAACAACGACGCGCTGGAAGCGAAGTGGGAGAAAATCCGCAAGGTCCGCACGGTCGTCACCGGTGCGCTCGAAGTGGAACGCCGTGAAAAGCGTATCGGCTCCTCGCTTGAGGCAGCGCCCATCGTGCACATTGCCGACGCCGATCTTCTGGCGGCTCTCTCCGGGCAGGATTTTGCCGAAATCTGCATCACCTCGGCCATTTCGGTGGTCGGCGATGAAGGCCCTGCCGATGGCTTCCGCTTGCCGGAGGTCGCAAAGGTCGTGGTCGAGCAGAAGCTGGCGGAAGGCGCAAAATGCGCACGCTCCTGGCGCATCACCACCGATGTCGGTTCCGATCCGGACTATCCGGAGGTTTCGGCCCGTGATGCGGCGGCACTGCGCGAGCTTGCCGCGTTGGGATGATTTAAAGCTGCTGCGCATCGTTCCTGTCGAAAAATCGATTTCGAGTTTCGGGCCGATGCGCGAGGAAAATGGCCGGATGAATTGCGCTTTAGCTCTTCATCCGGTACACCTGCCTGAAAATGGCCGGATTTGCACGGCAATGCGGGCTACCGCCTGCCGAAAGACGATGTCTGGCGCAATGGGACGGACGGCTGGAAGGGTTTTTATGAAGACGATGAAGGCTTTTGGGCAGGATAACGCGCAGGGTTTGAGCATGTTCCGCACGGTTGCAGGTATCACGGCGATAGGCGTGCTGCTCAGCGCCTGCACGAGCCCGACCTATGGTACGGGCAAGACTGCGGCAGAACAGCTTGTAGACGACCTCGGCAACGCGACTTCGATCACCGGCAACGATCAGGAAAAACGTAACCTGAAGTACAGCCCGCGTCCCGGTCTCGTTGTCCCCGCCCAGTCCCGCGCCGAGCAATTGACGACGCCGCAGCAGAACATGGCCAGCCGCGAAAACAACCCGCAATGGGTCGAATCGCCGGAAGAGACCCGTGAACGCCTGCGCGACGAGGCGGATGCCAATAAGAACAATCCGCATTACCGCTCACCGCTGCTTGCCGGCAACGGCACGGCCGGCCAGATGACCGAAAGCCAGAAATGGGAAGCCTTCCGCAAGGCCAAGGCAGATGCCCAGGGTGGCTCTGTCGTCAACGCCCAGCGCAAGTTCCTGACCGATCCGCCGCAGGAATATCGTAGCGTTCCGCAGGATCAGCTGACTGACCTCGGTGAGCCGGAGCAGAAGAAGGAAAAGCGCCGTAAGAAAGAAGCGGCGATGGCAAACACCGGCAAACCCTGGTGGAACCCCTTCTGATAAAATGAAGGGCTTATGGCCTGCGGGAAAGATTGCATCTCCCGCCGGCTGCTTATTCGTCGAGACGTTTCTCGCGAAAGAATTTCCGCAGAATTTCAGCACTTTCGCTTTCCGCCAGCCCCGAATACACATCAGGCGCGTGGTGGCATGTCGGCTGGCTGAAGAAGCGCACGCCACTATGCACCGCGCCGCCCTTCGGGTCTTCCGCACCGTAATAGAGACGACGGATGCGGGCAAACGAGATCGCCGCCGCGCACATGGTGCAGGGTTCCAGCGTTACATAGAGATCGGCACCGGGCAGGCGTTCCTGTTCCAGCGCCTCGCAGGCCATGCGGATCACGGCGATTTCGGCATGCGCCGTCACATCGTTCAATTCACGGGTGCGATTGCCGGAACGGGCGATGACGCGACCGTCCATAACCAGGACTGCGCCGATCGGAACCTCCTGCCGCTCACCGGCGGCACGGGCTTCCGCCAGCGCCAGTTCCATGAAATGCGTCCTTTCGGCCATTGCGTTTCAATTTCCTCTTAACCCTTGTGCTTGGACCTGATAGGACAGCCCAAACAACAGGCAAACAGCAAATGACTTTTAAAGACAAGCCGAAGCGTGACGGTGGCAAGACTTTTAGCCGCGACAAGAAGCCGAAAGGCCCCGGCAAGCCCGCCGCAGAGCGTGAAAAGAAACCGGTAGAAGCCAAGGCGGCTCCGGTGCAGGAAGCCGTTATGGGCACCAAGCCAGAGCGCATTTCCAAGATCATGGCGCGCGCCGGCGTTGCCTCGCGCCGCGATATCGAGCGCATGATCATGGAAGGCCGCGTGTCGCTGAACGGCGTCAAGCTGGACACTCCGGTGATGAACGCGACTCTTTCCGACAAGATCGAAGTGGATGGCATGCCCATCCGCGGGGCTGAGCGCACGCGCCTGTGGCTTTACCACAAGCCCGCTGGCCTGGTGACGACCAATTCCGACCCGGAAGGCCGCCCGACCGTTTTCGACAATCTGCCGGGTGAATTGCCGCGTGTGCTCTCTATCGGCCGCCTCGACATCAATACCGAAGGCCTGCTGCTGTTGACCAATGATGGCGGTCTCTCGCGCGTGCTGGAACTGCCGACGACCGGCTGGCTGCGCCGCTACCGCGTGCGCGCCCATGGCGAGGTCGATCAGGCAGCGCTCGACAAGCTGAAGGAAGGCATTGCCGTCGACGGCGTGCTTTATGGCGCTATCGACGCGACGCTCGACCGCACCCAGGGTCACAACGTCTGGATCACCATGGGTCTGCGCGAAGGCAAGAACCGCGAGATCAAGAACGTGCTCGGCGCGCTCGGCCTTGAGGTCAACCGCCTGATCCGTATCTCCTACGGCCCGTTCCAGCTTGGCGATCTGCCTGAAGGCAAGGTGCTTGAAGTGCGTGGCCGCATGCTGCGTGACCAGCTTGGTCCGCGCCTCATCGAACAATCCGGCGCCAATTTCGACGCGCCGATCTACGATGCGCCTGTCGCCGAAGATGAAGAAGAAAACACGCCCAAGCGCGCGCCCCGGTCCGAATGGGCAAAGAGCGACGCGCCGGAAGGCAAGCCGCGTTTCGACAGGGCTGCCGGCAAACCGGAAGATCGCCGCGAAAAGGCGCTCGGCCGTCTCGACACCAAGCGCGGTGACAAGCCAGCCGGCAAGTTCG
>NZ_BDLN01000001.1:1172207-1180928 GCF_001950375.1 Rhizobium sp. TBD182 | reverse complement strand
GCCCGCCCGCGGGCACCAGCCGCACGGCCAATGTCTGGATGGCGCCCGGCGCAAAGCCCACCCGTGATGGGAAGGAGCGGAAGTTTTCTGCCCGCGCGGAAGCGGAAAGCCTGTTCAAGAAGCCATCCGCCCAGGCGGAAGCGCGCCGCAACGTCGTCAGGCATGCCGATTCCGAGGGCGAGTGGATCCGTTCGGATTCCCCGCGCGAAGAGGAAGGCGGTCGTGGACGTGGCGACGGCCCGCGCGGTGGAAAGAGCTTTGGAGATCGCGGCGGGAAATCCTTCGGTGACCGCCCGTTCCGTGACAAACCACGTGAATCGGGAGATCGCCCGCGTGGCGACGGTCCTCGCGGCGAGAAGAGCTTCGGAGATCGCACCGCACGCGGTGGAAAACCGTTTGGCGACCGTCCGTTCCGTGACAAGCCACGTGAGGAGGGTGATCGCCCGCGCAGCGACCGCCCACGCGGCGAGAAGAGCTTCGGAGATCGCACAGCACGTGGTGAGAAACCTTTCGGTGAGCGTCCGTTCCGCGACAAACCCCGCGAAGACGGTGATCGCCCACGCGGCGACCGGCCTTTCGGTGACAAGCCAAGAGGCGCAAAACCGGGTGGAAAACCCGGCGGCAGGCCCGCATCGGGCAAGCCTTCTTTTGGAAAACCGGGTGAACGTGGCGAACGTTCGGGTTTTTCAGGCAAGGGCAAAGGCCCCGGTGGCGGTAGCGGCCCCGGCGGCGGCAAACCGGGCGGCAAAGGCCCGGGTGGCAAACCTTCTGGTGGCAGGGGAATGACACGTAATGCGGATCGTAGGCGGTGAGTTCCGCGGCCGAAATCTGGCCGCGCCGAAAACAAATTCCATTCGTCCGACAATCGACAGGACACGGGAAAGCCTCTTCAATATTCTAAGCCACGCCTATCCGGAAAGTCTTGACGGTACGCGCGTTCTGGACGTTTTTGCCGGAACGGGCGCGGTCGGGCTGGAGGCGCTTTCGCGTGGCTGTCGTGTGGCGCTCTTCGTCGAAAACGGCGTTGAGGGCAGGGGGCTGTTGTGGGAAAATATCGATGCGCTGGGGCTGCATGGGCGTGCCCGCATCCTGCGGCGTGACGCGACCAAGCTTGGCGGCGTCAACAATATCGAGCCCTTCGATCTCCTGTTCGCCGATCCGCCCTATGGCCAGGGCCACGGGGAGAAGGCATTTGCTGCTGCCCATGCCGGCGGCTGGCTGGCACCCGGTGCGCTCGCCATTCTGGAAGAGCGCGGCGATGTTGTGGTCAATGTCGAGCCGGTGTTCAAACCGCTCGAAAGCCGCATCTTCGGCGACTCGAAAATGCACTTCTACCGCTACGAGCCCTAGAGCATTTCCAGCAAAAACGGCCCCGGTTTCCGTGCGGAAATGCCGCAAAACAAAGAGTTAGAGTGTTTTCGCGATTTGAAGAAAAGCGAAAACGCTCTGACGGCAGCACTTTCCCGTCACGTCACGGTCTTGTCTTGTTTGCCGAATAGGCAGAGGCTTTGCCGTGGAAAGGGTCTTGGGTATTTGGCATGGAGCAGGGTGTAAACGACAGCGTCACAATGGTTCACGCCGGGCAAGAGGCAATCGATGCCAGCCGCGAGAGCGGTCATGAGCCGACATTCGGCCTGGCGCTCGGCGGCGGTGGCGCACGCGGCATCTGCCACATCAACGTTATCGAGGCATTCGACGAACTAGGCATTCGCCCGGTCGCGCTTTCCGGCTCCTCCATCGGCTCCATCATCGCAGCAGGCATGGCGGCCGGCATGAGCGGCAAGGAAATCCGCGAATATACGCTTGAACTCATGGGGCGGAAGGGTTCGGTCGCCAACCGTCTCTGGAGCCTAGGCCCCGCATCCATGCGCCATGCGGTCGATGGCTTTCGTCTTGGCCAGTTCAATCTCGAACTCATTCTGCACGCCTTGATGCCGCAAGCCCTGCCGAAGGATTTTTCCGAACTTGCCATTCCCCTGAAAGTGGTGACCACGGATTATTATGCGCAGACCGAAGTGGTGGTGGAAACCGGCGAGATCATTCAGGCGCTGGCGGCTTCTGCGGCTATTCCGGCTCTATTCATGCCGGTGCGCGTCAACGGCCGCATCATGATCGATGGCGGCATCTTCAATCCCGTGCCCTATGAGCATCTGATGGATCAGGCCGATATCGTCGTCGGCATCGATGTGGTTGGCGGCCCTGAAAGTGACGGCACCACCATGCCGAACCGGCTGGACAGCCTGTTCGGCGCCAGTCAGCTGATGATGCAGGCGGCCATTGCCCTGAAACTCAGATTGCGCCCGCCGCATATTTTCCTGCGCCCACCAGTGCACCGTTTCGGCGTGCTGGATTTCCTCAAATCGGAAGAAGTTCTGAACGCTTCCGCCGGGATCAAGGATGATCTGAAACGGCAGATCGAAATGCAGGTGGAACTGTTCCATCGCGGGCAGGGCGTGGAGGCTTGAGCGGTACTCCTTGAGTATCGCTATGGGCGAGCGCGTGCCGCTTAGTGGGTGACTGCTATTTCACCCTCGTCTTCGTCCTCTTCTTCCTCGCGCTTTTCCACCTTGTTCTTCGGCTTCATCAGTGGCTCGGGCTTCACTTCGCGCACCGGCTTGTTGTGCAGCATCTGCCTGCCGGCGGCGAGCCCTTCCACGGCCTGTAGCTGCAATCTCTCCTCGTCGCGCTCGCGTATGTCGTCGGAAATGGCAAGCGCCCTTTCGCCGTCCATGTCCAACCCTTCCAGAATGCGGCGGCCAAATAGCAGGCCGGATTCCAGAGTCTCGCGGATTTCGTATTCCACGCCCTTTTTCCTGAGATCGAGGGAATGAATGCGGTCATAGGAGCGGGCATAGATGCGCACGCTTGGAAATTCCGACTGGATCATGTCGATGATGCGGTCGGTGACTTCCTTTTTATGGGTGCAGACCGCCACGAGATCGGCGCGCTCTATGCCAGCCGCGATCAACACGTCCTTGCGTGTACCATCGCCAAAAAAGATGCGGAAACCGAAGCGGGAAGCCTGACGTACACGATCAGCCGAACTGTCGATGACAGTCACGTCGCGCCCACCGGCAAGCAGGATTTGCGAGGCGATCTGGCCGAAGCGCGAAAAGCCGATCATCAGCACATCGGCGCCAGCCCCGTCAAAATCCTCGTCCAGCGTGTCCTCATCGGCATCCTCCGCCGTCAGCCGGCGAGAAACCACTGCCAGCAGCGGCGTCAGCGCCATGGAAAGCGTCACGATGGCGACAAGGATGGAAGCCGTCGCCTGCGGAAACAGGCGGGAGGCGGCAGCAGTGGAAAATAGCACGAAACCGAATTCGCCGCCCTGCGCCAGCAGCAGCGCGATACGGCTCGATGCATAACGGGACGAACCGGCGATGCGGCACAGCCCATAGATTACGGCCGCCTTCACAGCCATCATCGCCGGCACGGCGATCAGGATGAGAAGAATGTGCTCATAGACGATGTTGATGTGCAGCGACATGCCGACGGCCATGAAGAACAGCGCCAGAAACAGCCCGCGAAACGGCTCGATATCGGCTTCCAGCTCGTGCCGATAAGAAGATTCCGACAGCATCAGCCCGGCCAGCAGCGCACCCATGCCCATCGAAAGCCCAACCGCCTCCATGATGGCGGCCGCACCGATGACGACGAAGAGGGCGGCGGCGATCATCACCTCCCGCGCACCCGTGCGGGCGATGATCTGGAACATCGGCGTCAGCAGATAACGCCCGGCCAACACCATGCCCGCCACCGCGACAACGGAGGCGATGAGATCGTAGGCCATCGAATCCGTCGGCACGTCCGGGCGGTTGGAAAGAATGGTGACAAGGGCGAGAAGCGGTACGATAGCGAGATCCTGAAACAGCAGGATCGAAAAGGACCGGTTGCCATGCCGCGTATTCATGTCGCCATCGTCTTCAAGAATCTGTAACGCAAAGGCGGTGGAGGAGAGTGCAAGGCCGAAACCCGCAACGAGGCTTCCACGCGCGTCGATCAGTCCGGCCCACCAGGCAATCAATGCCAGCACGCTGCCCGTCACCAGCACCTGCGCCAGCCCCAGCCCTAAAATATCGCGCCGCATCTGCCATATGCGCGATGGCTTGAGTTCGAGGCCAATGATGAAGAGCAGGAAAACCACGCCCAGTTCCGAGACGTTGAAGATATCTTTCGCGTCTGTCACCAGATGCAGGAACGGCCCGATGACGATGCCCGCCACCAGATAACCGAGCACGGTGCCAAGGCCGAGTTTGCGGAAAATCGACGCCGCAATGACAGCGCCGGCCAGAAGCAGCAAGGGTTCGGAAAAGAGAGCGTCGTGCTCGGTCATGCTGGCTGACTTTCGAATATGGTGGCGACAAAGCCTTGTCGATGGAGAAAGCGGCGTTTCGCCCTTGATGCGGGGTTGATGGCACAATAAATGGAACAGGAATGAAAGGCCAACTCATGTCCTCAGAAATAGATTCTTCCAAACTTCTCGATCGCGCCAGCGAGCTTGTCGATCTTGCCCGTGCTGCAGGCGCGGATGAGGCGGATGCCGTCGTCGTCCGCTCTCGCTCGCAATCGGTCGGCGTCCGGCTTGGCAAGGTGGAAAGTACCGAATCCTCCGAAAGCGATGATTTTTCGCTTCGCGTTTTCGTCGGGCGGCGGGTGGCGAGCGTTTCGGCCAATCCCGGCTTCGACCTGAAGACCCTGGCGGAACGGGCGGTGGCCATGGCGAAGGTTTCGCCGGAAGACCCCTTCGCCTGCCTGGCAGACAAGGAACGGCTCGCAACCTCCTACGACGATCTCGAGCTTTTCGATGCGACCGAGGTCTCTACAGATCAATTGCGTGAGGCAGCGCTCGCCTCGGAAGAGGCGGCGCTTGCCGTCAAGGGCGTCAGCAATTCCTCCGGTGCTGGCGCATCGAGCGGCATGGGCGGCCTCGTCCTTGCCACCTCGCACGGTTTTTCCGGCAGCTACATGGGCAGCCGTTTCAGCCGTTCCGTCAGTGTCATCGCCGGCGAGGGCACGAAGATGGAGCGCGACTACGATTTCGACAGCCGCCTCTATTACGCCGATCTGGATGCAGCCGAAGAGATCGGCCGCCGCGCCGGCGAAAAAGTCGTGCGGCGGGTCGGCCCGCGTCAGGTCGATACCGGCAGCAATATTACCGTGGTTTTTGATCCCCGCATCGCGCGCGGTTTCGTCGGCGCCATTGCCGGCGCGATCAATGGCGCTTCCGTTGCCCGCAAGACCAGCTTCCTGCGCGACAGGATGGGGCAGCAGGTTCTGAAAAAGGGCCTTTATCTGACGGACGATCCGCAGATCGTTCGTGGCCCCTCGTCGCGTCCTTTCGATGGCGAGGGTGTCCGGGGCGAGAAGATGACGATGATCGAGGACGGGGTGCTGAAGCATTGGTTCCTCTCTACCTCGGCAGCGCGTGAACTCGGCCTTGAAACCAACGGTCGCGGCGTGCGCGGTGGCACTTCGGTATCGCCGTCCTCAACCAATCTCGCGCTGGAGCCAGGCGATATTTCGCCGGAAGATCTGCTGAGGGACGTCGGAACCGGCTTTTACGTCACCGAACTGATTGGCCATGGCGCCAATATGCTCACGGGTGAATATAGCTGCGGTGCGAGCGGTTTCTGGATCGAGAATGGTGAAAAATCCTTCGCGGTTTCCGAGGTCACCATCGCTTCGAACCTGAAGGACATGTTCATGCGTGTCACGCCGGCTAACGATATCGACCGGAAATATGGTGTCGCAGCACCGACGCTTGCTATCGAAGGCATGACGATCGCGGGCAAGTGAGGCGACCTGCGGGTTGTTTTCGCCAGCACTTTGTGTGCAAGTGCGAAGGGAAAAACAGGCGCGCCGTATGAGGCGCGCGGAAAAGACGGCAAAATGAACGATATGGCTGAGGCCCGCTGGGCTTCCGATCTGAGGCTGGTCCTCGAAGCCGCACGCAAGGCGGGCGAGACGGCCCTCGGTTTCTTCCGCAAGGACCCCGAGGTCTGGTGGAAGAATGGCGGGCTTTCACCGGTCAGCGCGGCCGATTACGCGGCAAACGAAATTCTCGAAACCATCCTGCGTACCGCCCGGCCGGAATATGGCTGGCTGTCGGAAGAGACGGATGACGATACGACAAGGCTGGCCCGCTCCACCGTCTTCGTCATCGATCCCATCGACGGAACGCGCGCCTTCATCGGTGGGCGGGATACCTGGTGCGTCAGCGTCGCCGTGGTGCATGAGGGCCGACCCGTCGTTGCCGCCCTTGTTGCGCCTGCACTCGCAGAGGAATTCACCGCACTTGAAGGCGGCGAAGCGCTGAAGAACGGCAAGCCGATTTCAGCCGCCCGTGAAAACACCGGCGTTTTCCATCTGGCCGCACCTGAAGACGTGATTACGCATCTGCCGGAAGAGGTGCGCAGCACCGTCAAGCGCATTCCGCATGTGCCCTCGCTCGCCTATCGGCTGGCGATGGTGGCGGATGGCCGCATCGATGGAACGCTGGTCAAGGCGAACTCGCACGAGTGGGATCTGGCCGCCGCAGACCTTATCCTCGAAAGGGCAGGCGGCAGTCTGGTCGGACTTGATGGAAAACCCCTGATGTATAATCGCCGCGAGGTAAACCACCCCGCATTGTGCGCTGCAGCAGAATATGCGCTTCCCGCGCTTTTGAAAGCGTTTTCACATCTGTCCGATGGTTGACGTTTGCCCGGAAATCCCGCAGATGAGGGGCTCTCAGAGCTTAAGAAAGAGACAAGACATGACGGAATCTGGCAAACAGAAACAGCTGCTGCACCTTGTGTTCGGCGGCGAACTGGAAAATCTTCAGGATGTTCAGTTCCGGGATTTGAATGCGCTCGATATCGTCGGCATCTATCCTGACTACGCTTCCGCGCTGACCGCGTGGAGATCCAAGGCGCAGATGACTGTTGATAACGCCCATATGCGTTATTTTATCGTGCATATGCACCGTCTTCTCAATCCCGACGATAAAAATTGAGTCCTTTTGCCCGTGCGTTGTAATACTATTGGGTGAAGGCGAGTTTTCCCGTGATTCCTGCCCGGAATGGCAGGCAGGAAATTCGGTTGCGAGAAAACGTGATCGCGCTTTTGTTTCCGATGATAAAAAATGACGCAATTTGAGAAGAAGTAGGCGGCGATAACAACAAAGAACAGGGGCAGGGCATTGCGCGGAATGATCAAGGGCAGAATGTCATGAGCAGCCGTATCGCACGTTTCGCTCTTTCCGGTTACAGGATTGCCGGTATCGCCGCTTATCCGTTTGCACGGCCTTATCTTTCCTATCGGGCCGCAAAGGGCAAGGAAGACAAGCGCCGCCGTCTAGAACGTTTCGGTTACGCCAGCGCGGAGCGCCCCCGTGGCCCGCTCGTCTGGTTCCATGCCGCAAGTGTCGGCGAAACGCTCGCCCTCATTCCGCTGATCCGCGAAATACGCAAGCGCGATATCTTCGTGCTTCTGACCACCGGCACCGTCACCTCGGCCGAGCTGACCCGTACCCGGCTTGGCGATGATGTGATCCACCAATATGTGCCGCTCGACATCAAGATCGCGGTCAACCGTTTCCTCGCCTACTGGGCACCGGATGCCGCCATCACCGCTGAATCGGAAATCTGGCCGGTGACGATGATGGAGCTGGAGCGCCGGCACATTCCGCAGATCCGGGTCAATGCGCGGCTCTCAGACCGTTCCTTCGACCGCTGGAACAACCGGCACGACATTGCGGAATCGCTGTTTTCCAAGCTGGCGCTGGTGGTTGCGCAATCCGATGTCGATGCCGAACGCTTCCGTGATCTCGGCTCCTGGCCGGTGGTGATATCCGGCAACCTCAAGGGCGATACGGATCCGCCGCCTTGCGACGAAGCTCTGCTCGAGCACTATCGCAGGCAGATCGGCACCCGCAAGACATGGGCGGCGATCTCCACCTTCGACGGTGAAGAGAAGGCAGCAGCCACCGTGCATGCGGCGATCAAGTCGCGCAACGGTCAATTGACCATCATCGTGCCGCGCCACCCCGAGCGCGGCGACGACGTGGAAGCCATGCTGAAGGGCATGGGGTTGACCGTGGCGCGCAGAAGTCGCAACGACGTGATCACGCCGGAAACCGATATCTTCCTCGGGGATTCCATTGGCGAAATGGGGCTTTACCTCAGGCTCACCGAACTTGCCTTCGTCGGCCGTTCGCTGACGGCCGAGGGTGGGCAGAACCCGCTGGAGCCGGCAATGCTGGGCTGCGCCGTACTGTCAGGCGCGCATGTACAGAATTTCCGCGAGGCCTATCAGAAGCTGATCCGCGCAGGCGGCGGGCGCATCGTCCGCGATGTCGAGATGCTGGCCAAGGCGGTGCATTACCTCCTGGTCAACGACAATGAACGCTACAAGATGATCGATGCCGGCAACCGGGTCATTCAGGACATGCGCGGCGCGCTTTCCGCCACCGTCAAGGCGCTGGAGCCCTACATCAACCCGCTCACAGTCACCGCCAAGCTGCAACCGCGGAGTGCCATCGGTTCATGGTAGCGGATATGGAGATTGATGCGACCCAATCGATTGCCGCAGTCCTTTTCGACAAGGACGGTACGCTGTTGGGTTATGACGCAAGCTGGGGGCCGGTGAACCGTGAACTTGCGGCGATTGCCGCCAAGGGCGATCCCGTTCTTGCGGACCAGCTTCTCGCCGCCTGCGGCATGGATCCGGTTACCGGGC
>NZ_BDLN01000001.1:1164163-1172197 GCF_001950375.1 Rhizobium sp. TBD182 | reverse complement strand
GCCCGACAGTCTTTTGGCTGCCGGCAATACGGCGGAGATAGCTGCCGGTCTCGTCGCCGCCGGTTCGCCTTGCGATCTCGTGGAGTTGACTGCGCGGCTCGACCGGCTATTCACTGAAGCAGCGGATAAATCCGTGCCGGTCACCGATCTCAAGGCATTTTTCGCAAGGCTCAAGGCACGCGGCTACAAGCTTGGCATCGCCTCCAGCGACAACGAAAAATCCATCCGCCAGACGGCGATCCGTTTCGGTTTCGAAAGCGATGTCGATTTCGTCGCCGGTTATGACAGCGGTTACGGCACCAAGCCGCAACCCGGCATGGTTATCGGTTTCTGCGACGCGATTGGTCTTGCGCCTGCACGCGTGGCAGTGGTCGGCGACAATAATCATGATCTGCACATGGCGAGAAATGCCGGCGCAGGATTGCGCATTGCCGTTCTCACCGGAACCGGCTCGCGCGAAAGCCTTGGCGCCGACGCCCATTATTGTTTCGATGATATTACCGCGCTGGAAACCCTGCTTCCGGAACGCGTTGTTTAGGTCATGTCCCCGCAGTGCGCGCCACTTGTCGCACAAGATGGGAAGAGACAAGCTGCGCATGTATAGCCGGGTTTTGCAATTCAGGGTTTTTTCTGGCAAATACCCATGTGATTTATCGAATTTAAGCGCAATGCCGTGGGTGATGCGGCCGGGAGCAGGCATATATGGTTTCTGAAGCGCCGCCTTTCTGGTGGCAGAAAGCAGGCTGGCAAGCCTGGCTGTTATCACCGTTTTCCCTTCTCTACGGCAATATTGCCGGCCGGCGGATGCGCACGGCAAAACGGGCGAGCGTTTCCGTTCCGGTCATCTGCATTGGCAACTTCACCGTTGGTGGTGCCGGAAAGACGCCGACCGCAATGGCAATCGCCCGAGCCGCCACCGCAAAGGGCCTGAAACCCGGCTTCCTGAGCCGTGGTTATGGCGGCACACTTGATATCACCACCCTCGTCGATCCCGCGCAGCACCGCTCAGCTGATGTAGGCGATGAACCCCTGCTGCTTGCCCGCGAGGCGGTGACGGTCATCTCCCGCAAGCGGGTGGAAGGTGCGCATCGGCTGGTGAAGGAGGGCGTGGATCTCATCATCATGGATGATGGCTTCCAGAGCGCACGCCTGACGCTGGATTATGCGTTGGTCGTTATCGATACGGTGCGTGGCATCGGCAACGGTCATCTTGTGCCGGGCGGCCCGGTCCGGGCGCCGCTTGCCGAACAGATGCGGCATATGACCGGACTCTTGAAAGTCGGCAACGGCCATGCGGCCGATCCGCTGGTCAGAACCGCGGCAAAGGCCGCCAAACCGGTTTTCGTTGCGGCGATAAAGCCGCAGGAACCGCAGGATTTTAGGGGAAGGCGCGTGCTGGCCTATGCTGGTATCGCCGATCCCGCCAAGTTTTTCCGAACTGTCGAGGGGCTTGGTGGCGAAATCGTGCTGCAGCGCTCTTTTCCTGACCATCACCATTTCAGCGATGATGAGATCGCCGATCTTCTGCAGGACGCGGATAAGGAAAACTTGCAGCTGGTGACAACGGCCAAGGACGCCGTGCGTCTTAACGGGCACCATGGCCGTGCGGAAGAATTGCTGTGGAACAGCCTGGTGATCGAGGTCGACATGGTGTTCGACGATCCCAATGCGGCCACAACGATCATCGAGACGGCGGTGCGGAACTGCCGCGCCCGTTTGCTGCGGGAAAATGCGCGGACGTCATTCTAACAAATATACCAAGTATTTTGTGGTAGGCGCACCAAAATAAAGATTTATATTTCAGTGCGCTATGCCATACTCGTCTTAAGGGCATTCAGGCAAGCTTAGGAGGTTATTTGGTTGATCACCGTCTGATGTAGTTTTTAGATACTTGTTTCCATAAGCACTTTTGGCCACGACTACGTTGACCCTATCCCCTGCAGGACGTTCTACATAGAACGCGTAAGTTTTGTTCTCGATGCCTACGATTGCGTCGTTGAGCGTAAGTTTCCAGTTCTTACCGTCCGGGTTGACGCCGCCGACGCTTCTTATGCGTTCCCAAGCGCTGCTTCTGTCAGTTTTATTGATGCATCTAATTCTGGCAGTGATCATAACGAATCGTTCCTTTGCTCGCTTGACAAGAGAACTATCGCATACTTCAATTTACACGTGAATTAGTATTTTCTATAATACCAGTGCTCGCGAAGCATATTCACTACATCGTCGCGTCTACACTATGCTGGCAAATTACCAGCCTTGCGCTCTGCCTCCAGTGAGGCGCTGGCATCCACATAGGCTTCCTGCCGGGCGACGCTCCAGTAGCGCAGCTCGTCGACCGGAATGGTCTTGCCGGTGATGGCGCATATGACATGCGAGCCGGTCTGCACGATCCGGAAGTCACCGTCGAGATATTCGATGACGGCGATGCGGTTTCCGCCTCCCTCAAATCTGTTCATCCGTTTTCGTCTCCTGCTATGTCCTGTCAGTGCATCCAGCCCGAAACGGCGTAGCGTTCTCCTGAACAATCCGGATGCTCCAGTCCCTTGAATTTATATCGCTGAGCTACGCCCAAGGCCAGCCCTGCCTGCTGCCCCCGGGGTTAAGGCTCAGCTTCGGCCGAAGAGACGTTCTATATCGGAAAGTTTTAGCTCAATATAGGTCGGACGACCGTGATTGCACTGTCCTGAACCCGGCGTGTTTTCCATCTGCCGTAAAAGCGCGTTCATCTCCTCCGGCCGCATGCGCCGCCCTGAACGCACCGAGCCGTGGCAAGCCATGGTGGCGGCGACATATTCCAGCTTGTTGGCAAGCGTGGAGGCAGCTTCCCATTCAGCGATCTCGTCGGCAAGCTGCCGCACCAGCCCCTGCACGTTAACCTCGCCAAGCATCGCCGGCGTTTCGCGAACCGCGACCGCCCCCGGCCCGAAACGCTCGATGACCAGTCCCAGTGCATCGAAACCAGCCGCATGGTCCATCAGCCGGTCGCAATCCTCTTCGGGAAGGTCGATGATCTCAGGAATGAGCAGCACCTGTGAAGGCGGGCGTCTGGAATGCAGCGCATTGCGCATTTCCTCAAACACGAGCCGTTCATGCGCCGCATGCTGGTCGACGATGACGAGGCCGTCTTCCGTCTGCGCGACGATGTAATTCTGGTGCAACTGCGCCCGCGCGGCGCCGAGCGGATATTGTGACGGTTCCAGCGACGGGCTTGCCGAGGCCTCGTAAACCTCGCGGGGTTCTGCCCGCGCGGTCGGCATGGTGATGTCGGAAAAGCGCGATTGCACGGCCTCGGCAAATTGCATGTTCTCGGAAACGGCAAGCGGTCGGGAAGGCGAGGCCGCGGCGGACCATGTCGCAGCGGCAGACGGTCGGAGATTGGACGGGCTGTAGCCGGGGCGAAAGGCGTTCATCATCTGGCTGGCACCAGTCGTCGCCGCCCTGTCACCGTCGCGGGTCAGCGCCTGGCGGATCGCACCGACGATCAGCCCGCGAACCAGGCCGGGATCGCGGAAGCGCACATCTGATTTCGCCGGATGCACGTTCACGTCGACAAAGGCGGGATCGAGCGTCAGGGACAGCACCGCGACTGGATATCGCCCGTGCGGCACGGTTTCCGCATAGGCACCGCGAATGGCGGACAACAGCAATTTGTCCTGCACCGGGCGACCGTTGACGAAGACATATTGATGCGCCGAGTTGCCGCGGTTGAAGGTCGGCACGCCGGCAAAACCGGAGAGCGTTACATCCTCGCGCCCGGCATCGATTTCGATGGCGTTGTCCTTGAACTCGGCACCGAGAATCTGCGCCATGCGGGCAAGGTGATCGTCGCCGGTGGAGGGGATTTCAAGCGTGGAGCGGTCGGTGCCTGACAGCACGAAGCGGATATGCGGAAAGGCAATTGCCATCCGTTTAACGACTTCGGTAATGGCGGCTGCCTCCGCTCGCTCCGTCTTCAGGAATTTCAGTCGTGCGGGCGTCGCGAAAAACAGGTCGCGCACCTCGACGATGGTGCCGGCATTGGCGGCGGCGGGCCGGACCTCGGAGACTTTGCCGCCGGTGACGGAGATCACCGAACCCTGTTCTGCGCCGTGTTGTCGGCTGATGATGGAAAGCTTGGCAACCGAGCCGATGGAGGGCAGGGCCTCACCGCGAAAGCCAAGCGTGCGGATATCGTCAAGCGTGGTGGATATTTTCGAGGTGCAATGGCGTCGGACCGCAAGCTCCAGATCGGCAGGCGACATGCCGGAGCCGTTATCGGTAATGCGGACCAGTCCCTTGCCGCCGCCCGCCGTGGCGATTTCGATGCGCGTTGCGCCCGCGTCGATGGCGTTTTCCACCAGCTCCTTCGTGGCGCTGGAGGGTCTTTCGATGACCTCGCCGGCGGCGATCTGGTTGATGAGGGTTTCTGAAAGCTGCTTGATGGCCATGATCGTCATTTTCGCGGATTCGTCACGGCTTCGAAAGCAAAAAACTCAAGTCGTGAAAGTTTGTACATGTTTTGCGGCCTGCCCGGCGTTTGATCATTTCCGTTCAACGTCAGGATAAGCGTTAATCCGCCTTTAATCGGCCTTGCATATGGTGAGGCGGCTTGAAATGACTGCAGGAACGAGGCCCCCCTTCGCCGGGTGGTGTGACGTCGTATATGGGTGAACGTCATCTTCCCCTCAAGACTGCTTCAAGTAGCGAACCCTGATGTCTCTTTTTCGGAATTTACCGTTTCATCCCGGCATTTGCCTCGGACGATTCCAATAGAAACATAAGCCTGACCCTGAAAACAGGTGGGAGTTTGCAGTTGAGTGATTTGGCGTCCTCCGGCGCGGGCGTTCATACGGTGATGCTTGATGCCCTTTGCGACGCGCTTGGCGCGGCGATCGTCGTTTACGACCGGAACGATCACATCGTTTTCGCAAGCCGGAAGCTTTTGAGTTTTTTTCCACTGCAAGAGGCCGTTATCGGGCCGGGCGCGCGGCTGCGCGACTATCTGAGCGCGCTTTACGATTGTTATCTTCTGGAAGCGGAAAGCCTGTCCGCCAATGCCCGGCAGCTGGGACGCGAGGAATGGATTGGCGAGCGGCTGGCGCTGCACTGGAAGGAGAGGTCTGAAAAAACCGAGCGGCTGAAGGGGGAGCGCTTCCTGCGCTTCGTTATGAACCGCCTGCCTTCCGGGCTCGGCATCAGCGTCGTTGCCGATATTTCCGAACAGAAGAAAAGAGAAGAACAGTGGCGCATCGACCTCGAACGCGTTCAGCTGATCGAAGACATCCTCGATAATCTGCCGTTTCCGGTCCTCGTCAAGGACCGGAACCTCGCCTATGTCGCCGTAAATAAAGCCGCCTGCACCATGGTCGAGACCAGTGCAGAGAGCATTCTCGGCCGCACGGTTTTCGATCTGCATTCGCGCCAGGTCGCAGGCCGGATCGACGCTGCCGATCGCATGGTGCTGGACAGCGGCACGCCGAGCATCCTTCCCGAAAGGGTGAGGCGCGCGAATGGTGAAGAGGTGCTGACGATTACCCGCAAGCAGCGGGTGGGTCGGCCTGGCCGGCATTTTCTGGTCACGACGATGGAGGACGTGACCGCGCTCGCCACCATCGACGCGAACGGCATGCCCGTCATCCCCTCGCTCGAACATGTCGATTTCGTCGCCTCAACCTATGGCAAGGATGAAGATCGCGATTCCGCAGGCGGTCTGCTGAAAAGCAAGGCGGTGCTGGTGGTTTCCGGAAACGGGCGCTTTGCCGAAGCCGCCTGCCACCGGCTGGCCGCGAGCGGCATGGATCATGCCGTGGTGAGGAGCGAGGAAGAACAGAGTAGTTTCATCGATATCGCCGCTTCCGCAGGCGTCGGCATCGATGTCGTCGTCGTCGACGCCCAGATGAGCGTCACATGCCTCGATATCGCGGCCGCGCATGACCTGCCGGTCGTCACCATCGAGGAAGAGGAGATCGATGCTTCGCTGCTGCATTATCTCGCCGTCGGCCTCAAATCGTCTCCGAAGGAAAAGTCCTCCGACGAGGACTGGGAGATCATGACCGAAGACCTGCCCAAAATCCTCAAGACCGGCGGTGTCTGCGAGATACTTCTCGTTGAGGACAACAGGGTCAACCAGATCGTCTTCTCACAAATCCTTGAGGGATTGGGGCTGTCCTGGCGGCTTGCCACGTCGGGTGAGGAGGCGTTGCGTCTTTTTGAGGAGCAGGCACCGTCCGTCGTCCTGCTCGACACCACGCTTGGCGATATCGACGGTTTTGAGGTCGCCCGCCGTATGCGTGCACTGGCTGGCGACGAGCGCATTCCCATCGTCGGCGTCATCACCCACGCTTTCGAGGGCGATCTCGACAAATGCCTGGCGGCGGGCATGGAAGACATGCTGCTGAAACCCGTCAGTCCCGATATGGTCGATGCCGTTTTCCTGCGCCTTTTCGGCAAGGATGCCCTGCGGCTGCAAGCCTGAAGCTCCTCCATTTCAGCTTTTTGTGTTCGAGCCGCTGGCATTGCGGAGACGCCGCCGCATTTTCGGTGCGCGGTTCTATGGCTTTTTTAATACTTGCCCTGCATTGTGATCGCGGTCGACACGGGATTCACGAGATGCAGGAATGAAACGGGCAGAGCCGCAGGCGTTGCACGTCAGCCAGAACGAGCTGCAGGCGATGGCTTACAGCGATCCGCTGACGGGGCTTGGCAATCGTTACCGTTTGCGGGACAAGATCCGCATGCTCGCCAGCGAGCGTTCCAGCGATCCCGCGCCCTTCACCGTCGGCATTGCGAATATTGACGGCTTCAAACCCATCAACGATCTTTTCGGCGTGCAGGCGGGCGACGAGATTTTGTGCCAGGTCGCGCATCGGCTGAAGGCTTGCATTCCCGATGGCGCCGCCGTGACGCGCCATGATGGCGACGAGTTCGCCTTCGTGCTGCCGCTGGTATTCGAACGCACCGGCGCAGAGCGCATAGGCAACATGATCAAGGACGTGCTTTCTGCGCCTTACGATCTCGGCGACCGCAACGTCCGGCTTTCCTCCTCCTTCGGTTTTGCCATCTATCCCTTCGCCGGCGATGATTTCGAGGATTTGCTGAAAAGCGCCGAGACCGCGCTTTACCGCTCCAAGCGCCGTGGTCGTGGACAGATAACGGTCTATTCGCGCGAGATTGCGCAGGAAATGAAGCGCGCCACCCAGCTGGAACAGGCGTTGCGTAACGCCATCATCACCGATGCGATCGACGTGCATTTCCAGCCCATCGTCAGGCTGGAAGAAGCGAAGGTCATCGGTTTCGAGGCACTCGCCCGCTGGAACGACCCCGATCTCGGTTTCGTGTCGCCCGCCGTTTTCGTGCCGCTGGCCGAAGAACGCGGTTTCATCGACGCGCTGTCGGAAGCGCTGCTGAGGAAGGCGGCGGAAGCGGCGCTGTTCTGGCCGCGAGAGCTTTTCCTGTCCTTCAACCTGTCTTCCGCGCAATTGATGGACCCCGGCACAGCGGATAATATTCTGTCCATCCTGTCGCGTGTCGGCCTTGATCCGCACCGGCTGGAGCTTGAAATCACCGAAACCGCTGTCATGACATCCGCCGATACCGCGCAGCGCATCATCAGCGAATTGCAGGGTGCGGGTGTTCGTATCTCTCTCGACGATTTCGGCACCGGCCAGTCGAGCCTTGGCCGTCTGCGCGACTTTACCTTCGACAAGGTCAAGATTGACCGCGCCTTTGTCTCCCGTATCAGCAGCGACCGTCCTTCGGAACATATCATTAAGGCCATCGTCGCCATGTGCGAAGGGCTTGATCTCGAGGTCGTCGCGGAGGGTATCGAGGAGCAGGCGGAAGAGGAAAAACTGCGCGCGCTCGGCTGCGCTATGGGGCAGGGCTATTTTTACGGCCGTCCCGCCGATGCCGCCGCCACGCAGCGTTACCTTCACGAAAACTATCGCGAGATCCTGTCGGATATTCCCTGAGAAATGGAGTGGCCTTGCACGCAAGGCTGTAGGGACCTCCCCAACCTCATCCCTGTGACGAGCACAGGAATGAGAAGGCGGCCCG
>NZ_BDLN01000001.1:1150973-1164153 GCF_001950375.1 Rhizobium sp. TBD182 | reverse complement strand
CACAACCGGTAGAGCGGCTCGAACCTGCCCTTCACCTCAATCCCGAGCTCGAATGTCTTTCCGTGCTGCGGATTGGCGGCAATGGCGTCGTCGTCAAGATTTTCGCGGGCGGATGTGACGAGAAGGCGCGACGCATCGGGGCCGATGAAGGCCGGGCAGGTGGTCTGTCCCGCTGGCACCAGATAGCGTTCGATGTGGTTGCCGTCGGCATCGTAACGATCGACCGCACCCATGCCCCAGCGGGCGTTCCAGATATGTCCTTCCGCATCGCAGACCGATCCGTCTACGCCACCGTCGATGCCGGCGGTGTCAATGAACACCTCTGCCTTGCCGGTGGGAAGTCCCGTCTCGGCATCGAGCGGCACCTTCATCAGCTCGTTGACCTTGGTGTCGACGTAATATCCGGTCGCGCCATCGGGCGAAAAGCAGATCGAATTTGGAATGCTGACATCGGCAAACAGCTTGGTCACGGTTCCCCTGGCAACATGGTAGATGCTGCCCGCGCCGATTTGCGCCTTGCGGCCCATGGTGCCGATCCACAGCGCGCCCGAGGGATGCATACGCCCGTCATTCGAGCGGTTGTCGGGCATGTCCTTTTCAAGCTCCGCATGCAGCGTCAACACGCCGGTTGCCGTATCGCGAAGGAAAAGGCCGTCATCGGAGGCGATCAATTGCTTGTGGTCGCTGATTTTCGCCAGTGCGCTGCCCATGAAGGGCAGGGCGTGCACCGTTTTGCGGCCGGAAGCGAGATGCAATTCATGCAGTTCGCGCCCGATGATATTGAACCACCAGGCCGTGCCGGTCGCCGGGTCGAAAGTCGGGCCTTCGCCAAGCGTCATCGGCGTTTTGTCAAGAACACGTCCGGCGAAGGGAAAAACGGTCGCCATGCTTTTATCCTCCAATTGCTGCATCATAGGCCGAAAGTGTGACGATGGCGCGCTCGCGCACCTCCGCAGCCGTCATGCCGGGCTTGTAGAGACTGGTGCCAAGCCCGAAAGCGAGGATGCCGGCGTTGGTATAGTCGGCGAAATTCTTGTCCGAGACGCCACCAACGGCGGCAATGACCAGATCCTTCGGCAGGATCGTCCGGATCGCATTGATGCCGGCCGGGCCGATGATGCTGGCGGGAAAGAACTTCAGCCCGGTTGCCCCGGCTTTTGCGGCGACCAAAGCCTCGGTCGGAGTCAGAACGCCCGGCATCGTCACCATGCCCTTGACGCGCGCGGCGGTGATGACGTCGGCATCGGCGTTGGGGCTGACCATCAGCTTGCCACCGGCGGCGTCCAGCGCATCCACGTCTTCCGTGCTGAGCACGGTGCCGGCGCCGATCAGGCAATCGGCGGGCGCCATCTTCGCGGCGATCTCGATCGAGCGGAACGGATCGGGGGAATTGAGCGGGATTTCGATGGCGCGGAAGCCGGTCTCGATCAGCGCGCCGACGACGCCTTCGGTTTCCTCGGGTTTAAGGCCGCGCAGGATGGCGATCAGCGGATATTTCATGGCGGGGAAGGGGATACGCATGGTGGGTCTTTCGTCCTTGAGCGGGATGGCGAAAAGCGGTAGCGGTTTTCGCCTGGAATTCCGCTCCACTGAATAATCTATGACCAGATGGCATTTGCGGCGGCTAACAACCCGCGCCGAACGGCCTCGTCTGCGTCGATGACAGTATATTGAATCTCAAGGGCTGCGAATGCACCCTCGTAAAGCGCACCGAGCGCGCCGGAGCCGATCAGCACCACCGGCGTGTCCCGCCGTACGGAGGAATGCGCACCGGCGATTTCCAGTCCGATCATGATGCCGGAAAGCTTGGCCTTGGCGTCTGTCGCGGTGAGGCCGTGCAGCAATTGTCCGGAGCGCAGGGTGAACAGACGGTTGGTGGCGAGCTGCGGATTGGCGTAGATATCGCGCACCGCCGCCCTGAATACCTCGTGCTCGCCGGTAAAGGCTTCGGCTTCTGCCACCGCATGGGAAAGGATGGTCTGTTTCGAGATGACCTCGAACAGCTCACCGGTCATGAAGGTGGCAAAGCCCGTCACGTCGCTGCCATCCACCGTTACCCATTTGGAATGGGTGCCGGGCATGCAGACCAGCTTCCTGCCGCCACCGGCGGAGCTGAGTGCACCGAGCAATTGCGTTTCTTCGCCACGCATCACATCAGGTGCGTTTTTGTCCCGCTGCGCCAACCCCGGCAGAATGCGGACATCCCGCTCCTGACCCGGCACGCGCACCGCACCATCGAGAACCGCTGAAAGCGATGCAGGCACGTCGATATAACCGGCCTCCACCCAGCCCTGCCGCGCACCCGCCATGCCGCAGATAAGAACCGGCAGTTTTTCCGGTGCGCCGATGGCATCGAGATGCGATTGCAGCACCTCTGTAAAGCCGGTCCGCATGGCCGTCGTCATGCCTTCAGCACTTCTGCGCTCAGCCAGCACCGCGCCGGACCGGCTGAGCAGCCAGAGCCGGAAACTGGTCGTGCCCCAGTCGACGGCGATAAAAGCGGGTTCAGACATTATAACAGGCCTCCGTCTACGATTATGGATTGCGCGGTGATCGCGCTCGATGCCGATGATGCGAGAAACAGGCACGGACCCACCAGATCGGCGGCGACAAGCGTGCGCTTGAGACATTGCCGTGCCGTGGTCGAGGTGACGTCGTCGTCCGTCAGCCACAATTCTCTCTGCCGTTCCGTCACGATCATGCCCGGCAGCAACGTGTTGACGCGGATATTTTCCTGCCCCAACCGTCCGGCCAGGCTTTTCGTCAGGCCGATGATGCCGGCCTTGGCTGCCGCATAAGAAGGAAGCTCGCCCATGTTCAGCAAAAACGAAATCGAGGAGAAATTGATGATGGCTGCGTCTCGCGCCTGCCGTAGATGTGGCAAGGCGGCCTGAACCGTGAAGAACATCTGCTTGATATTGACGGCCTGATTGGCATCCCAATAGGCTTCTGTGACGGTATCGATGTCGTGGCGGTCGTCCCATGCGGCATTGTTGACGAGCACCTTGATGCCGCCGGTCGCAGCTGCCGCCGCCTCCACGCTCTGCCGGGTCACCGCAACGTCGCGCAGGTCGGTCTTGAAGAAATGGACCCGATGGCGTGCGGCATGAGCAAGCCGCGCAACGAGCGCCACACTCGGCTCTTCGGCGATGTCGATGAACGCGACCCTTGCGCCCTGCGCCGCAAAGGCCTCTACCAGCGATGCCCCGATGCCGGAGCCGCCGCCGGTGACGAGCACGCCCGTGTCCTTGAGGTCAGGGAAATGGGCTTGCATCATCGACATCGTCTCGTCCAGTGAGGGGCTTGATTGTTCCATTATTTGGAACTAGATTTTACTAAATGGAATTATTCTCTTGGCCGCAGACTTATGTCAAGACAGATGACGGTGGATGTTGCCATGCCCGATTACAAAAAACCAAATGACAGCGAGCATGAGGTGGTTCCTGCCGTGAAGCGAAAAAAGGAAAGCGTAACCGGCACGCTTGGTAAGGCCGTCTCGCTTCTGGAGCTTATCGCCCTTGCCGAAAAACCGATGCGCTTCACCGACGTTGTCGAGGCTTGCGGCCAGCCGCGCGGCACGGTGCACCGCCAGCTCGCCCATCTCGTGGCCGAAGGTCTGGTCGATCATGTCGCCGACCAGACCTATGTCGTGGGTCTGAGGCTGCTGCAATTGGCTGCCAAGGCCTGGAGCAGCAATGATCTGCGCAGCGTTGCCGCGCCGCATCTGGCGGCATTGCAGGAGGCGACGCAGGAATCCGTGCATCTTGCCGTTCTGAACGGCGGGCAAGTCACCTATCTGGACAAAATGGAGGGCAAGCATACTTTGCGCATGCATTCGCAGGTGGGCAAGACATCACCCGCCTATTGCACAGGGGTGGGCAAGGCCGCGCTGTCAATGCTTTCCCCTGACGATCTCGCTGCACTTGCCGCAGAGCTGGACTTCCACCGCTTCACGCAAAATACGATCGTAACCCCGCAAATGCTGGCGCAGGATGTGGCCGCCATTCGCAGCAATGGCTACGGTTTCGACCTTCAGGAGCATGAGATCGGCATTCACTGCGTTGCCGCGCCGGTATGGGCGCCGGGGCGCAATTTTCTCGCGGCGATTTCCGTCACCGGCCCAGCCTATCGCGTGGATGTGGAGCAACTGCGGAAATGGGGTCCTCTGGTGCGCGAAACGGCCGATCAAATTTCGGCGGAACTTGCCTGCAGATTATCTCCGGTTGCGAATGGTTGAGAAAAATGGATGCGTGAAGCTGTTGGTTTCCGCTTCAAAAACTGCAGATCGCGCGCCGATGCATGTAAGTGAAATCTTATTTTCGATTATTCGGAATTAAGTTTCAACTTTTGTTTGCATGAATCATTTTGGCGAGTAACATCCGCGCAATTTCCGCACGAAGGCAGGCCTTTGCGGCGGTATTTTCTCTTTTTTGAAGAACCGCTTCATGCAGAAAACAGAGACGGCCGCCGTTCAGTCGATTGGTGTTGATTGCGTTCGCGAGATCGCCGGTCTCAACACGCAATTCGATATATTCCGGTTTTTGAAACGGCTGACGGAAGCCTGGGGATTCAAGGCCTTCATGGTGCTTGACCTCTCGGCCGAAATGGCGAGCGAATTGTCGCAATGCACCATCATCACCAGCTGGCCGGCCGAGCTTTTGCAGCGTTATGACGAAGAGGGCATGCTGCAGAGAAGCCGGGTGATGGCGCAGTTGAAGAAATCGACCACACCCTTTTCCGTCTCCCTGGATTTTCTGGTCAGCGGCGACGAAAACGCGCCGAAGAAACCGGTCATCGGACTTTTTGAGCGGTTCGATATGATCAATTCGGTGTGGTTTCCAGTTCACGACATCACCACGATGCGGGGAGCGGTGTCTTTTTCCGGTAACAAAACGAGTTTGCCCACCAGCCAGCTAGCGGAACTTTTTTACATTTCCAGCCACATCTTTGCCCGGCTATCTGAAATCCGCCGCCTTGACCTGCGGGTTCCAGAGACATTGAACGAGCGCGAGATAGATTGTCTGAACTGGACGGCCGCCGGCAAGACCAGCGCCGAGATCGCTGAAATCATGATGCTGTCGGAACATACCATCAATCACTACCTGAACCGTGCGACGAAAAAACTCGATACGGTCAACCGCACCCAAGCCGTCGCAAAGGCGCTCCGGGTCGGTCTGATTAAATAGCGAAACCGCAAATTTATCATTGTGATAAATGGGTTCCTGGGCGATCCTTCTTTCGAATCACCGGGAAGGAGAAATCGTTTGCCGGAACGGCATAGGATAAAAGCGGGGTTTTCTCCGACTGTCGATTGCGCCGTACTGATAGCCGCTGCCGAAAAAGGCTTTGCTGCCGACGAAGGCGTAGAACTGGAACTCATCCGAAAACAATCCGCGCGCGCCGTGCTTGCAGCACTTGGCGAGGACGAGGTTCAGATCGCCCATTTGCCCGCCGCGGTTCCCGTCGGTTCAGCGGTTGGCCTCGATGACTTGCCGGCCGATATTGTCGGCGTTTTCACTCTTTCCCTTGGCGGATCGGCAACGACCGTTTCGCACGGATTTTTCGACGAGCTTTACCGGGAGGGCATGAAGCTGCCAGACCCGGCCGCGTTCGGGCGGGCGATGGCCCGTGTCTGTTCCGCGCGCCGGGCGGCGGGTGAAAAACCGCCGGTCTTTGCGATCGAGGATATTGTGTCCACGCCGTTTTATGCGTTGCGTTATCTGCTCGGAAGCTGCGGCGTGCTGCTCGGCCGCGACATGGAAATCGTTGAAGCCCTGCCGAAGGCTATGCCGGCGCTTTTGGAAAGCGGCAAGGTCGATGCGCTCTGTACCGCCGAACCGGCGGGCAGCGCTGTGGTGCTGGGTGGCGGCGGGCGGATCGTCACCACGGGAGCGCTGATCTGGCACAATGCGCCTGAAAAGATTCTGGCCGTGAAGCGGCCCTGGGCGGAAGAGAACGCCACTGTGCTGGAAGGCTTGCTGCGTTCGCTTTATCGCGCCGGCGAATGGTGCGCCAACTCCGCCAATATCGAGGAACTTACCGGCATTCTTGCCGCCCCCCATTATATTGACGAGAACGGCGAATTCCTGCTTCCAGCGCTGACGGGTTATATTTCCACTTCGCAAAGGGACATGCAGCGTTTTCAGGAGTTTTTCGTAACAAGCGCCAAGGCCGCCAATTTCCCCTGGCAAAGCCAGGCGCTGTGGTTCTTCAGCCAGATGTTGCGCTGGGGCGAGGTTCCCCCCGATCGCCGGTTCGATGCAGGCGTGGTGGAGGCCGCGCGCAATGCCTATCGGCCGGATATCTTCCGCAAGGCGATGAAGCCGCTTTTCGTGCCGGTGCCGGGCGCGAACCTGAAGCTGGAAGGCACGTTGCGGGAGCCGGTCCATGTCGGGGCGTCACGCTCGGGTCTTGTCCTCGGCCCCGACTGTTTTTTCGATGGTCGGGTTTTCGATCCGGAAACGCTTGATATGGACGACGAAATCTGAAGTCTGCGAATAAGCCGTCGCGATGATCCGCTGTTTGCGGTTTGGCATTGGCGAACGGGCCGCGTTTGTCTATGGATGGCGCGGAATGCAGCCCATATCCGGTGGGATGATGTAGCGGAGTAAACATATGGCAGAGGTCAGCAAGCACCAGGTCGAAACGGCTTTGGAGGCAGTCATCTATCCGGGCAGCGGCAAAAGCATTGTGGCGCTTGGCATGGTCTCGGAAATCTTCATCGCCGACGCGAAAGCCTATTTCTCTATTACCGTCCCGGCCGACAGGGCAGCCGACATGGAGCCGTTGAGGCTTTCGGCTGAACAGGCCGCCAAGGGCGTTCCGGGTATCGCCGGTGCTGTCGTCGCGCTGACGGCGGATCGCAAACCCGGCACACAACAACCCGCACCGGCGCGCCCGGCCCCGGCGCGCCCTGCGGCTGCAACCGGCCGGCCGGCCGCGCAGCCAGGCTCGTCGAAGGTCGGCGTTCCCGGCGTCGGCGCGATCATCGCCGTTGCCTCGGGCAAGGGCGGGGTCGGCAAGTCCACGACCGCCGTCAACCTGGCGCTGGGCCTGCAGGCGCTGGGCCTAAAGGTTGGCATGCTCGACGCCGACATTTACGGCCCCTCGCTGCCACGACTGCTAAAGATTTCAGGACGCCCGCAGCAGCAGGAAGACCGCATCATCATTCCCATGGAAAATTACGGACTGAAGGTCATGTCCATGGGATTTCTGGTGGATGAGGAAGCGGCGATGATCTGGCGTGGGCCGATGGTTCAGTCCGCATTGATGCAGATGTTGCGTGAAGTCGCCTGGGGTGAACTCGATGTGCTGGTGCTCGACATGCCGCCTGGCACCGGCGACGCGCAACTCACCATCGCCCAGCAGGTGCCGCTCGCCGGCGCCGTCATCGTCTCCACGCCGCAGGATCTGGCGCTGATCGACGCGCGCAAGGGCATCACCATGTTCCGCAAGGTGGAAGTGCCGCTGCTCGGCGTCGTCGAGAATATGAGCTACTTCATCGCACCGGATACCGGCGCGCGTTATGATATTTTCGGCCATGGCGGTGCAAAGGCAGAGGCTGAGCGGATTGGCGTGCCGTTCCTCGGCGAAGTGCCGCTCACCATTTCCACCCGTGAAATGTCTGATGCCGGAACGCCGGTGGTTGCCGCCGAGCCGGATGGTCCGCAGGCCGCCATCTACCGCGATATTGCGGAAAAAGTCTGGGCCCGCATCGGTGCGGGCGAAAGAAAAGCCGCGCCGAAAATCGTTTTCGAATAACGTACCGGTTGCGGAAGAAAAAAAGGCCGGACGGTTGCCCTGCCTGGATATATTTTAAAAACAATATGTTAACTGGTGGCTTCGGGAAAGGCCGATGCATTTGAACGCCAGAGATGCATCGCCTGCAATGCTGTCGCGAGAAAATATTGCTTGATTGGGTCTCGCTTTGGGAGCATAGCCCTGCGCCGTTTGGTTCTTGGTCCGTCAGTCCGGCGGGATGTGAAAATCCCGCTCGTTCCGGTGTTCCCTGAAGTGTCGTCCAAAGGTTTGCCGACCTTGAACAGGATATGTTAAGCAGCATTGCGGCTGAAGCCAGCGATGCGGACCGGAGAAACGGATTGATAAAAGCCTATCGCGCCAACTGCGAGGCGATCAGCCTGTCGCCAGACGACGGCCGTGAACAGATTCCCGACGATATCGTCTGGATCGACCTTATCAATCCGACGAGGACGGAAGAGCAGTATGTTGAAAAACTGCTGGGGCTTGAGCTGCCCACCCGCGAGGATTTGAAGGATATCGAACCTTCCAGCCGCCTTTACATGGAAGATGGCAACGTCTTCATGACCGCCTCTCTGGTTTGGAAGGCAGATTCCGACGGTCCGCGCCTGACAGATGTCGCCTTTATTCTTGCCGGCAAGCGCCTTGTGACGATCCGTTATGCCGAGCCGAAATCATTCCACCTCTTCACCGCCGCCATCACCCGCGTGCCGCACGAGATGCGCAGCGGCACCGCGCTGTTGCTGAAACTGCTGGAAACCATCGTCGATCGCACGGCGGAAATTCTCGAAAACTCGGTGGCAGGCATCGACAATCTCGCCGCCGATCTTCTCGGCAGCCAGGCGCGCAGCAAGCGCAAGGCGCCGCGTTATCTGGAAGACCGACTGACCAACATTGCCGCCTATCACCGGCTGATCTCCAAGGTTCGTGACAGCCTTGCTTCCCTTGCACGCCTGCAGACTTTCCTGTCCACAAGTGCGCAGGTCCAGCAGGACAAGGACGCGAGGGAACAGAGCAAATCGATCGGTCGGGATATCCAGTCGTTGAGCGAACATGCCTCCTTCGTTTCCGGCAATCTGACATTCCTGCTGGACGCTTCTCTCGGCATCATCAACATCGAGCAGAACGGCATCATCAAGATCTTCTCGATCGCGTCGGTCGTGTTCTTGCCGCCCACTCTGGTGGCGTCGGTTTACGGAATGAACTTTCAGCTCATGCCGGAGTTGAACTGGACGTTTGGCTATCCACTCGCGCTCGTCGTCATGCTGATGTCGGCAATCATCCCGTTTCTCTTTTTCCGTTGGAAGGGCTGGCTCTAAGGAGCCAGGATCATCATGTCTCAAATCGCAGACAAGGACTTTACCGAGAAGCCGGATTCGGATGACAAGCATCAGAACAAGGGGCTTTATGCCGCGATCCTTGGTTCTATCGGCGTCGTCTACGGCGATATCGGCACCAGCCCGCTCTATGCCTTCCGCGAAGCGCTAAAGCCGATCGCCTATGATGGCGTGACGAGAGAAGAAGTCATCGGCCTGACATCCCTGATGATCTGGTCTCTGACGATCATCGTAACGTTCAAATACATCACGCTCCTGCTGCGCGCCGACAATGACGGCGAGGGCGGCACACTCTCGCTTCTGGCGCTATTGATGAAGACGGCGGGCACTCACCGCAGCGTTCTCATCGTGCTCGGCCTCATCGGCGCAGCCCTGTTCCTGGGCGATGCCATGATCACGCCGGCGCTATCAGTGCTTTCGGCGGTGGAGGGTCTGAAGCTCGTCACTCCGGCCATGGACGACTTTATTATTCCGATCTCCGTCTGCATTCTCATCGGCCTATTCGCGATCCAATCGCACGGTACGGGAACGGTGGCGAAATTCTTCGGACCGATCACCGCTGTCTGGTTCCTGGTCATGGGTGTAGCCGGCCTCATTCACATCGCCGATGATTTCGGCATTCTCTATGCCTTCAACCCCTGGCATGCGGTCGAGTTTCTCGCCAATGAAGGCTTTTATGGCATCGTCGTACTGGGCGCAGTTTTCCTGACGATCACCGGTGCTGAAGCGCTTTATGCCGATCTTGGCCATTTCGGCCGCCGTCCCATCCAGTGGGCATGGTTCTGTCTGGTTTTCCCGGCACTGACGCTGAATTATCTCGGTCAGGGCGCGCTGGTTCTCAAGGACCCGGCTGCGATGTCCAATCCGTTTTACCTGATGTTCCCGCAATGGGCGATCCTGCCGGCCGTCTTTCTGGCGACCGCCGCCACCATCATCGCCAGCCAGGCGGTTATAACAGGCGCGTTCTCGCTCGTGCGTCAGGCGATCCATCTCGGCTATCTGCCGCGCATGGAAATCCTCTTCACTTCGGAAACCAATACCGGGCAGATCTATCTTCCCGCCGTCAACACCATCCTGCTGTTCGGCGTCGTCGCACTGGTGCTCACCTTCAAAAGTTCGGATGCACTGGCCACCGCCTACGGCATTTCCGTTACCGGCGCGATGGTCGTCACCAGCATGATGTTCTTCGAATTCGTTCGCAAGCGCTGGCAATGGTCCATCTGGCTGGCGATTGGCGTGCTGGCGCCGCTTCTGCTGCTGGAACTGATTTTCCTCGGTGCAAACCTGCTCAAGATACATGATGGCGGCTATGTGCCGGTGTTGCTGGCAATCGCTTTCACCATCATCATGACCACCTGGCAGCGCGGCTCGAAAATCCTTTTCGCCAAAACCCGCCGCAGCGATGTGCCGCTGAAGGCTTTCGTGGCTTCGGTGGAAAAGGAAAGCGCCCATGCGCCGGTGCGCGTGCCCGGCACAGCGATTTTCCTGACTGGCGATCCGGATGCCGCACCCGCTGCATTGTTGCACAATCTCAAGCACAACCACGTCCTGCACGACAAGAACGTGATTTTGACGATCCGCACGGAAGACCAGCCGCGCGTCCGCCCCGAAAATCGTTACACACTGACGAAGCTGAGCGATCGTTTTGCCGTAGTCGAACTGCATTTCGGCTTCATGGAAACGCAGAACGTCACCCAGGCGCTCGGTTACCTCAGGCGCACGGGTTACAAGTTCGACATCATGTCCACCTCGTTTTATCTCGGTCGCCGCAAGCTGGTGCCGGATCCGAAATCGGGCATGCCCGGCTGGCAGAACCGACTGTTCATCGCGCTTGCCGAAACGGCCGCCGATCCCTCGGACTACTTCCGCCTTCCGGCCAACCGCGTGGTGGAACTCGGGTCTCACGTCGTCGTCTGATTATTAGAAGGTGGTTACACATTAACGTGAAGCCGCGCCCGCGCGCGGCGTTAACCAAGCATCAAGGTTAATAAGAGATTCTCGAACACCTGTAACAAATATGGTTCCTGGTGTTCGGAGTGCTGGTTTTGCGTTCGAAAAGAGTAATGCGTCGTCGGTCCTTTGCGTCCCTTCAGGCATGGACCTCACCCGTTGTCTTCGGCCTTGCTGCCTGGCTCGTCTTTCCTTCCATTGCCGCACGCGCGGATTTGGCCTCCCTGCTGGCAGGGCTGGACAATGGCGGCGAGCAATGGCGCATGGTGCTGACCGCGTCACCGGCAGGCTCTGTCCATAACGCCTCGCTCACCTTTAACGATGCGGAAGGGGAGGCGGCGCTGCATGGCAGCGGCATGACTCTGCCCGATGGCCGCAAGGTGGCTTTCGTCACCAACAAGAAGGGTGACGAGACGACACCCGACAGCGAGCGCGTCAACCGTGCCGCCAAGAAGGGTCGCATCGTCGCAACCGAAATCATGCAGCCGCCAAAGGCCTTCACCGCCGGTTCCGTGCTGGAACGCACTAGCATGCTGGATATAGAGCCGCTGAAGCGCAAGGACCGCACGGCTTTTGTGAAACCGAAACGCGGCAGCGACGTCAAACTTGCCTCCTTCTATTTCCGCCGTGAAGAAAAGAAGGCGGACAAAAGCGTCTCTCCGATGCTGGCGGAACTCGTTACCAACAGGACTCCCGATATTCTCGCCACGGCTTACGCGCCGGCCGAACCGGATTTCGCCCGTGAATCGCCGTTCGACGCCATTCTGAAAAAGCCGGAGGCCGGCCGCTTCGTGCCGTTGATCGGCGCGGACGATCACGCATGGGCGGCAACGCCGCTGCCCGCTGCCGTGTTTTCCGCAGCCGAACAGCAATGCCTTGCATCCGGCATATATTTCGAGGCGCGCGGTGAATCGGTCAAGGGACAGGCGGCGGTGGCACAGGTGATCCTTAACCGCGTGCGCAACCCCGCTTATCCGAAAACCATCTGCGGTGTGGTTTATCAGAACAAGGATTGGCGCAACCGCTGCCAGTTCTCCTTCGCCTGCGACAATATAAAGGACCGGGTGAATTCCGAACGTCACTGGAAAATGGCGCGCGAAGTGGCCATGGCAACCACCGCCGGCAAAATCTGGCTGACGGAAGTGGGCTCGGCGACTCACTATCATGCCGTCTATGTTCGTCCCGCCTGGGGAAAATCCATG
This sequence comes from Rhizobium sp. TBD182, assembly GCF_001950375.1. Lineage (NCBI taxonomy): Bacteria > Pseudomonadati > Pseudomonadota > Alphaproteobacteria > Hyphomicrobiales > Rhizobiaceae > Rhizobium > Rhizobium sp. TBD182. Next base: position 1,151,906 of record NZ_BDLN01000001.1, on the reverse strand, counting down.
AAGAAGGTCGGCAGGATTGGCTTGCACGTCTTTTATCGAACCTATGGTGGCGGCTGGAGCTGATACCACCGCCAATTTGTCGCAATTTGCGTGTCAAAAATGCCGATTCCCGGGGGAAACATCGTCGACAAACGGCGATTTGGCGTTAAGCCTTTGTTTTTAAATATTTAATTTGTGAAAAAACAAGCTTCGCCAGTGCCTTGACTAGCGAAGCCCCTAAAACTATGTTGCGCGCGACTTCAGAGCGGGCTGGAACAGGCTTAATCCGTCACCGTTTACAACTCCAAAGGGTTCTGGCATGGCTGGAACGGAGAAAATGGGTGGGATTTTAAGATGACTGGCAACCGTGACGATAGTCTGGACGAGCGTCGCAAGCGCCTTGCCGAAGAGTTGGCAAAGGTGAAGGCGGAGGATGAGGCGGAAGTGAGGGCGGAGACCAATGCCGCGGAAAGCCGGAAAGGCTTTGCGATGGCGGTGAAGCTCTCATCGGAGTTCATTTCGGCCATCGTGGTCGGCGCTATGCTGGGTTATCTTCTGGACTATTTTGTCGGCACGACGCCGTGGGGGATGATCGTTCTTCTTCTTCTCGGTTTCTGCGCAGGCGTATTAAATGTGTTGCGCTCCACGGGCGCGGTGGCAAAGCCGCCGCTGCTTGAGAGAGCCGACAAGCGAGACGAGGGTGGAAAAGACGGCGTTTAAGCTGTTTTTTCTTGCAGTTGAGATGCCGCCGTGAGCGGCGACAGGTAAAGAGGGCAGCCGGTGGCAAACGATCCGACCCATCAGTTCTTGGTGCAGCCGATCATTCCGATCGAAATTGGCGGCGTCGATTTTTCCTTCACCAATGCGTCGCTTTTCATGGTCGCGACCGTGGCCGCCGCTTCCGGTTTCCTTTATTTCGCAACGTCGAGCCGTGGTCTGATCCCGACCCGCATG
>NZ_BDLN01000001.1:1103804-1150963 GCF_001950375.1 Rhizobium sp. TBD182 | reverse complement strand
CCGTTGCTGAAATGTCCTATGAATTCATCGCCTCCATGCTGCGCGAAGGCGCCGGCAAAAAGGGCATGGTGTTCTTCCCATTCGTATTCTCGCTGTTCATGTTCGTGCTGACTGCGAACCTTCTCGGCATGTTCCCGTATTTCTTCACGGTCACCAGCCAGATCATCGTCACCTTCGCGCTTGCCTGCCTCGTCATCGGCACGGTCGTCGTTTACGGTTTCTACAAGCACGGTCTGCATTTCTTCGGCATCTTCGCACCTTCTGGCGTGCCGAAGGCGCTTTTGCCGCTTGTCGCGTCAATTGAAATGATTTCGTTCCTGTCGCGCCCGATCAGCCTTTCCGTTCGTCTCTTCGCGAACATGCTGGCTGGCCACATCACGCTCAAGGTTTTCGCAGGCTTCGTCGCCTCCATGGGTGCGCTCGGCGCGCTCGGTATCGGCGGTGCAGTCCTGCCTCTCATCATGACGGTCGCAATGACCGCTCTCGAATTTCTCGTTGCCTTCCTGCAGGCTTATGTGTTCGCGGTACTGACTTGCATGTACCTGAACGACGCCGTGCATGGTGGTCACTGAGAAGTAAAGTCGCTGGCCCCGGCAACGGGCGCCAAAAGATAGCCGCAACAACCAATATCTCAAGGAGTCTCACATGGAAGCGGAAGCAGCAAAGTACATCGGCGCAGGTCTCGCATGCCTCGGCATGGCTGGTACGTCCCTCGCACTCGGCCGTATCTTCGGTGATTACCTCTCCGGCGCACTGCGCAACCCCTCTGCTGCCGACAGCCAGTTCGGCCGTCTGGTATTCGGCTTCGCCGTTACGGAAGCTCTGGGCATCTTCTCGCTGCTCGTAGCTCTCCTTCTCCTGTTCGCTGTCTAATAACGGCATCAGGTCTGGATCACGGCTCGCGCAAATTGCGTGCCGTGATCCTTCGCATTTGCAGTCCCCCTGGAGGTGAGCATGTTCGTGACCGAGGCTTATGCCCAGTCAGCACCGACCGTAGGTGAAACGCATACGGAAACTCCGGCTGTCGGCCAGCCGCAACCGGAAGCCACGCACACGGAAACCGGTGTAGCGCACGGCGCCGAACACGGTGCTTCCGGCGTTTTCCCGCCGTTCGACCAGTCTACTTATGCATCGCAGGTCCTGTGGCTGGCGATCACGTTCGGCCTTTTCTACCTGCTCATGCAGAAGGTCATCGTTCCTCGCGTCGGCGGCATTCTTGAAAACCGTCATGGGCGCATTGCACAGGATCTCGATGAAGCGGCACGGCTGAAAAGCGAAGCCGACGCAGCCGTCGAAACCTATGAAAAAGAACTCGCGGCAGCCCGCGCCAAGGCAAGCTCGATAGGCTCCGCGGCACGTGACGCCGCCAAGGCGAAAGCCGATGCCGACCGCGTCGCTATCGAAGCCGGACTTGCCGAGAAGCTTGCCGCCGCCGAAAAGCGCATTGCGGGTATCAGGGATCAGGCATTCGCGGATGTCGGCGCCATTGCCGAGGAAACTGCGACCGCAATCGTCGACCAGCTGGTTGGCGCCAAGGTCAAGGATGCCGACGTCAAGGCCGCCATTGCAGCCGCTTCGACTGTGAAGGGAGCCTGATATGGCGTTTGATGCATCATTTTTCGCTCTTGTCGGTCTTGTCCTTTTCTTCGTCCTGATCGCCTATCTCAAGGTTCCGGGCATGCTCTCCAAGTCTCTGGACGAGCGCGCACAGAACATTCAGGACGAACTGGCCGAAGCCAAGCGTCTGCGCGAAGAGGCACAGCACCTGCTGGCCGAATATCAGCGCAAGCGCAAGGAAGCCGAAGCTGAAGCAGCTGGCATCGTTGCCGCTGCCGAACGCGAAGCGGCCGCCCTGACCGCCGAAGCCAAGCAAAAGACGGAAGAATTCGTCGTCCGCCGTACGGCCCTGTCGGAACAGAAGATCAAGCAGGCCGAAGAAGACGCCATCGGCGCCGTTCGTGCCGCCGCCGTGGACATCGCCATTGCAGCTTCCGAGAAGCTCATTGCCGAAAAGACCACCGCTGCCGCAAAGGCCAAACTTTTCGCCAACACCATTGGCGAAGTGAAGTCGAAGCTGAACTAAGTTCATCTCGGACTATTCAAAACCCCTCCGGCACCCGCCGCGAGGGGTTTTTTGTTTTATGCCTCAGCCGGGGGCTGTGTTGGCAGGCTCGTGGGTGCACGCTGTGGTGCCTGCTTGCAGCGTGTCTATCGATGTCTGTCGACCTTTGGAGAAAAAGCATCGGCTTTGAGGACTGGATGCTGGCCGGCAATTCACGGCGGCCAATTTGTCGAGGCTTGTTAAGTGATCGCGGGATAGATTGTCTTGGCCTCGAGCGCTATCAGCACCGCCAGTACAAAAGCTGCCGCGGTGGCAACCAGAAATGCGCCACTGAAAGCCAGGCCTGCTTTCGCGATGCCCAAGCCGAGATCCTGCATCAGCCATCGTATCTGTGCCTGCGCATACCAGATCGTGGCGAGCGCGATAATGGCGAGCCCGAACGTAAGGCCATGTTCCAGAGGCATGGATGCAAAATCGAAGCCCAGGACCAGGACAAATGTAAACGGCGCAGCCACGTAACATTGGCTGAAGAACGGCGGACGCAGGGAGTTTCGGGTGATCCTCACCCGTTTCCACCGCAGAAGCGTGACGGCCATACACAGCGGATAAATCCCGAATATAACGCCACGCGCTATGAGCAGGTTCGAACCCGAACCAAGCTCCCGGGCGGCCAATGTGGGATCGTAAATGGTCGGAAGGGAGGCGGAGAGCCCCTGCGAAAATAGCAGAGTGATCAGGAGGAAGAGGGGTGGACTCAGTGTGTCGTCATACTGGTCCTCGAGCCGATCCGCGAGTTCGCTATCGGCGTAGCGCATCATGCTGAGCGGTGCGACGACCGATCGCCACATTGTCAGCGGATAGAAGAGGAGCCATGAAACCAGCTCGTAGAGAAGTTCTTCGAGCGACTTCAACAGTTTCATGAAATCCAAATCTCTTCTCCCAAAGCCCGTCAAGTCCACGCATTGAGATAGAATTCTACCAGTGGAGACGGAGATCGTCACCTCATGGCAGGGCGCTGAAATCCCGGGCGAGACCGCATTCTCCGCTTCAGGATCGTGGTTTTCGATCAGTCCTGCTTCAGCGGCCTGAAACTCATCCGGTGCAGCGGGCAGGGCCCATGGCTTTCTATGGCGCGCAGGTGGGCTGGTGTGCCGTAGCCGGCATGGCCTTCGAAACCATAGGAGCTGTGCACTACACCGGCCCGTTCCATCATCCGGTCACGGGTCACCTTGGCGATGATCGAAGCGGCGGCGATTGAGAGGGAGCGGGAATCGCCCTTGATGACGGCCTTTGACTCGCAGGTGATGCCCGGCGGCTTGTCGCGGCCATCTGCCAGCACGAGGGCCGGGGAGATCTCGAGGCCGAGTACGGCGCGACGCATCGCGTCGAGGCTGGCGCGCAGGATATTCATGGTGTCGATAAGGCCTGGGCCAGAGGAGGCGACGGAAACGATCGATGTTTCCATGATTTGCAGAAACAGGCTTTCCCGTTTCAGCTTGGTCAGTTTCTTGGAATCGTCAAGACCACCAGGAATGTTGTCGGGATCGAGAATGACAGCTGCCGCAACCACTGGTCCCGCGAGAGGCCCCCGGCCTGCCTCATCCGTGCCGGCCACGGGCCAAAGCCCCTTCTTCCTCGCTTCAAGTTCGAAGGAGAAATCGGGGCCCGTATCGGCGAGATCAAAGAGGGCAGGAGAATCGGGTGTGGTGCGGCGTTTCATGCGGCAGAAACTTGCACACACACCCGATCTCCTGCAAGCCCCCGGAAGCGGGCGATGACGGGCGCGGCCAGCCGGGTCAAGGGGCGTGGCCAACCGTGCCCCTTAGGTCGTCATGACCTTTGATCCTCCAACGGGGCGGCGGAGGAAAAACGATCGCACGCGAGGCGGCGGGTTCCGGGGGTGATGTCCGACGGGCCAGGGAAAACCCGCCGGGCATTTCGTCAAGAGCATGGCTCCTTCAACAGGAAAGGGCCACCACTCCTTATGTGTCTGCACCGCTGGGTATCGTTGCGCGCATCGTAATGCGCCTTCGATCGGCCAAGCGGGCCTCATATTTTCAAAGCAGCGACAATTGCACGCCGGCACCTCCCGGCGGCACGAAGATGTCGTCGCGCAGGTGAATGCCACGGCGGATGAGGCCAAGCCGTTTCGTCGCCATTTCGAAACGCCTGCCGATCTGCCATGCATAGGGACCAGCACCCTTCATGCGTTTTCCGAATTCCGCATCGTAATCCTTGCCGTCGCGCATGGAGCGCACCAGCGACATGACATGCCGGTAGCGGTCCGGATAGTTGCGCAGCAGCCAGTCGCGGAAGAGGGGGCTGACCTCCAGCGGCAGGCGCAGCAGCACATAGGAGGCCTCCGTTGCGCCAGCGGCCTTGCCGGCTTCGAGAATGCGTTCGATCTCATGATCGTTGAGTGCGGGAATGACAGGTGCCATCATCACCGCCACGGGAATGCCGGCATCCGTCAGCGCCTTGACCGCTTCCAGCCGCTTTTCGGGCGTGGCGGCGCGCGGTTCCATGCTGCGTGCCAGCTTGCGGTCCAGCGTCGTCACGGAAATACCAACCTTGACGAGACCTTTCTTGGCCATGGGCGCCAGAATATCGATATCCCGCTTGATCAGGGCCGATTTGGTGACGATGGCGACGGGATGGTCGGCCTTTGCCAGCACTTCCAGTATCTGCCGCATGATGCGCCATTCGCGCTCGATCGGCTGATAGGGGTCGGTATTGGTGCCGATGGCAATGACGCGAGGCTTGTAGCCGGGCTTCGCCAGCTCCCTTTCGAGCAGCTTTGCCGCATCCGGCTTGGCGAAAAGCTTCGCCTCGAAATCCAGCCCCGCAGAAAGCCCCATATAGCTGTGCGTCGGACGGGCGAAACAGTAGATGCAGCCATGTTCGCAGCCGCGATAGGGATTGATGGAACGGTCGAAAGGGATGTCAGGCGATTCGTTGCGGCTGATGATGCTGCGCGGCTTTTCCACCTGCACTTCGGTGCGGAACTCCGGCAGCTCCTCGAGGGTCTGCCAGCCATCGTCGAAAACCTCCCGCTGCAGGGCCTCGAAGCGCCCGCCCGGGTTAAGTCCGGCACCACGCCCGCGACGACGGTCGATCTCGATGCGCAGGCCCGACGCATCGGCCAACGCATTGGCAATGTCAGGCGTATGGCTCGGCTGGAAAGCAGCCTGCCCCGAAAGCGTATGGTCTCTCATCTGGATGCTCCCAGGGTGCCGCACGCCTCTCAAGGCAAGCCAACGCCCTTAAACCGTTTCCACTCGAACCGGCGTTTCATTGCCTCTTCGAATGATTAAATTCCTACCGCAGAAACGAGAACATTACAAGAACAAAAAATGCAAAATCGATAGCTGGCAGACCCGCGGCCGGGGTCTTGTTTGTATCAATCCCACCTGAAGGTGGGTTAGAGTTAAGCCTGAACGGTCGCGGATTTTCTGACATCCAGCGCAGTGGCAATTTATTGTGCGATGCGTTAGAGCTATGCATATGTTGACAGTCATAATGGAATGCCGGGATCAGGAACCGGAACTGGCGCATACGCTGTCTGCGCTTGTAACCGGGGCCGTGGAAGGGCTGGTAAGCGACGTTGTGATCCTCGATCACGGTTCGCGCGATGGATCGTCGCGCGTCGCCGATGCCGCTGGCTGCCGTTTTTATGCGCAGTGGGATATTGAGGATGTCATGCGCTCGGCGCGCGGGCATTGGATCCTGCTGGTCGAACCGGGTGCGCGTCCGCAGAGCGGCTGGATCGAAGAGATTCTCGAATATGTGGCTGTCTGTGCCGAGCCCGCGCGTTTCTCGCCGTCCCGGTATCACAAGCGGCCCTTTTTCAGCCGGATAGTGCGCCGCCGTCCTCCCTTGGAATGCGGCTACCTGATGCCGAAGAAACATGCGGTGGCGATCGCAAAATCCGGCATGGGCCTGACACAGCTCGTGCACGCGCAAAAGCCGCGCCGCCTGAATGCGGAACTGGTTCCCGCCTGGACGGCGAGAACTTCCAACTAACATGCAACGATGATGAAGCTGCTGTCCCTAGCGGGCGGTGATCACCTTGCCGGGGTTCATAATGCCGGCGGGGTCAAAGGCGTGTTTGATGCGTCGCATCAGGTCCATTTCAATGCCAGGCCTGATCGTGGCCAGCTCGTCGCGCTTCAACTGGCCGATGCCATGTTCTGCCGAAATTGAGCCGCCGAGCGACAGTACGATGCCGTGCACGATCTCGTTCATATCCCGCCAGCGACCGATGAATTCAGCTTTGTCCGCACCAACCGGCTGGGAAATATTGTAGTGGATGTTGCCATCGCCCAGATGGCCGAAGGCGCAGACGCGGGCGCCGGGAATGGCGGCAAGAACGGCCTTTTCCGCCGTTGCCATGAATTCCGGTATCTTCGACACCGGAACGGAAACGTCGTGTTTGATAGAGCCGCCTTCAGGCTTTTGCGCATCCGACATGCTTTCGCGCATATGCCAGAGCGCCTGACGCTGCGCTTCCGATGAAGCGATCACCGCATCCTCGACCAGCCCAGCGGAAAAACCGCGCTCCAACAGCGATTGCATCATTGTTTCAGCCGTCTCAGCCGATGCGGAGGTGGAGATATCGATGAGCGCGTACCAGTCATGCGGCGTTTGTAGCGGATCGCGCACGCCGGGAATATGTTTGGCGGTGAATTCCACGCCGATGCGCGGCATCAGCTCGAAACCGGTCAGCGCTGTGCCGCAGAGGTTCGAGGCCATTTCGAACAGCTTCAACGCGTCCTCAGTGGATCGAAGACCGGCAAAACCCACCTGATGGCCGAGCGGCACGGGGAAAAGCTTCAGCACCGCACCGGTGATAACGCCGAGCGTGCCTTCCGAACCGATGAAGAGATCGCGCAGATCGTAACCCGTATTGTCCTTTTTCAGCCGGCGAAGCCCGTCCCAGATTTCACCTGTCGGCAGCACCACTTCAAGCCCCAGGCAAAGCTGGCGCATATTGCCATAAGCGAGAACTGCCGTGCCGCCGGCATTGGTGGCCAGATTACCGCCGATGCGGCACGAGCCCTGCGAGCCGAGCGACAGCGGGAACATCCGCTCCACGGTCGATGCGGCCTTGTGAATGTCGTCGAGAATGCAGCCGGCATCCGCAACGATGGTGTTGGCGACCGGATCGATGTCGCGGATACGGTTCATGCGCTCGAGCGAGAGGATGATGTCGGTTCCGTCAGCACGCGGCGTCTGGCCACCCACAAGGCCGGTATTGCCGGTCTGCGGCACGATGGGCGTGCCGCTTTCGCTGGCGAGCTTCAGGATGGCTGCAACCTCCTCGACAGTGCCGGGCTTGAGCAGCAGCGGTGACGCACCATGGTAAAGCCCGCGATTTTCCACAAGACGCGGCGCCATTTCCACAGCGTCGCGCACCGCGTTTTTTTCGCCGACAATGGCAGTGAAGCGGTCGAGGATGTCGGAGGAGGGGGCTGCGATTGTCATTGGCGTCTCGCTGTCATTTGAAACGGTGGGCGAAATGGTGAAATACCGTCAGCCTCGCGGCGCGGCAGCGCGGGAAAGGCGGTCATTGATCGCCTCTCCAAGACCGTGGGCGGGAATGGTTGTGACCGCGATTGTCGCGGCACCGCTCGCATCGGCTGCTTTGAGATAATCGAACAGATTGGCGGCCGCCTCGGCAAGGTCGCCGGAAGGGCTGAGGTCGAGAACGGTACGGGCCGTCTCTTGTCCCTCAACCGCGATGCCGCCGAACTGGATCAGTGCCTCGTCGGAAGAAACGGATGTCGCGTCGAGGCGAACAGCTGCACCGGGCGCATAATGCGAGGCCAGCATTCCGGGTGCCTCGATGGCGGCTGATGCCTTTTCCGGCCGTTCGAGCTGGGTGCCGGTGATGCGCTCGATCTCCTCGGTGACGATGCCGCCGGGACGAAGCAGCCGCACCCGCCCGTCGTCTTCCACTTTGACGATGGTGGATTCGACACCGACGGAGGCAGCACCGCCATCAAGAATGAGGTTGATCCTGTTACCGAGATCGGCCTCGACATGGGCCGCACTGGTGGGGCTGATCTTGCCGGAACTATTTGCGCTGGGCGCAGCAAGAGGTTTGTCGAACCGGCGGATCAGATCACCGGCGAAACCCTGCGGAACGCGAATGCCGACGGTATCGAGCCCGGCCGTTGCGAGTGAGTGAATGCCGCTTGCCGGTTTCAGCGGCAGAACCAGCGTCAACGGGCCCGGCCAGAAGGTTTCTGCGAGGCGTCGCGACACGGGATCGAAAACCGCATAACGTTCGGCCATGGCGATATCGGCCATATGGCAGATCAGCGGATTAAACTGCGGCCTGCCTTTCGTTTCGTAAATGCGGGCAATGGCCGCCGGATCGGTTGCGTCCGCAGCAAGGCCGTAGACGGTTTCCGTGGGCAGGGCGATTGGCTGGCCGCGGGAAAGCTCCTCGACGGCCGCCTGCAAGGCGGTTTCCCGCTCGTTTTCGATATCGATATGACGCGCCATGATGCTGCCTTTCAGGGCGTCAATAGCGTATTTCAGGGCCTTATGGAAAGCGCTATCGTGGCTTTTATATTGCCTTGATGATCTTGCGCATCTCGTCCGAGCGGGCGCCGAGCATAAGCACGTTTTTGAGCGCTACGCGCGGGTCGTGGGTCTGGAACAGCAGGCCGCCGCGATGGAAGGAGGTATCGATGGCGACGTTCTTGTTTGGAAGCGCGTTGATGGCGACTGCGAAATACATCCGCGAATAGCGCGCATCGATGTTTTCGAAGAAGTTCTCGGCCCCGCTCAACTCGGCGAAGAAATTCGCGAAATAGAATGACCAGAGCACATGGCGCTCTGCGTCGAAACTGGTTTTCGCTGCCGTGACATGGCAATAGCCGAGATGCGGCCGCTCATCCAGCAGATGGTGGAAAACCATCTTGGGAAAACGGATGGACTGGTGAAAGCCATTGAGACGGCTATGGGTGGCATCGGCAGCAGCCTCGAGCTTGCGTCCGGTCATCGCCGCCACTTCTTCATGGCTGTAATAGACGCGTTCCCTCGGCAGCCAGCGTTCTTCGTAGCGGCTGATGCGCCCGGTTCGCAGGAAATCCGAATGCGCGGTCTTTGAACGTATCGGCGTGACCGAATGTTTGCCGGCATCGAAATAACGTATGCGTGTCGCCTTCTCCACCCGGAACGCCCTCGTTGTTGTCGATCAGGCAATATAGTTTAGGGCATGTTAAAACTCCGTTGCGCCACACCCCCCGTTTTTTAACGGGTAGAGAGGGAGCTGCGCGACATCATGCGTCATATTGCGACGTTGTTTCCGACGGGGAATAGCTGCCGGATTTCGCAGCGGAATGGCGTGCAAAGGCCATTGGCGCATGTCGCAATTTGTCGCCAATGCGGAAGCCGATGTCGCTGTCTGCGCTACCGCAAATGAACGCTGATGTTTAGATGGGATCACACTTCCGCAGTCCGATAAATGGTGTGGGGCAGGGCGGTTTGATCGAGGATTTGGCCATGGAATTGCGTGATACCGTACTGCGTCAGCTGAAGAACCGCCGCGAAGGCTTCAGCCTGGAACAGTCTTTCTACACGGACCCGGATTATTTCAATCTGGACATGGAAACCATCTGGTACCGCGACTGGCTGTTTGTCGGCCATGATTGCGAAGTGCCGAAGGCCGGTAACTACATCACCGTTCAGGTCGGCGCCTATTCCGTCGTCATCATTCGCGGTCGCGATGGACAGATTCGCGCCCTCCATAATTCCTGTCGCCATCGCGGTTCCCGCGTCTGCTCTTCACATAAGGGCCAGTCCGCACGCCTCGTCTGTCCCTATCACCAGTGGACCTACGATCTGGACGGCAAGCTGCTGTTTGCCCGCCATATGGGCGATGATTTCGACAAGGCTGAATTCGGCCTGAAGCCGGTCCACTGCGAAACCGTTGCCGGTTACGTCTTCATCTGCCTGGCAGACCAGCCCGCCGATTTCGCGCCGATGCGCGCCGAGGTCGAAAGCTACATGGCGCCGCATCGCATCTGGGAAGCCAAGGTCGCGCATGAAAGCACGATCATCGAAAAGGGTAACTGGAAGCTCGTCTGGGAAAACAACCGCGAGTGCTACCATTGCGCCGCCAACCATCCGGAACTCTGCCGCACCTATCCTGAAAACCCGAGCGTTACGGGTACGGACGGTGGTGCAAGCGATCCCGAGATCGGTGGCCACTGGGCACGCTGCGAGGCTGCCGGCCTGCCGAGCCGCTTCAAGATCGATCCGAAAGGCCAGTTCCGTGTTGCCCGCATGCCGCTGATCGGCGAGGCGGAAAGCTACACCATGTCGGGAAAACGCGCCGTGCGCCGGCCGCTTTCCGATGATGTCAGCATCAGCCATATCGGCGCGCTGCTTCTGTTCCATTATCCGACGACCTGGAACCACTTCCTCGGCGACCATACCATTTCCTTCCGCGTGCTGCCGCTCAACGCCAATGAGACCATGGTCACTACCAAATGGCTGGTGCACAAGGATGCGGTTGAAGGCGTGGATTACGATCTCGAGGATCTCACGCACGTCTGGAACGAAACCAACGATCAGGACCGCCGCATCGTCGAGGAAAACGCCTTCGGCATCCGTTCGCCCGCTTACCAGCCCGGCCCCTATTCCATGGAAGACGAGGGCGGCGTGATGCAGTTCGTCAACTGGTATGCCGATTTCATGGTTGACCGGCTGTCGGGCGACAAGGCCCGCCTTTCGGCAGTAGCGTAACGCGAAGATGAATATGGCTGTGACCTACAAGCACATAGACGAGATGAAGCCGTGGAGCGACAAGCTCCACCTGCTGGAATGCATTTCGGTGACGCCCGAGACGCCTGACGTGATGACATTCCTGTTCCGGTCGGAGGATCAGAACTGGTTCCGTTACCTGCCGGGCCAGTTCGTGACACTGGAGTTGCCGGTAGGCAAGGAGCCGCTCTACCGCACCTACACATTGTCCTCCAGCCCGTCGCGGCCCTATGCGCTGTCGGTCACGGTCAAGGCGCAGGCCACCAGCATCGGCACGCGCTGGATGTTCGACAATCTGAAGCCCGGCATGAAAATCCGGGCACTCGGCCCGCTCGGCGATTTCTCTTATGTCCGGCATCCCGGCGACAAATACCTGTTCATCTCGGCCGGCTCCGGCGTGACGCCGATGATGTCGATGGTGCGCGACATGAGCGACCGCGCGCCGCAGAGTGACATCGCCTTCATCAATTGCTCGCGCTCGCCATCCGATATCGTGTTTCGTCACGAGCTGGAATATCTTGCCCGCTTCATGCCGAAACTGTCGCTCGGTTTCATCGTGGAAAATTGCGGCCGCACTGATCTTTGGTCCGGCTTGAAGGGCATGGTCGACAAGGCCAAGATTGCGCTTCTGTCGCCTGATTTCATGGATCGCACGGTGTTCTGTTGTGGACCGGAGCCTTTCATGGCCGCCATCCGCTCCATGCTGGATGCTTCCGGCTTCGACATGAGCCGTTACCACCAGGAAAGCTTTTCGCCAGCCGCCCCGGTTGCTGTGGGCGAGAGTATTCACACCGTGGCGGATGGCGAAGCACTCTCGATGGTGGGGTTTACGCTTTCCGGCAAGGAAGTTCCGTGCCAGCCCGGCCAGACCGTTTTGATGACGGCGCGCGCCGCCGGTGTGCGCATCGGTGCCGCCTGCGAATCGGGGATTTGCGGCACCTGCCGGGTGCTGAAGCTCTCCGGCGAGGTGGAGATGAACCACAATGGCGGCATTCTCGATGACGAAGTCGATGAAGGCTATATTCTCGCCTGCTGCTCGCGGCCGTTGACCGACGTGAAGGTGGAAGCCTGAGCGCACGAAATCCTGCGTCTTATGCGGGAATCTATTTTTGAACCGGAACCAAAGGTCTTAATACTCGTTTGCACGTCATCGAATTCTTTTCGGGTGTTTCAATGGGGCTGCCCCTACCTCCGACAAGACCGAGTAGTTAGAAAGCGCGGTTCAACGCGCCACAGCAAACGGAGGAAAGATCATGATGAATTTCCGCACGACGAGCGTCGCTACGGCGGTTGTCCTGTTCCTGACAAGCTTCACGCCGTCGCAGGCGTTTCAGGCGCCTGTTCCGATGGCAAAGCCGGCAATCTCAACCGAGAATGTAGTGCCGGTGCAGTACCGTGAATGGGACCGCCGAGGTGACCGTAGATACGGCGACCGCATGTATCGTCCGCGCCCGTCGCGGGACGGATATTATAACGGCCATCGCGGCTATCGCGACCGCCGTCCGGGTTACCGCTATCACAACGGAATGTGGTTCCCGCTGGCGGCCTTCGCCACTGGCGCAATCATTGGCGGCGCCATGGCGCAGCCGAGACCGGCCTATGGCGGCAGCCATGTGGCCTGGTGCCAGAACCGTTGGCGCTCTTACCGCGCCTACGATAACAGCTACCAGCCGAACAGCGGTCCGCGTCGTGTATGCGTATCTCCATACAGCCGTTAAGCACGCCTTTCGAAAGCCCGGATCTGATCCGGGCTTTTGCTTTCGGGTGCCGAGTTTCGGTAACCGAAGCGTGACAACGCCGTTAATGCTGGGTTCAGGCGAAAGCGCCTAGCCTGCAACCTGTGATGTTCCAGCCAGCACCGACAAACTGGCTGGATAAAAAGAAAAAGGTGTTATTATTCACGTGCAACGGCCTGTCGACCGTCGTGAATGGAGGAAGTCAGATGAGAAGCTATGTGAAGAATATCCTGGCTGTCGGTCTTTCTGCAATCGTGGTTGCAGGAGCGATTGTTCCCGCTGAGGCAATGCCATTGCTGATGGCGCCGAAGAGTGTCGAGACCCTGGGTAACGATGGCGGCAAGAATGTCGTCAATGTGCAATACTGGCGCGATCGTGACAATCGTGGCGGCTGGGGCGGCGAACGCCGCGGCTGGTACGGCGGCCATCGCGGTTATCGCGACTACCGCCCGGGTTATCGTCACCACGACGGTTACTGGTTCCCGCTCGCAGCCTTTGCGACGGGCGCGATCATCGGCGGCGCACTGTCGCAGCCGCGCGAAGTCTACCGTCCGGTTCCGGAATATCGCCCGCGTCCGGTCTACCGCGAATATCGTCCGGTCCGTCGTGCCGGCATGAGCCAGGCGCATGTGAACTGGTGCTATGGCCGGTATCGGTCCTACGATGCCTATAGCAACACGTTCCAGCCCTACAATGGCCCACGCCAGCCCTGCTATTCGCCTTACAGCTGATAGCACTACTCCGTCACTCCGGCCTTCATCCGGCAAGACGGAGTAGCGATTGACCAGCCTGATAGTTATTACGAGCCGCCCGGATACGGGCGGCTTTTTGTTTTCACAGAATGCGCGCCCGCTTCAGCACGAACCAGGCAAGCATAACCGAAATCACGATGAAGATGCTGGCCGCCATCGTGCCGCCTGTGCCGACCGTAAATGGCAACTCATCCGTGTTCATGCCGAAGAAGCCGGTGACCAGCGATGGCGGCAGCAGGAATGCCGTCATCAGCGACAGGATATAAAGATGCCGGTTGGTTTCGGACGAGAGCTTGGAATCGATTTCCTCGTGCAGCAGCCTTGCGCGTTCCTGAAGGGCGTAGACATCGTGATCGACGGCCTCGAGGCGGCCCATCAGCCGCGAGGCGACATCCTCGAAACCGTCAGGCATCTCGTCCTCATCGGCGGCAGACGCCCGCCGCATTAGGGTGAGCACCGTGCGCAGATGCCGATGGAGGCGAACGACCGTGCGCCTGAGCGGCGCAAGCCGCCGCCGCTCGTCGCGGTTTTCGCTGTCATAGACCAGGTCCTCGATGGCATTCAGCTCTTCGGTCGTTTCCATCACAAGGCTGATCAGCGAACGCTGGAATTCCGCGACGAGGCCTTCGAAGACATGGGCCGGCGTGAGGTAGCGGTTGGAATTCTTGTCGACTGCCGCTTTCAGCCGGTCCACTGAGCGCAACGGTTGCAGCCGGGTGGTGATGATAAAACGGTCGCTGACCGAGAAATGCAGCCAACCGAAATCACGCGTTTCCTGATCGAACTCGCGCTGGAAATCGACCAGCGTCCCATAAAGTGACTTTTCATCCACCGTAATGGACGGATGGGTTTCATGGGTGGTGAGGCTTGCCAGCGCTGCCGGATCGAGCCCATCGATCGTTTCGAGAAAGCCCGCCACCCGCTGATCCGCGAGATTGAGGTGCAGCCAGAAGAAGCCCTCGCATTGCGCCATCTCGCCAAAGCCCGCATCGGGCGCAAGCCGCCGGCATGGCGCCGTTCCGGGGTGGAATTGATAGGCCCAGACAAGGCCGGGGATAGCGGGCGTTATGAGATCCATCGTGGCAGTCCTGACCGGCGGAATGGGAGGGGAGGCGTCCGTCGCCCCAAAACGGAAACGGCAGCGGTGGCACGGCACCTGTCAGCGCATGCTGAGCAAATTCATATGACAGTTTTATAACAATCCCGCTGAAAAGGCGGGAATTTTCAAATTGACGTTTACGTAAAAATCATTTAGCCCGAAAGCAACAGCACGATAGGCAAGAGCTTCGGGAGGAGGCAGCATGTATACCGCGCCGGTGGATGATATCGCCTTTACACTCAAACATGTGGCGGGTCTGCAAGACGCGTTGTCCAGGGGTGCTCTGGGAGACCTCGGTGAAGATGTGGTCGATGCCATATTACAGGAGGCCGGTCGTTTCGCCACCGAGCAGGTCGCGCCGCTTGCCGATATAGGCGACCGACAGGGCGCGCGGCTGAGCGACGGCAAGGTCTCAACGCCGGACGGCTGGGCCGATCTTTATCGGCGCTGGGCTGAGGCCGGCTGGAACAGCCTCACCGCACCGGAAGAATTCGGCGGCCAGAACCTGCCGCATATGCTGAATGTCGCCGCACTCGAAATGTGGAATTCCGGTTCCATGGCTTTCGCGCTTGCGCCGACGCTCACCATGGGCGCGGTGGAAGCTCTCGTTGCCCACGGGAGCAACGACCTGAAGCGCATCTATCTTCCCAAACTCGTCTCCGGTGAATGGACCGGCACGATGAACCTCACCGAACCGCATGCGGGATCGGACCTTGGCGTGCTGAAAACCCGTGCCGAGCGTAATGGTGACGGCACCTACCGCATTTTCGGGCAGAAGATTTTCATCACCTGGGGCGAACATGACGCCGCGGACAATATCATCCACCTCGTTCTTGCCCGCCTGCCGGATGCGCCGGCCGGCACGCGCGGAATTTCGCTGTTCCTCGTGCCGAAATTCCTGCCCGAAGACGACGGCACGCCGGGCAGTCGCAACGACGTCTTCTGCCATTCGCTGGAGCACAAGCTCGGCATTCACGGCTCGCCCACCTGCACGATGATCTTCGGGGACGGAAAGTTTGGCGAAGAGAAGGGTGCCTTGGGCTGGCTGATCGGCGAGGAGAACAAGGGTCTCGCCTGCATGTTCACCATGATGAACAACGCCCGCCTTGCCGTTGGCATGCAGGGCGTGGCGATCTGCGAGGCGGCGACACAGAAGGCAATCGAATACGCCAGGGAACGCACGCAGGGCAAGGCGCCCGGCTGGCAGGGTTCGGGCATGAGCCCGATCATCGAGCATCCCGATATCGCCCGTACGCTGTTGACGATGAAAGCGCTGACGCAAGGCGCGCGCGCCATCTCCTTCAACTGCGCCCACGCCATCGATATGGCGCATGCCGCCGAGGACGTGGCTGAACGCGCCCACTGGCAGGAGCGCGCAGCTCTTTTAACACCAATCGCCAAGTCCTTCTCCACCGATGCCGGTGTCGATGTCGCTTCCATGGGCATTCAGGTGCATGGCGGCATGGGCTTCATCGAGGAAACCGGTGCGGCGCGTTACCTGCGCGATGCCCGCATCGCGCCGATCTACGAAGGCACCAACGGCATTCAGGCGATCGACCTAGTGGTGCGCAAGCTGCCGCTTTCCAATGGCGCACAGGTGCGCGGTTTCATCGCAGAATTGCGTGAAATCGTCGCCCGAACTGCTGCCTCGAACCGCACCGATCTCGGCGAGACTGCCCGTTATCTCGAAACGAGTCTCACCGATCTCGAAACGGCGACCGACTGGTTGCTGGAACGCCTGAAAGCGGGGGAAACCGAAACCGCGCTCGCCGGTGCCACGCCCTATCAGCGCCTTTTCGGGCTGGCGCTCACCGGAGCCTATCTTGCCAAGGGCGCCCTGGCCCAGGTGGATGACGGCAGGGGAGCGCATCGCGCATCGCTCTGCCGGTTTGCGGCGGAAAACCTGCTGGCGGAAACGGCAGCGCTGAGGGATCGCGTCATTGCCGGTGCAGCAAGCCTTGCCGCCGCCCGCGCCGTGCTGGGTTAAGGAGAAAACCATGTCGGACGACCATATTCTCGTCGAGCGGGTCAGTCATGCGCCTGACGTTCTGACCATCCGCTTCAACCGGCCGGAAAAGAAAAATGCCATCACCGATGCAATGTATCTGCGCATGGCAGAGGCTCTGAAGGCCGCTAGTGCAGACCCGGATATCCGTGTCGTCGCGTTTCTGGGTACGGAAGGTTGCTTTTCCGCCGGCAATGACATGGCCGATTTTCTTGCCTTCGCCATGTCTGGCGCAAAGGGCAAGCTCGCGGTGCTCGATCTTCTGAAGGCGCTGGCAACCTTCGAAAAGCCGCTGGTTTCGGGCGTCGATGGGTTGGCCATCGGCATCGGCACGACGCTGAACCTGCATTGCGATCTGACCGTTGCCTCCAACCGCAGCCTGTTCAAGACGCCGTTTGTGGATCTGGCGCTGGTGCCGGAAGCTGCGTCCAGCCTGCTTGCGCCAAAGCTTATCGGCCATCAGCGCGCCTTTGCCCTGCTGGCCATGGGCGAAGGTTTTACCGCCGAACAGGCCTTGCAGGCCGGAATGATCTGGAAAGTCGTGGCGCCGGAACATGTCGAAAGCGAAACGCTGGCGCTTGCCACGCGGCTTGCCGCCAAGCCGCAGCAGGCGCTGAAGATTGCCCGCGATCTCGTGCGCGGCAATCCGGCGGATGTGCTGGCCCGCATCGATGAGGAAGCCCGCCATTTCACCGCGCAATTGCAGAGTGCCGAGGCGCGGGCCGCTTTCGAGGCATTCATGCGGCGTTAAGCGTTCCGGCAGGAATTCCTTGCGGTTAACGAACCGGGTAATATGGCTTGGGTTAGATAACGCAACGTCATCCTTCGAAGGCCACCCGCCATGCGTCACTTTGTTTTCGCCCTGACCGTCCTCCTCTCCGCTGCGACTGTCGCAGAGGCGGCGGCGACCGTGCCTTTGCCGGGTTCGAGCAATAACGTCATTTTGGCGCAGTCCACGCAAGACGACAGCCCGAATTATTACTCCGGCAATTCCCGCGATCGCCAGCGCCGCGCGCGTTTCGTTTGCGTCATCACTCCACCGGACAGCGCCAATCGGCGCCGGCCCTATATCTGCCCCATCGAACAGGGCCGCGTTGGCGGCGCCTGCCGTTGCTCGGGCGTGGTCGGCAACGGCACTGTTGACACCGCCTGGTGATTATTTCTCCAGCGTCGCCACCGCTTCCACATGCGGCGACCACAAGAACTGGTCGACCGGCGTGACGCGCGTGACGCGATAGCCGCCCTCCACCAGAATGGCGAGGTCGCGCGCAAGCGTCAGCGGATTGCAGCTGACGGCGACGATTTTCTTCACCGCGCTGCGCGCAAGTTCCTTGCACTGAACTTCCGCACCGGCGCGCGGCGGATCGAACACCACGGCATCGTAATTCTTCATTTCGCTCGTCATCAACGGCCGCCGGAAAAGATCACGCTTTTCGATGCTGACGGGTTTCAGGCCCTGCGTGTTGCGCGCGGCGAAATCGAGCGCTTTCAGCGGCTTGTCCTCTGCCTCAACCGCATGCACGCGGCCGACGCGCGCAAGCCACAGCGCAAACGTGCCGGAACCGCAGAAGAGATCGGCGATGCGTTTGGATTTGCCAACATGGGCAAGCACCAGTTCCGCCATGGCGTCTTCGGCCTGTTTGGTTGCCTGCGTGAAACCGCCGGCCGGTGGGGAAACCGGAATGCCGCCGAATTCGATGATCGGCTTTTGCGGTTCGATCAGGATTTCGCCTGATAGCGCGACACGGGCGATGCCACGCATGGCCAGCACCGTTTCCGTCAATGTGCGCCGCTGTTTGTCGCCGACGGATTTGATGCCGTCGACGGAAATGTCGAGGCCCGAAAGCGTTTCAAGAACGGTCATGCGGAACGGTTCGGCATTCGACGCAAGGGAAAGGCCGATTGCGCGCACGGCGTCCAGCCGCGCGACGATACCAGGCGAGGTGACGGGACATTCCTCGATGGCGACGATGTGATGGCTGTTTGCCTGGTTGAAGCCGAGCAGCAGGCCCTTTTCCGTCTTGCGGGCGGCAAACACCGCGCGGCGGCGCTCGCCGGGGCGACAGATGACGAGATCGTCTACTGGCGGCGTCAGGCCTTTCGATCTCAGCGCCGAGACCACCAGCTCCCGCTTGAAGGCGTGGTAGGGCTGGTCGGCAAAATGCTGCAGCGAACAGCCGCCGCAGGTGCCGTTAACGCCGTCGGGGCCGAAGTGGCGGCACACGGGTTCGCGGCGATCCGCGGAGGCTTCCGCAATCGAGATGATGGTGCCGGTATCCTTGACCTTGGCGATCGCCACCGTTTCGCCGGGCAGGGCGAAGGGCACATAGACCGGGCCGTCGGGACAGTGCGCAATGCCGTCGCCCTGGGCGCCAAGGCTCTTGATACTGACGGTCTGCGTGCTCATGGCTTTTCGCCTCCGAGAAGAAATTCGATATTGCCATCGCCGCCGGAAATCGGCGAGGGGATGAGACCGAGGCTCTTCCAGCCCATGTCTTCAACGAGCCAGCGTTCCAGTTCGGCAGCAACGGCAGGCGCCGTTTCCGGCTCTTTCAACAGCCCGGCCTTGCTGATGGCATCACGGCCTGCCTCGAATTGCGGCTTGACCAGCAGAACCGCGTGCGCGCCGGAGGCGGCAAGTGCGAGTGCCGGGGCAAGGGCGAGCTTTATGGAGATGAAGGACACGTCGGAGACGATGAAGTCCACGGACCGGTCATCAATGTCGTCGGTTGTCAGGAAGCGCGCATTCAGCCCTTCCAGATTGGTCACGCGCGGATCGTTCTCGATCCGTGGATGCATCTGCCCGTGGCCGACATCGATGGAGGTGACGTGTTTTGCGCCGCGATGAAGCAATACCTCGGTGAAGCCGCCGGTGGAGGCGCCGACGTCGAGGCATTCATGGCCCTTCGGATCGAGCCCGAAGTGATCGAGCGCGGCGGTGAGCTTGAGGGCGGCGCGGGAAACATAGGCCTGCGCCGGATCGGTAATGGCGATCTTGACGTTTCCGGCAACGGTTTGGCTGGGCTTTGTGGCCGTTTTCCCGTTGACGCTCACGGTGCCGCGCGCAATCGCATCGCGCGCACGCGAGCGGCTGGCAAAGTGGCCGAGCGAAACAAGAAGCTGGTCAAGCCGTTCATTTTCAGGTGTTTTGGACATGGTCCCGTGTCAATGACCGCCAAACCCCGCAGATGCAAGCGATTTATCGCGCGCAAGGCTTCGCAACGGCACCATTTGCCGCAGCGCAGGGTCGTTTCGTGGTCGTTAAACAGCATATGCGATTAATCCAATATAAAGGCTTGTATTGCACTTTGTCTGCAAGGCCCGTGCGGCCAGTCGGAACCTGCCATGACGGCATCTCCTCCCATTCCCAAAATTGCGACCGTTGCAGCGCAGACGCTTGCTCCGTGGCATCAGGTCGCCGAGAGAGTTTGCGATGTCGCTAAAAAATTTCCCCATCAACATTAAGCTCATTGTCACCTTCTGCGTCTTGATGGGCGTTTGCCTGCTCGCCTCGGCGGTGGTCTTCTGGCAGACGCTGGGGAGCGAGCACGTCACGGTCCAGAACAACAAGGCCAACAAAATCCTGCATGCGGTTGACGGTGCGACGGCCGCCATGCTGGAACAGGCCGTCAACCAGCGCGGCTTTCTGCTGTTTCGCAGCGACAGCACCTACAACGATGTTTTCGCCCAGCGCGATCTAATGCTCAAGAAGCTTGGTGAAGCCCGTGCGCTTGCCGCCGGCCAGCCGGACATTCTGAAATCCATCGATGACATGCAGGCATCCGCCACCGTGTTCTTCAAGGAACTGGCGGAACCGCAGCTTGCCGCCCGCAAGACGACCGAAGCACCGATTTCCGAAATCATCGAGATCGGTCGCAATCAGGCCAAGGGTCAGCTCGACGGTTTCCGCGCCTCCGCCGCCAAGATCAAGGACCAGCTGAACGGCTTGTCGGCAAGCTACGCCGCACAGCAGGATGCTGCCGCACTCAACCTCAAGCTCGCACTTCTGGGTGGCGGCGCGGTTGCCGGTCTTCTGGCCGTGGCCCTCATCTGGGCCCTGTCGCGCTCCATCGTCACGCCGATCGTCGGTATGACGGCGGCTATGAGCAGGCTTGCCGACGGCGATATGACCACGGAAGTTCCGGCTCTCGACCGCAAGGATGAAGTCGGCAAAATGGCGAAAGCCGTTCTCGTCTTCAAGGAAGCCGGGCTGGAAAAATCCCGCCTTGCCGGCGAAACCGAGCGCATGCGCTCCGCAACCGAGACCGAGCGCCGCCGCAACGAGGAAGAGAAGGCCCAGGACGAAGCCGCCAACGCCCTTGCGCGTGACGAGCTTGGCAAGGGTCTTGCGGCTCTGGCGGAAGGCGATCTCGCCTACCGTATCGAAACGCCGTTCGCCTCCTACATCGACCCCATCCGTATCGACTTCAACAGCGCTGTCGAAAAGCTGCAGCAGGCCATGCGCGCAGTTGGCGAGAATGCCGCTGCAATCAATGCCGGGGCTTCGGAAATGCTCTCTGCTGCCGACGACCTGTCGCGCCGCACCGAACAGCAGGCCGCTTCCATCGAGGAAACCGCCGCAGCACTGGAAGAAGTCACCACCACGGTGCGTGACAGCGCAAGGGGTGCTGAGGACGCCGGCAATCTGGTTCAGCGTGCCCGCAGCGGAGCGGAAAAATCCGGCATCGTGGTTCGCAAGGCGGTTGCCGCCATGCGCGAGATCGAAAAATCGTCAGGCGAAATCGGCAATATCATCGGCGTCATCGACGATATCGCTTTCCAGACCAACCTGCTTGCGCTGAACGCAGGCGTCGAAGCCGCCCGTGCGGGTGATGCGGGCAAGGGCTTTGCCGTCGTCGCGCAGGAAGTGCGTGAACTCGCCCAGCGTTCCGCCAATGCCGCAAAGGAAATCAAGACGCTGATCGGCGCTTCCAGCCAACAGGTGGAAAACGGCGTCAACCTCGTCGACGAGACCGGCAAGGCGCTCGAACTCATTGTGGCGGAAGTCGAGGAGATCAACGCCCATGTCAGCGCCATCGTCGTCGCTGCCCGCGAACAGGCGACTGGTCTGCAGGAAATCAACACGGCCGTGAACACCATGGATCAGGGCACGCAGCAGAATGCTGCAATGGTTGAGCAGCAGACCGCTGCCAGCCACTCGCTCGCCCGTGAAGCGGAAGCGCTCAATAGCCTGCTCGGCCAGTTCAAGGTGGGCGGCGTTCGCGGTGCCGTTGCCGGCGCCGGCGGATATTCTGCTCCTCGCCAGTCCTCGGTGAAGCCTGTCTACCAGTCCGCACCCGCCGCACCAGTCAGAAAAGCCGCAGTGAAGCCTGCCTCCACAACCGCAAGGCCGGTCGCTTCACCCGCCCGCGCCCTTGGCCAAAGCCTCGCCCGCGCCTTTGGCGGCAAAGCGGAAGCGCCGGCTGCCAAGGATCAGGACTGGACGGAGTTCTGATCCTGACGGTCACGATCATCAAGCGTGAATCAGGGGGCTGTGAAGCCCCCTTTTTGTTGCTAGATTTACGGCGCGAGCACTCAACCACGCGTTCTGTCGCAGTTTCCCAACAAAGGTGATTTCGAGATGGCACCTAGCATCAAGTTGAAAGTTCTGGATGGTGCATATGGGGTGGCCCGACTTGAGGCATCTGAAGCCATTCCGGCCTGGGCCGATGGCGGTGGCTTCGTCAGTATCACCCGGACCGATGATGAGCTTTCCATCGTCTGCCGGGAAGATCGTATACCTGGGCATGTCAGATCTGATACGGGTTGGTCCTGTCTAAAGCTACAGGGGCCATTTGCCTTCGATGAAACGGGCATCGTCTTGTCCGTTATCGAGCCGCTCTCGACCAATGAGATCGGTATATTCGTGGTTTCGACTTTCGATGGCGACCACCTGCTTGTGAAATCGAACGATCTGGAAAAAGCTTTCGTTCTGCTGAAAAATGCAGGGCATTCGCTCATCTAATATCCATTTCGCAGCGACACTGATGCACTATGCGTTGGTGGGACGATGATAGTCTCACGCGGCATGATCAGCCCGCATGGGGTGCCATACGGAGATATCGCGCGGGGCATCTAGAAGCTCGGGCAAGGCATCGTGCCAAGCCTGCCGATAGGGACGATGAACCTGAACGTCTAGGACATCCTGATGGTCGCTCCAGGTTTCATGCAGCAGGAAGTGGTTTTCGTTTTCGCCGTCCCGATGCAGGGTTGCATTCACAAAGGTGTTCTCTTGTCGCATGGCGTCGAGCAGATCATTCAGCAATCCTAGAAAACGTTCGCGCTGATCGGCACGGACCTTGAAGCCGATGAGATAGGTGGTGTGCATGGATAGTTACTCCTTTGTACCGTTCATCAGGGCGGCGCGGGTCTCGGCGTCGGCCGGGTAGAAACATTCCAGCACCAGCTCGGACAACGTCACATCAGTGGCGGTTCCGAAAACCGTGGTGGTCGAAATGAAGCGCAGCACGCCCCCGGACAACGGATCGCGTAGTTCGAGCGGTATCGCCAGCGGATCGGCCCCGGCGGAATGCCGTGGAGCTGCGGGCGCGGGATAGGCGGAAAGTTCCGCATGCAGCCGGGAAAGCGTCTCGTCTCCGGTCTCTTCGACTTGGCGGCGTAGGCGATCCAGCAGGTGATGCCGCCATTCGGCAAGATTGACGATGCGTGAACTCAAGCCATCAGGATGCAGGCTCAGCCGCAATACATTGAGGGGCGGGTGAAGCAGGTCTTCGGATATGCCGGCGAGAAGCGATTTGATCGCATCATTGGCAAGAACCAGATTCCAGTGGCGGTCGACGGCAAGTGCCGGGAAGGGCATGTGGCCCTGCACCACGGTTTCGACGGCCTTACGAACGGCCGTCATATCAGGCGCATCCAGTGATCGTTCGGAATGGATCGGCGCATAGCCTGCCGCCAGCATCAGCCGGTTGGCGGCGCGGGCTGGCATGGAAAGCTGCTCTGCCAGCCTCGCCAGCATTTCACGGCTGGGCGAAGATCGCCCGCTTTCCACAAAACTCAGATGGCGCGCCGATATCTCGGCATCGGACGCCAGATCGAGCTGGCTCAATCTGCGGCGCGCCCGCCATTCCTTAAGCACCTGGCCGACATGTTCTTGATGATGTGTCATGCCCCGTAGCCTAGCAGAAGATATCGGCAATGCGATTACCTCGCAGGTAATTGTTCTGCGTCACAGCCCCCGGCATGCTCAGGCCGTCAACCAAAAGGAGCGCAATCATGACGCAACATCTCAAAATCGCCGAAACCTACCTCGCTGTCTGGAACGAGGAGAACGATGAACGCCGCCAGCGCCTCGTCAGCCAAGGCTGGACTGAAATGGCGTGCTATACAGATCCTTTGATGCAGGGTGAGGGGCAGCAGGGGATTGCCGCGATGATCGAGGCGGCGCGGCAGAAATTTCCGGGATATCGCTTTGTGCTCACAGGCACCCCGGATGGCCACGGCAACTTCACCCGTTTTTCATGGCGTCTCATTTCGCCTGACGGAGAAGATGTTGCCGGCGGAACCGATGTCGTCAGCCTAAATGCCGAGGGGCAGATTGAAAATGTCGTCGGTTTTCTCGATGGCGCCGCATCCTGAGGCAGAGGCGGGTCGTCCCGCCTTCTGTCCCGGTAATGCTGTCAGCCGGCGAAACCGACGCCGGCCTGACGCTGGCCGAGCGCATTGAACACGGTGGAAACGATGCCGGCGCGGTCGAGGCCGGCATTGGCATACATGGTCTCGGGCTTGGCCTGCTCCACCCAATGGTCAGGCAGGGTCAGGGTCCGAACCTTCGGGCCATGGTCGAGCAAGCCTGCGCTTGCCATGAAATGCAGCACATGTGCACCGAAACCGCCGACAGAGCCTTCCTCGATTGTCACCAGAACCTCATGATGAGCGGCAAGCTGGCGGATGAGGTCGAGGTCGAGCGGCTTGGCGAAGCGCGCATCGGCAACCGTGGTGGAAAGTCCGGCGGCATCGAGGTCCTCGGCCGCCGCCAGGCACTCCGCAAGGCGCGTACCGAAGGAAAGAAGTGCAACTTTCGTGCCTTCCTTGATGATGCGGCCCTTGCCGATCTGCAAAATCTCACCGCGCGCGGGCATCTCGACGCCCACGCCTTCGCCGCGCGGATAACGGAAGGAAATCGGGCCTTCATCATAGGCTGCGGCTGTGCGAACCATATGTTTCAACTCGGCCTCGTCGGACGCCGCCATAACCACCATGCCGGGCAGGGTGGCAAGGAATGTGGTGTCGAAAGAGCCGGCATGGGTCGGTCCGTCTGCGCCGACGAAACCGGCGCGGTCGATGGGGAAGCGCACGGGCAAGCTCTGGATCGCCACATCATGCACCAGCTGGTCGTAACCGCGTTGCAGGAAGGTGGAATAAAGCGCGCAGAACGGCTTGTAGCCATCCGCCGCAAGCCCCGCCGCGAAGGTGACGGCGTGCTGCTCGGCAATGCCGACATCGAAGGTGCGGGCCGGGAAAAGCTCGGCCATCTTGTCCAGCCCGGTACCATTAGGCATGGCGGCGGTGACGCCGATGATCTTGTCGTCGAGGGTCGCTTCCTGGATAAGCGCTTCGGCAAACACGCTGGTATAGCTCGGCGCATTCGGCTTGGCTTTCGCCTGTGCGCCGGTAATGACATCGAACTTGTTGACGCCGTGATACTTGTCCGCTGCCGCTTCTGCCGGCGCATAACCCTTGCCCTTCTGCGTCACCACATGGATGAGAACAGGGCCTTTCTGGTTGTCGCGCACATTGCGCAGTACAGGCAGCAGGTGATCGAAGGAATGACCGTCGATCGGGCCGATGTGATAGAAGCCAAGCTCCTCGAACAGCGTGCCGCCGGTTACGTAACCGCGCGCATGGGTCACGGCGCGGGTAATGGCGCGGTCGATGGTCTTGCCGAGATAGGCGGTGAGTTTCTTGCCGAAATCGCGAAAGCCCATATAGGTGCGGCCGGAGGCAAGCCGCGCGAGATAAGCGCTCATCGCGCCCGTCGGCGGCGCAATCGACATGTCGTTGTCGTTGAGGATGACGATCAGCCGCGCGTCGAGCGCACCGGCATTGTTGAGCGCCTCAAACGCCATTCCCGCAGACATGGAGCCATCACCGATAACGGCGATAACCTTGCGGTCGCTCTGATCCAGCCCAGCGGCCACCGCCATGCCGAGACCGGCGGAAATGGAGGTGGAGGAATGGCCGGCGCCGAAATCGTCATATTCGCTCTCGGCCCGACGCGTGAAACCGGAAAGCCCGCCTTCCTGGCGCAGCGTGCGGATGCGCTCGCGACGGCCGGTCAGGATCTTGTGCGGATAACATTGGTGGCCAACATCGAAGATCAACCGGTCTTCCGGCGTGTTGAACACCTTATGGATGGCAATCGTCAGCTCCACCACGCCCAGACCGGCACCCAGATGCCCGCCGGTGCTCGACACCGCGTCGATCATCTCGTCGCGCAACTCCCTTGCCAGTTCCGGCAGGTCGCGATCGTCGATCTCCTTGAGATCGGATGGAAAATTCACCCGGTCAAGCAATGGGGTCTGTGGCATTCCGGTCAATCGTTCGGCCTTTTCTCGTGTCAGCGGCGGGCACCAGTGCGTCTTTCATATAGAAAGCCAGCAGTTGAGCCCTGCATGTCGTTCACTTCTATAGAATTTCAACCCTCCGGCAAAGGGACAAACTCTTCTTCGTTGCCGGGAACGATATCGAAGCGTCCGGTTCTCCACTCCTGTTTGGCCTGCTCTATGCGTTCTTTTGATGACGAAACGAAGTTCCACCAGATGTAACGGCGCTGGTTGAGTGCCGCACCGCCGAAGATCATGATGTGACAGCCGCCACTGCCGCTCTGCAATGTGATGTCGTCGCCGGGCCGGAAGACGAGCAACTGGTCGGCGGCAAAAACGTCACCCGCGACATCCAGAGAGCCGGAAAGAATGTAGATCGCCCGTTCCTCATGGTCGGCGGAGAACGGGAATTTCACACCCGGTTCCAGCGTCAGGTCAACGTAAAGCGTGTCAGTAAAAGCCGAAACGGGGGAAGTGAGGCCTTCGAAATCACCGATAACGACCCGGCCGGATGCGCCCTTGATATCGATCAGAGGCATGTCTTCCCGGGCGGTATGGGAAAAAGCCGGAGCGATTTCCTCCATATGATCGGGGAGGGCAAGCCAGGTCTGCAGGCCGGACATGGAAAGCGGATGGCCGCGCAGGTTTTCCGGCGTGCGCTCCGAATGCACGATTCCGCGCCCCGCCGTCATCAGGTTGATGTCGCCGGGCCGGATGACCAGTTCGGTGCCGAGACTGTCGCGATGCTTGATTTCGCCGTCAAACAGATAGGTAACGGTGGAAAGCCCGATATGCGGATGCGGCTTGACATCCAGCGCCTCGCCCGCTTTCAGGATGGCCGGACCCATGCGGTCGAAAAAGATGAACGGGCCGACCAGCCGCCGCTGCCGCGTCGGCAGCGCACGCCGCACGGCGAAGCCGCCAATATCGCTGGTGCGCGGAATGATGAGGTTTTCGATGGCGTCGCAGGCGAAAGCATCGCCCGCGACAGGATCGTTGCCGGGAAAGAAGGACATCCGAAGCTCCTCGTATCGTTACACGCAAGCTTACCACGAACGATACGACGTGGGAGCGCCGTAATGTTGAACGCTGTGTCGCCCCCGTTCAACAGGACGTGTTTATTCGCCGTCCAGCGGCTCCACGCCCTGTGGTTTTCCGGCGCGGTCGAGACGGATTTTCTCGATACGCTTTTCGGCGGCGTTCAACAGCGTCTCGCAATGTTTTTTCAGGGCTTCGCCGCGCTCGTAGATGGCGATCGACTCGTCCAGCGCCACGTCTCCGCGCTCCAGGCGTGCAACAATGCTTTCCAGCTCGGCGACGGCCTTTTCGAAGGAATAACCGCTGACATCGGCTGTGTTGGCATTTTCCGTCATTTTCAACCCTTCATCATTCTCAAAATATGCATGGCCGCCGATTCCGCCAGCCCTTCCAGATCATAACCGCCTTCAAGCAGGCTGACGACCCGGTTCGAGGCGTATTTGTCCGCCATTTCCAGCAACCGCCCTGTCGCCCAGTCGAAATCCTCGCCCACCAGATTGATCTGCGCCAGCGGATCGCGGTGATGCGCGTCGAAACCGGCGGAGATGATGATGAGATCGGGCGAAAAATCGGCAATCGCCGGCAGGACTCGGGATTTGAACGCCTCGCGAAAATACTCGCTGCCAGTATTGGGGGAAAGTGGCGCGTTGACGACATTGTTCTTCACGCCGGTTTCGTTTTTATCGCCGCTCCACGGGTAAAGCGGCATCTGGTGGGTGGAACAGAACAGCACTGACGTGTCGTTCCAGAAGATATCCTGCGTACCGTTGCCGTGATGCACGTCCCAGTCGATGATGGCGACGCGCTCTGCGCCGTGCACCTTCTGGGCGTGACGGGCGGCGATTGCCGCATTGTTGAAGAGACAGAACCCCATGGCCTTTGCGGTTTCCGCATGGTGGCCGGGCGGGCGGGACGCAACGAAGACGTTGTCGGCGGCACCCGTAAACACGTCATCTACCGCCACCATCGCAGCGCCTATACCGGTCAGCGCCGACTGCAGGCTTTTCGGCGAGACATAGGTGTCGGCCTCGACGCGGTTGATCTCGCCATCTTCCTCGGGAATCTGGCGCATGACAGACAGCAGATGCTCCTCCGGATGCGCCAGAAGCACGGCATCCTCGTTGGCCTGCGGTGCTTGCTTGCGGACCAGTCGCTCGAAATTCGGATGTTCGAGCGCAATGTTCAGAGATCGCAGCCGATCCGGCCGCTCGGGATGGCCTTCCGGCGTGATGTGTTCAAGGAAGATCGGATGTTCGTAAAGACGGGTCGCCATTCTCTAATCCTCCCGAAATAAGCTGATCAAGCGCGCTGCGGCAAAAGCGGATAACCGACCATCACAGCGCGGCCGGCAAGTGCGGCAAGCACGGCCTTCAACGCATCGCCGGGAATGAAGGCGAGCGAACCCATGAACGCCTTTTCAAACCCGAGCCCGACCACCAGCGCCAGATAGGAGATGCCGAAGGCATAAAGCACGACCACGCCGCCGACGAGGCTGGCGATGAAGAAACCGATACCCTGCGTCAGAGCCGACTGGCCGCGATTGACGAGTTTTTCCGAGAGCGTGCCGGTAACGAAAGCGGCAGCAATCCAGCCGATCAGGAAGCCCGTGGTCGGCGTGGTGAAGATGGAAAGGCCGCCGCGTCCGCCTGAGAGGACTGGCAGGCCGATGGCGGCGATGAGGATGGTCAGAAGAACCGCGAGCGTGCCGCGTTTCGCCCCCAGCACGACACCGGCCAGCATGACGCCAAGTGACTGCGCGGTGATGGGCACCGGAATGAAACCAAGCGTGATCGGCGGCAAAAGTCCGAGTGCGATGATGATGGCGGAAAACAGCGAGATCAGCACAAGGTCGCGGGTCGTCATGGCTCGGGAACTCCGGATGGTTGTTTTGCCGTCAGCTTTGGCCTCTGAAACCGCGCGCGTCAATGGCGTCGGCAATGGCATCCGCATCCTTCAACGTCATAATCACGAGCGGCACGATGATCGTGGCCAGCCGAACGGGGAGGCCGCGCGCCCGGTGCGCATCGCGCACGGCATGGTAACGATTGACGATCTCAGGCACGAACCGCACGACGAGCCCGACCGCGAGCCCGATATCGGCCGCCTTGACCAGCCCCAGCCTTTCCAGCGGGGCGGCGGCAAGCGAGATTTCGTCCATGAATTGCGAAATGCTGACGGTGATGGTGACGGCGGTGGCGAGAAGCGCCAGTGCAGTCAGCCGCAGAAGATTAACACTCGCATCGTGTACCGGAAGCAGCAGATAGCTGAAGGCGGCAACGAGGAGAATGGTCAGCATCACCGGGCGTAGCCGCAGGCCGATCTCGCGGAATTGCAGCCGCGTCTCGCGCAGAATGGCGGCGGCCACAACGACGGCGCATCCCAGCAAAAGCAGATCGCGGGTGAGAAACAGCGCAATGCTGAAAACCATCAGCGTCACGAGCTTGAGGCGCGGAGAGACGCGGTAGAGCCAGCCCGTGCCTTCGACATGAAGGGACTTCATCGCGACGCAACCTCCAGATAACGTGCCACCGCCTCTTCGGGGTTGGCGTCTGCAACAAGCTCGCCTTCGTGAAAAACCAGTACGCGATCGAAGCCGGAAAGCAGCGGCAGATCGTGGGTGATGACGACAAGCGCCTGCGAAAGCGCAGCCATTGTCTTCTCAACGATCGCGCGGTTTTTGAGGTCGAGCTGATTGGTCGGTTCATCGAGAATGAGGATTTGCGGTTCAGTGACCAGCAGGGCGGCCAGCGCCGCCAGCTGCAATTCGCCGCCGGAAAGCTCGTGCGCGCGCCGTTCTTCCAGATGAGCGATACCGAGCCGGGCAAGCACGGCCTTGACCCGCGTTTCTGTCTCCGTCTTGCCGATACCGAGTCGCTTGAGGCCAAAGGCGACATCGTCGCGTATGATCGGCAGGATGATCTGGTTCTGCGGATTCTGAAAGATGAAACCGACTGCCTGCAATACCGCTCTCGCATCTTTGACGGTGTCGAGACCGTTCACCGACACCTTGCCGCGCGTCGGCTTTGTCAGACCATTGATCAGCCGCGCAAAGGTGGTCTTGCCCGAGCCGTTGAGGCCGATCACGCCGATACGCCGTTCAGTCAATGTCAGGGACACGGGCTGTAAAGCCTGCCTGCCCTCGAAGGCGACGCCTGCGGTGTCGAAACGGATTTCCAAGATTGATGCATCCCTCTATCGCTTTCCGGTTCTATATCGTGTCATCAACAGAAGTGAAACAAAGAACAAAAAAAGAACATTGCAATCCT
Organism: Rhizobium sp. TBD182; assembly: GCF_001950375.1. Lineage (NCBI taxonomy): Bacteria > Pseudomonadati > Pseudomonadota > Alphaproteobacteria > Hyphomicrobiales > Rhizobiaceae > Rhizobium > Rhizobium sp. TBD182. The sequence continues at coordinate 1,120,661 of NZ_BDLN01000001.1, read as the reverse complement.
GAAAAAGCCGTCATACCTTCTGCTTTATGACGATCAAGGTTTCAAACGAAGCGGCAAAGCGGATTTTTCTGGCGCGGCAGGGGCTTTGCTCTCCGCCCGGAAAGGCGCTTTCCAAGGATGGCCTGCTGCAGCTCATTACCGATATCGGTTTCGTGCAGGTGGACAGTATCGGCACGGTGGAGCGCGCCCATCACCAGATAATATTCTCCCGAAACCAGACCTACAGGCGCGAACATCTGACAGCACTGCTGGAAAAGGACCGCGCGCTGTTCGAGCACTGGACGCATGATGCCTCCATCGTGCCGACCGAATTTTACCCCTATTGGAAGCACCGCTTCCGCCGCCGCGAGCCGATCATTCAGGAGCGCTGGCGCAAATGGCATGGTGAGGGGTTCGATGCGGCTTTCGCCGAGACGCTGGAGCGCATCGCCGCCACGGGTCCGGTTCTGGCGCGTGAGTTGAAGGAGGAGGGGCATCAGTCCGGCGGCTGGTGGAACTGGCATCCTTCCAAGACCGCACTCGAATATCTGTGGCACACCGGTAAGCTTGCCATATCCGGCCGCGTGAATTTTCAGAAGGTCTATGATCTGGCGGAGCGGGTCATTCCCGGCGAGCACCACGAAAGCGAAGTGGAGCATACGCAATTTGTCGACTGGGCCTGCCGGCAGGCGCTCACCCGGCTGGGTTTTGCCACCCATGGCGAAATCGCCGCCTTTTTTGATCTCGTTACCCCGCAGGAGGCGAGGGACTGGGTCAAGAGCCACCGTGACGAACTGTGTGAGGTCTCGCTTCTCGCAAGCGATGGCGGTGCTGCCCGTCCGTCCTATGCCTTTGCGGATTTCAGCGCCGATGTCGCCAACCTGCCGGAACCGTCGTCCCGCGTCCGTGTGCTGAGCCCCTTCGATCCGCTGTTGCGCGACCGCAACCGCACGGAGCGGCTGTTTGGCTTCTATTACCGTATCGAGGTCTTCGTACCCGAGCCGAAACGGCAATATGGCTATTACGTCTTCCCGCTTCTGGAAGGCGACAGGCTGATCGGCCGTATCGACATGAAGGCAGACCGCAAGCGCAGCACGCTGGATGTGCGCCGCCTGTGGCTGGAACCGGGCGTGCGCGCCTCAGCAGGAAGGCTCGAGAAACTAGACGCGGAATTGTCGCGGCTTGCGAAGTTTACGGGGGTGGAGAGTGTGAATTATCTGGAGGGGTGGCGGGATGTGTAGTTGCGCCTTGAGCCGGCGACTGCCTCTTCCGTCATGCTCGGGCCTGTCCCGAGCATCTGCAACGGAAAATGTATAGGATGCGTCTGCAGATCCTCGGCACAAGACCGAGGATGACGCCGGACGGGCGGAGAGGACGCCAAATCGAAGCGCCCTCGCGACGTCCCTAAATCACCCGATATCCGTTGCCGAAATCTTGATCCCGAAGCCTTCCAGCCCGACATAGTGGCGCTCGCGGGTCGTCATCAGCTTGATCGAGCTGATGCCGAGGTCTTTGAGAATCTGCGCGCCGAGGCCGATTTCCAGCCACTCATTTTCGCGGGAGCGGGCCTGTGCGTGCGCTTCGTCGGGATCACGCGCCTTGCGCCGTCCGTCCACCTGGCCGACGCCGACAGAACCTTCGCGCAGATAGACGATGACGCCGCGGCCTTCTTCGGCGATCTTCTGCATATAGTGCTGCACCGGCTGGCGGTCGCCGAACACGTCGTCAGCAACGTTTTCAGGGTGCAGGCGGACGGGAATATCGACGCCATCGCGGATATCGCCGAAAATCACCGCCATATGCTGCATCCGGTCCCATGGCAGGGAATAGGTATGCGCCTTGGCCGGTCCGAACGGGGTTTGGATGGTGAAGGAGGATTCCATCTCCACCAGCGTTTCCTTGCGCTGGCGATAGGCGATCAGATCGGCGACCGAAACATGCTTCATGCCGTGTTTTTCGGCGAAATCCAGAACCTGCGGACCGCGCATCACGGTGCCATCGTCATTGACCAGCTCGCTGATGACGCCGATGGGCGGCAGGCCGGCGAGCCGGCAGAGATCGACGGCCGCTTCGGTATGGCCGGAACGCATCAGCACGCCGCCTTCGCGGGAAATCAGCGGGAAAATGTGGCCTGGCCGGGTGAAATCCGACGCGCCGACATTCGGGTTGGCGAGGTTGCGCACTGTCAAGGTCCGGTCATCCGCGGAAATACCGGTCGTCGTGCCATGCTTGAAATCGACGCTGACGGTGAAGGCGGTCGTGTGGGCGCTGTCGTTTTCCGCCACCATGGCGTTGAGGTTCAGCCTCTTTGCCTCCTCACGCGGCATGGGCGCGCAAACGATGCCGGATGTGTGGCGCACAATCAGCGCCATTTTTTCCGGCGTGCAATGAACCGCCGAAATAATCAGATCGCCTTCGTTTTCACGGTCGTCGTCGTCGGTCACGACAACGATCTCGCCAGCTTCGAAAGCGCGGATAGCGTCGACGACACGTTTCTGATCATAGGCCATTTCGGATTTACCTCACTTCAACCGGCCGGTCTGGCCACGATCTCTCAAATAATGGTCGGCAACGGTGCAGGCCACCATCGCCTCGCCGATCGGCACGGCTCGGATGCCGACGCAGGGGTCGTGGCGGCCCTTGGTGCGCACATCCACATTGCGACCGTCGGTGTCGATGGACTGGCGCTCCGTCAGAATGGAGGAGGTGGGCTTGATGGCGAAGCGGGCGATGACGGGCTCGCCAGTCGCGATGCCCCCCAGAATGCCGCCGGCATGGTTCGACAGGAAAATCGGTTTGCCGTCATTGCCCATGCGCATCTCGTCGGCATTCTCCTCGCCGGAAAGCTCAGCCGAGGCAAATCCCTCGCCAATCTCCACGCCCTTGACGGCGTTGATCGACATCAGGCTGGAGGCAATATCCTGATCGAGCTTGGCGTAGATCGGCGCGCCGATGCCGGCCGGAACACCTTCCGCCACGACTTCGACGACCGCGCCGATCGACGATCCCGCCTTGCGGATGCCGTCAAGATATTCTTCCCACACCGGCACCATCGCCGGATCGGGGCAGAAGAATGGGTTCTGATCGACCTGGTCCCAATCCCAATTGTCACGGTTGATCTTGTGTTTGCCGATCTGCACCAGCGCGCCGCGCACGTTGAGGCTCGGTACCACCTTGCGGGCGATTGCGCCTGCGGCAACACGCGCCGCCGTCTCGCGGGCGGAAGAGCGTCCGCCGCCGCGATAATCGCGAATGCCGTATTTCAGATCATAGGTGAAGTCGGCATGGCCGGGGCGGAAGCTGCGGGCAATCTCGCCGTAATCCTTGGAACGCTGGTCGGTATTTTCGATCAGCATGGAGATCGGCGTGCCGGTGGTTATCATCGTCTCGCCGTCCTCATCCAGCATCACGCCGGACAGGACTTTGACGATGTCATCTTCACGGCGCTGGGTAACGAAGCGGCTTTGGCCGGGCTTGCGCTTGTCCATCCAGTGCTGCACTTCGGCAAGCGTGAAGCGGATACCGGGCGGGCAGCCGTCCACCACACAGCCCAAAGCGGGCCCATGGCTTTCGCCCCAGGTGGTAACGCGAAAAAGATGACCGAAGCTGTTATGCGACATATTTCTCTAGACCGGAAAACGAGGGCGCGCCTGCGGACAGGGGCCGTTTAAAACAAGCGGATTTGTCATAGTAGAAAATCGGACCAAGGCAAAAGCCTTTCTTTCATCGCAAGTCCGATAAGACGGTGACGCAGCGTTCACGACGCCGAGCAGCCCGGAAAACGACAGGCGTGACGATGGCTGACGACTGGCCGGATGAATGATTCGGCGGAAACGGCGCAGGGTTTTCCAGATGACAAAAGTGTAAAGGTGCTGGTGTTTTCCACGCTGTTTCGCGGTTTTCCAATATTGCCGGGAAATGCGGTGTAAAAATCACTAACGACTTGAACGTGATCCAAAATCCGTTCATCAATTGGGCCGAAAATGTCATGGTTGCGGGCAATTTCCGCCACATTCGAAAGGCAATTCTTCATGCATGTAAGGTTTTCACGCAAATTCACGAAAGCTAGATCGATGCGTATGATGATTGCCGCCCTTCTGGCCACCGCCAACTTGCTTATGCCTATCAACAGCTACGCCCAGAGCGTCGATGTCGAGGGAACGATCAGCAAGATCGACGTGAATGCGCTGACCATTACCTTGAACGACGGCAAGAATTACCGTGTGCCGGAAGAGTTCAATTTTGAAGGCCTGAAGGCAGGTGTGAAGGTCGTTGTTTTCTACACGGAAGTGGACGGAAAACGCGTGGTCGATGATCTCGAGGTCGTGCAGTAAACTGCGGTTTCGGCTCTCCTGTTGTCGAGGCGGACCTCTCTAATCCCGGTCGGGAAGCTCCAGAATTTCCATTATGCCGGACGTGATCCGACATCCAGCCGACGAGCGTCTGCGTGGCGGGATTGGTTTTTTCAGCCTAAAGATTTGGGTTGGCCGGGTTCCGGCTCGAGGCCGGAATGACGGAGGAGGATCGATACCCTCACGAAATCCACTCAGCACTGTTCCTGTCGATCTCGACCTTCAAAATCCGGTCCTGCGGGATCTGCGTCGTAGAGGCTTCATCCTTGTCCATGCCGGAAACCAGGCGGAAGATCGAGCGGATCACGCCGCCGTGGCAGACACATACCGTCGGCACCTCGACTGAGGAAAGCCATGCGCCAATACGCCAGGACAGGATTTCATAGCTTTCGGCATGCTGACCGGGGGGGATGAAGTCCCACTTGTTGGCCTTGCGCGCTTTCACCCGGTCGGGAAATTCTTTTTTCAGTTCCGGCAGGGTCTGGCCTTCCCAGTCGCCGAAGGAAACTTCGACGAGGCGGTCATCGGTACGGTATGCGTGGGGATCGAGCCCCATCGCTCCGCGCATCAGCTCCATGGTCTCGCGCGTGCGCCCGAGCGGGCTTGCCACGTAATCGAAATCACGCGCGGAGTCGCCGAGAATTTGCGCCAGAACCTTGCCGTTGCCGACCGCTTGCGCGCGGCCGAAATCATTGAGCGGAATGTCTTTCTGGCCCTGAAGCCGGCGTATCGCATTCCAGTCCGTTTGTCCGTGCCGGATCACATAGACGAGCAAGGCGATACCCCTGTTTCAAAGTTCGGTCGGCTCAGTCTTTGACCACCGAGATATCCGGCGCGTCAACGGCCTTCATGCCGATGGTGTGATAACCGGAATCCACGTGGTGGATTTCGCCGGTGACAGCCGTCGAAAGGTCGGACAGCAGGTAAAGCGCCGACTTGCCGACTTCTTCGATGGAAACGGTGCGCTTCAGCGGCGCGTTGTATTCGTTCCATTTCAGAATATAACGGAAATCGCCGATACCGGAAGCCGCAAGCGTCTTGATCGGGCCAGCGGAAACCGCGTTGACGCGGATGCCGCGACTGCCGAGGTCTACCGCGAGATAACGCACGCTGGCCTCGAGTGCAGCCTTGGCCACGCCCATGACGTTGTAGTTCGGCATGACCTTCTCGGCACCGTAATAGGTGAGCGTGATGATCGAACCACCATCATTCATGATCGGCTCTGCCCGCTTGGCAACGGCGGCCAGCGAGAAGACGGAAATGTCCATGGTGCGGTTGAAGTTGTCGCGGCTGGTGTCGAGATAACGGCCGGTCAGCTCGTCCTTGTCGGAAAAGGCGATGGCGTGCACGACGAAATCGATCTTGCCCCAATGCTTTTCCAGCCCGGCAAAAACCGCATCGATCGTCTCGAGGTCGGTCACGTCACAGTGGCCGGCCATGAAGGCGCCCAGTTCCTGCGCCAGCGGTTCAACACGCTTCTTCAGCGCGTCGCCCTGCCAGGTGAGCGCGATTTCCGCGCCCGCGTCCGCGCAAGCCTTGGCAATGCCCCAAGCGATTGAACGATTATTGGCGACACCCAAGATGATGCCGCGTTTGCCAGCCATAAGGCCGGATGCCTGAGCCATTGTATGCTCCCTGATACTTTCGATTGATCCTGCCTATGGCATAGGCTGCAATCCTGTTCAAGATTGCCGAGGATCATCTACTGTTAGGGAACGTAACAAAGGGTGCGTTGTCCCGCCTATTCGCAAAACTTTTACAAATAAAGGCCTTCGCGCATGTGGCGCATGAGGTCAGTCACCTTCTCGTCCGGCTTTTCGAGCAGGATGATGCGCAATTCGATGACAAGATCGCCATATCCACCCTTGCCGTCCGCAAGCCCCTTTTCGTCAAGCCGCAGCTCGCGATCGGAGCCGGACCAGGCAGGAATGGTGACGGTTTCCTCGCCAAGCGGCGTCCGGATACTCGTCTCGCAACCCAGAACCGCGTCACTGAGAGAGATTGGCAGCGTCGTATGAATATCGAAGCCGCGAAGGGAAAAGGTGTCGTCGCGTGCCGCCAGCAACGTGACGGCCAGATCGCCGCGCGCAATGTTCGGCAACTTCAGCCCCTGGCCCTTTAGTCGCACCACATGGCCGTCCGTCATGCCGGGTTCAAGCTGGAAGCGTACCTCGCGTTCGTCGGCAAGGGATACGGTGATCCATTTGCGCTCCAGAAGTTCGGTGACCGTAACGGTGGCTTCCGCCGTGATGTCAGGTGCCTTTTCCGGCGGCGTCTGCGGGGGGCGGAAGCGGCGCACGAGAGCGCTGAAGAGATTGGCGGCGAGCGAAGCGGCTGCGGTTTCGCTTGCAGACGTCTGCGTGGTCTCGCCAGCACCGGGCGCGTCGCCCTTAACGCCCGTGGCTGCGGCTTTCGCCGCTTCGGCTGCCTGCTGCACCTTGGGGTCGTTCTGCGCGTCGGCGCCGAAAATCCGCTCGACGATATCTTCGGCCGTTTCGGGTTTTGCATCGGCTTTCTGGCCGGTTTGCGCCCTGTTGCGGGCATCCGCACGGGCCAGTTCCTCCATCAGCTTCTCAGCGGCCCTGGCGCGCTCGGCGGCCTCGCGCGCCGCCTCCCGCTGCTGCATGATTGTTTCGCCGCGCTGCTTCTTCTCGGCCGCCTTGCGGGCTTGGTCGTAAAGATCGCGCTTTTTGGGGTCTTTCAGAAGATCGTAGGCCTGCCCGACCTCGGCGAATCGCGCCGACGCGTCAGGGTCATCGCGATTGGCGTCCGGATGGACGGTTTTTGCCTTCGTGCGCCAGGCAGCCTTGATGTCTTCGTGACGGGCGTCACGTTTTAAGCCGAGGATAGAATACGGATCGCGCATGCGAAACACCAGTTACGTTGGCTCAGGCACGTGCAGCCGCTCATGGCGCAATCCTGAAACAAACCCCTCCGAAAAGGGATGCCTGCGATCATTCGCATGCATGCCCTCGGTTCAAACAACGTCGACTGTGGCAATAAGTTGCTAAGCAGTTGTTTACGGGGAATGCGCGCTGCCATGCGGCCGGATTAATTCCGCGCGCCAGGGTAAACAGTTTATTTCTGTTCGAAGCGGGTGAGTAACCATTCGCCGGTTTCCGACAGGCAGGCCTGTCCGGCATAACTCGCCACACCTTCGAAAGAGTGGCGCGTCGTCTTGAAATCGCGGCAGACGAAACCGCTGGACTTGTCTTCGTGAATGGTGGTGACGACACCGGCGCTGCCGGTTGCGGCATTGGCCCAGGGCAGGGGCTGTTCCGCGAGTTTGGTGAGATCCGCCGATGTGACCGCATTGCGGATGGTCGCGTCGTCGGTCTGCGGGTTATTATTGGGCTGGTTGGGAACAGAGGCGGTGGAAAGCGAGCGATCGACCTTGTCGCCGCCGAACAGGTCAAGGCTGACGCATCCGCTCAGCACCACAAGCATTGACACGATGGCGGAAACTTCCGCTACCGATGAAAGGAGGCCCTTTGTTCGACTGTTCGACTTTGCTATGACGGTCACCATCTTTCGCCAGAGATCATCTCTGGGGTCCAAATCAGCTCGGGAGCATTTTAGTCAATATGTCGGAAACGGGGTTAACATCCAGTGACTTCACTGAAGAAAATGAACCGTTCACGCTTTTTGCCGAATGGCTGAAGGACGCGACGGCCTCCGAAATCAACGATCCGAACGCGGTAGCACTCGCAACCGTCGATGAAAACGGCCTGCCGAATGTGCGCATGGTGCTGCTGAAGGACGTCGACGATCGTGGCTTCGTTTTCTATACGAATTTCGAAAGCCAGAAGGGGCGCGAGATCCTGGGCCAGAAAAAAGCGGCCATGTGTTTCCACTGGAAAAGCCTGCGCCGGCAGGTGCGTCTGCGCGGCGAGGTGGAGATCGTTACCGACGCGGAAGCGGATAGCTATTACGCCTCGCGTCCGCGCGGAAGCCGCATCGGCGCCTGGGCGTCGAAGCAGTCGCGGCCGCTGGAAGGCCGGTTTGCGCTGGAAAAGGCGGTTGCCGAATACACCGCGAAATATGCGATCGGCGATATTCCGCGCCCCTCCTACTGGTCCGGTTTCCGCATTCGCCCGGTCAGCATCGAGTTCTGGCACGACCGCAAGTTCCGCCTGCACGACCGTGTCGAATTCCGCCGCGAGACGCCGGATGAACCGTGGTCCAAGGTCCGCATGTATCCTTGAAAGCTGCAGGGGGCAGGCCGTCCTTGCCTGCCTATTTCAGCAGCGACTCAAATAGCGGCAGGCCGATGACGGCGGAAATGGCGATCAGGCCGTAGCAGATGCGCCTGAACGCCGCCTCGTCGGCAAGCCCGTGCAGCCGTGCACCGGCATAAAGACCCGCCCCGTAAAACGGCAGGGCCAGCAGGAAAAAAACAAAGACGTCGGCAGTGAACAGGCCACCAAAAAAATAGCTGGTGGCGGAGATCACGGTCGAAATCGCGAAATAGAGAATGACATTCGCGCGCACGAAAGCGCCCTTGAGGGCCCCGCCAAGCCAATAGGCGACGATGGGTGGACCGCCCAGTTGCGCCGCACCCGAAAACAGCCCGGCAACAAGCCCGGTGAACAGGGTGAGCGGCGTTTTCGGCCGGCCGCTGTAACGCCAGCCGGAAACGAGAAATAACAGCAGCACGACAACCACGATGGAAATGATCCAGCGCAGGGTGAGCGGATCCCCGCCGGAAAGCAGCAGCGTTCCAAGCGGGACACCGACAAGCGCACCGGCTGCCATGGTGAAGACTTCACGCCGGTCGGCCATGCGCCAGGCCGGCGGTATCATGCCGAGCGTCAAAACGCCGTCCACCACAAGAAGAACCACCGAGGCGATGCGCGGGCCGACAATGGCGCTTGCCAGCGGAATGAAGATGAGGGCCGCACCAAAGCCGGAAAAGCCGCGGGCAAGTCCGGCGAGAAAGGCGGCGCCCGCAAACATGGCGAGCAGCGTCGGACTATGCGCGGTGATGAGAGCCGAAAAAAAATCGAGGAGAGGCATGGGTGACTGCATGGGTTTCGAATACCTCTTTATCCCGCATGCAGGCACCTGTCGCGGAAATTTCAGCTGATTATCGCACGATACGCTTTCGAATCGACGCCGCCGGAGAATCGTGATCAGAGTTGTATCTCACGAACAAAGGATGAACAAATGCTTGCTGTCTTGATGCGCCAGTTTAAAGCTGCCTCACAGAAATACGCCGAGGAAAATGGGATCGTCCGCGATCCCGACTGGTATATGCTGAAGCTTCAGGAGGAGGTTGGTGAGGTCACGCAGGCCTGGAACCGGCTGACGGGGCGTGGGCGCTGCAAGGGCAGAAGCGAAGAGGAGATGAAACTCGGTCTTGCCGACGAAACCGCCGATCTCTTGGGTCACGTGTTGCTGCTCGCCCATTATAACGGTCTCGACATCGAAGCATCGATAGAGCGCAAGTGGCGTTTTACACCATCTGTATGACAGTTTGCGGGGAGGGACGCGACCCTAGCGCTGCGGCTCTGTCGCTGCCGCGATTATGAGAGCGAAACGATAGAGAGCAGAGCTGCGAGAATGGCGGCCACCGGTGTCATGACCTGCCGCAGGGTAATCAGAAATGCGGAAAGAGCGAGCGATATCATCGCCGCTCCGTCTATGCATGTGCCGACAATTGAATTCGAGCAGGATCGGCCTGCCAGCCTATATGTGAGGCACCATAAAGACCAATGGCTAAAGGCATGTGACGCGCCTTCATGCCTCTGATAACGGCGCCTGTTGCAGGAGACCGGCAACCGCATGAAGGTCGGTTGAAACGGCAATGCATTTTTCCCGCATTTCCTCGGTCGGCGGCGCGACATCCGGCACCATGATCGTCATCATGCCCGCCGATGAGGCGGAGCGCACGCCGTGCCAGGAATCCTCCAGCGCCAGGCAACGGCCCGGATCGATGCCGAGACGTTTTGCGGCAGTAAGATATGGCATGGGCGACGGCTTCGGCTCCGAATAGTCGCCGCGGGCGACGATGGTATCGAAACGTTTGAGCAGGTCATAGGGGCCGAGATGACGCGTGACGGAATCGTGCCGCGAGGAAGTGGCGATGGCGCGGCGTATATCAAGCCTGTCGAGAAGATCGAGGATTTCGACGACGCCGGGTTTCAGCGCCACGCCTTCCGCCATCATCACGGCAAGATGCCGGAGCCAGGCGTCACGGAAGCTGTCGATCGGAAAATCCGCGCCATAATCGGCGAAAATGGTGCCGGTAATGACATCCCACGGGCTGCCGCAGACCTTCTGATAGGTCTCTACCCGCATTCCGTGGCCGCCCTCATCTGACGCGGCCAGAAAGGAATCGCGATAAAGCGTCTCGCTTTCGATCAGCAATCCGTCCATGTCGAAAACGACAGCATGCGGGAGAAAAGGCAGCATGGCGGCTCAACCGAACCGGAAGGGGCGTTCGCCGAGGCTTTCGAACGGGCGGAGCAGGTAACCGTCCGGATCGGCGACGATGAATTGCCGGTTGCCCACCTCGACTGTGCCGCGCCTGTACCATTTTTCCTCTGACGGCAGGACAAGATCGATTGCGGCCCGCTCAAGTCGCGCGAGGATTGGCAGCAGGGAAGGAACGGCAAGTTGCAGATTCATGCCGCGGCCCAGCGGAAATTCAAGCGCTGCATTTTCCGCCACGAAGGTCCGGGTCGCACCGATCTGGTCGATCATCAGCTGCGCATCACCCAGCGCCAGATAGGCAAAGCCCTCTTCGGCGCGCTCATAAACCACATGAAAACCGATCAGGTCGCAATAAAAAGCGCGGCTTTTCTGCCAGTCGCTGACGGCTAGTTCCGGGACGAGGGCATTTCGTATGATGGTCATGGTCTCCTTTGCCGCGCAGGCCCGGCTATGGGAGGCGTGGCCTGCGGTAATGGGGCGATATTATCGTCTTCCGGGTGACTTGCCAGAGGAATCCTCATCATGGCAGCCATGTGCGGAGTTGTGGGCTGAAGCAGGTTCAACTTTTCGGCCTGCCACAGCTTTTCTCACCTCGTGCCGGACATGATCCGGCACACAGCCCGCCCAAGTCCTTGGGCTGAAACGGCTCATCTCGCCAAGCGGACGCGGGTAGGCCGGATTCCGGCTCGAGGCCGGGACTACGCCTTCGTGCCGCCGACGGTGATCTGGTCCATGCGCAGATGCGGCTGGCCGACGCCAACCGGCACCCACTGCCCAGCCTTGCCGCAATTGCCGATGCCGGTGTCCAGTTTCGAATCGTTGCCGATCATCGAGACGCGTTTCATTGCGTCCGGCCCGTTGCCGATCAGCATTGCACCCTTCACCGGCGCGCCGATCTTGCCGTTCTCGATGAGATAAGCCTCGGTGCAGCCGAACACGAACTTGCCTGATGTGATATCCACCTGACCGCCACCGAAGGAAACGGCATAGATGCCCTTCTTGACGGAGGAGATGATCTCCTCGGGCGTCTTGTCGCCTGACAGCATGTAGGTGTTGGTCATGCGCGGCATCGGCACATAGGCATAACCCTGACGGCGGCCATTGCCTGTCGCCTTTGCACCCATCAGCCGGGCGTTCTGGCGGTCCTGCATGTATCCCACCAGCCTGCCGTTCTCGATCAGCACATTATAGGCCGACGGTGTTCCCTCGTCGTCGACGGTGAGCGAACCACGGCGGCTGTCGATGGTGCCGTCATCCACCACAGTCACACCCGGGGCTGCCACCATCTCGCCCATCAGGCCGGCAAAGGCCGAGGTTTTCTTGCGGTTGAAATCGCCTTCGAGGCCATGGCCCACAGCCTCATGCAGCATGACGCCGGGCCAGCCGGAGCCGAGAACCACATCCATGGTGCCGGCCGGCGCATCGACGGCGGTCAGGTTGACGAGCGCCTGGCGCAGCGCCTCGTCCGCACCGCGCTGCCAGTTCTCCGTGGTGATGAAATCGCCAAAGCCGACGCGGCCGCCAATGCCGTAGGAGCCGCTTTCCTGCCGGTCGCCTTCACCTGCGACCACGGAAATATTGATACGGGTCATGGGCCTGACATCGCTGACGCGATGGCCATCGGCGCGCAGAATATCCACTACCTGCCAGCTTGCGGAAATCGTCGCCGTCACCTGTCGGACATTCGCGTCTTTGTCGCGCAAATAGGCATCGATATCGGTGAGAAGTTTCACCTTCTCCTCGAAGCTCGGGCTGCCGATCGGGTTTTCGTCGCCATAGAGCTTTTTGTTAGTGCGTTGTGGGGCTGCGGCATAGGAACCGGAATAACCTCTGGTCACGGCGCCGACAGCATCCGACGCCCGCTTCAGCGCAGCCTGCGACAGCTCGCCCGCATGGGCGTATCCAACGGTCTCGCCGGCAACGGCGCGCAGGCCAAAACCCTGGTCGGTATTGAAGGAGCCGCCCTTCAGGCGGCCGTTATCGAAGGTCAGCGATTCGGCCTGCGCATGTTCGATGAACAACTCGCCATCGTCTGCGCCGGTGAGCGCTTCCGCGACCAGCTTGCGCAACTGCGTCTCGTCGCAATCGAAGAGATTTACAAGGTCGTTGGTCATGGGAGGCTCCAAACTGAATAGTGTCTGGCAAGCATGTAGGATTGTGGGGCGTCGGTGGCAAGCCAAAGCGTGATTTGGCTCAAGTCAGCTTGAATATGAGGTGCACGAAAAAAGCCATGGCCACATAGACAGGGACGCTATGGAGAAGAACCAGCAACGTCAGACGTCCCCAGTGCTCAGGCGGATTCGGCACGACGCGTTCCCAGTGGAACTGCGACAGAATATTCCCAGTGACAATCATAATCAGCATTTGCGGCTGCGCGTTTCCTACCATGAAATCGGGCAAGAGGCCACTTTCATGAGCAAAGCTCACCGCAAAAGCAAATAGTAGAAGTACCAGAAAAACGCCGCAAAACTGACGGAGGGTTACCGGTTTTCTATATTTCATGATATCCGAAAATAGTTAAAACAATACTTTCATGGTAGAGTTTTAGTCTCTCGGATTCAACCTTATTGTTTAAGGAAGCGCGTCGTAGCCTTCGGCAAAGCCGGTGAGCTCGATCGGAATACCGACACGATCCTGATCGACGGATTCACGCAGCGCGAAAACCGCGTTCTTGCCGGCGCGCAGAACCTTCAGCAGTTCGTCGTCAATATCGACCTCTACATAGCAGCCTTCGGAGAAGCAGCGGGTGAAATAGGCGCGGCCAATATTGTTGTTGTCGATATAAAGCTCCATGCCGTCCTTCAGAAGCACGCCAAGCGGTGCGAGGATACGCAGGATGCGCGACTTGCGGTCCGCGGTTTTCAGGACCACCACCGAAAGCCCCACTTCCGGGCGGTCGTCGGCAATCACGTTCTGCATCAGGGCGCATTGATCTTCGGATGCGCCTGCCGGCTTGTCGCAGATCACCGACCATGCTCCATGCGTCGACTTCGGCGTTCCGGGCGGCTGCTGTTGCGCCAGCGCCGCTGCGGCGGGAGCGATGATGGCAAGACCGGCGGCGGCAAGAAAAGTGCGCGCGAGCGGGGAAAGACGCATGGATACCTCTGGGATTCGAATCAGTGCGGCTATTTTGACGCCATAATCCGGAAAAAAAAGCCTTGGTACCTCAATTCCAGCCGAGTTGGGCGGAAATAGGACCTGTTGCCAGGTGCAGGCGCCTGATTTGACCGTGCGGCAGCCGGTGCCTGTTGGCTGAAGCCTGCTGCAAAAGCGCTGCCAGCAGGGGCTGCGCCGGATTTTGACCATTGCCAAGCGCACCTGAAATATCTTGCGGGATACGGGACATGGGAAACTCGGCTGCGACGAACAATGGTGAAATTGGCTGACATCCGTGTCCTTACGCATATTGCGGCAGAGGACAAACTGTGGTTTGAAGTTAGTACCATAAGCATGGATTCTGCGTCTGTAATTGATCAAGATCAGACGCGTGAGGGAGAGGGTACCGTGACGAATAGGATTTACGCAGCATTGGCGGGGATGACCTGTCTGCTCACGGCTGTCGGCGCCCACGCCGATCAGCCGGTGCATTGGCAAATGGGCATGCAGGAGGCCGCCACGCCGATCATGCACGAAATACGCTGGTTTGAACAATATACGCTCTGGTTCATTGTTCCGGTTACGCTTTTCGTTCTTGCGCTGCTCATTATCGTCGCCTTGAAATTCCGTGCAGCGAAGAATCCGGTGCCGTCCAAGACCAGCCACAACACCGCGATCGAAGTGGTGTGGACGCTTGCGCCGGTTCTCATTCTCCTGTTCCTCGCTTTCCCGTCGTTCAATCTTCTGAACGCGCAGCTGACGCAGCCGGAAAACCCTGATCTGACGCTGAAGGCGACTGCGACGCAATGGCTCTGGAACTACGAATACAAGGCTGCCGAGGGCGCCGAGCCGCTCGCCTTCGACAGCTATCTGCTGAAAGAGCAGGATCGTGCAGCTGCAGGCAAGGAGGACAAGGCCCGCTACCCGCGTCTTCTCGCGGTAGACAATGAAATGGTCGTTCCGGTCGGCAAGACCGTTCGCCTTCTGGTGACGGCGGCGCCTACGGATGTCATCCACGCCTTCGCCATGCCCGCTTTCGGTGTTAAGATCGACGCCGTTCCGGGCCGCCTCAACGAAACTTGGTTCAAGCCGGAGAAGGAAGGCCTTTATTACGGCCAGTGTTCCGAGCTTTGTGGCAAGGACCACGCCTTCATGCCGATCGCCATTCGGGTGGTTTCCGAACAGCAGTACAATGCCTGGCACGCCGCCGCCGCTTCAGATCTGAACGGCGCGAACCGGGCACTGATGGCCTCCGTCGATGGCGCTCCGCGCACGGTCGACGTTGCCGCCAACGAAACCAACTGAGACCTGGAGTGACGACAATGGCTGGACCTTCCGCACACGACGATCATCACTCGCATGGTCAATCCGCTCATGATGGGCACGCGCATGATGATCATTCGCATGATCATTCCCACAAGCCGGGCTTTTTCGCCCGCTGGTTCCTGTCGACCAACCATAAGGACATCGGCACGCTCTACCTGATCTTCGCCATCATGGCGGGTATCATCGGTGGCGGGCTTTCGGTTGTCATGCGTATGGAGCTGCAGGAGCCGGGCATCCAGATCTTCCACGGTCTGGCCTCCATGGTTTACGGCTTCGAGGGTGACGCTGCCATCGACGGCGGCAAGCACATGTTCAACGTGTTCACGACAGCGCACGCGCTCATCATGATCTTCTTCATGGTCATGCCGGCGATGATCGGTGGCTTTGCCAACTGGATGATCCCGATCATGATCGGCGCTCCTGACATGGCTTTCCCGCGCCTCAACAATATTTCCTTCTGGCTGATCGTTCCGGCGTTCATCCTGCTGCTCCTGTCGCTTTTCGTCGAAGGTCCGGCGGGCGGTTACGGCGTGGGTGGCGGCTGGACCATGTATCCGCCGCTTTCGACCAACGGCATGCCGGGACCGGCAGTGGATCTTGCGATCTTCTCGCTGCACGTTGCCGGCGCGTCGTCGATCCTTGGCGCCATCAACTTCATCACCACCATCCTCAACATGCGCGCTCCGGGCATGACGCTGCACAAGATGCCGCTTTTTGCCTGGTCGGTTCTGGTCACCGCATTCCTGCTGCTGCTTTCCCTGCCGGTTCTGGCTGGTGGCATCACCATGCTTCTGACCGACCGTAACTTCGGCACGGCATTCTTCTCGCCGGAAGGCGGCGGTGATCCGATCCTCTACCAGCACCTGTTCTGGTTCTTCGGCCACCCGGAAGTGTACATCCTGATCCTGCCCGGCTTCGGCATCATCAGCCACATCGTGTCCACCTTCTCCAAGAAGCCGGTCTTCGGCTATCTCGGCATGGCATACGCCATGGTCGCCATCGGCGCTGTCGGCTTCATCGTGTGGGCGCACCACATGTACACGGTCGGCCTTTCGCTGGAAGCGCAGCGTTATTTCGTCTTCGCAACCATGGTCATCGCGGTGCCGACGGGTATCAAGATCTTCTCGTGGATCGCGACGATGTGGGGTGGTTCGCTGACCTTCTCGACCCCGATGGTCTGGGCAATCGGCTTCATCTTCCTGTTCACGGTTGGCGGTGTTACCGGCGTCCAGCTCGCCAATGCCGGTCTCGACCGTTCGCTGCACGACACCTACTACGTCGTGGCGCACTTCCATTACGTTCTGTCGCTCGGCGCGGTCTTCGCGATCTTCGCCGGCTGGTATTACTGGTTCCCGAAGATCACCGGCTACATGTACAACGAGTTCATCGGCAAGCTGCACTTCTGGGTGATGTTCGTTGGCGTGAACCTGATCTTCTTCCCGCAGCACTTCCTCGGCCTTGCCGGCATGCCGCGTCGTTACATCGATTATCCCGATGCCTATGCCGGCTGGAACCTGGTGTCTTCCTATGGTTCCTATATCTCGGCCGTTGCCGTGTTGATCTTCCTCTTCGGTGTTTGGGAAGCCTTCGCCAAGAAGCGGATCGCTGGCAACAATCCCTGGGGTGAAGGTGCGACGACGCTCGAATGGCAGCTGTCCTCTCCGCCGCC
>NZ_BDLN01000001.1:1095423-1103794 GCF_001950375.1 Rhizobium sp. TBD182 | reverse complement strand
ACCACCAGTGGGAACAGCTTCCGCGCATTCGCTGAATGCCGGACCGGAGTGCGGGCAGGGCTTGCGAACTCCGGAAGCTGAAAAGAGGGGATGGTGTGGGCTTATCCGCGCCGTTTCCCTTGAGGCGGACGGAATCTGCTGCTGCGTGAGGCATTTTGTCCAAGCGAAGCTTTTCGTGCGACATGATAAAAGCCAAGTACTGCCACTATGAATGGGCAGACGCAGCAGGGCGACGGAACGGGCGTGGCGATATGCCAGGCGCATGGCATCGGGTCTTTGACCCCGGTGCTGCCCGTGCCGGAACGTTCGGACCAATGAATTGACGCACCGTGCACGCCGAAAACGACACTCTGTTTTCGGGCTGGTGCAAGGGATGCCGCGGCAAGCGGCATCTGAAGAAAAACAGGATACGAAATGACCGTCATCGACAATCGCGAAATGCTTGGCCTGGAAAGCTCCGAACTTTCGGAAGCCGGCGCGCGCGATTATTTCGAGTTGCTGAAACCGCGCGTCATGTCGCTCGTCGTCTTCACGGCGTTTGCGGGCCTCGTGCTGGCGCCGGGCCACATCAACCCGGTCCTCGGCCTCATCGCCATTCTCTGTATTGCCGTCGGTGCCGGCGCATCCGGCGCGCTCAACATGTGGTACGATGCAGATATCGACGCCGTGATGAGCCGCACCGCCAAGCGGCCGATCCCGTCTGGCCGCGTAACACCTGGCGAGGCGCTGGCCTTCGGGCTGACGCTCTCGGCCTTTTCGGTGGTCATCCTCGGGCTTGCGGTCAACTGGTTCTCCGCCGGACTGCTCGCCTTCACCATTTTCTTCTACGCCGTCGTTTATACGATGTGGCTGAAACGCTCGACACCGCAGAACATCGTCATTGGTGGTGCTGCCGGCGCTTTCCCGCCCATGCTTGGCTGGGCCTGCGTCACCGGCGGCGTTTCGCTTGATAGCGTCATCCTCTTCCTCATCATCTTCTTGTGGACACCAGCCCATTTCTGGGCGCTGGCGCTGTTCAAGATGCGCGACTACGGCTCCGTCGGCATTCCGATGATGCCGAACGTGGCGGGCGAGCGCTCCACCAAGAACCAGATGATCGTTTACGCAGTGCTGACGGCTGCAGTTGCGGTCGCGCCGTATTTCACCGGTCTGGCGAGCCTCGGTTATGGCATTTTCGCCGCCGTGCTGAGCGCGATCTTTGTGTACTGTTCGCTCGATGTCCGGCGCATGCCTGACGGTGACGAAAAAATGCTGCCCGCCAAGAAGATGTTCGCCTATTCGGTGCTTTACCTCTTCGCCATCTTCTCCGGCCTTTTGGCCGATCATTTCGCTCCGGCCCTGAAAGCCGTGATTTCGGGAGTTTTTTGATGGAAACCGTGGAACTGAGCGCGGCGCAGAAAAAATCGAGGCGCGGGCGCAACGTCGCGCTCGGCGTCTTGCTCGCCGGTCTGGTGGTGCTGTTTTACGTCATCACCATCATCAAGATCGGTTCGCATTGACGGCCTGACAGTGAGGGCATGATCGGAGGAGAGGAGGGGGACATGGCGAATACTGGGGCAAATATCGGGGCAGACAAGGCAACGGCCGGCACGCAGCGGGTGAGCAATCGCTCCATCCTCGTGCTCTGTCTCGTGTTTTTCTGCGCTATGATCGGCATGGCCTATGCCGCCGTTCCGCTCTACAGCCTGTTCTGCCGCGTCACTGGCTATAACGGCACGACCCAGCGCGTCGAGCAATATTCCGACGTCATTCTCGACAAGACCATCAACGTCACCTTCGACGCCAATACGTCGAATGGCCTCAACTGGGATTTCCGCCCGGTCGACAAGCTGGTCACGCCGAAAATCGGCGAAACGGTACAGATCAATTTCAAGGCGACGAACCGCTCAGCGGTGGCAACCACGGGCACGGCGGTCTTTAACGTCACGCCCATGGAAGCAGGCGCTTATTTCAACAAGGTGGAGTGTTTCTGCTTCACTGAAACGACGCTTCAGCCGGGCGAAACGCTCGAAATGCCGGTGGTGTTTTTCATCGATCCGGATATCGCCACGGCGCGCGAAACGAAGAACATTCATACTTTGACGCTATCCTATACGTTTTATCCGGCCAAAACCGAAAAACCGGTTGCGTCCTTGCCGGTAAAGACTGAATCTGGCGAAAGCAAATTGTGAGAGGAGACTCGGGCCTTTTGAGCAGGGCCGGGTCTGGGAAGAGATACCAGGGGATTGTCACACATGGCAGATACGCATCAGAAGAACCACGACTACCACATCATAGATCCAAGCCCCTGGCCGCTTCTGGCCTCGATCGGCGCCTTCATTCTGACCTTCGGCGGCGTCTGTTACATGCGTTACCTGTCGGCTGGCTCCTTCAAGCTGTTCGGCATGGAACTGGCCAATCCCTGGCTGTTTTATATCGGTCTCGTCATCGTGCTTTACACCATGTACGCATGGTGGGCAGACACGATCAAGGAAGCCAATGAGGGTAGCCATACCCGCGTCGTTTCGCTTCACCTGCGTTACGGCATGATCATGTTCATCGCCTCTGAGGTGATGTTCTTCGTCGCGTGGTTCTGGGCCTATTTCGATGCCAGCCTTTATCCGCACGAGGCCATTCAGGCGTCCCGCCTCGAATATACCGGTGGTCAGTGGCCGCCAAAGGGCATCGAGGTCATCGATCCCTGGCACCTGCCGCTCTACAACACCGTCATCCTGCTTTTGTCGGGCACCTGCGTCACCTGGGCGCACCATGCCCTGCTGCACAATGACCGCAAGGGGCTGATCACCGGTCTCGTCCTCACCGTTGCCCTCGGCGTCCTGTTCTCGACCGTGCAGGTTTACGAATACATGCACGCCCCGTTCGACTTCAAGAACTCGATCTATGGCGCGACCTTCTTCATGGCGACCGGCTTCCACGGTTTCCACGTTTTCGTCGGCACGGTTTTCCTGCTGGTCTGCCTGCTGCGCGCCATTGCCGGCGGCTTCACGCCGAAACAGCATTTCGGCTTCGAAGCGGCTGCCTGGTACTGGCACTTCGTTGACGTCGTCTGGCTGTTCCTGTTCTTCGCGATCTACATCTGGGGCGGCTGGGGCGCGCCGCTGGCGGAGTGATGCGGTTTGTTTTCTGACTCGGAGGGCGGCATCTGCCGCCCTTTGTGTTTAAACAGGCGGGCCGGACGGAGGTTTAACCGGCCCAAGGCGAGAGGCCATCATGTCTGAACCCGGAAACGGCGGCTTTGCGCCGGTGGACCCAATAAAAGTCGGGCTGAAGGGCTGCTGCCCGCGTTGCGGCAATGGCAGGCTGTTCGACGGCTTCCTGACCCCGAAACCCGCATGCAGTGCTTGCGGGTTGGATTACGGCTTTGCCGATGCGGGTGAAGGCCCGGCCGTCTTTGTCATGCTGATCGTCGGTTTCCTTGTCGTCGGGCTGGCGCTTTGGTTCGATCAGCGTTTTGCGCCGCCCGTCTGGGTGCATGTCATGCTCTGGTTGCCTTTTGCGGTGATCGTCTCCCTCGTGCTGCTGCGCAAGATGAAGGGCATCATGATTGCGCTGCAATACCGCAACAATGCAAGCGAAGGCAGGCTTGATCGTGAATGAGGTTTCCCACATGAAGGCGGCGGAAAGACGCATCTGGTTTGCCGCGCCGCTCGTCCTTTTGGCACTTGCCATCCTTCTCGGGCTAGGCACATGGCAGGTGAAGCGGCTTTACTGGAAAGAAGCGCTGATTGCCGATATCGAGGCGCGGCGCAACGCAAGTCCGGCCACGCTCTCGCAGATCGAAGCCATTGCCAAAAGCGGCGGCGAAATTGAATATCGCAGGGTCAACGTTTCCGGCGTTTTCGATCATGCCCGCGAGCGGCATTTCTTCGCCACCCACCAGGGCAGAACCGGCTATTACATCTATACTCCGCTGTCGCTTGCCGATGGCCGTATCCTCTTCGTCAATCGCGGCTTCGTGCCGTTTGAGATGAAGGAGGCAACGAAGCGGCCTGAAGGGCAGGTCGCTGGCGAGGTGGAGATCAAGGGACTGGCGCGCGCGCCGCTCGTTGCAAAACCGTCTTCCCTGCTGCCGGATAACGATATCGCCAAGAACATCTTCTACTGGAAGGATCTGGCGGCCATGGCGTCGAGCACCGATATCCCGCCCAACAGGCTGGTCAACCTGTTCGTGGATGCCGACGATGCGCCGAACCCCGGCGGCTGGCCACAGGGCGGCGTGACGCTGATAGATTTGCCCAACAATCACCTGCAATATGCGATAACGTGGTATGGTCTGGCGGCGGCCCTTGTCATCGTCGCCGGTTTTGCCTATTTCCGGAACGGTAAGGCGCAAGGTGAATAACGCGCGCCCTGTCCGGTAAGGCTGGCTACCGGGCAAGGGCAAGGCGCACGCCAAGGAGCACGAATGAACATCGCCGTTTCCAAACCCCCTTTGACGATAAGGCTGTGCGGACCGCGCGGCTTTTGCGCGGGCGTGGACCGGGCGATCCAGATCGTCGTGCTGGCGCTGAAAGCCTATGGCGCGCCGGTCTATGTCCGCCACGAAATCGTCCATAACCGATATGTGGTCGAGGGGCTGGAAGCCAAGGGCGCGATTTTCGTCGAGGAACTGCACGAAATCCCCACCGAGCATCGCGAGCAGCCGGTGGTCTTTTCCGCCCATGGTGTGCCCAAATCCGTGCCGGAGGATGCGCAGGCGCGCAACCTGTTTTATCTCGATGCCACATGCCCGCTGGTCTCCAAGGTCCATAAGCAGGCCATGCGCCACCAGCGCCTCGGCCGCCATGTCGTGTTGATCGGCCATGCCGGTCACCCTGAGGTCATCGGCACCATGGGCCAGCTGCCCGAAGGTACCGTTTCGCTGGTCGAGACGGTGGAGGATGCCGGCACCTATGAACCTGTGGACCGAGAAAACCTCGGTTTCGTTACCCAGACAACGCTGTCTGTCGATGATACCGCAGGCGTTATTGCCCGGTTGCAGGAACGTTTCCCGGCCATTCAGGCGCCCGCCGCCGACAGCATTTGTTACGCCACCACCAACCGTCAGGATGCGGTGAAGCAGGCGGCCCCCGGCTGCGATCTCTTCAT
Organism: Rhizobium sp. TBD182; assembly: GCF_001950375.1. NCBI lineage: Bacteria > Pseudomonadati > Pseudomonadota > Alphaproteobacteria > Hyphomicrobiales > Rhizobiaceae > Rhizobium > Rhizobium sp. TBD182. The sequence goes on along the minus strand of NZ_BDLN01000001.1, from coordinate 1,098,706 downwards.
CGTGGTCGGCGCGCCCAATTCGTCAAACTCGAAGCGGCTGGTGGAAGTGGCGCTGCGCGCTGGCGCCAAACATTCAGTTCTGGTGCAGCGTGCGGCGGAAATCGACTGGGATGCGATCGGCGATATCCGCACCGTCGGTCTTTCGGCGGGCGCTTCCGCGCCGGAGGTCATCGTTGATGAGATCATCGAAGCCTTCAAGGCGCGTTTCGATACGACGCTCGATCTGGCCGTCACGGTGGAGGAAACGGAACATTTCCTCGTCAACCGCGAACTGCGCAGCATCGAGCTGACGACGGACGATATGGCTTTCGTGAATGGCAATGCCAGCAATGCCCTGCCACCGAAAGCCGCCACTGGCGCCTAGACCGGGATGGCGAGATATGTGAGTGGTTCCCACCGCGCATATGTCATCCCCTCTTCAGATTTTCACTCCATCCTTCATCAAGAGATTTGAAATTGGCAGTTTATACGGACATCACCGAAGATGATCTGAGGAATTTCCTCATACAATACGACGTTGGCAGCCTCACATCCTATAAGGGCATTGCCGAAGGCGTTGAAAACTCCAATTTCCTGCTGCATACGACGAAGGATCCGCTGATCCTGACGCTTTACGAAAAGCGCGTGGAAAAATCCGATCTGCCATTCTTCCTCGGTCTTATGCAGCATCTGGCCGCCAAGGGTCTGTCCTGCCCCTTGCCGCTGCCGCGCAAGGACGGGGAATTGCTGGGCGAATTGTCCGGTCGCCCGGCAGCGCTGATCTCCTTCCTTGAAGGCATGTGGCTGCGAAAACCGGAAGCGAAACATTGCCGGGAAGTCGGCAAGGCGCTGGCCGCCATGCATCTTGCCGGTGATGGGTTCGAGATCAAGCGCCCCAATGCACTCTCCGTCGATGGCTGGAAGGTGCTGTGGTACAAGTCTGAAGACCGCGCCGACGAGGTGGAGAAGGGCTTGAAGCAAGAGATCCGCCCGGAAATCGATTATCTCGCCGCCCATTGGCCGAAGGATTTGCCCGCGGGCGTCATCCATGCGGACCTGTTTCAGGACAACGTTTTTTTCCTCGGTGACGAGCTTTCCGGCCTCATCGATTTTTACTTCGCCTGCAACGACCTGCTCGCCTATGACGTGTCGATCTGCCTCAATGCCTGGTGCTTCGAGAAGGATGGTGCGTACAACGTCACCAAGGGCAAGGCGCTGCTGGAAGGTTACCAGTCGGTGCGTCCGTTGAGCGAGGCGGAACTGGATGCCTTGCCGCTTCTGGCACGCGGCTCGGCGCTGCGCTTCTTCCTGACCCGCCTCTATGACTGGCTGACGACGCCGGCGGGCGCGCTGGTGGTGAAGAAAGACCCGCTGGAATATCTGCGCAAGCTGCGGTTCCACCGCTCCATCAGCCATGTCGCCGAATACGGGCTGGTTGGCGAATGAAACATGTCGATATCTTTACCGACGGCGCCTGCTCCGGCAATCCCGGTCCGGGCGGCTGGGGTGCTGTGCTGCGATATGGCGAGACCGAAAAGGAATTGTCCGGCGGCGAGGCTGATACCACCAACAACCGCATGGAACTGCTGGCGGCCATCTCGGCGCTCAACGCGCTGAAAAGTCCCTGCGAAGTCGATCTCTATACCGACAGCGCCTATGTCAAGGATGGCATCACCAAGTGGATTTTCGGCTGGAAAAAGAAGGGCTGGAAAACCGCCGATAACAAGCCGGTCAAGAATGTGGAGCTGTGGCAGGCGCTGGAGGCTGCGCAGGAGCGCCATAAAGTGACGCTGCACTGGGTCAAGGGCCATGCCGGCCACCCGGAAAACGAGCGCGCCGACGAATTGGCACGCAAGGGCATGGAGCCCTTCAAACGCCGGTAACGGAAGTCTGATTTCTTCCATTCGGCCCTGATCCGGCCCAACCGTGATAAGGGATTGTGAAAACTGAAACCCGATCTATCTTGTCGTCAAACAGTTGGACAATGTTCCAGCGGAGGAGAGACATTCAGATGATCCTGCATTGTGTATTTCTACGGTTCAAGGCTGCAACGGCATCCTCTGAAAAACACGCGGTGTTTGAAGCAATTGCGGCCCTCAAGGACGTGATACCCGGCATAATCGACGTGAAATACGGCCAGAACGTTTCGCCGGAAGGCCTGAATGGCGGTTTCGTCGATGGCTTCATCGTAACGTTGGACAGCCCGGAGGCCCGCGACGAATATCTGGCGCACCCGCAACACATGGAAGTCGGTCAACGTCTGGTCTCGCTGACCGATGGCGGTCTGGCCGGGCTTCTGGTGTTTGATATGAATGTTTGATCCGCGGCCGCCGCTCAGAAAGCAACTTTCCATCCTGAGCGCAGCCACACGGCCGGGTCTTCCCCTTGCGTGGTGACGTTGACGTTCAGCGACGCGGTTCCGCCGGCGACATCGAACTCTGCTCCAAGCCCGCCCCGCATCCAGAATTGGTCGATTTCCTGGCCGCCGAAACGAAAGCCGGACAGCCCGAGGATCGATCCCGAGGCCCCCGCCGTTTCTTCTTCAAAACGGTAAGCCGCCTCCGCACGCGCAAGCAGGCGAACCGTATCGGTCAGATCCGTAATGCCATCCAAACCGGCACGAACGACTGTAGAGTGCTCGCGCGTTACATCGAAGCTCGCGGGAAAAGATCCGTTGCTTTCAGTGTAACCTTCCATCTTCGCAGTGGCATAGGTCAGGCTGCCATAGGGCGTCAGACGCCAGTCCGCAATTGTCGCGGCATTCAGCCAGTCGAGGCGCAGTCTTGCCGCCCAGGTGTCGAGATCTGCTTTACCGTGTGAATAATCCATCGCGCCGCCATTCAGATAACCGCGCTCGATGGACATTTCGCCAGGCGCATAATAGCCGCCGATGGTGGCGAAGAGATTACCGGCAATCGGCATGCTGATTTCTGGCGCGATATAGCTTCCTTTGTAGATGCTGTTGCCGCCTGTATCGATATCGAAATCGTTGTAAATGCCGCCGAAGGCAAGGCGTGCAGTCGCGCCGCCTTCCAGGCCGATACCGTAGCCGATATCGGCAATGCCAAAACCGCCCTTGGTGCCGGCGCCATTGTCATATCCGGCATCGGTGATAATCCCGAACGACTGCCGACCCGGCTCAAGCAGGTTACGCATCGGCTCTCCGTGAGCGCCGTTGAGCAATGTGCTGGCATGGCCGATGCCTAAGCTAGTATTCGGTCTCGCGGCAAGCGTTTTGGTAAATTGATCGACGTCGATGATCCCGGAAGAGGCCGGCGCAGGTGCCTGCACGGAGTCGATGGCG